>DASTLQ010000001.1:0-2162 GCA_035714785.1 Minisyncoccota bacterium
TTAAGAGTTTTTGGAGAAAAAGTATGAAGAGATTTTTACTGTGTATTCCACTTCTTCTTTTAATGCAGCTTAGCTGTAAAGAGGATCCACCGGTGGTTCCACCCGATCCTCCGGAGAGGATTAGCAACACTATTATCTTAAGCACGGACTGGTCTGATTTTAATAGGATAAATCTGAAATGGAACAGTTCATCTGAGGATACATTAAATAACTTTGTTTATAAGTTATTCAGGAAAGGAGAGGGGGAGGGGGAAATCCATATAGCTTCCTTTTATAATGCTTAAGTTGGAAAGATACTTTTAAATAAATATTTTAATTGTATTAAGAATAGGAGTATCTATGAACAGAGAAAAAAGAAAATTCAGTGCAGAATTTAAGGTAAAAGTTCTGAGAGAACATTTTGAAAACCATGTAGCGGTAGGTAAGATTTGTGAGGAATATAATATTCATCCTAATTTATTTTATCTTTGGAAGAAAGACCTTTTTCAGGGAGCTCTAAAAACTTTTTCAAAACAAAAAAACAATAATTCAGAAGAAGAGAGATTATCGAAACTTGAAGAAAAAATTAAAGATAAGGATTCTATAATTAGCGAAATTGTTGAGGATAATCTGAGATTAAAAAAAAAGCTGAGTGGGGAGATTTGAATAATATGTGGGTTGAACCTGAAATAAGAGATGCTGTTGTAGCCCGGTTAACCGATTTAACGGAAAGAACTTCAATTAAAATAAATACTATGCTGAAGATACTTGACCTAAACAAAGTAAAATTCTATCGCTGGAAAAAAAGAACCGGTTGTCCAAACAAACACAATGGTAAAGTACCGAGATCTCACTGGCTAACTCCCGATGAGGTTGAAAAAATTAAGGATTATGCAAAAAATCATTATTCGGAGGGGAGTCTATACATTAGGGATGGATACAGAAGGTTAACATATCAAATGATAAACCAAAATATCGTTGCAGCCAGTCCTTCCTCTGTTTATCGTATCCTTAAGGAGGAAGGGCTGATAAACCGCTGGAATACAGTAAAGAAAAACCTAAAAGGTACAGGATTTAAGCAGCCCGACCATCCGCATAAAGAGTGGCATGTGGATTTTAAGTATGTAAATTTTAATGGGACTTTTTTATTCCTTATTCCGGTTATAGACGGTTACTCCAGATCAGTTCTCCATTTTGAATTAAGATATACAATGAGTGAATATGATGTTGAGTTAGCCATAAGGGGAGCTAAGGCAAAATATCCATTTGCAAGACCCCGCATTATTACAGATAATGGAAGTCAGTTTACTTCTAAAGAATTTAAGATGTTTATAAAAGAATCAGAGTTAAAACATATAAAAACATCAGTAAATCACCCGCAATCCAACGGAAAGATTGAAAGATTTAATAGAACAATTGCAGAAGAATGTTTAAGAATCAAATCTCCTGTTAATTTTGAAGAATATAAAATATACTTGGAAGATTATGTCAATTATTATAATACACAGCGATTACATTCTGCCTTAAATTATTTAACTCCGGAAGACTATTTGCTCGGTAGAGTAGAAGAAAAACTTAAGCTTAGGGAACAGAAACTTAGGAAAGCTGAAGAGGTAAGAAAATTGTATTGGCAATATCGTGCAGAAGCAGCTTGAAATATTATGAGATTAATCCACAATCATTTTTTAACAAAAAGTGTCTTTTCCCTTGAAGCATTACAATGCCTACAATTCTGATTCAGTTTTATATTTAGGAAGTAACCAAAAAATATTGAAAAGAGATTCAGCTTCAGATCAATGGTTAAGCATATCTTTGCCTGATAGCCCTAATGGATTGTCTTTATTTACTATAGATGAAATGGATAATCTTTATACCTTTGTAGGGGGAAGAATTTTTGTAAGTAGTAATGATGGAGTATCTTGGAACCCAAAATTCAGATTTGCTGGTGAATCTATGTACTCCCTCCTTTATAATAATCGATTAATAGCCAGTTTTGGAGACGAATCAGGATGGTTTGGAAATAACTATGGAGTTGCCGTATCAGATGATCAGGGGATGACGTGGCAATGGTCCAATGCAGGACTCCCACCTAAATTCGCAGTAGCTTTACGGCTGGCAAAGTCAGGAGAAAATACATATCTCGGTACAAATGCAGCCGGAGTATTTAAGAGCACCAACTTTGG
>DASTLQ010000002.1:0-2818 GCA_035714785.1 Minisyncoccota bacterium
TATTAATTCCCACTGAAATCTGACCCAGTATTCCCACTGAAAATTGACCCACCTAAAAAAAATAAATAAACTCCGGTATTAAAAAAATAATACCGGAGAATGAAAGGTGTTAAGCATGGAAGATTGGATCACGATAAAAAACTTGAAGCAAAAGAATCCCTCTTTAGGTACAAGGGAAATTGCCAAGATCCTTAAAGTCAGTAGAAATACCGTAAAAAAGGCTTTAAGAGAGTCAGTACCGCCTAAATATTCTCGCCCCGAGAATATAAATGATAATCTAATTCCTTATGAAGACTTTATCAAAAAAAGACTTCACATAGACAGGATAATCGGAAGCAGGATACTGGATGAGATCACTCAGAAAGGCTATAATGGGTCTAAAAGCTCCTATTACAGATTTTTGAACAAAATTAAAGAAAAACAGACAAAAACATTCATGCCATATGAAACTGCCCCAGGAGAACAGGTTCAGTTTGATTGGAGTCCCTATTCAGTAGTTATAGGGGATACCATAACTAAGGTAATAGTTTTCTGCTGTATTCTTGGATTTAGCAGGTATAGAATTTATGAGGCGTCTCTAAGTGAAAAGCAATCCAGTGTTTTTGAAGCACTGGAGAACTCGTTTGATCAGATGGGAGGTATGGCCGAGAGAATACAAACTGATAATGCAAGATGCTTTATAGATCAATTGGGTTATAAAAACTATAGGTGGAACAGGAGGTATATGGCTTTTTGTGCTCACTATAGAATAAAGCCGACACGTTCGCTTCCCGGCCACCCCTGGTCAAAAGGAAAGGTGGAGAACCCCTTTGACTATCTGGAAGATCATTTTATCATAGATAATAAATTTTCTTCCTTTGAACATTTTTGTGATGAATTAAAGAGTTTTCAGAATAAAGTTAACCACAGAGTACATGCTACTACTAATTATCCTCCTTCAGAATTATTTCTCCAAGAGCAAAATATGCTTTCGACCCTCCCGGAATCAAGATATGTAGGAGTTTATGAAGAGAGTAGAAAAGTAACTTCTGATTGTCTTATCTCCTTTGATGGAAGTCGTTATTCTGTTCCTTACATATTCGCCGGAAAAGAAGTTTGGGTAAAGGTATCAAAGGGTTACTCCCTGCAGATATACTCTAACCAGAACCAAATAATAGCCACTCATAAATTATCTCTGCAAAAAAAGAAAATAATAATACAGCAAGAACACTATAAGAATCATCGTAGCCTTAATGCTAATCAACAGAGGTTGGAAGATATATTTTTAGAGATTTTTCCGGAGGATAATTGGTTTTTAGAAAAACTAAAAATACAAAAAAGAATAAATCCCCGTTATCATCTCATGCAGATAATGGAAATAGCTAAATATTTTCCTGCTGAAAGTTTAAGAAAAGCGTTTTTGTATGCCGATCAGCTTAATTCTTTTAGTTACATATTTATCAGGGGCTATTTAGAGCAAAACTATAAACTAAAGGAGGAAAAAATTACAGACACTATAGCTGAGCTATCCATACATATAGATAAAAGCTACCTTAACAAAAACATCACCAGATCATTAACTGATTATAAAATAAGTGAGAATAAATAATGAAACAGAATAATATTGAGATATTAGAAGAGCATCTGAGTTTTTTATCCTTACATAAGGTTAAAGAAAACTATATTAGTGAGGCCGAGAAAGCTGCAAAGACAAAATTAACTTATCAGGAGTATCTTTCCCGAGTGATAGAAATCGAAATGATCTCAAAGATCGATAGGTCAATAAATCGTAGAATCCAGCTGGCTGGTTTTCCACAGATAAAGCACCTTGAGGAATTTGATTTTTCATATCAGCCTCAACTTGATGAGTTACTGATAAGAGAGTTATCCAATATGAACTTTCTATCAGAAGCAAAGAACATTTTACTTTTAGGTCCTCCGGGGGTTGGTAAGAGCCATTTAGCAATATCACTAGGCATTAAGGCGGCAACGAAAAGAAAGAGAGTCTCATTTTATACCGCCGAGAATTTAACAACAGCACTAATAGCCGCAGAGATAAACGGGAATATTATCAAATTTATTGAGAGTCTTGCCAGGTTGGATTTATTGATAATAGACGAATTAGGATATTTAGAATTAAATAAATCCACAGCAACTTTATTTTTTAAGATGATAAACAAGAGATATGAATCCGGAAGTATAATAGTAACTTCAAATAAACCCTTTGAAGAGTGGGGACAAATTTTCCAGGATGACGTAGTTGCCTCAGCGATTTTGGATAGACTGCTTCATCACAGTTATCCATTTTTTATACAAGGAAAATCATTTAGAACAAAAAACTTAAATACAAAATAATTAACTTTAGGTGGGTCAGTTTTCGTGAGACAAGTGGGTCAATTTTGGATGGGAATTAACAGGGATGAAGGCATGTGGGGAGGTAGTTGATGAAGGCAAGTGATATAAGAAACCGATGAATCGGTTGGGGGGGTGTGGGGGTTTCGGAGCTCCACGACTGAAAGTCGTGGGTTGGAGGGGAGAATGTTGATGAGGCATGGGTCGGAAAAATGAAGGGAAAGTGTTTCGCCTCTCTGTGGCTTTTTGTTGTTGTTGGTGTGTGGTTTCTATTAACATAACGCCCCCTACAGGGGCTTAGGAATAGGAGTGCGACCACGTTGTGGTCGATTTTCTTTTGTTTTGTGTTTTCTAAAAACATATGACCTCTCCGAGGTCAAGCAGAATAGAGAGAGGGGAGAGGCTAGAAAGATGGTTGATGAGGCAAGGGATATAAGAAACCGATGAATGGTTAGGGTGGGTGGGGGATGCGGAGTCCCACGACTGA
>DASTLQ010000003.1:0-2696 GCA_035714785.1 Minisyncoccota bacterium
TATAATAATTTTCCCCTATTTCCAAGAAACCACTCCTGTTTCTTAGCCCACTCTGACTTAAACAGAGTGGAATTCCCTCAAAAAGTTTCTTTCTTTTCTCTGTTTTTGTCAGAGGAATGCTAATAATCATAACATCATCGAGCATTCTGTAATCATTTTCTTCAATTTTTTTAAAAATTAAAGAAATGATCTTTTCATAAAATCTTACATTTTTATGAAAATTAGCTAGAACTTTTTCCTTTTTCATTACCATCATTCCTTTTTTTGTTGAAAATTTTTTTGAATTCTAGTTTCAAAAGACATTGCTACATAGTATATATCATATAATGGGCTATATGTCAATAGTAACAAACTTTATCGAAGTGCAAATATTTTTTTGACATATATACAACAAAATGTTTTTATAAGATAAAGATATTATTTAATAACATGAGGAAATAAAAAATGTTAGAGAGGTTGAATTCGATAATCTCATTCCTTGATTTTAAAGAGCTAGCCGAGGGTGACCGAATCAAGGACATCCATGGGCAAGATTGGAAAGTACTTGTTGACGTAGAAAATTATGTCGATGAGGACGATGAAGAGATACCTCAGTTCCTCGAAACTGTTATTTTTCGAGAGAAATGTATTAAAATCATATTTGATTCAGAGTCAAATATGATTGCAGCATGTACGGAAGATAAAAAAACTTCCGATATGATTTTAGAATTATTTAATAAATAGGTAGGCCCGGCAACAAATTGCCGGGCTTTCTTATTTCCGATACTTCCTCGTCCTCCATTTGTCAGCCACGCGGACTCGTGTGAGCGAGCGCTCTAGTTCTGCGGCAAAGTGTTCGAAGTTTACTTCCTCTTTATTGTCCAGCTTGGTTTTGATTTCTTCTGCTCTGGCTCTTGCCTTTTCTACTGCTTCGTCGGAAAGTTCAAACACATGTTCGGCAAAGTCCGCCAACACTGCCACAGTAGTGAGTCCGTCATCATCTTTTTTTATTTCAACAAATCCTCCAGCTACAGCCATCGGCACATCGTCGCCGTTTGACTTTGCCACGATATCTCCTGAGGAAAGATTCGCAATCAAGGGAATATGGTCAGCCAAAATAGTGATCTCCCCTAGCGTTGTAGGCAAACTGACCTGATCCACAATTTCTTCGAGGACCAATCTCTCCGGTGTGATTACTTTTAATTTTAATTTTTTCATTATTATTTTTTTGAATATTTAATAATAATTTCTGAGAAATGCTTTGCGGAGCGCGACGGCGCGAGCAAAGCAATTTGCCAGCAGACAAATATGCGTGCATTTCGATGAAATATATTATTAAATTTTCAAAGAACTAAAGTGCCCCTTTCATATAAAACTCCCCTTCCGCTTTGTCATCATGCTTCCCTTCCAAAATCTCTCTGAATGATCGGATAGTTTCAGCTAGAGGAACATATGCTCCGGGAGTACCAGTAAACTGTTCTGCCACGAAGAATGGCTGAGAAAGGAATCTCTGAATTCGGCGTGCGCGGGCTACGAGCTCCTTGTCAGCTTCGGAAAGCTCTTCCATACCAAGGATGGCGATGATGTCTTGTAAGTCCTTGTAGCGTTGCAATACTCTCTGAACTTCACGAGCCACTTCATAGTGTTCTTTTCCTACGATGTTTGGATCAAGAATAGTTGAAGAGGAATCGAGTGGATCAACAGCTGGGTAGATTCCGATTTCTGAAAGTGAACGATTGAGCACCACCGTAGAGTCGAGGTGAGAAAATGTAGTTGCTGGAGCCGGGTCGGTAAGGTCGTCGGCTGGCACATACACTGCCTGCACTGAAGTCACAGAACCTTTGTCGGTGGAAGTAATTCTTTCTTGTAAGTTTCCCATTTCTGTGGCAAGAGTAGGCTGATATCCCACCGCAGAAGGAATTCGTCCTAGGAGCGCAGACACCTCGGAACCTGCTTGAGTAAATCGGAAAATATTGTCGATAAAGAAGAGGACGTCTTTTCCTTCTTGATCACGGAAGTGTTCTGCCATAGTAAGACCAGAAAGTGCGACTCGCAAACGTGCACCTGGTGGTTCATTCATTTGTCCGAACACCATGGCCACTTTATCGAGCACTTTTGAATCTTTCATTTCATGATACAGGTCGTTTCCTTCTCGAGTTCTTTCTCCAACTCCGGCGAAGACTGAATATCCTCCGTGATTAGATGCGATGTTGTGAATGAGCTCTTGAATGACCACTGTCTTTCCCACTCCGGCTCCTCCGAAAAGTCCCACCTTTCCTCCTTTCAGAACAGGACAGATGAGGTCGATCACTTTGATTCCAGTTTCTAGGATCTCAACCTTGGTAGCCTGAGAGACATATGCTGGAGCGTTTCGGTGAATTGGAGACTTTGCACCAGAAACTGCTGGCTTCCCGTCGATTGGATTTCCGAGAACGTTGAACATTCTGCCCAAGGTCTCTTTTCCAACAGGCACAGAAATCGGAGCACCAGATGTTTCTACTGCCATTCCGCGAGAAAGTCCGTCTGTAGTATCCATGGCCACCGTTCGCACGGTATCTCGGCCGATGTGTTGTTCTACTTCGAGGACTACAGGGTCTCCCTTTTCTCTCTTTACTGATAGGGCGCCGTAAATATCAGGAATTTCTCCTTCAAATTCGACGTCTACGACCGGTCCGATTATTCTTTTTATTGTGCCTTTCATAATATTTTGTTAATTT
>DASTLQ010000004.1:0-115081 GCA_035714785.1 Minisyncoccota bacterium
ATTTAGATATCTACTAGCTGTAGTGCCGCTAATTCTTAAATCAGCGTTACCTCCACCATCTGCGTCGATAATATTTCCAGACAAACCAATGTTTCCAAGGACATCTAAAGGATAAGCAGGTGCTGTCGTTCCAATACCGACGTTGCCGGTGCTTGATGCAAACAATATTTCAGTTGCCCCCGCATTACCTTGTATCTGCAATGCTGCTCTAGTATTTAGATTATCCTTGTCTACTATTAATACGTCAGTGGACGGTCCAGTTCCAGTGGATACAAATTTCGCAGTACCTGTTCCTGTAGAGCTGCTAACATCTAACGTCACGCTAGCATTCGTGACTCCAATTCCGACTTGACCTCCATTTGGGTTTATTAGCAAATTACTAGTTGACGCTAAATTACCACTAAGGGTAGCTTGTATCCAGGTTCCATTACCACTGTCTGCTCCAAAATCCAAGACTCTTGATGTGGAAGGATTACTTATTCGCAAGCTTCCGGTAGGAGTTGTTCCTGATGTCGCTGGAAGACCACCTGTTCCAAAAGCTTCCAGTCGCATCTGTGGCGCTGTCGTCCCGATCCCAAGCCTTTTAGTCGCATCATCCCAGAAAAGATTTGCGTTATCCTGCGCAAGGATTCCACTAGCTCCCGCAAAGACTAGTGAGCCCGCGGTGGGAGCAAACCAAGTAGGGGAGCCGGTACCGCCTGAGACCAAGGCTTGGCCAACTGTTCCTGCACTGCTGAAAGCGGTGGTATCGATTGCAGATTGGTAAGCGATAGACCCTGCAGTTCCTCCGAGGATGTTGATAGCGCTGTTAGCACTTTCGGCCACTACTGCAGCAGGTACTGCACCCAATTTTTTTCTTGGAGTCATTTCTCCATCCCAAGATGGGCTACCGCTTCCTCCGATGTTTACTCCGAGGTAGAGTGCTTGGTTGAAGTCTATGCTTGCAAGAGATGTCACTTCTCCGAGCATCACGCTAAAGAGTCCGTTTGAAACTGTCACCTTGTTTGCATCAATGCGAGTCTCTGTCCAGATTGCAGTTCCACCTGTTGACACAGTGTAGAGTTTGAACTGCATGTTGTAGCTTGCATTTGGTACAGCGATGCCGAGAGCGTTGGTAAGTTTTCCTTGGTAATTTATTTCTTTGTTGAACGCAGAGAGAGCGACAGTGGGGGAGTGCAAAAATGCAGTGCTCGCAACAATTGAAAACACCAAAATACCTGCGATGGTTTTTTGTAGAATTATGTTTTGCAGAGAAAAATATTTTTGCATTATCTTTCTGTTTGCACTGTTAATGTTTCTGCGTCCGCATCGAGGGTAGTAGAAGGGGTTTCAGTCGGCTGATAATTTCCTTCGGAAGATCGGAGATAATAAACAAAGCTAGCGACCAGAATCATGAATGATGCGATGAGGATCTTCTTGATTCGTCCTTGGGAAAAGAAATGTCCAAATGCCCATTCCTTGCGGATCACTTTTTGGGCGAAAATGTAGTTTTTTATTTCCTCTTCGGTAGTGAAATAGCTTCGGCCGATTTTGGTGGCTTTTATTTCTCCTTTGCGGATGAGAGAGCCCAAATAATCCTGATTGTAGCCAGACATCTTTGATGCTTCGCGCAGGGAAATTACTTTTTTAAGAGACTTCATTTTCATCCTTGTGAAATAAACAAATCTCGGGTAACCGACTTTATTTTTCTTAACATCTCGGATAACCGTTCCACCGTTTAATAGCCTAATTATACCAGTGTTATCAACTAGTTATCCAGATAGTTATCCACATTTTACGTTAGAAAATAAGGGTTTTTGCTAAATCAGCAAAAAACCCTTTAAAATAAGGATATTATTGAAAAGTAGAGCCCTTTAAAAAAGTTCCAAAGTGTGGTGAAAAGCGAAATTATAAGGGTCCAAATCATGCTAAAGAAGGATGAAACAGGTGCTGGGACAAAATCGCCTCTTTCGATCCAAGTAGGGCGTCGGCGTTGGGAGCCAAAATCAGGGTCGCTTGGGTCTGTGATAGTGCCATCGGGAGAGGTGATTTCGCCACTAGATGGAGCATCTTTTACGAAGCCAGCGGAGACAAATACTCCGGAAGAAAAGTTTCCTTCCTTGCTTCTGGCAAAGAGAGAGTAGAAATATTTCTTACCAACTTCTACGTTTTTATCCAAAAAACTTTGAGCTGTACCTTCGTACACCAGTGTTCCTGAAAATGGATCTTTTGGATACTCCCAAGTATTTTTTAAAATGCGAATGTATTCAAAATTTTTGTATGTCGGATTTATCCATGACAAAAAGATTCCATCGCGCACGGTGTCCGCTCGCACGTGTGTCGGATTTGGAATTGATCCAGCGGAAGGTAATGTGAGAAATGGAACAGCACCAAATCGTAGTGATCGATTGAATGCATCAGTGCTCAAAATTTCTGCGTAGTAGAGAGTGTCGGGAGTGAGTCCCGTGATTTCGATGCGATGGTTTTTTGTGTACACCAAGGTGCGAAGTGATCCATCGTTGTAGTCGATAGTCTTGCCCCAGCGGACGGTGGTCAGGGTGGGAATGGAACTTTGCCAAGTGATGATCGCTTTATTAAAAAACGTAGTCACTAAAACATTTCTAAAAAAAACAGTTTGGTTAACTGGATATGAACCTGTGACAGTCGGGCTTAAACACTCGCTCGGACAAGTGAAAATATTTTCACCGAGTTCAGGTTCGCATATTCCGTTTATGTTGCACGAAGTTACATCAAGATTCACATTAATACTATTTTCCGCGGCATGCAGTGGGAGAGAAAAGAAAAAAGAAAAAACCACAGACAGAATGAGTGATGCAAAAATTCTGTATGTGGTGTGAGAAAATATTTTTGTGATCATAGAGGAATGGCGGTGATGGTAATGACAGCTTGGTATACTCCCGCATCCTGGATGCGATTGGGCCCCCTTTCTGCTTTAAATCTGACAGTCGTCTCTGCTCCGTTGGGATGGTTGCTGACGGGTGATCCAGATACTGTCTTTGGAGTAGTAGAAAGTCCGTCCCAACATTTTCCAGGAGTGACCAAGGTGCCAGCATTGCACAGAGAGCCGTTGTTTTTCCATCGACTGATTACTTCTGTACCTTCGATAGAAATACCGAAAGCAGAGTTGGTGGGAGCAATGTTGAAGTCATAATCGGGGTCTGTGTTGGAGGGAGCGTAATCGGTAAAAAAGTCAGAGGGAGACTTCATGGCGGGGACAGTACTAGCCGAAATGGAGGTCGTATATCCTGCTGGGTTGTCCGTCATGATGGTCCAAGAGACGGTCCCTTCACTGCTAGCTTGCACAATACCTATATTTGGCAAGGTTAAATCGGGAGGGCTAGAAACTGAGATGTAGCTCTCCTGCATCTGCCAGAAGCCCGCTTTCATGAAATATGAGTTGCTATTAGAGTCGCCCGTAGCGAGCTCTCCTAGGGTGTCCTTGAGGCCGTAGAGGGGGCTAGAGGACTCGAAACCTCCGACATTCAGACTGTCTGTTTGCATGCGATAGCTCGGACTTTGCATGTTTTGGGCAAATATTTTTCCCGAAAAAGTGAATACGGCGAGCAAGATGATAGCTGGAAAAATCGTATTCTTAAAAAGAATTTTGTGATTCTTTTTTTTCATATTATTTTCGTCTTAATTCAAACCGAGTAAGTATATAGTAGACAAGTGAGACGAGTACGAGGAGTCCAAAGAATGTGAGCAGTATGATCTTCCATGGCAGTACCCAAAAAGATAGAGCTTCTTCGATCATTTCCGTACCGTAGCCACGATAAAAAGTGAGTTCTGCAGTGTAGCGTCCGAATCCAAAAGTTTCAGGAGTTTCTATCTCGCGATAGCGGGTAGAATTTGGCAAAACGAAATATGCATCGAGCGGTACTCGGCGTATTTCCATTCCAAAAATATTTCTGATGATGATTTCTCCATAAGGAACCAAGTGCACATTTCCGGTGTTTTTAAATCCAACTTCAAATCCAGGAGGCATATGTTCGTAAAATGACTTCACCGGGCCTTTGATTTTAAAATCCGTGATATGACCTTCTTCTTTTCCTTCACCGTTTATACGCAAGAGAAATAGCGAACCGATACGGGAGACGAGCACAGTCTTTCCCTCGGCTTCTGTGGTCGGAGTCACTCCGTCCTCTGCAAATTTGTCAGGAGCGTTAGAAACGATTAAAGCCCCGTAATATCCACGGGGTTCTGCGTCAAATGGAATGGAAATATTTACAGGGATGGTTATCTTTTCTCCAAAGGCCAGAGTGAATTCGTTGATTTCCGGGAAAATAAAATTCTTTAGAGAATAGGGGCCGATGTCGTCACCGAGGAGAATGAGTGGAGATTGTGGATCGTCTGTACCTTGCAGATCTTCTGATGTAAGTTTAAAACTAACATCGCGATTGACGCGATTTGTGATGCTGATGCTTTTTGTGATAGTTTCGCCAGGGTTTAGAAATACCTCTGTCTTTCCAGGCTCAACCACGAAATCATTACGGATCTCTATTCCGTTTATCTTCATCCGCTTTACTTCAGCATGAAGATTATCCGCGTATGTAAATGCGGTTAAAAGTATTGCAATGATTATGATTAATCTCGATTTCACATGTAAAGTTGTTATTTCTAATCTGCCTATTGCACTAGGGCGGTAGCGGTAATAGTAGCGGTGTATGTTCCTGAATCAGCGAAGACCCCGTTTTGTGCTGCGGCAAAACAAATGGAAGTGTTTACTCCGGCGATAGGAGTGATGGCGTTTCGAGTTGCGATCTGTTTGTCGGTAGTTTTGAAGCCTACATATTTTTGAGAAGCATCTGGTACTCCTGCGGCGCCACAAGAAGCGGCTGTGCCCCAAGCAACGGTATCGGTATCAGTGCCGTGCGCAGAGAATCCAAATTCTTTTGCACCGGATGCGATGGACCATGCTTCTGGTGTACCGTTGACTGTTTCAGTGTAGTCGGCGATTGATGATGTGGCGGAAACTAGTGCAGGAGAAGCGGAAGCTTTCACCGCCAGAGTGTATCCATCTGTATCGTTGGTGACCACTGTCCATAGAGAGCTACCGATTGAAGAGTTTGAAATAAGACCGAGGTTCGGAGCCATGGTTACGTTTCCGCCGTCGGAGATCGTGATACCGGCGTCGACAACGAGAGTGACTACTACCTCATCTGTCACAGCTCCTACTGCTGCCGGTTCGAGGGCGAGGTATGCTCCTTGAAGTAGAACGAGAGCAAGCAGAGAAGTTGAAACTATTTTTAGCACCAAACTGATTTTAATTTTTTTCATGAGAGAATTTTTTTTAATTTGTTTTTCGCTTGGGTTAAGTATATGTAAAAAATATTTTAGGCGCAACGACGACTGTGATTATTCATGTGCATAAAAGGTGGATAACTTTTAGGTGTAAGGGGACCCCTTACACGCAAAAAGGGTAAGGGTCCACCTTCGCCAGAGGCGAAGGTGGACCCTTAACATGCAAGGGGCAAGCAGGGGGTAAGGGTCCCCCTTATCTGTGGATAACATGCAAGGGGACCCCTTACCCCTACGTTGAAATATTTAAAATAAAATAGTATCATCCGAGAGTTAGCAGAAAATGTGCAGATATGTGAAGATATGTGCAGATCGAAAATTTAATATGCCGTTGTAGCTCAGTTGGTAGAGCACGCCCATGGTTATCGCAATATAGCCCATTATTTTAGAAATAAAATGATGAATCCCGAATAACGGTTAAAGCCCAGAAATGGGTAAGACCGTGGCGAACTTTTAAAAGGTCGCCCGAACGACTGACAAGGGACGCTAAGTCGAAAGATACGCGTAAGATACAGTCTAGCCCTCTTATAATCCGCCCGCAGGCGAAGAAATAGAGGTGGTAAGCGAAGGGCGAGGTCATCGGTTCAATCCCGATCAACGGCTCCACAAAGTTGCCTAACATATATATTGTATATGGTATTATGCAGGTAAGTGCAGGGAAGGATCGCACTGCCGATATAGTTCAGTGGCAGAACACTACTTTCGTAAAGTAGGAACGTGGGTTCGATTCCCACTCTCGGCTCATGAATATATATTTTACAAAAATGCACGGCCTCGGAAATGATTTTGTTGTCATAGACAATTTCAATGGCCGTATAAAACTTTCCTCCGAGCAAATTAAATTTTTGTGCGATAGAAAAAAGGGGATCGGAGCTGATGGACTCATATTAGTGGAAGCAACAAATGACAGCAAAGAATATGATTGCTTCATGAACTATTACAATGCCGATGGCACACAGGCCGAGATGTGCGGAAATGGTGTCAGGTGTGTAGCACTTTTTCTAAAAGAAGGATATTTAAAAAATAATATTTCTTTCAAGATAAATACGAGGGCGGGGATAAAAAAAGTAGAGATGATAGACGAAGATATTTTTTCTGTAAATATGGGAGTGCCTGTTTTTGAGCATTCCGATTTTCCAGAAAAAGAAATGGAGATAGAGGGGATGAATTTTCAGTTTGTGTCGATGGGAAATCCGCACGCCGTCACCATGGTCGCAGAGCTTGATCCTCGGGCTGTATCCGATATCGGACCAAGGGTGGAGAATAGTAAATTTTTTCCAAACAAAACTAATGTGGAATTTGTGAAAGAAATAAATCCTAGGGAATATGAGGCGCGAGTGTGGGAGCGTGGATGCGGGGAGACTCTCGCTTGTGGCACTGGAGCTTGCGCTATATATGCTATTTTGAAGAAAAGAGGGAACACAGAATCCGAGATCGTGCTGCACCTGCTTGGTGGAAAATTGAAACTTACCCAAAATACGGAAGGCGAAATCATCATGGAAGGACCTGCAGTCGCTTCTTTTAGCGGGATGGTCACCGTGGTATAATCGGTAAAGGCGAAGACCTCGAGTCTCATTATTATTAATAATGAGAACAAACAATATGTATGACTCAACAAAAATAGTGCTGTTCCAAAACAAAGAGGTGCGAAAAATGTTTTTTAATAATGAATGGTATTTTTCTGTTATCGATATCATCGAAGTTTTAACGGACAGCCTAGATCCTAGGGACTATTGGTATAAAATGAAAATAAGAGTTAAAAACGAAGATCAACTTCAACTGTCGACAATTTGTCGACAGTTGAAGTTGATTGCTGGTGATGGAAAAATGAGAGAAACTGATTGCGTGAATACGGAAAATGCTTTTCGGCTAATTCAATCCATCCCTTCTCCTAAGGCTGAGCCATTTAAGCGGTGGTTGGCGAAAGTGGGATATGAAAGAGTAAAAGAGATCGAAGATCCGGAGCTCGCCACAAAGCGCACGAGAATGCTCTACAAAATGAAAGGGTATTCTAATGAATGGATAGAAAAAAGAATGCGCGGTATTTCGATTCGTGAAGAGCTTACCGATGAATGGAAGAGTAGGGGAGCAGAAAACAAAAATGATTACAAAATACTTACTTCGGAGATATCAAAAGCTACTTTCGGCATTACACCCAGTCAATACAAAAAAGTAAAAAATCTAAAAAGGGAAAATCTTCGTGACCATATGGACGATTTTGAGCTTATATTTACTATGCTTGGCGAGCGTTCTACTACTGAGATCCACCGCACGGAAAATTCACTCGGCTTGCCAAAGCTGAAAGTAGATGCTAAGAGTGGGGGAGAGATAGCTGGCACGGCGCGCAAGGAATTGGAAAAGCGTATACGTCGGCCGATTGTTTCCAAAGATAATTTCCTTCCCAAGGATAGAAAAAGAAAAAAGTTGAAATGAAATATGAAAAATAAGAAAAACATTTTTGCCGGAGAGAATGCGGTGAGAGATTTCTTGAATCCAGGAGCTCTTGGACCTTTGCCTGTGGTGGAGCTTCCAAAGTCGCTGAATCCTTTTCACGAGGAAGGGGTGCGTATTTTTATTAAGCTCATGCAGTTTGTGCCACTTTCAAATATAAAATCATTTCCGGCGCATGCGATGCTTTCCGCTCTTTCCAAAGAGAAACTTTCTAGGACAAAAAATCTAGTGGAATATTCTTCTGGAAACACAGTACTGTCGCTCACTATTTTAGGCAGACATTTTGGAATTCCAAACATGCATGCAGTCATCACTCCGGATGTGCCTTTACATAAAAAAAGATTGCTTCAGTTGGTGGGAGCTAATCTTTTAATTTCACATGGACCTCCAAGCCCTGATGTGTGGGCCGAAGCGGGGGGAGTATATGAAGCAAAAAAGCTTGGCGAGAAATCTGGTTGGCATAATCTTCATCAATATATAAATCCCGCGAATCAAAAAGCAGCAGAAGAACATGTCGGGAAAGAAATTTGGAAACAGTTTGGGGCGAAGCTTTCTGTCTTTATGGCTTCTATTGGTACGGCCGGCACTATCGCTGGAGCTGGTCCATATATATTGAAGAAAAATTCTAAGGCAAAGATTTGGGGTACCGCTATTGAAAGTGGATCATCCGTGCCGGGTCCGCGTGGAGAGTCTGCGATTCACAAGCTCGCCTTTCCTTGGGAAAAATGTGTGCACGAAGTGATCGCCGTAGACGAGCTCTGTTCCTTCCGTGCCAGTTTGGACCTTATTCGACAAGGGTTTTTTGTCGGTCCGTCCACGGGTATGCAACTTTCGGGAATAAATAAAAAAATTAGAGAGTATAAGCGAAAAGGAAAATTGGATGAATTGCGGAATAAAAATGGAGAGATAGTAGTGTGTTTTGTCGCATGCGACACGATGTTTCCATACATAGATGATTATTTTTCTGTTCTGCCTGAGAAACTTTTTCCAAAGATAAAAGACTTGTCATAATATATAATGAATAACATGGAAGAAGAATCAAAGAAAATAGAAGAAGAGATACGAAAGATCGAAGAGAGCATGCTCGCTTCGGATTTTTGGAATGACAAAAATAAAGCGCAGGAAGTGATTCGGGAATTGAATGAGCTTAAAGAAAAAAAAGAAGGAGTAGGAAAGTATGATAAAGGAAATGCGATCCTCACTATCATCTCGGGTGCGGGCGGTGACGATGCCGAAGATTTTTCGCGCATGCTATTTGATATGTACATAAAGTATGCTTCCAAAAAAGGATGGGGGACTTCTGTCATTCACCAGCACGAAGCTGGTCATGGTGGATACCGCAACATTTCCTTTGAGATAGATGGAAAGGGAGCCTATGGAGTTTTAAAAAATGAAGCCGGAGTGCATCGTTTGGTGCGCATTTCTCCTTTCAATGCAAAAAAATTACGGCATACTTCTTTTTCGCTAGTGGAAGTATTGCCAAAATTTTCTAAATTAGAGGAAAAAGATATTGTGATACCGGAAAAAGATTTGAAGATAGAGTATTCGCGAGCAGGAGGTCCGGGCGGACAGAACGTAAACAAGAGAGAGACAGCGGTGCGCTTGGTTCATATTCCTACAAATCTTTCCGCACACGCCTCTGGCGAAAGAAGTCAGGAACAAAATCGTGATAGAGCCATGAGCCTCCTTCGCGCTAAAATTTTTACCAAGGCACAAGAGGAAAAAAAATCCGTGGAAGAAAGCATGCAGAGCACAAAAAATACCGAGATAGAATGGGGGAGCCAAATCAGGTCATATGTCCTACATCCTTACAAAATGGTAAAAGATCATCGATCTGGCACCGAGACCAGTAATATAGAGGGATTTCTAGACGGGAACCTCGACCTCTTGGTGTAAGGGGACCCCTTACACCCAACATGCAAGGGGACCCCTTACACTTTGCCGTATGGCATAATATGGCTGTGGGTTTGGAAGTTTGAAATAATATGTGCTAAAATAGTCAGGTGATTTACTTTAACGGTGTTTCCAAGGTATATGATGCAGATTCGATAGCGCTCGAAGATGTCACTCTCACTATCAATGCAGGCGAATTTGTATCCATAGTCGGTCACTCCGGCGCCGGAAAAACAACTTTTATAAAAATGATTCTAGCAGAAGAAGCTCCTACGGCAGGAGAGGTTTTTTTTGAGTCCACAAATATTCACCAATTAAAGAGCGACCATCTCACAAAACTTCGCCGTCGAATGGGAACGGTTTTTCAGGATTTTAAATTGCTTTCAAATAAAACTGCATACGAAAATATTGCCTTTGCTATGGAGGCAGTCGGCAAGACCGATGAGGATATAAAAAATGATGTTCCTCATGTACTCGAACTAGTGGATTTACATAAAAAATCCCATCACTTTCCTCGCCAAATGTCTGGAGGAGAAAAACAGCGCCTCGCAATTGCTCGTGCTATCATCAATCAACCCGAGCTCATCATCGCAGACGAGCCAACGGGAAATCTAGACCCAGTGAATACTTATGAAGTAGTGCAGATTTTAAAAAAAATAAATGACCTTGGCACGACGGTGATCCTCACTACTCACAATCGTGGAGTGATAGACTCAGTAGGGAAGAGAGTCATCACCCTAGAGAAAGGAAAAGTGGTGCGAGATGATAAAGGAGGGAAATATGTAATATAATATAAACATGACTAAACTAATAAGAATAATAAAAGCAGGATTTTTGAATTTTAAGAGAAGTGGAACCATTTCTTTTGCCGCTGTGCTAGTGATGACCATCACTCTTTCTGTAATCACTGCTATTATTCTTCTCCAAGCAGCTTTAAATTTTTCTTTAAATGAAATAAAAGAAAAAGTGGACGTAACTGTTTACTTTAATGTCGGAGCAGATGACAATGAAATTTTGGCGATGAGAGAATCTTTGCTAAATCTTCCGGAAGTAGAGTCCGCTACATATATAAGTGCCGAAGAAGCTTTGGCATTATTTAGACAGCGTCATGAAGGAGATTATGCAACCCTCGCTGCCCTTGATGAAATTGGCGGAAATCCACTCGGCGCGTATTTAAACGTTAAGGCAAAGGATATTTCTCAGTATGAGAGCTTGGCGAATACTTTAAAATCTGACAATGTTCTTTCTTCTTCTTTGGGATCTATCGTAGACAAAGTAAATTATCACGACAACAAGCTCGTGATCGATCGCTTGAATTCGATCATTTCCGGTGCTGAGAGATTGGGAATTTTGATTACTCTCATCCTCATTGTCATTTCTGTTGTCATTACTTTAAACACTATCCGCCTCGCTATCTTTATTTCTCGTGAAGAAATAGGAGTGATGCGTCTTGTGGGTGCGAGCAAGACCACTGTGCGCGGACCATTTATGATAGAAGGTATCATTTATGGAATCATCGCTACTATCATTACTTTGATTATATTTATTCCGATCACTTCTTGGCTAGGGAAAACCATGACCAATTTCCTTGGACTAAACCTAAGCCAATATTTTATGTCAAATTTTTTCCAGATAATGATTATTCTTCTTTTTTCCGGCGGATTACTTGGAATCATTTCGAGCACACTTGCTGTTAGAAGATATTTGAATAAATAGTTAATAATAAATATTCACGCGATGAAAAAAAGAGAAACAAAATATATTTTTGTAGTTGGAGGAGTGATTTCTGGAGTCGGTAAGGGGATCACTTCTTCATCATTAGGACTCATTTTGAAAAATCGCGGACTAAAGGTGACAGCAGTAAAGATTGATCCATACGTAAATGTGGATGCGGGCACCATGAATCCTACCGAGCATGGCGAAGTGTTTGTCTTAAATGATGGATACGAGACTGATCAGGATATGGGAAACTATGAGCGTTTCTTAAACACGGAGCTCGATAGTATAAATTATATGACTACCGGCCGAGTGTATATGAGTGTCCTTGAAAAGGAGCGAAATCTGGAATACAAGGGAAAATGCGTGCAAGTAGTGCCTCATATTCCACTCGAAGTAATCAAGAGAATCAGAGAATCAGCAGAGAAATCTGATGCGGACGTAGTAGTGATTGAGATAGGAGGTACAGTAGGGGAATATGAAAACATCTTGTTCTTGGAAGCTGCGAGGATGCTTAAGCTAGAGAATCCTGGCAACGTAAGATTCGTGATGGTCTCATATCTTCCTAACCCTTCAAAGGTAGGCGAAATGAAAACCAAGCCTACTCAGCATGCGGTGCGTACTTTGAATGCTTCTGGAATTCAGCCAGATATTTTGATTGCTCGCGCAGATGTGGCGCTTGATCAAAAGAGAAAAGAAAAGATTTCGCTGTTTTGCAATATGCCCGCGGAAAATGTGATTTCTGCTCCAGATGTAGATAGCATATATGATATACCTTTAAATTTTGAAAAAGAAAATCTTTCAGAAAAACTTTGCGATCTTTTAGGGATGGTATGCAAGAAGCCTGACGTCGTAGAGTGGAACAAATGGAAAAAGTTTGCCAAGAATGCGCACAATGGAAAACAGACAGTAAAGATTGCTATGATTGGAAAATATTTTGAGACGGGAGATTTTGTACTTTCTGATTCGTATCTTTCGGTGATTGAGGCTGTAAAATATTCTGCCTATGCACTTGGTAGAAAGCCAATATTTTCATGGTTAAATTCTACAGATTTTGAAAAAAATCCAGCTAAGCTAAAAGAGCTTAAAAAATACGATGGAATAATAGTGCCCGGTGGTTTTGGTTCTCGTGGAGTAGAAGGAAATCTAAAGGCTATTCGCTTTGCAAGGGAAAATAAAATTCCGTATTTTGGTTTGTGCTATGGAATGCAAATGTTGGTCATTGAGTATGCTCGAAATATTTTAGGATTGAAAGAAGCCAATACTCGCGAAGTGAATCCAAATTCAAAAAATATTGTGATTGACGTGATGGAATCTCAGAAAGAGAATTTAAAAAACCATGTATACGGGGGAAATATGCGATTAGGAGGATATCCTGCTGTGCTACGAGAGGGAACTATCGCGAGAAAAGCATATGGACTTAAAAAAATAATTGAGCGCCATAGACACCGATACGAAGTGAATCCTGCATACGTAGGAGATTTAGAAGCAAAGGGATTGATCTTCTCAGGCCGTTCTCCGGATGGACATTTGATGGAAATCGCAGAACTTCCAAAAAGCCAACATCCTTTCTTTTTAGGAACTCAGTTTCATCCAGAATTTTTAGCGCGACCGCTTGCTCCGCATCCTCTTTTTACAGAATTTATAAGAGCTTGTAGCCAAAAATCAAAACCACGACGTTAGTCTATATTTAGTCTTTCTCTCTTTAATATTGAATTTACTAATGCATTTATTTCAGCAAGATCTTTTTTGTTGGGGATTATTTTTGTCGGTACAGAATTTGCAGCCTCTAGTGCAGGAGCCGTAGAGGGGGGGGTAGCAGGTCTGGTATTGTCTGAACCAGGGGCATCAGGCTTAGATTTGTTCTGCCCGCCATCATCAGATTTTCCTTTCCCGGAATTTCCCGGTGTAGAACTGTTTCCCGGCGCAGAATTATTTGCAGGTGCAGAATTATTCGAAGAAGGATCTGTTAGCGAGTCATCTCCTTCGTCATCATCAAAGCCGACGATTGATTTATGAGTTAGCATTTCCGCTTCAAATTCTTTTTCTACTATTTCAGCTTCCTTTTCTTTTCCTTTTTGGCGTAATACTTCGGTGAGGGCTAGAGCTTTGGCAGCATGAAATTTGAAGTTGGTATTTAGGACTGCTTGAGCATTTGGAGGAATTTCTCCTCTAAAAGACAATGCGCGTGCTTCCGCAAGACGTCTAGAAGCATACTTTGCATGCACCATGGCACGAGCTTCGGGAGTAAATGCAGCCAGACTTCCTATCCTTTCATTTACGCCGGTTTTATAGGGATACAAAAAGTCCCCAGGTAAGGCAGCATTGGCCGCCATCGCAGTTCCACCAGCGAGCAAAAGCATGGCAAGAATAATAACTGGAATTATCCGAATCAGACGAAGGTAAAATACACTCTTTCTAAAGAGGACTTCTTCTCCAGTCTCTGCAAAGTGTCGCTTTCTTTCAGCTCTCATGCGAAATGCTTGCTTTACCAAATATCGGTAAGGTGACAGCATAGATGTTCCGAGCAAATTAGCACCATCCAATTTTTCGGGTAGGGGATTTGCTTTTATGTGTCTGAAGACACTTCGAAGGACACTGTGTTTTACGTTTACAGTAGGATAGAAACTCTTTGCGTCCTTTACCAAGCTGGCAAGTTCTTTATTCTGTTTTATTAGTTTTTTCATTTTGTTCGTGAATTGTTAAAAAACTTCTCCACCTTCTTTAAACCACGATGTACTTTTACTGCTATGGCATTTTCGGATTGGTCCAATATGTCTGCCATTTCCTTTAATGAAAGTTCTTGAACATATCTCATGAAGATTACTTCTCGATACATTTCGGGAATCTTTTTTAATAACTTCATGGCACGTTCTCCATCAATTTGGTTCTCCATCCTTTCTGTTTCGTTGACTCCGGGGTCGAAGCCTTTTTCAGAAAGTAGATCTAAGGATACTGTTTTTTTCTTTCGATATTCATCGATGATGAGATTGTTTAGGATTCGATAAAAAAATGCTTTTAGATTTTTTATCTCCTCTCCCTTCATCAGATAGTTCCAAGCCTTTAGATATGTTTCCTGAACTAAATCCTGCGCGGTGTCACGGCTGGATGTCTTAAAAAAGCAGTACCTATACAAGGCGTCAAAGTGCTCTTCGCATGCTTCAGTAAATTTTCTCTCTGTGTTGTTCATGGTATATGACGGCGAAATAAGGCTTATATTACAAGGCTTTTTTGTAATTTTAAACCATCGAACCGTCCTTTGTTCCCCGTAAATTTAATCAAAACTTAATTATATACCATACAGAAAAAAACACAACACCACACCGAGCCACCCCCTGCGCCGCACCAAACGGCGGGCTAACCCGACGGGGCGGGCTAACCCTTACCCTTGCGCCGGCCAAGCGACCGACTGACCCTTACCCTTGCGCAGCCCAAGCGGCCGACCGACCCTTACCCTTGCGCAGGTACTTCCTCCTCCCTTTGCGAAATGCCGAGGAACGAAGCAATTTCCCGACAGTGACGACATTTTACCTCAATTGTACCAATAAATTGTGTCCCCTTAAAGAGGAGCTTCCCGCACGCGCACCTATACTCTTTTAAATTATTTTTGATCATAGAAGGAATTATATTTTTTCCTTCTAAAGATTAGATAAAGTTTTGATAAAGAAAATCTAAAAACTGTGGATAACATGCAAGGGGACCCCTTACACTTTATCCACAGGTAAGGGACCCCTTAACCTAAGCGGGGAGGTGGATGGTGAAGGTGGTGCCTTTTAGTTTAGTGCTAGTAACTGTTAATGTACCACCAAAATCTTTTTCAATGATTCTCTTCGTAGTAGAAAGACCGATGCCGAGTCCCTGTATTTCTTTGTTTTCTTTGGTGGTAAAGAAAGGTTCAAATATTTTTTCAAGGTTTTCTTTTAGAATACCGCATCCGTTGTCGTGGATACTTATCACAACCCCGCCACTTTTTCTTGCGAGGCTTATGCTCACCACTTTTTCTTTTTCGGAAATTTCATCGTAGGAATCTATAGCGTTTGTGATTAGATTTAGTATTGCCTGATCCCATTTCACTTCTTTTCCAGTAATAAAATATTTTTCATCAGCGACCTCTTTTGGTAAAAAGTGAATAGTCACATTTCCCAAATAAGCCTTGTATGACAAGATATTTACGACATCTTGAATACTTTCTGAAACGGAAAACGTGCTTATAGTATTTTCTTTGGAAATTTGTTTTCTTACTGCCGAGACAAAGGATTCCATTTTTTTGGCTGCCAAGACCGCACTGTGCAAGTATGTGTTTGCAGTATTCAAGTCCTCTGAATTATTTTTTTCACCTCGTGCCTTTTCAATATTTAAGGAAACTGCTGTCAGAGGATTCATGAGATCATGAAATAATCCTGAAGATAGTTTGCCAAATTCGGCAAAACGATATAGCTGAGAAATTTTTTCTGCTTCTGCCTCGCGCAATTGGGCTGTTCTCTTTACCACTGTCACTTCGAGCATATCTCTTTCTTCTTTTAGAAGGGCTTCGGAACGTCTAGCTCGCAGGAGAGATTTCTCTATTTCTCTATTAGAAAGCCACGACACTACTGCGACTGAAAAGAGAATTATGACGGTCATGATAGTGTCGCTTTCTTGCCATGGTTGGGAACGCCAATAGCTATTGGCGACTATGGTGCCAGCTTCTTGCAAATATCCAATGACAAAAAGCGCAATCGCAATGGCGCCCGCCGTGATGAATGAGAATTTTGTACTATTTAGAATTCCTGCCATCACTATCACTAGGGCATATAAAAGAAGGGAGGCATTTACGTCCACGCCCCATTTGTAGCTCATGTATACTGCTAGAGCAAAGAATAGAAGGATGAAAATGTGAGCCGAAATGCGAGCGTATCCTTTGCGGGAAAGAATCAGAAGGCAGAGGAGGAATAAAAGTATTCCTAGTAGAGACATGAGTGGCAGAGAATTGTATTCCGACTCAAGAGGCCTAGCAAGAAATGCAAAAATGCTTACGAGAGTTGCCAGAAAGAAAAGTACAATGGAAGAAAAGAGAAGCACGTTAAGGATAAATTCTTGTCTTCTCCTGTCTTCGCCTAGAGATATTGGTTCGATTATTCTTTTTAGAAATTTCATAGTTAAGGTAAAAGGGAAGCCGGGCATCGATAAATCGATGCCCGGCTTGATCCTACTCCTCTCCCGCCCAAGGCGAACCGGCGCTCATCACTCTTCCTACGAGAAGAGACATGGAGTCTCGGTTACGTGCTTCCTCGTTGGTGAGGATTTCCTGCATAAGTTGATTCATGCGATTTTATGCGGATGTACCGCGAGATTCGGGATCTTCTGTTAGATTTTTAATAGAGTCTTTCGACGCGTGGCTCTCGGCCTTTAGACTCTTTGTCCCTCTAGGGGATCTCTTCCCTATATCGTACCATATTTACGCAAGCTTGTATCCAGCGCCCGTCACGGTGTGGATAAGACATTCTTTCCCACGGTCTCCAATCTTTTTTCTGATATTTAAAATATGAGTCTCGACTGTATTTGTGAAAAGGTCCGCATTCATATCCCAGACATGTTCCAATATCTCCATTCGAGAAATTATTTTTCCTTCATTTCGCATCAGATATTCTAACAAGCAGAATTCTTTCGGGGTGAGATGAATTTCTTTTCCAAAACGCAAAACAATGTGGTTACTCGAATCGAGCTCCAGCCCCTTTACACAAAGTATATTGCTTTTCATCTGAGGTGGTCTGCGTAGTAGTGATTTCAGTCTAGCCAAAAGCTCCGCAAACAAAAATGGTTTTGTCAGATAGTCATCTGCACCAATATTTATTATCTTGGCTTTTAGTTCCGCTTCGCTTCCGATAGAAAGCATCATGATACGGGTGTTCTTTCCTTGTTTCCTGATTTCTTTGCATACGTTTTCTCCAGTCATTCCGGGAAGAGCGTTATCAAGCAAAATTAAATCATAGTCGTGAGCCAGAGCTTTTTCGAGCCCCTTACTACCGTCTGAGGCCGTATCAAGTACAAAACCCTCATCACGGAGGGATTCTTTCAAAAAGGAAAGTATGTTTTTGTCGTCCTCTACGATGAGGATATTCATGCCCTAATTATGTTATATTTTTGGCTTTTCGCAATATGCTAGCACTGGTGAGAAAAATTGTACGATTTTTGGTTTGAAATAAATAGCGGTTTCGAATACTGAGAAAAGGGTAGCCGTAAAAATCAGGTCTCCAGCTAAAGAATTTCTAAAAAACGGGAGGGCCATAAAATATGATTGAGAAAGTCCGCTCCAATCGGGAGAATACATTGTTCCAAATTGCCATACTGCCCAATTGGTGATGAAGTAAAATAGAAGTGAGGATCCCAAGGAAGCAAAAAGAATGGTGCCAACTTTTTTTCTATGAATGAGTGTGCCGAGAGCCACTGCCAAGAGAAGACTTCCGTATACTGCAAACATCATCTGCCAGTGATAGAAGCCGATCATGAGGTCGCTTGCAAGCAGTACTAACAGTATTGCCATAGCTCCATATCTCCAACCATAATATGCAGTGACCACGAGTGCGATCGCAGAAAGGGGAGTGAAGTTCCAAGGGTGAGGCATGGTTCTACTCAAAATTCCCACCAGAACGAGGGAGAGAACGACTGCAATATGGATGATGATGGTTTTTTTGTTCATGATTTTTATAGTTGGCCTTCAATAAATTTAAATTGGATAATGTCACCGGCGTTTACTTTTTGCAAACTGACTCCGGCAGTAGCATATTGATTGTTTACCCAATATTGCCACCATTTTTTTCCTTCAGGATCAGGCCCGACGCCCTCGATAGTATTAATGAACGCTCCTAGTCCTGCTCCATAGTCTGCATGTAGGAAATCAACTCCACTTTCTTCTAGGAGATTAAAAACATTTGTTTCAGAATTTACTGAAAGGGAATTGTAAACTTTTATCAAGCCGTTGCCGTAGTCGATCATGATGCTTGCAGTACCCGCATTTTCCATTTCACTAAGGTTGCTGGATTTATTTTCAGGGGTGAAACCCAGTGATGAGCTCATCGAAGCTCCTAGCAAAAAAATGACCAAACCGATGGCCAAGTACTTCACATATTTAAAAATACTAGTATTCATTTGGACTCAAATTATACCAATATGAGCCAAGAGTATCAAATTGACAACTAGGCTATTTTGTCCTCAATTTCGAGCAGTCTGTTGTACTTGCAAATTCTCTCTCCACGGGCCAAAGAGCCTGATTTTATATACTCCGCAGAGACTGCCACCGCCAAATCGGCGATGAAATTGTCGGTTGTTTCTCCTGATCTATGGGAGACCACTATTGCCATTTTTGCTTCCTTTGCTATGCGAATGGCTTCTAAAGTTTCAGAGAGAGTTCCTATTTGGTTGGGCTTAATGATCACTGCGTTTACCGCTCCTTTTTCAATGGCCATTTTTATTCTATCGGGATTAGTGACAGTCAAATCGTCTCCCACTATTTGTATTTCGTTTCCGATCTTTTCCATCATGTGTTTGAAACCTTTCCAGTCATCTTCCTCCACACCATCTTCGATCGAGATGAGGGGATAGTCTTCCGAAAGTTTTGTATACCATTCGGTTAGCTGTTCATTTGTCATGTGTTTTATTTTTCCATCGTGATGAATTTTGTAGATACCGTCTTCGTAGAAAGAAGAAGCCGCTACATCCATGCCGAGTTTTACTTGGCCTTCATAACCTGCCGAGTTGATCGCTTTGACCAAGTATCCGAGAGCTTCGTCATTGGAAGAAAGTTTCGGAGCAAATCCTCCTTCGTCGCCGACACTAGTTGCGTATCCATCTTCCGTAAGCATCTTTCGGAGGACGTGAATGATTTCTGCACCAGCACGCATGCTTTCAGAAACAGAATCAAATTCAAAAGGGATGAGCATAAATTCCTGAACATCAAGACCACTGTCTGCATGCTTTCCTCCATTGATGACGTTTAGCATAAGCTTCGGCATTTTGAAATTTTTATTCTCCGCTAAGTCTCCCAAATATTCGTATAGTTCGGAGCCATCTGCGAGAGCAGAGGCGCGCGCAAAAGAAAGTGAGATTCCTAGAAGCGCATTTCCTCCGAGGCGAGATTTGTTTTCGGTGCCGTCGAGTTCGATTAAAAATGCATCCAGACTTTTTTGGTCAAACTCTTTGCCCTCTATGCTGGAGCGAATTTCACCGTTTACATTTGCTATCGCTTTTAGGGTACCAAGGCCGTGATATCTTTCGGTGTCTCCGTCTCGAAGCTCTAGCGCCTCATGCTTGCCCGTGCTTGCTCCTGACGGCACAGATGCCACCCCACTAAACCCGCCTTCCAGTTCACAAACCACTTCTATGGTTGGATTTCCTCGAGAATCCAATATTTCCCGCCCAGTAATTGTTTTTATTTTTTTCATATAATCTTAATATTTGTGGATAACATGCAAGGGGACCCCTTACCCTGGCTAGAGGGGGTTGACGCGGGCAGTGTTGCCAAGGTGCTTCTCGGATTCGCTAATAATTCTTTCCATGATTTTCACGGCCTCGATTGGATATTTTCCTCGCGCGCTTTCTTCGGAGAGCATCACAGCGTCCGCTCCTTGGAGGATGGCGTTGGCTACGTCGGTGACTTCGGCGCGGGTAGGGCGAGGGTGACTGATCATCGAATACATCATTTCGGTCGCTACGATTACGGGCTTGCCTGCTTCTTTAGCTAGCCTAATTATTTTATTTTGTACAAAAGGTAATTGCTCCATCGGAATTTCATCTCCGAGATCTCCGCGAGCCACCATTACTCCATCGGCGCTTTCAATGATCTCTTTTAAATTATGCAAAGCCTCTTTTCTTTCAATCTTGGCGATTACTTTTTGCGTACCTTTGTTTTCTTTTACAATCTGTCGGCAAAGATTTATATCTTCCGGTCCACACACAAATGAAACAGCTACATATTCTACTTTTTGTTCAGCCGCAAATTTAATAAATTCTCGGTCAGCTGGAGTGATAGCACAAATAGAAGAGCGGTCGTGCGTGTGGCCGATTTTGTTTTGAATTCGAGGTCCGGGTAAGTCTAGAATAATCGGAGTTTTTTTATTCAGCTCGCTAGATATATCACGAATGAGTTTGATGATTCCTCGTCGTTCCTCTAGAGTTCCCCAGGCGAGGTTCATGCGCGCTGCATCCATCTGATGTTCTAACATGGATCGAAGGACCACTGGGTCGAAAGAAGCGGGACCTATAGTTGCTAGTATTTGTGCTTTTGAATGATGCATATTATTTTTAATTATTTTATTAAATAAGTCACCGGCTTTCCTTCTAGAAACTCTATTATATTTTCTGCTGCTATTTGGGCCATTTGAGTGCGGGTCACTAAAGAAGCAGAGGCAATGTGGGGAGTGAGGACCACATTATTTCTCTTTCTTAATCCCCGAACTACTTTTGGCTCAAATTCAAAGACGTCAATTCCTGCGCCGGCGATTACTTTTTCTTCTAGTGCACGGTCTAGAGCTTTTTCATCAATCACTGGTCCGCGCGAAGTGTTGATGAGATAAGCTGTCGGCTTCATTAGTCGCAGTGTTTTTTCATTCATGAGATGTTTTGTCGAAGGAAGTAGGGGAACATGTAAGGAAACAAAGTCTGCCATTGGCAAAAGTTTTTCCAAATTTTCAACATACTCTGCTCCTTTTTCTTCAATATTTTTATTTCTCGCTACGTCTGTGTAAATTATTTTCAAACCCATAGCTCTTCCGATGTTGGCTACTTTTTCTCCGATTCTGCCGGCGCCTACAAGTCCGAGAGTTTTATCTGAAAAGTCTGCCCCAAGGAAAAGTAATGGAACCCAGCCTTTGTATTTTCCAGCTCTTACAAATCTATCTGCTTCTATTACTCTTTTTCCGATTGAAAATAAAAGAGCAAACACGTGTTCGGCTACGGCAGTTGGAGTCATAGGAGCAGGGGCATTAGCGATGGCAACCCCTCGTTTTTTTGCTTCTTCTACATCTATATTGTCAAAGCCAGTAGCATAATTTGAAAATATTTTTACACTTGGAGCTGCGTCAAAAACTTCGGCATCAATTTTATCTGTCAAAAGGCATAGGACGGCGTCATAGTCTTTCTTAGTTATGAGAGAAATGAACTGACGCTTGGAAAGAGTTTTTTCTTTTTCGTTTATGTCCACTGCATATCCGCGCGCTAGGAGTGCTTTCTCAGCATCCTCTGGAAGTTTTCTAGTAATTAGTACTTTCTTTTGTGTATCCATGTTATTTATTATCTACGCCGATTGCTTGGCTAATATTATTTAAACCATCTTTTTTCAAAAGTTCGGCTAACCCTTGATTTATTTCACTTATGACTTGAGGACCTTCGTATATCATTCCGGTAATCATCTGTAGAAGGGAAGCCCCGAGGCGGATTTTCCGATATGCATCCTTGGCAGAAAAAACTCCCCCAGAACCTATTATCACAAACCTTCCTCCTCCTTTTTTGTATATATATGAAATCAGATTGTCGGAGAGTTCGTCTACCAGCTTGCCCGACAATCCTCCCTTGGAGGGAACTTTTTCGTCCTTTATTTTTTCTAGGTCTCTTTTTTTTGTGAGGTTGGTGCAAATGATTCCATGCACGCGATATTTTTTAGCAATTTCTAAAATCTCATCTATATCTTGTTTTGAAATGTCTGGAGAAAGTTTTATAAAAATAGGTTTACTTGTTTTGATTTTGTCTAACGTCTTTAAAAGTAGCTCCAATTTTCCTGGAATCATGAAAGGCTGTCCACCAAGAGCATTCGGACAAGAAACATTTACAGTGATGTAATCCCCATAGGGCTCCATAGTACGAAATGCATGAGCGTAGTCCGCGATTCCGTTTTCTGTTTCAACATTGTCGAGACAGTTTGTCATGGCGACGCTTATTCCAATTGGAATATCAAATTTTTTACCTTTCAATCTCTCTGCGATTTTTTCACACCCTTCATTTTTCAGTCCATAGTAAACTGCGAGACTTTTAGATTTTGGCAATCTCCAGAGTCTTGGTTTTGGATTTCCAGGGCAAGCCTTACCAGTGATGGAGCCTACTTCAGCAAAACCAAATCCAACAGAGGGAAGGATGCCGGTGAGTTTGGCATCTTTATCAAACCCAGCAGAAAGACCAATCGGATTTTTAAAATCTATTCCGAGAATATTTTGTTCTAAAATTTTGTTCTCGTAGCCCAACAAGCAATCAGTAAATTTTTTCCCTATCTCATGATCACCAAGAAAGACTCCCATATCGGTCATCTTGTCATGCACCATCTCTGGATCATTTCTGAAAAAGACAGGCTTTAAAATGTGCTTGTAAGTCGAGTGGATTATTTTATTTCTACAATTGGTGAAAATTTCACTCATGATTAATGCTCGTGTTCATCCGCTTCGGCTTCTGCCTTGGTGACATGAATAGTGCCCACGGGATGATTTGGAGGAGCATATATAGTGTAGAGCTTTAGTTTTTGCGTCTGCGAAGTATTGATGATATTGTGCTCGGCGCCACTTGGTACTATTACAGCTGAGCCATCTTCGATAGGGGATTCAACCCCGTTTAATACTGCTTTTCCGGTGCCTTGTTCTACTCGGATAAACTGGTCTAAGTGGTGCACTTCAGAGCCGATGTCTTCACCAGGCAAAAGGCTCATCACTACTAATTGCATATTTTCCGAAGTATGGAGAACCTTGCGGAAATTGTCATTTTCTAAACTAAGCTTTTCGATATTAGCAATATATTCTTTCATGGATATATTATACTGCTCTTTTTACTAAAAATCAAAATTGGCAAATTAAAAATTAAAAGTGTCAAATTTACCCCTATAAACGAAAAAACACTCCCCGTAAAGGGAGTGCTTGTTTCGTTCTTTAAAAAAAGAATTTACGCAGCTGGTGTTTCTTCCGGAGCAGACGCAGGCGCTTCAGGAGCGGCTGGTACTTCTGCTTCTGTTTCAGGAGCGACTGGTGTGTTTGTGTTTTCGTCCATAATATAATTTCAAAAAGTTAAACTGACAATAGACGACCTATATCTACCATACCAGATTGGCAATCATATGGCAACCTTTTTTATAAATTTAAATCCACTTGCGAGAAATTTAAATCCACTTGCGAGATTTAAAGAAAGAAAATAGCCCGAGCGAAATGATGATCATGAAAAATATTATTTCAAAAAACCCGTTCTGATTTTCTGCCAAAGGAAGATTGATTACGTTCATACCGTAAATTCCCGCGAGCAGATTTAGAGGAAGAAAAATGACAGAGAATACCGTAAGCACCGAAATGATGTTGTTCATACGGTGGTTGATAAATGTCTCATGAGCCTTGGCTAGAGTTTTCAAGAGAGTGTTGTAGTCTTCGAGAGTGTCTTTTTGGCTAGCTAGCTTGTCGGCGATGTCTCCCCAATATTCTTTCATAGAGTTTCCGTCAAAAGTGATATCTCTTTTTTCAAGCTCCACAAAGTGAGGGGAGGAGGTGACTAGGGTAGTGATGAAGTAAATTATATTTCTCTGCAGGATCACAATCTCGCGAATGATGCTGTGTGATTTTACTTCGAGGATGGTATCGTCGATACGTTGAATAGAGCGATTGATGCGTAAGATAGTATGGTCGGACATCTCGTAGAGTTTTTCAAGGAAGCGATACATCAAAAGGCCTGGAGTTTCTGGTAAGACAATTTCCGCAATTTCACCTTCTTGAGATCTTTCAGCTGCAAAGAGAGAAGATTTTTGGTGAGTGACAGTGATGATGTCATCCTTAGTTAAAAAGAATGATACTTCAAAGTTGGTAGCTTTCTTTGCGGGCTCAATGCCAGTCGGAATGGTGACTGAAAGAAAAAGATATTTTTCGGTGATGTCCATTTTGGCATGTTCCACACGCTCCAAAGAGTCCTCAAGGTTTGTAGGGTGGATGAAAGAAAATTCTTCTCTCAAAAAATCGATATCGTCTTGGGTGGGCTCTTGTATTTCGATCCAACGTCCAAGTTGTAGTTTGTGAATTGTGTGAGCCATCGTGAAATTATATCAGGAAATAAAGATATGAGTAATTAATTTTCTGTTTTGCGAATACTTTCTGCGAAAGTTTTTAGTTCTTGGATTCTTTGTCGGATAGGTTCTGCAGTGATGCCAGAGGCGAGGTATGCTTCCATGTCACCGGAAAATGAGGTTTCCATTTCTATCCATTCAGGAGACTCACTGTAGGGAACAAAATCAATATATGGTTGGAGCACCAAGTAGTCGGTACTGTTTTCTATTTTGGAAAACCAAGTGTACTGCACGCGACCAGAAGTATTTAGCCGACTTGCTTGTTCATTTAATACTCCATGAAATCCAGGAATACTTACTCTCTGCAAGCGCACGCTTGAAATTTCATCTCCCTTGATTTCTCCTGTAGCAAGCTTGCGAAGCAAGTCATCGTTGCAGTCATTTGAGACATCTGGATTAATTTGATACATTCGCAGACCAGTCAGCACATAGCTTTCAGAATTCGCAAGATCTAGGCGAGGAAATTTATATTCTCCATCGTAAACAATCAAGGTATCAGCGGTACGATAGTGATCGTCTTCTGGGCAAAGACCAATATCAGGTGAAGGATACACGTCACCCCATTTTTCTGGATATGAGAAAGTGATACCGAGCATGTTTTCGGTAAAAGTCTTTAGTGCCCCTTCGTTGGCAGGCAGGGAAGTGTCATTTGGAGAATCCTGGGGGCTACTATTTTTATTAGAATTATTCTCGGCTAGAAAAATTGCTGCAACCATGGCAGCCAGAATAAGCACAACAGTGATCGTTTTGTTAGTTTTCATGCTCTATATATTAGCAGATATTTGAGAGGAGGTGAAGATTTCTTGAGATTATTCCTCCTGTCCCGGCTCTGGTATAAAGGCGATAGATTCAAGCAGGGGAGCGAAGTCTTGTCGCAACGTAGAGCTTTCGTCTAAGTATTGTCCGGTGATCACATATATATTGTCTCCATGAGCTACCACCACATTTTCTGATGCATATAGTCCGTCAGCCATGTATCGGATAGCGTTTGCGCCTCCGACCACTGCTTCAGAGATTTCTCCCATCACGAGATTTACATTGCTATGAGCTAAGTTCTCATCTGCCCAAGTCTGGGGAAATTGTTTTTTAGAATTTTCAAAAATAGAGATAGAAATGACAGCGGGGCCTTCACCGCCTTCAGGCATCTCTTGTAAAGAATCTTCGACTTGCATTAGGATCAGAGTTTTTTGAAGGGTGGAAGCATCGGAGTCGCTAGGCTCTCTTTCCTCAAGCACATATCCGTCTGGAGCGAGCCGGTATTCAAAAAGGAAACCAAGCTCGTCGCTTGAATACGTCGTATAAATGGGGTCCTGGCGAAGGTCAGGCACTTCTACGGGAGGCATTTGGCTATTAATTAAAGCCATATATCCCACACCCAACATTAAAACCGCAAACAAAAAAAGTAGTATTTTTCTCATCTAGAAAGTATAGCACTTTCGCTTAAATTTCTGAATCTCGCTCTCCGATTTGCTGGCGCCACATGGCAAAGTACAATCCTTTCTTTTCTAGAAGCTCCTCGTGAGTTCCGGTCTCGATGATTTTTCCTTTTTCTAGTACATGAATGCGATCAGCATGCATGATAGTGGAAAGTCGGTGGGCGATCAGGATAGTGATGCGTAAATTTCCGAGAGAGACATCGCGGATAGTCTTGGTGATTTCTTCTTCGGTGATGGAGTCGAGTGATGATGTAGCTTCATCGAAAATCAAAATGGAAGGTTTTCGAAGTAGGGCGCGAGCGATAGAGAGTCTTTGCTTTTCTCCGCCGGAAACTTTCACTCCGCCTTCACCGATCACGGTGTCTAGTCCTTTGTCTCCTCTTTGTAAAATAGAATCGGCTGCGCTTTTACGGAGAGCATTGAGACATTCTTCTTCGGTTGCGTTTGGATTTACGAAAAGAAGATTTTCACGGATGGTTCCAGCAAAAAGTTGAGTATCCTGAGTGACGAATCCAAACTGAGTGCGGAGCAAGGAAAGCATAAGATCTTTTCCAGAGATATTATTGTAAAGAATCTTTCCTCCTTTTGGTTCGTACAAGCCGACCAATAATTTTACCAAACTAGTTTTCCCAGCTCCCGATGGTCCCACAAATGCGATAGTCTCGCCAGTTTTTGCATTAAAAGAAATATCGGAAAGGGCAGGGAGTTTTGCATTTTCATAACCAAAAGAAACGTTTTCAAATTCTAGTTTTTCAATTTTTCCAGTTTCTTTAGCCACGGCTGGAATTGGTTCTGGCGCCATGCTCATGATTTTTTTAAACTTTCCGAGTGCTACTTCTGCGTCTCTGTAGTTGTTTATCATCATCCCCATTTCCTGTAGAGGGCCGAAAATAAAGAAGGAATAGATGTAGAGAGAAAAGAATTCTCCAAAAGTGACGGTCTGCACAAATACAAGGTACAAAAGAAAAGCGAGAATGAAAGTACGAAGGAGGTTTACCAGAGTACCTTGCACAAAACTAATACTCCTCACATAGCGCAATTTCTTTAGCTCCAGTTTTAATATTTTTTCTGTGGTGGTGTTTAGTCGAGAGATTTCCTGGTCCACTAATCCGAGGCTTTTCACCAATTCAATATTTCTCAAAGACTCTGTAGTAGACCCTGCCAGTACTGTAGTCTCCGCAAAGATAGTCTGCTGTATTTCTTTTATTTTCTTTGAAAGCACATAGCTGATTCCGCCGATGATTGGGATGGTGAGCGCAAAGGCCAAAGCTACGCCCCAGTAGATATTAATGGCGTAGATTGTCACGAAAATAAATCCAATCAATGAAACGAAAAGAATATTGATGAAGGAGACGATGAAAGTTTCGCTCGACTGTCGGACATTTTGTAAAATTCCCAGAGTCTCTCCGCTTCTCTGGTCTTCAAATATAGAGTAGGGAAGAGCCAGGGTGTGCTTTACTCCATCATTGTAAATTTTTGCTCCCACCCGCTGAGCGACGGTGTTTAAATAATAGTCTTGAAAATTCTTTGCCACCCGAGAAATAAAAGCGACCCCAACTGCAAGGAGAAGTAAGAATGAAACTCCTTTTACAAATTCATTGAGAGTGTACGAATGAAACTTAGTGGCGTAGTCATCGATGATGTATCTAAAAATGAGCGGATCAAGCAAAGAAAAAATCTGGTTGACCGACGCCAAAACCACCACCAGTATTCCTAGCTTCCAGTAATTCTTCAGATAATGATAAAAGATGGGCATAGATTATTATTTTGATTCTATCTCCAATATCCTCCCGTTGCCGGCTGGATGTTGTTTGATGGCTTTGATAAATTTATCAAATTTTATTTCTCTCCACTTCGGATGAACAGGCGAAGGATCAATCAATCGCACTATGCCCCTTTTCACATATATACGATCTATCACGCACGCATGACCGTTTTTATTATTTGAGTTATTTAAAACATCGCTAGCCAAAAATACAATAAGATCTTTTCCGTCATTGATTTTTTGTTGCAAGAAATCAATTAAGTGGTTCTTGGTTAGAAAACTTTCTATACGATGCTCTTTTACCTTAAGTGGTATTTTTAATTTTTTAAAAAGAGAATTTAAGCTTTTTTCGTTCTCGTCTACTGAAGTCCCGTATCCGGCCTTTGGTCTTTTTCCAGTTCTCACGTTCCAAAAAAGATGTCGGTATTCTTTGCCGAGAATCAGTCCCAGATGATATCCCAAGAGTTCAACAGGTAAAAGCGGTATGCCGTGTCGGTACATAACCATACTTATACTAGTAGGCACACAGCAAGACTGTTGCTGTGTAAAGGGGACATATCGGGTATCTTTTGGGGTGATTTCTTTTTTCAAAAGTTTTTACTGTGCCACTCTCAAATAATGTAAAGTAGACTGGCAGGGAACGATAGCATTTTCATATCCAACTTCGCCCCTTACTTCTACCACGTCGCCTTCTTTGAGATCATATGGGCTAGCAATATTTTCTTTCGCGCTACATAGATTGATACCCATGGATGGAATAGCGATCAGGGCTTCACTTCCGTCTTCGGCGCGAATAGTGATGACCGATGGTCCATCTAGGATTACTTCGTCATTGTTTACGGATAGGACAGTTCCACGAATTTCTCTTTCTTCGAGTAATAGAACAGGCTCTGGGATTTGCGAAATATCAGCCGAATTTCTATTCATCGTAAATACGTATACTAAAATAGCCACCAATACGAGCACAAGTAATATTGTTATTGATTTTTTACTCATGGGAGAATTATATCATAAGACTTTTCATATTTTAATTTTATTGCCTTTATGATGACCGTTGTAGGGCTTTCGATTCCAGAAGTTTTCATTTTGAAAAAATGTTTCAGAAGAGTATATAATACAAATATGAAAGCTATTCGCATACAAGAATATGGTGGTTTGGATGTATTGAAATATGAAGATGCTCCCGTTCCAAGTTTTGGAGCAGATGAAATATTAATTAAAGTACATTCCGCAGGCGTTAATCCAATTGATTGGAAAGTACGAGAAGGTGAACTCAAAGATATTCGTCCATATACTATGCCCATTATTTTAGGATGGGAAGTTTCAGGAATAGTTGAGGAAGTCGGTGCCTTGGTGGGTCGGTTTAAAATAGGCGACAAAGTATATTCAAAATTAGATATGATTCGAGAAGGTGGTTATGCAGAGTATGTTGGCGTAAAAAGCTACGATGTCGCACATGCACCAAAGAGTATTCCACTCGAGCAATCTGCTGGCATCCCTTTGGCATGCCAGACTGCTTGGACTGCACTATTTGATAAAGGCAATTTGAAAAAAGGACAATCGGTACTCATTCACGCTGCATCTGGTGGGGTAGGACATTTTGCTACACAGTTAGCAAAAGCAGTTGGAGCCAAGGTAATTGCCACCACTTCTTCGAGCAATATTGATTCAGTAAAATCTTTAGGTGCGGATATTGTGATCGATTACAAGAGTGAAGATTTTAGTGAAAAAGTAAAAGACATGGACGTAGTGCTTGATACTATCGGTGGCGACACTCGTGCAAGATCGTGGCAATGTTTACGGAAAGATGGAGTGATGGTTTCAGTTGTGGCGCGAGTTGAACCTTTTGATCCGGAAATGATAAAAAAACATAACGTTCGCGCGGAAGGTGTGGCCATAGTCTCAAATGGTGCACGACTGCAAGAAATTTCTAATCTAGTGGATTCGGGTAAATTGAAAGTCGTGATTGCAAAAGAATTTTTACTTAAAGATGTGAAAGAAGCTCACAAAATGAGTGAGTCAGGTCACACCCATGGGAAGATTATTTTAAGGGTAAGCTAGGCACTAACCCCCTAAAACTCTTTTTCGTCACCCTCATTCATCACCACAAATTCAATTCCATTTTCTGTGAGTACCTTTTCGGGAATCTTGTGTGAACCTCCGATACGTTCTATTTGCAACATTCCATCGTGGACTGGGAAAGCCTTCTTTGGTTTCAAAGATAGAGCATATCGAATTGCGTCGGGTATTTTGCACCAAGGACCAGCCACAGGAAGGGCGAGTACTTCGACTGACTTCTCTGGATTGCAATATGAATCACCGGGATAAAAAAGTTTGTTGGCGATAAAATATCCAGTGTTCTGCACCTGTCCTATTTCTTCAAAAATTTCTTCATGCTTGCAGTCAAATGCTTCAAGAAAAACACCGTCAACTTCCGTACTATTTCTGCCCTCAAGGATGGAGTAGGGGATGCCTGCTTCATCTAGCACTTTACTAACTCCGGTATTAGTGATTACTTTTACTTCTGGATTATTCTTTATGACTTCCTTGAGAGATTCAACATGGAGATGATCAGAGTGTTCGTGAGTGATAAGTACTAGATTAATACCGACAAGATTATTTTGGTCCTTAGAAAAAGGAGGCAAGATAGAAGGAGAAAAAATGCCTGGATCAGTAAGAATTTTTAAATTATCTATCTGTATCAAAAGACAACAATGTCCAAGTTTTTTGATTTGCATGTAATAAGCATACCCCGTTGAGGGATTTTTTGCGAGAATAGACGAAAAGGGGAATGATAGTGGAAGTTGACAGAATCCTGATTGTGCGGTATTGTATAGACAACTATTTGGTCCTTGAAAAAGATTTGCTGGGTTACTTTTGCTTCTTTGTTGGAGGTAGAAGTAACTCATACAAATCAAAAAATATATAAGGAAGATAAAAATGGATAAGTACTATGGTTTATATTTGTGCGGGGAAGATTTTAACAGGAAGTTGAGTAATACTTACTTACCCGTTGGGCAAGTAAGTTTGCCGGAACTTGTGGAGGATATTCCAAGTCATTTTAAGAGCGTAGGCTTTAAAGTAGAATTTGGGTTTATCAAAGAACTAACGTGTGATGGTGAAAGAATTGTTATACAGAGCCCTTCAAAGGTAGGAGGAGACAAATTACAAGCCTTTCTTGTGAAAAAAAAGTCGGACGTAGTTACCTTTGATGAAACATACTACTATATAAATGGGAAAAGATTAGATCACCGGTTTAATTTATATAAGGTGACTATTATTGAAGAAGAATGATTCCCGGTGAGGAGAGATATTAATAAACATTACGACCAGTCACAAGGCTGGTCGTTTTTCGTTTTTGAGAGGTGTTTCGGCGCCGTTGACAGATTTGATAATCTATGCCATCATCTTTATTAAATTCATCCTTGAAAAGACATCCTCTTATGAAGTCTTTATTGGGTCATTTTTGTTTCCTATGGAAGTAAAAATGACTCAATAACTAACTAATCATAAAACAAGGATCAAATAAAATGAGAACAAAACTCTCAATTGGTATTGTGCTTTTCATTTCCTTTCTATTTCTCGGAACTAATGGTTGCGGCAAAGAGCAAAAGAGTATAAGCGGAGCACAACAGGTCAACGAATTAGATTTTAAAATTCCTTTAAATTCTAATGGTTTGACTACTGAACAACAAAACATTATTGACAGATTACGAGTGACTACTGATCCCGCTAAGGTGATGTGGATTCATCTCATAGCTCTTGATGGAAATATTTTGAGAAGAATGCCTGTGAAGAATAAAGTAACTAGTTCGGGTAAAAGGCTTGAGCCGGTTATTGCCGCTGACGCGAACGGACACTTCTTAAATGTACCAGGTAAAGATGCTGAAACGGCTGAAATGCTCCAAGCTGATGGAACTTTTGGAAGTTCTGATAATTATATCTTCTGGTTTGACCCGACGATGAGATATCATCAATGGGGAACAGCTGGAGGACTCGGATATCTTCTTACTGATTATCCAATTAATCTTGAAGATCCATCTGATAAAATTACGGGACTCTACAACGTAAGTAAGGTTGCCTTAGAATGGCAACAGGAACAGGAAAAAAGATTAAGAAAGCAGGAAGGACCTGCTTATGAGAAATACCGGAAAGAGCTCGATTCTTTTGAGCAAAAATTAAAAGAAAACAATCAATCAATTATTAAATAGGAGGTTAGAATGGATAACTGGAAAAATTACCATAAATCGGCGCAGCAAGGTCCAAGTGGAGTATTAAAAGTATTCTTTTGGTTCCTCGGAAGCATTGTTGTGTTTATTGTTATTGGCTACCTTTTCGGGTGGTTCAGTCAAGCTGCTGATGTGGCAAAGAAAGAATTCGGTCCAAAGGCCGCACTGGCAAAATATGAGTGGTTCATTGATCAAGCAAATCGTATTGAAAAAATGGATCAGGATGTAATTCTTTTTGAGAAAAGAGTTATCTCAGTAGAAAACCAATACAAAGGGTATGGGAAAGACATATCAAAATGGCCACCCCATATCCAGGTGCAATACAATGTCGAAAGACAGCAGGCACGTGAAGATCTGTTGGCGGTAGCGTCTCAGAGAAACAATATAGTTCGAGAGTACAACTCTCAGTCAGAGAAATTCAACTGGGCACCGTTTAAGACGGATCCCAGAAAACCTCAAGAGAGTTTTTACGAAAACATATATTAACTAAATTTCATTTAAAAACCGCATACATCATGCGGTTTTTTTATTTTTCCTACTCACAAAACACCACTTCCTCTGTAGGAATTTCCAAATGCCTTGCAAACCATGCTCGCGCAGTTTCTTGATCCCCAAGTTCGTCAATTAGTTTATTTTCAAGAGCAAGCGCTCCAGGCATAGAAGATCCATCAGCAAGTTTCGCAACTTGTTCAATGGGCAGATTTCTATTCTCCGCCACTTTTTCTACAAAATATTCGTGCCATATTTTCAAATCTCGCTCCATCAAATTTCGCTCCAGAGAAGTAAGCGGCTTATCAGGATTTCCGTAATCTTTGAACTTTGCGGAAGCGAGTGATACATACTGCAAACCTTCTCTTGTATTCTTTACTGTATTTTCTAAATACGACATAGTGATGCCGATACCTCCCACATCAGAAAATGGGGAAGCGATTATTGTCCTTGCGCCTGTCGCAGATAGGTAGGCAGCAGAATTTGCCATTTCTCTTATCAATGCCACGACAGGTATGGAAGAATTTTTAAATCCGTCGGCAATAATTTCTGAAGCCGTAGGTGTACCACCACTCGAATCAATACGAACTAAGACGCCGAGGACATAAGGATCATATTCGGCGGAGCGAAGCATGCCAAGCACATCGTCGGGATTTGAAGTCGGTGGAAGATCGGATTCGTATGTGTAGCCATCCTTGTCGGCTCCCGGGTAGGGGATAATCTCCCCAGAAAGAGGAATCACCGCAATATTGCAATATCCATCACTTATCGTAACGCTCGCGTTATATCCGCTCCATTCGTCATGCCATGAGCCGAATATCCACAGCCCCACAGCAAAAACAACAATGGTAGCCAAGGCCCATAAGGTGATTGTTTTTAGTTTTTCTTTGAAGGGGGACATGGGTTGATTTTAGCTCTTTTTAAAGTTTTTGCCAAAGGTCATAATTTCTTCTTGGGTTTACCTGACTCTCGTCATCTCTTGTGCTGCCGGAAGTAGATAACCCCTTTTGGGGAGTTTTTAAAATACTTCGTCCGGCATAAATTCTTACATTAACTTTAAACACACAAAAAAATCTTTCAAAATTGATTCATTATTTCCATTTGAGTTCATGCTGGCATTATCATGCAACTCAATATTTAAATCATCACACAACCTAATAAATTTATTATATTTTTCATCTTTTTCAAAATCTGAAATTCCTAATTCTTGTAGTTTATCTGTAAATGAACGAATACTTGCCCTTTTTGGTAGTTGACTCAACTCGATATAATATTTTCGTTTAAATATATGTTCTAAAACAATACGACAGTCTTGCTTGAATTGTGTCGTAAATGTTCGCGTATCAAGTATGCCTTTGATTTTTTCAATACGATGCGAAATATCATCATCTGGAAAATCTTTAGCAAAGTCTGCGTGTACAATTTTACTTCGTTTCTGTCCTCCATCAATATATTCTTCAATTTTTAGAGTGCAAGCACTTGGCATCAGACGGGCAAGTTCTTTTGCAAAGCGATCTTCATGGGTCAAAATAATCTTTTGCTTTGGCAGTATACTTTTTTCTGTTCCATTAGCTTCTTTGTACTTACAAGCTATATCAGTAATTATATGCATAGTCTTACGACGGCGTTCGCTATCAAAACTAGACATTGGGTCGTCAAACACAACTACCTTTTTATCCAAATCTCGATCATGTGCAAGGAGAGAAACAAAAAATCCAAAGGCAAGAAGGCGTTTATCGCTTTCGCTGAGGGTGTTTCTGAAATTTGGTGTTTTATCATCCTCGTTATCAATACTTACTTTATGCGTACCGAAAAACTTAATCGCAAAAATCCGTTCATCCCTACCAACTATCTTTTTGAGTGGTTTAAAATCTTCAACTTCAAAATCCGCACACATTTCTTTGCAAAGCAGATTTATAGTGCCCTTATGGGTGTCAAAAATAGCCGAAGAATACTCATCAAGTTCTTTGCGTTTTGCTTCTCTCGTCTTTCTTACTTTTTCAGCTTCTGTTTCATTTGTCTCTAAATCCTTGCAAAACTTGACCCATGCTAATTCGTAACGCTTTTTAGTAATTTCAAGTGTGTGTTTTTCGTTTTCAAGTACCGAAATAGTTTTAGGCGAAGGAATGTTTAGTTTCTTTTGCTCCAACTCCTCCAAATCAGCTTTAATCTTTTCTACCCCAGTTTTTAAGCGATCAAAAGTATCAAAGTTTACTGGATAATTCAGGTCGCGTTTTTTATCCAACTCTTTCTCAAATTGTTTTTTCAATTCTGCAAGTTCGGCAATTTTCTCGTCGCTCAAACCAATATCTAAATCTTTAGCTCTCAAATCGGCGGCGATCTTCTCGAGCGTAGCTTCAAAGTTTATTCCTTTGAAGTAATCAATCGCCTTGTTCACCTCATTCTGTAGTTGTTCATAACCACCCTTAAAAAACGCAGAGTAAATAGCTATGAGAGATTCTGCTTTTACTCCCAAATCTTGTCCGCAAAAAACGCAAGTTCTCGGAGAACCGTCGGCAGGAGCTTCTTTCAAAAAATCTAAACCCTCACTAAGAAAATTCTCTGCACTTTCATCAGTAGAAAAATGTGATTTTATGTGTGTCTCAATTTCCTCTTGTTTTACATCAAGGGTTTTTGCAAGGGTGTCCCGAATTGAAAATCGAAATGTAGAGACATTTTGTATATGGATTTTTATAGCTTTCTTTATATCCTCTTTCTCTCGTTCAAATTTTATCTCTTTATCTTTATCCTTTAACTTGTCGTTAATTCTTGAATCTTCGGATAACGCTTTGAATTTAGCAAAATCAAGGTTTGGAAAGTGGCGTGTGAATTCGCGTGTTTTTTCTCCCTTTTGATTAGCAAAATCATCACTTTGCTTTTGCAAAGCAATGATTTCATCGTTCAAGTCTTGACCCTTTTTGCCGATAATAACCGTGTTGAGATTTTTTTGTTGATCAAAGGTTATATTCTCGCCATCAAAAACATTTTCAGCAATAAATTTTGAATCAAAAATTAGTATGTTTGGGTTCGCTTTATTCCATGCACGATTTTGAAATATATATTTATCGTTTACGCCAGCTTCCTCAAAATCAATTTCTACATTTTTTCCTGATGTAGCTCCAAAAGTTTTTCTGCCAATAAGAATATTGTTATTGCCTGTCTGAATAGAACGAATAATTGCAGTAAGGGTACTTTTCCCTTGTGTATTAAATCCGAAAACAATCGTTTCTTTGGCGAATTCACAGCCGGCGGCATTACAGTCAGCGAATCTTCCAATATTCAGTATTTTTTGAATTCGCTTTAACATTTTAATTCATTCTATTTTTGGCAACTTTAAAATATTTCTTGTCTTTTTCTATTCCAATCCACTGCCTGCCAAGTTTTCTGGCAACAAATGTTGTAGTACCACTTCCTACAAACGGATCAAGAACTACATCTCCTTCATTAGAAGAAGCAAGGATGATCCTCCTTAGCATTTCTTCTGGTTTTTGTGTTGGATGAATAGCTCTATTATCCTTGCCTCGTATTCTCTCCTTACCTTGTACTAGTGGTAGTTGCCAAACATCTCTCATTTGTTTTATAGAGCCATCTTTTTGTTTTTCTGGATTCATCTTTCGCAATTCCTCGTAGTTAAATATCCATTTTTTACCTTTCACCGCCCAAACAACAAATTCGGTGGAGTGCGTAAAGACTCGTCTTGTCATGTTCGGCATCGCATTTGTTTTTTGCCATGTGATGATATTGTTGATTTTGAAATCAAGTTGCTTTAAGACGATCATCACTTCCGAAATATTATGATAGGTACAGGAAATATAGATAGACCCCCCATCTCTCAGAACTCTGTATGCTCCAGCAATCCATTTACGGGTGAATTTTAAATATTCTGGTGCGGACATTCTGTCCCACGCTTCATTCACCATATACCAATCACCGCCAGTTTGATTTCCTTTCCAGTGCAGTCCGTTCCCGGAAAGATTATATGGTGGATCAGAAAATATAAGATCAACAGATTCTGATTTTATCTCATTGCCCATTATTTCTATACAATCTCCTAAATAAAGATGGTTCGTTTTCATATAATATTATCGTGCAAGTATTTCTTCTCGCCATGCGTCTATTGCAGCCGGAATGCGCGCAATCCACTCCGCAGAATCATCGACCTCTTTTGTTATTGCTAGAATTTCTTCATAGAGTGCGGATAGTTTGCCGTGCTCAAGCTTTCTTCCTGATTCTTTCACTTCGATAAGAATTTCCAATAACCTAATCATTTGCGTGATTGAGAGCGGAATTATTTTTTGAGTTTCCCCACGATATCCGTGCTTAACCGAAACCCAAAAAGTCTCGATAGTATCTTGGTGTAAACGCGGAGCGACAAAAAGACAATAAACTTCCTTATCAGGATATCCTTCTTTGAAATCTCGGATATGGCGCATGACTGGTTGACCTTCGTTGTACCATTGAGAACGATCAGAAAGCATCGTTACCTCGCATACGGAGTTGAAAGATTGATAGAAGCATTCAATATCTGGTTTTCCAGCAGGCGCAGTAAAGGTTGGTTCGTTGTCATCACCTACCGGATAATTTGGTTTTATTTCAATTGCATCATTCAGCGCATTAATCGAAAGCGTTGCCAGTTTTTCAAGTTCAACACTCTTTTTGTTTGAAGACCGATGAATATTTCGTAGTGCCCCTATATATTCTCTAATTTTATCCGTATTTTGAGATTCAAAATGAATTTCCAACTCCTGTAATTTTCTTCGATAGGATCGCAAACTCTCTGCATAAGCTTTCAGGTCTTCTCTGTTTAGTGTGGGTATATTTCTAAATTTAAAATTTGGAATAATAACACCTTTTGTCTTCAGATCACTTACTAAGCCACGAACATCGTCAGTAAGAGTGGTCGTAATATTTCTAAGCTCCATGTCGGTTTCCCAAGGCAAAACTGGCTGTTCAATATCCGCAAGATATGCGGCATATTCCGTAACGTCGGCAAATACTTCTGGGGAAGCATTATCTGTCGCAAGAATACTATCAATTTCGATCATTCTTCTTGGCTCAAGATCAATATAAAACCCGTTACCTCGTATATGGAGATAGCGAGTCAGGCGGAAATATCTAATAATGTTGTCTGTGTATTCAATTGTATTGTGAACAGTTCTCTTAATTGTCGTAGCGTTTCTTGAGTTCATAAATTCGGAGATATGATTATGATGATATTCCTTTACAAATGTCACAGCGTCTTCTGCCGTTTCTTTTTCATTCCTAAATTCAATGATTTTTCTGGCTGTTTTCGTTATCGCACCAAAATTAATCAGTGTCGGTACAAAGATCGTAAATTCCTGTTTACTAATGCCGACCGGATTGTTCCCTATATCTTGCCATAGCCGATTCACTTCCTTGATTAGATGGAGCGTGGCAATAAATGGTTTGATCGCGTAGCCGTCCGCAGCTCTAAAGTCTCGAGAAAAAAGATTGGGCAATTGCCATTTCAAGAAACTCCTAAAAAATACATTTCCGAGATCAAAATCTTCTTTTAAAAAATATCTGCCGAAACTCGATATCCTTACTGTGTTATTCTCATCAAGAATAGCAAGTCCCATCTTCTCGATTGGATTAAAAGACTGTCGCCCGCGCATATCTCCACCACCGACATAATTTTTCGCGTCCAAGATTTCCTCGGCTTGTTCATAAGTAAGCGAATCAGGATTTTTCATTAGTTGGAGGTGTTCTGGCGATAGGGTATTCAAAAATTGAACTTCGCCATAGCCGTAGACTTTGTGTTGGATTAGACGGACTTGGAATTTTTTCTGATTTAGGCGTGTCCATTCTTCACCCTCCATTTCCGAGAGAATACGAAGAAAATCCCTTATCCGTTCGGGGTTTCTTACAGTTGTTGAAATTGACCAAGTTTTTTTCATGTCGTTATTGTCTCACATTACAATAGAATACTCTTTCTGTGTGTCCTTCGCCATTACTTTTCCCGGCAGTAAAGGCCTTATAGTCTCGCTCAAATATATCTACTTCACCACGATTTTTTAGAGCATTTATTATTTGTTCATCGTTGATTCGGGCATTAGAGCGTCCGTCCTTTAATTCTCCGGTATTGTTATAGGATACGAGAATGTGTTTGCACTTTGCATTTCTAATCAGATCTGAAAATGCCTCGGGGGCAGATTTTAAACAGTAGTCGCTTTTGAGATGATTGCGATCCATTTTCTTGGCTATACCGTGCACAATCGGCTTTTCCCATGTAGCAAGATTTTCCAGTAGATGATATGCGTCCGAATATTGACGAGAGTTATAGGGAGGATCAATGTAAAGAACATCGAAAGAAATTTTCTTCACTAATTGATTCGCATCTTCGCGATAGATTTCATTATTCCAGTTATTTTCTGTGTTTATATCCGGCACAAGCAAACGAAGCGGTTGCACAGTATCCAGTTTTTTTCGGAATGCATCATAATGTCCGACTGTGTTAGCGACTTTATCCACTGCGTACAAGAGAGAAGCAATCAGCACTGCTTTTTCATTGTCAGAACTTGCAATGATCTCTATTCTTTCCCTTATCGCTCCGATTTTCTTAGCATTTTCTAAAGTAAAATATGTGTTGCCAAAATGTGTTGAAAAATAATTATCCTCATTTGTTTTAATGGAGTTAAGAATGTCTATTTTTTTCTTTATCTCCTCTTGATTCACCTTAGTTGTCCCGAGAAATGTTTTAAGGGGAAAATAATTACTAGAAAGAATATCATTACTTATTATTCTTATATTTTTCTGATTAAATCTACTACCCACGACGCCAGTTCCTGCAAAAATATCACAAAAACTTTCAAAGCCACCGCACTTCTCATTTACTATGTCTTCAATAAATCCCAAAAGTTTATACTTATTTCCGAGATATCTTCTATTCTGGAGTTGAAAACGATCAATACGACTTTTTTCTCCTGGGGAAAAGTAAATTTTTGATATCTTTCTCGTTAGTGGTGTATATGTTTGTTTATCTACAGATAATATATCAAAAAGTGAGGCTTGAGATCCGTCAGAGACATAAGAGGTGATTTTGTTTTCTTCTGTTTGTAAATCAGAATAGAGACTAAAAGCATCGTTTTCACTAACAATTATAAAATCAACAATATTTATTCCCATTATCTTTCCTGCTTCTAATAGAGTACCAACTACCTCATTATCCTGTTTGCTGGGAGTTACATCACCAGAGGGGTGATTGTGCACCAAAATAATCCCTGCAGCACTTAACTCTAAGGCAGGTCCGAAAATTTCTCTAGGGTGAATAATACTTCTGTCTAGAATTCCTATCGAAACAATCTCCTTATATAAGAGTACATTTCTTGCGTTCAGATAAAGACAAACAAGATGTTCTTTTTTCTTATCTCTGATTTCTGAAGTTAAGGAAATTGCATTTTCTGAAGAAAGAATGATGTCGTTCTTTGGGCTTGATTCAATATAGAAACGCTTTGTCAGTTCAAGAGCAGAAATGATTTGCAGTGCTTTGGTATGACCGATTCCAGGGATTTCTAGCAAATTTTCGACCGTAATAGTTAAAAACTCATTCCCGAATCTTCGGATAATTTGCTCCGAGAGTTGCTTGACATTTTTCCCTTTAATTCCGCTCCCTAGCAAGATCGCCAAAAGCTCGCTCTTAGATAAAGCGTCAGGTCCTTTTTCAAGAAATTTTTCTCGTGGACGATCTACACGTGGTGTGTCTTTAAGTTTCCCCATATTTACTTTAGAAGTGTATTATTATCAATCCTTTAGTTACTATTTCATAAAAATTTGTAACATTTTCATTATAGCATTCTGTAGGTTTTTTATTCTTGTGACCATGAAAGGGAGATAATGTACGCAACTAATTCTCATTCATATTAAATTCATATTAAACTGGAGACAAGTTTATTTTTAAATTCCCTGGCTGCCGGGCTTGGGATCGAACCAAGATTCCCGCTTTCAGAGAGCGGTTGCCTACCTTTAGCAGACCCGGCAATACGTCTATAACATAATACAATTACGTTTATTTATCAATCATTGCATTTTGCCCTTTTATTGCTACAATAGGGAAATAAGGCTAGCGCTATATTGACTTAAGCCGCCATGGGGCGGTGTTTTTGTTTCTAGCCACGCGTATTCCCACCCAATGAAAAAAACCATATCCGTAAAAAATATTTCGCACTCGTTTTTTGAAAACCGCGTCCTTGACGACGTGTCTTTCAAGGTGACCGCCGACGAGCGGATCTGTATAGTGGGTGACAACGGGACAGGGAAGTCTACCCTTCTTAAGATCATCATGAAAGAAATAGAGCCGACTTCAGGCACTATCGAAAACTTGGGACATATTCGTTGCTATTATGTACCTCAAGAATTTGCTCGAGATGATCTCGCTCTTTCCATAGAAGATTTTATAAAAAAACATGCCAGCGTCACTCTTTTCAAAAAAATATTTAGTACTGGAAACGCTCTTGGATTTAATTTAGAAAAAAATCAGAAAATTAAATGTGGCCTTCTCTCTGGAGGACAGCAAAAAATATTGGCTCTCAGTGTCGGAGTAGCAGTTTCTCCAGATTTTCTTTTACTCGATGAGCCAGAAAACCACCTTGACATCGTCAGCCGTTTGGAATTGATAAAAGTGTTGCAGAGCTATAGAGGAGGAATCATGTTTGTCTCCCACGATCGCTTGATGGTGGATTCGGTGGCTACAAAAGTAGCAGAGGTTGTAAACAAAAAAGTATATATTTCAGAAGGTGGGTATCAGGAATACATAGACAATCGCCTTTCCCGTATTGCAGGATTGCAAAGAAGTTTTGATGCTGATTCAAAAAGAATCCGACAGCTTCAAGCCATGCTCCCTATTCTCGGACAAAAGGCTCTTCGAGGAAAAGAAGTATCTACATATCAAAAAAGAAAAGAGGAACTGCGCCTATTGAAAGAAAAGCAGGCTGATAGTCCGAGAGCGGATGATTCTAGGACTAAAATAAAGCTAGCGAGGACGGGGAGAGGGTTGCACGATGGAAAACTTTTGTGCCGAATCAAAGAACTTAGTTTTAAATATGAAAAAGGGGCAGGGGATATATTTAGAAATATAAACGTAGAAATCCGAACTGGTGAAAATATTGTATTGCTTGGAAGAAATGGATCCGGCAAATCTACTTTTTTGAAAGTGATTACAAACAATCTACCACTACCTCCGGGTAAGGTCACTTGGGCGGAAGGAATTACTACTAGCTACTTTGATCAGCATGCAGAATTTGATCCGCACAAAACGGCAGTACGGGTGATTGAAGAAATTCTTTCCTGCGATGACAAGAGAGCCAGAGCGGTGCTTGGGACCATGAAGTTTACAACAGACAAGATGACTACCGCGACAGGGGAGCTTTCCGGAGGAGAGAGGATGAGATTGCGCTTCGCCCTAGTCTTTGGAGTGAACGCCGACTTTATCGTACTCGACGAGCCGACAAATCATTTGGATGAAGTGACATGGCAGATTCTTCTCGATGCTTGCAACAATTCCAAGAGCACAATTTTTCTTGTCACTCATGATTACGAATTTATCGAAGGTCTTGAATCAAAATTTTTCTGGTTGATAAAAAATCAAACTATAACAGAGCGACACAAAGATCTCGAAGAGATAGTGGAGGAGTTGCGGTAGGGGAAGGTTGCATTTTAAGATGTCTTTGCTAGAATATGAATGTGCTTGTGGGGCGTCAGCCCTATTCGGCTAGCCAAGCTGAAGGCAGGCACCATAAAGTACCCCGACACTGTCGGGGTGTTTTTGTTTAGTCTTCTTATTAATTAAAAATAAAAGTCACGACTCAAACGAGTGTGACTTTTTTAAAATCTGAAGATCTCCTCTATAAATATATAGAAGTCCTTCATCTTCTCGCGTGCGGTATAATACCCCCATGTCGAGTATCTTAACCCACACCAATGACCTATATCTCCATGCTGACGGCGATTCTTTTTTTGTCGCTTGTGAGCTTACCTTGCAACCCGAGCTCCGTGGACGTCCCGTGATTGTGGGCGAAGACAGGGGAATTGCGGTAGCTATGAGTATGGAGGCAAAGAAACTTGGCGTCACCAGAGGGATGCCCACTTTTCAAATTAAGAAGTTATACCCCGAGGTTGTGATTCTTTCGCATCATTTTGATCTCTATCATGAAATTTCTGAAAAAATGCATCAGATACTTTCGTCCTATGCGGATAGAGTAGAGCAATACAGCATCGATGAATGTTTCGCCCGAGTTCGTCCAGCAGAAATTAAATATTTTGGCGGAGAAGAAAAATTTATCGCAGAGCTCAAAAACGAAATTGAAAAAACATTAGGGGTGACATATTCATTTGGATTGGCGAGAACCAAGGCGCTCGCCAAGCTTGCGTCCAAACTCGAGAAGCCAAATGGGTCTGTGATCCTGCTTTCTAGTGTAGACGAAATCCGGGCGCTTGAGGCTACACCCATAGATGACATCTGGGGTATCGGTAATAAAAGTATCCCGACTTTAGAGCGACTTGGCATGAAGACGGCTTATGACTTTGTAAAATTTTCTAGAAAAGAAATTGAGAAAAGATTTTCTCGACCAATGGTAGATTTGCACAAGGAACTTGGCGGAGAAAATGTGCTCGAGGTAGAGAGTGACGCTGATCCGCGCGATCAGCATAGTATCCAATCCACTAGCACGTTTCGTCCAGCTTCGACGGATCCGAAAATAATCTGGAGAGAAATTTCTGAAAATGCCGAGCATGCTTGCGAGAATACTAGAGCCCTGCGATTGGTGAGCAACAAGATTTCTTTTTTTGTAAAAACGAGTGAGTTTAAATATCACTTTGATGAAGTGAAGCTCGGATCATTTACTTCTGATCCGGGAATTGTTTTGAATGCTATTGAATCGCGCTTCCTAAAAATCCTGCCAAAAAGACAGAGAATCCGCTCCACTGGAGTGATCCTCCACCACCTGACTAGGGAGGAAAAAATCCCCATGGATTTGTTTGGAAAGCAGGAAAAAGCCATGAAAGGCACGGCCGTAGAAGAAGTGGCTGACAGGATTAGAGAGAAATTTGGTAATGATTCCATCCTTCGTGCGGCATCATTAAAGATTAAGAAATAATGGTATAATAATATTATGAATACAAAAAATATAGTTGTGATAGGGTTGTTTGTGGTCGTGCTTTTGCTGATCGGTTATTATTTGTTTAGGCAGGGTCCTACTAATATAGATATAAATGTTCCTCCTCCAGAAATTCCTGTGACTCCAGCCTCAGAATTAACTGCTGAAGAAAGGGAAATGCTCACTCATATTGATTCAAAGAAAAATATGATCGTTGTGAGTGCTCCTGTAGCTTTTGCCACCGTCACTTCGCCATTAAATATTACCGGAGAGGCGAGAGGTGGATGGTATTTTGAAGCTGATTTTCCAGTGCGACTACTTGATGCAAACGGTAAAGTTTTAGCTTCGCATTATGCTTCTGCTGTACTTAACCCAAATGATCCAAACTCTACTTGGATGACAAATGAATTTGTACCGTTTAGTTCACAGATTACTTTCACCCGACCAACCACCGCTACTGGTACTTTGATCTTAGACAAAAGTAATCCCTCTGGCCTATCTGCTCAAGCGGATCAATTGAGAATTCCTGTTCGCTTTACCCAAGCTACTGGAGAAGTTTCTACCAGAAAAGTAAATTTGTATTATTACAATTCGGAAAAAGATAAAGACGCAAGTGGAAATGTACAATGTACTGCCGCGGGTCTAGTAGCCGTGCAAAGAGATATTCCTGTCACTCAAACTCCAATTCAAGATACAATCAGCTTGTTACTTCGCGGAGAGCTTACTGCAGCCGAAAGAGCCCAAGGTTTAACCACCGAATTTCCTTTGAGCGGGGTGACTCTAAGCGGAGCAAATCTTGCTAGCGGAGTGCTTACCCTAGGATTCAATGATCCAAATAATAGAACTGGAGGAGGGTCATGTCGTATTGCAGTGCTTTGGGCACAGATTCGTCAGACAGCACTTCAGTTTGATGGAGTGAGTCAAGTTAGATTTACACCAGATACTCTTTTCCAACCCTAGTCACACCGTTTCTGCGCGGATTAAACATCGAAATAAAAAATATGCTAAAATGCATTTATGAATGCAAAAGGAAAACTAGTTGGTGTCATTTTAGTATTACTCGTGATTGCAGGAGCCTTTTGGTTTCTACGTGAAAAACCTGTGGTAGATACAACCATTCCACCGGAGACTCCTTCGATTGAGATTGGAGTGGAAGAAATAAATGAAGAATTTTTCTCAGGTACTCGTCCGATAATTTCTGGAGGCGGAGCTTTGGGCGATGCAGTGCGAAATCATATTGAAAAAATAGTGGCGGAGTTTAAAGTGATGGCCATGGAACAGGTGCCAGAGATGCGGGCGCAGTTTGGAGAAGATAGCCCCACTGCTACTTATACTATAGATATTAGGGCACAGCATATAGTTGGAGAAAAAACTGAATCTATTTTAGTGAGTGAATACTATTATACTGGTGGAGCAAACGGTATGAGTCTTTTCACCGCCTTCACTGCTTCGATTGAAAGTGGAAGGTTGCTCAGTCTTTCTGATGTCATCAGAGAAGAACGCAAAGAGGATTTCGCATCGGTGGTGCGTAGCAAGCTCATGAGCTATGCTCCAAATGGTAATACTGCGCCGGTAGTTTTTTCCGAAGATGTCGCCACTCTAAAATTTGAGGAGTTCAAGGATTGGGCGATAGACGATACTAGCTTAATTCTTTACTTTGATAAATACGAAGTAGGTCCAGGTGCCTTGGGTGCTTTTGAATTTCCAATTCCTTTCGGCGAACTATCGGGCTATTTAGTTTCTGATTTTGCTCCCGCAGGATCACTTGGCAGTCTGGAGGGGTGTTATGTATCTCGGCTTGGGCAAGATGTGTACACTTTGCGTGTCGAGAATGAGCAAAACGGATATGTGAGCGGTTTTCTTTCTTATAACAATTTTGAAAAAGATAGTTCTTCGGGTCCATTTGTCGGAACATACAAGGACAATATTTTGTTGGCGGATTATTCTTTCCACTCGGAAGGAATGTTTTCTATCAGACAAGTTATTTTCAAGAAAATTGGAGAAACGTTTATAGAAGGATTTGGTGCATTTGAAACAGTTGAAAACAAAGAACGTTTTACAAATCTGGATGATATTACTTATGAGTCAAAGTTAACTTTTGCTAAAGAAGATTGTAGCGAATAAATCATGGCGCCATTTTTTTCTTATTCAGTAATCGGAATTTCCGCTCTCTTTATTATTGTGTCCGTTTTTCCTCAAGTGATAGGACTGAGAGAGTCGTATGATAAAGAGGTCCCGCTCATGGTAGCTCCTATGGAAAAAGAAGAGGTACCAGTCGTACCTCCAATTCCCACTATTCCTCCGCTTGATAAGGTGGCGTACGATTTGAAAATGCATTTGCTTGCAAACAATCCTCCGGAACCTGTGCCAGTATCCGCAGGGGACGCCGTATCTTTGGTGGAAACAGAATCTAGCGCACCAACCCAGCCTGCAAAGCCGACTCTCTGGCCAGTAAAAGCTCCGTATCCTAAGGACGGCGCAATTTTACCGTTTAAAAGAGTGATCGCATATTATGGAAATCTTTACTCTACTAAAATGGGAGTGCTTGGAGAGTATCCGGAAGCGGAAATGTTTGAGCGCTTAAATACAGAAGTAAAAAAATGGGAAAAAGCAGATCCAGAGACTCCAGTAGTGCCTGCGCTTCATTATATTGTCACCACTGCTCAGATTTCACCCGGAAAAGACGGGAAGCATAGATTGCGAATGCCAGGGAGTGAGATAGAAAAAGTTTTAGCAATGGCTGAGAAAATAAATGCCATTGTGTTTTTGGATGTGCAGGTAGGATTTTCTACATTAGAAGCAGAGCTTCCAGTTTTGGAAAAATATTTGAAACTTCCAAATGTTCATCTGGGAGTTGATCCAGAGTTTTCGATGAAAGGGGATATTCGTCCAGGGAAAGTAGTGGGCACCTTTGATGCGGTGGATATAAACTACGCCACAGATTTTTTGGCGAGAATTGTAAAAGAAAATGATCTCACTCCAAAGATATTAGTGGTCCATCGATATACTCAAAAAATGCTTACAAATTACAAGGCCATGAAGACTGTGCCCGAAGTGCAGATTGTGATTCATATGGATGGATGGGGACCGAAAGCGAAGAAAATAAATACTTACAGACAGTTTGTGTATTCTGAGCCTGTGCAGTTTGCAGGTTTTAAGATTTTTTATAAAAATGATTTATGGGATCCGGGTACGGTGCTTTTCTCTCCGGAAGAGCTTTTGCAATTGCGACCCATTCCAGTGTATATACAATATCAATAATTTAATGTTAAAATAAAAAAACAAAATGGAAATTTTTATTGAACTCGGATTGATACTTTTGGTTGCAACGTTAGTGTCCTTTGTGATGAGGCTTTTGAAACAGCCGTTGGTGGTCGGATATATTCTGACCGGTATTATCGTTGGTCCATATTTTTTAAATTTCGTTGGTTCTGGTGAATACGTTGAAGTCTTTTCAAAATTCGGAGTAGCAATTCTTCTTTTTATTATCGGACTTCATCTAAAAGCTGATACTGTAAAAGAAGTAGGAAAGGCAGCTTTGATCACAGGCTTGGGGCAAATAGTATTTACTTCGGTAATCGGATTTTTGATATTGCAGGCGCTTGGTTTTGATTTCACAGTATCGCTTTATGGATCTCTGGCGCTTACTTTCTCAAGCACCATCATTGTCTTAAAACTTTTGTCAGATCGGGGAGACCTCGGCAATCTTTACGGAAAAGTTTCGATTGGATTTTTGTTGGTGCAAGATATTTTTGCTACTCTCGTCCTTTTGTTTATCACCGTGTGGGGTTCTTCTTCAGCAGAAACCAATGTGCTCGAAATGACGGGATTTTTGTTTTTGAAAGGAATGGCATTTTTCATTCTTTTGTATCTAGCCAGCAAGTACGTATTGCCTAGACTGCTTCACTTTCTAGCTTCTTCTCAGGAACTTCTTTTCCTTTTCTCCTTGGCGTGGGGAATAGGGCTTGCTATCGCCTTTAGCGTATTTGGATTTTCAATCGAAATCGGAGCATTGTTTGCCGGTGTAGCTTTGGCTGCTTCGCCTTTTGCACAAGAGATCGGCTCACGCATGAAGCCTCTCCGAGATTTTTTCATTTTACTTTTCTTTGTGATGCTTGGATCCGAAATGATTTTGTCGGACCTTGGGGCCATTCTTGGACCCGCGGTGATACTTTCGTTTTTCGTGCTAATAGGAAATCCAATCATTGTGATTATTCTCATGAATCTTTTGGGATACAAGAGCAGGACTGGATTTATGGCGGGACTCACCGTGGCTCAGATCAGCGAGTTCTCTCTCATCTTGATGGCTCTCGGTCTTTCCTTCGGACATTTTGGAAGAGAGGCAGTGTCCTTGGTCACCTTGGTTGGTATCGTCACTATTGCGGGTTCTACTTATCTCATTTTATATGCTGATAAAATATATCCGAAGATCCGTCCATTTTTGCGTATGCTTGAATGGAGAAAAGTTCCAAAGAAAGAAGAAGGAGGGCCAGCAGAAGCGGTGGATATCGCAATCTTTGGATACGACAGAGTTGGGCACGACTTTGTGCAAATGGCAAATAAATTGAACAAGAAATTTTATGTAGTGGATTTCAATCCTGAATCTATTAAAAAATTGATTAATAAAAATATTCCGTATTATTATGGAGACGCGGAAGATGTAGATTTTCTAGATGAAATAGAAGCCGCTTCCGCAAAAATGGTCATTTCTACTATTCCGGGACCGGAAGATGCTTTAGCTCTCACTCGTTATTATCGAAGCAGGAATAGCGATGGAGTGCTGATCGTGATGTGTCACAATATCAAAGAAGCACTCGGGCTCTACAACGCAGGCGCTACTTTTGTGGTGATGCCACATTATCTCGGGGCGCAGTATGCATCAGAGAGAATTGAAAAATGGGGTATCATGAAAGAGAAAGCTGATTGGGAAAGTGAAAAAGCAAAACATCTGGAATATTTGGAAAATAGAAAAAAGTTTACAGAGGAGTAAAAAGTGCGCATTTATAAATAATTTTAAAATAAAAAATGAAAAAAACATATTTATGGATAGTGGTGCTGATTGTTTTAGTAGCAATTGCGTGGATAGCTATGGAAGAGAGAAGAGAAGTGACGGCTCCGTCGGTAGTTGAGGAAATAAGCAACGAGGACGCAAGTGACGAAACAGAAAATACGGTGACAGAAGTATCCGCGGATGCAGAAGTAAAAGAGTTTGTGATAGAGGGTAACAATTTTGCCTTTGTTCCAAATACTATGGAAGTTAAAAAGGGGGATAAGGTGAAAGTAGTGTTTAAATCTACCGAAGGTTTCCATGATTTTGTGATTGATGAATACGGGGCTGCAACAAAACAACTTCGCGCTCCGGCAGAGGAAGTACTTGAGTTTACTGCAGATAAGGTAGGCACTTTTGAATACTATTGTTCAGTGGGCACTCATCGTCAAATGGGAATGGTAGGAACTTTGACCGTGACGGAGTAGAATATAAGAATGGTAGAACTATCTCAAAAAGAAAAGAAACGTTTTTCCGTGGTGGCGCGAATCAATAGCGCCAACCATGCTTGGCGAGGAATAAAAATATTGCTATCAGCATGTCACAATATGTGGGGACATATTTTCTTTTCTTTGGTTGCTGTGTATTTAGGATTTATTTTGGAAATTTCTTCCTACGAATGGATAGCGATCGTCTTTGCTATTGCTTTGGTTGTCGTGACAGAGACATTAAATACTGCGATTGAAATCGATATGGACCTCACTTCTCCGGATTTTCATCCGTACGCTAGAGATACAAAAGATGTGGCGGCGGGAGGAGTGCTTTTGGCTGTTGTCTTTGCCATCATTATCGGCATGATTGTTTTCTTGCCCAAGATATATCCTATGTTAATATAAGATTATGTTTAGATTAAACCGAGAAAATGTCCTCAGCCTGTTTCTAGCCTTTGTAGTGATCTGGTTTGGGGTAAATGAATTTACAAATCCAGCAAGCTGGACTGCTTTTATTCCACAGTTCTTAAATGTAAGCGGAGAAATGGCGCGATATATGGTGATGGCTCATGGAGCGATCCTAGTATTGGCTGGGCTTGCATTGGTGTTTGATTGGAAGAGAAGAAGTGCAGCGTTTGTAATTTTTATAATGATCCTTTCTATCGTCGCAACCATTATTATGGGTGAAGGATTAGGAGAAATTGCAGTGCGTGATATCGGACTGCTCGGCATGGCTTTGGCTCTGTCGCTTAGAAGTTAAAATATAATTTTATGAATACACAAGTAAAAATTTTCGTGGGAGTGATTGCGTTTTTGATTCTTGCCACAGTGGTGACTGTTATTATTCGTCAAGGAAGCGGTGGTCCAGCAGTAAAAGACGGACAATATGATTCTTTTGCGCAATGTTTGACCGAACAGGGTGCGATGTTTTATGGAACTTTTTGGTGTCCTTACTGCAAACAGCAAAAGGATATGTTTGGTTCTTCTGTTAAATATATGCCATACACTGAGTGTTCTACTCCAGATGGACAGTCCCAGACGGCAGTATGTAGAGAAGCAGAAATTGCCAACTATCCTACTTGGGTATTTGCTGATGGAAGCCGATTAAATGGTCTAGTGCCTCTAGAGACTTTGGCTGAAAAGACTTCTTGCCAGTTGCCAAGTGATGCTCCGGTGGATGTGTCTTCTGAAGAAGTCGGAGAAAGCTCTTTGGAACCTTCAGCTGAGCTAGGAGAAGATCAGACAGGATTGGAGGCGGAGGTAGTAGAATAATTTAAAAAACTATGACATTCCAAGCAATAAACAACTTAAATATGTTTCTTGGAGCAGGAGCTATCGCGCTGCAGTTCTTTTCCGTGCTTACGCTTTTCATGCTCTTTTTTGGACCAAGAAAAAATGCTTTTCTTGATTACGTAGACAAGCACTTTTTGATTTTAGGATTTCTTATTTCGCTTTTCGCATCGCTTTTTTCGATGGTATATACCGAAGTAGTAGGATTCCTAGCATGTGCATTGTGCTGGTATCAGAGAATCTTTCTTTTCCCGCAAGTATTTCTTTTTGGAGTAGCTCTATGGGAAAAGGATAAGAAAGTGATCAAATATGCGTTACCGCTTCTCCTAGTGGGATTCGTCATTTCCATCTATCAGACATTCGTATATTACTTTGGAGATGTAAATGCACCCTGCGATGCTTCTGGTATTTCTTGCTATCAACAGCTAGTCTCAGTCTTCGGCGGATACATCTCGATACCAATGCTTTCGATGACTTCTTTCTTCTCTATGATAGTGCTCCTATCGGTTGTGCATTTTTACGGAAAGAGAAATCTCTAAAAGGGTCCACCTTCGCCAAAGGCGAAGGCGGACCCTTTACACACCCACCACCCTTACCTGTGGATAACATGCAAGGGGACCCCTTACACTTTATCCACAAATATTAAGAAATATGGAAAACGAAAAAATAACAAAAGAAGAAAAAAAGGAAAAAGAGACTTTACGAAAAGCCCTGCAGAATCAATCAAAAGGGTACATCTTAGCGGGACTTGGATTAGTGTCGGGTCTTGCATGGAATGATGCGATACGGACGCTGATCGAAACGGTCTTTCCATTTTCTAAAGATGAAGTCTGGGTAAAATTTATATATGCGATAGTTATCACCTTGGTGGTCGTACTCATCGGCCGATATGTTTTTAAGGCGCAAAAATAGGTGTAAGGGGACCCCTTACCTGTGGATAACATGTAAGGGGTCCCCTTACATGTTATCCACAGGGTCCACGTGCTAGAATACTGATATGGAAATTAAAAATAAAGAGGCGCAAATTGCCGTGGTGGATTTGGGTTCGCAATACACAGAAATAATCAGGCGAAGTTTGCGCTATCTCGGTTTTTCTTCGGTAATTCTTTCTCCCAATGAAACTTTAGAATGGGTAAGGCAAAACCATCCAAAGGGCATAATATTGTCCGGTGGAAGTGCCAGCGTATACGACGCTGATGCTCCAAAAATTCCCGAAGAGATTTTAGAACTAAAAATTCCTATATTTGGAATATGTTTTGGCATGCAGTGGCTCGCGTATATTTCCGACAGAAATGCTGTGCATCAAGTGAAAGAAGGAAAGTCGTATGGACCAGTAGAAGTAGAAGTGGGCGAAAACACCAAGAGCCATCTTTTTCAAAATGTTGGCAAAAAAATCAAAGCTTGGTCTAGTCATGGAGATTCTGTAAAAATTGCGCCAGCTGGTTTTCAAATAGTTGCTACGTCAAAAGATGGTTCAGTCATTGAAGCAATGGAAGATTCTTCTAGAAAGTTTTACGGAGTGCAATTTCATCCAGAAGTAGAACAAACAGAAGATGACAATCAGATTCTATTAAACTTTGTTGAAAAAATTTGCGGATGTGAAAAAGATTATTCTAAAAGTGATGTTATTAAAGAAATTCGAGAGAACACTGAAAAGGAATTGGGGCCGGATGGTATAGCCATCATCGGTGTTTCTGGTGGAGTAGACTCTACTACTCTCGCAGCGATCCTCTCTCCGGTGCTGGGGAATCGTTTAAAAGCTTTCATGATCGATACAGGAGGTATGCGTGAAGGTGAAGTGGAGGCAGTTTTAAAAATAGCTCAAAAGGCGAAGATACCTTTGGAAATAATAACAAAATACAAGGAGCGATTTATCGAAGAGATTGGAAAAACGATTGACGCAGAAGAAAAGCGGGCAAAATTTCGCCAAGTATATGGTGAAGTATTTCGTGAAGTAGCCAAGTCTTACGATGCTACTCATATGATTCAAGGTACTTTAGCCACGGACTTGATTGAGTCAGGAAGCAAGGGAGGCTCTGCCATGATTAAAACGCATCACAATGTTGATCTTGATTTAGGGTTAAAGGAAATAATGCCTCTCTCTGATTATTTTAAATTTGAAATCAGGGAGCTTGCTTCAGAGTTTGGATTAGAAGAGCTAGTTGCAAAACGCCAACCATTTCCAGGCCCCGGACTTTTTTTAAGAATTGTTGGAGTTCCTATTACATCTGAGTTGCTCGAGATTGTCAGAGATGCAGATACCTCCGTAAAAAATATTCTTCAAAAACATGGTGTATATGAAATGATTTCTCAGACAATCGTTTCATTGCTCGGGGTAAAGACTGTCGGCGTAAAAGGGGATGGAAGAGTATATGGATACGCAATGGCTGTCCGTACTGTAGAAACAGTTGATTTCATGACTGCAAAAGGATTTTATTTAAATAAAGAAATATGCGAGGAGATTGTCGCTTCTCTGACTAGTCACAGAGAAATAGTGCGAGTGTTCTTTGACTTTACTCCAAAGCCTCCAGCTACAATGGAATATGAATAATCAACCACAGTTTACACAAAAAGAAAAAAAATTGATAAAGAGTCTGAACACTCCAGCGAAGATTCAGGATTTTTTAAATAAACTTCCTTTTAATTTTGAAAAGGACGGACACGATACTATTAAATCTCCACTCCGTACTCTTCGCGAAAAGAATGCGCATTGTTTTGAAGGGGCACTTCTCGGTGCTTATATTTTATCGCAACACGGACACACTCCGCTTTTGCTTCATTTGAAAACGACTAGTGATGATATGGACCATGTGATAGCTCCTTTTAAAATAAATGGATTGTGGGGCGCACTGTCGAAAACTAATCATGCTGTTTTGCGATATAGAGATCCGGTGTACAAAAATATTCGCGAATTAGTGATGTCGTATTTTCATGAATATTTTTTATATAACGGGAAGAAGACCCTCAGGCAGTATTCGAAGCCTCTTGATATGCGTGTGTTTAAAAAAGGATGGGAGGTTTCTGTTGAAGATTTGTGGATCGTAGATGAAGCCTTGGATAGGGCAAAGAATTTCGATATTGCGCCAAAAAATATTATTGCAAAGCTTCGCAAGGCCGACATTCTGGAAAGAAAAGTAGGGCAAGTAGAAGAATATCCAAAGGGGTAAGGGGGGTAAGGGGACCCTTAACATGCAAGGGGACCCCTTACATGTTACATCTAGAGGCCGAAGATTTTGCGGACTAAGGACACTAGCCAGTTTCTTTTCTGAGGAGCCTCTCGTTCTGCGGACTTTTCTGATTCGCCGCCACGCGCCAATCCTGCGTCATTCCCTAGCTTCTGGCCGTCCGTCAGTCCCGCGCCACCTCCTAACTTCTCGCCGCCCGCCCGCCTCATCTCTTCGAGCTGTCTTCTAATTTCTTGGCTGATTTCGTCCCTGCTTGCCAGTGAACGCTGACTTGCTTGAAATGCTCCAATATTATTCTCAACCCCCGCGCGATTTGCTGGCACCGACAAGATTGCACCCACACCCTCCTTCTTTTCAAATTTTTTCATAAGCTCATTCCAGTTTTTTCCTGATAGGGAAGAAAGGACATAGCTCGTCTCCCAAAGTTTGTTTTTTTCATTTTCATTTTTTATCCCACCAGTTGTATCTTCCACATTTTTCAAAAAGCCGTAAGCGGTGTTTTTGGTTGTTCCATGTTTCCAATTTTCAATTTTCTCTCCCATGGCTAGAATGCCCTGCATAGCCCATGCGGTAGAAGAAACATTTCCAAAACCTCCATTTTCTTTCTGCGATCTTTTCAAAAAATCTTTTGCTTTTGCTATAGAATTTTTTGCAGAAGAGTTTAGTGGAAAGTTGGAAAGGGCGACGATGCTTGCGCCAGTCATGTCGGGGCTATCATTCCACGAACCGTTTGCCATTTGTTTGGAAATAATAAATGACATAGCATTTTGAATCATCTTCTCCTCTGTCGAATATCCCGCGTTCAGTAGCACGATGATGGCAAATACGTCGTCATTGTACAGTGCGGTATCTCCAAACTGATTGCCTTTATACGAGTCCACAATTTTTTGAATATAGTTTTCACCGTTTGTTCCGTACGGATTTAGTCCTAGGGCCATCAAGGCCATCGCTCGACGTTCGATGTCTGTCAGAGTATTACCCGTCGGTTTATTTGTAGCCAAATATTGAAAGAGTTTTGCTTTTTCAAGAGGGAAGTCGGAGTTTCCGAAAAAAGCGATTGCAGTCCATTCAGTGAAAAGATCTGCGCCAAAAGATCCACCTTCTTCTTGCTGAGAAACTAGATATTTGAAAGCATTATTTATATTGAAGTTAGAATCATTTTCTTCCTTGGTTGTGGTAACTGGTTTCGCTGGGGTCACAGAACTTCCGCCACCACTACTTCCGCTAGAGCCTCCACCACCACTTCCACTGGAACCGCCACCACTGGAACCGCCACCCCCACCACCTCCGCCGCTGGATGGAGCTGCCGTCACCACTAATTCCTCTGTTGGAAAGTAGTAGTCTTCCTTTACTCCAAAATTATATGTGCCCACCGCAAGAGAAGAAAAAATTGCTTTTCCTTCGTTATCTACCGGCATAGTCACTATCTCAAGTGGCGTCCATGGGTCACTCGGATTTGGCTGTGTCGCCCCGATAGTCACACCTCCTCGAGCGGTCCACGAATTGTTTTCATAGTCGTATAAAAAAGCTGTGACCGTGACAGTACCGTTTGTGTAGATGGAACTTGCGCTGAGAGTGATTTTACTTTGAGATCCAAAATATACGTATACTGTTTCGTTGCCAGAAAGAATTGTTTTGTCCATTCCTTCTTGAGGATAATTTCCATTTACCACAAATTGCCAGTCATCGCATTTGTTGCCCGTGGAGCCGTTGATGCATTTTAAATAGAGGGATTCGAAGGAAGAAAAATACTGTAACTCCGAGATATTGAAATTTTCACTTAGAAGATCGGCTGTGTTCACAATAGATAGCACGCTTTTTGCGTCGATGGTCCTAGGCGTACCAGTACTATCTGTAAGCTCCACCGTTTCTCCTTCAGGTAGAGCAACTGCACCTTCAAATAATTTCACATTTCCATCTTGGATGATCAGGTTTACGTCCGCCAGCGCAATTTGGTTTCCAAAAACAAAAGCGATTAATAAAAAGAACCCGATGCCGAACACTGCACTCGATAATGATTTAATTTTTTGCATAGTAATAATAAACTTGGCTAATAAATAACTGGGCTAATAAATTTGGCTAATAAATAAAAAAATTCTGCCGCCGGCAGAATCATGGTTCCAAAAATCAGTAGAATAAAAAGATTTAGGATATCCTGCTCGGGATCCGCTCGAAATCGAGACGGAAAAAATGAATGGTAGTCGGACTTGTCTCTCAGAGAGAGCATACCGTAGCGGCACTGTACCGGAATCACACCGGTTTCCCCAAACATTTTCTTAAATTGTTAAAGGCACGTTTTTATTCTATGCTAGATATATATGGAAAGCAAGAGGACAAAAATAATGGTTTTTGGCACCTTTGATGGTCTGCACGAGGGCCATATGGATTTCTTTAGACAGGCAAAGGCTTTGGCGGAATCTCCATCCTTGACTGTATCAATTGCTCGCGACGTCAATGTAATTCGCATAAAAGGAGTACGTCCGCTATTAAAGGAAGAAGAAAGGCACGATTTAATAGAAAAATCAGGCCTTGCAGATAGGGTAGTATTGGGAGAAGAAAACGACTATATTTCCCATATTGCCAGAGAGGATCCAGATATCATTGCGCTAGGATATGATCAGAGTGATTATGTGGAAGGATTGGAAGAAAAGCTTAGAGCAAATAGTATAAAAGCAGAGATTGTCCGATTGAAACCCTATAAAGAAAACATTTTCAAAAATAGTTTGCTTAGAAAACAAACTGGAATATAATTTAAGAAATGGAAGAAAATCATTTACATGAATATAGGAAGGAAAGGAGTTCGCTCAGTAAAAATTTTTTACTGGTGCTTTCAACTAGTTTTCTCCTTTTTATATTTTTCCTTTTAATCACTGTCACTACTGCGTGGTACTTCCGAGCGGATATTTTTAGATATTTTGCCGATGAGTATTTAGCAGAAAATTCTCAGAGTGCAGTGATGAACACTTTTTCGCAGGAATATGCTGTGGTAAATGCTGTAAAGCTAGCAAATCCTGCTGTAGTATCTGTGGTACTTACTCGCGATGTGCCTACTTTTGAATATTCTCCCCGAGCGAATCCTTGGAGAGATTTATTCCCTGGCTTACCAGATTTTTTCTTTGATAATTCTCCAGAGTATCGCCAAAATGGAACAGAAAGAAGGGAAGTCGGAAGTGGGTCAGGCTTTTTGGTTTCTTCGACTGGTCTCATTGTGACCAACAAGCATGTGGTAGATGCGGAAAATGTAGAATACACTGTTTTTACAAATGATGGAAAGAAACACAGTGCAGTGGTAGTAGATCGCGATCCACTTTTGGATATTGCTTTCTTAAAAATTGAATCTGATCGCAAAGCTATCTTGCCAATCCCATTGAATGAAGAAGAAGATAACGACCCTCCGTTTAGTAGAGGGATTGGTGGATATCCATATCTTCCACTCGGAGATTCGGATATGTTGGAAGTCGGACAGAGTGTCATCGCTATTGGAAATGCTCTAGGAGAATTTGATAACACTGTTTCAGTAGGAGTAGTTTCCGGTCTGTCCAGATCTATTATTGCTGGAAGTGTTTCTGGGGCAAGAGAAGTACTTGATGAAGTGATTCAAACAGACGCCGCTATTAATCCGGGAAATTCCGGCGGACCCTTGCTTGATCTAGCTGGCCGAGTGATTGGAGTAAATGTGGCGGTGGCCCAAGGTTCTCAAGGGGTAGGGTTTGCCCTTCCAATAAATGCAGTGAAAGGTGCCATTGAATCAGTAGAAAGTGAAGGTAGAATCATTCGACCATATCTTGGTCTTCGTTACGTGGTGATAGATGGAGAGTTAAAAGAGAGAAATAACCTTTCTGTAGATTATGGTGTCTTGGTTCGCCCTGGTGCTAATACAGGCGAACCCGCTGTCATTTCGGGAGGTCCTGCAGATAAAGCGGGCTTGCTTGAAAACGATATTATTTTAGAAATAAATGGAGAGAAAATAGATCGGGACCATACGCTTGCTTCATTGATTAGAAAAAGAAAAGTTGGAGATCAAGTTAGTCTTCGTATTATGCGGGAAGGAAAAGAAAGAACAATAGAAGTAACATTGGAAGAAGCTCGAAACTAAAACACCTGCGCTTGGCAGGTGTTTTAGTTTTAGACGTTTAGGATTACTGGAATCACTAGCGGTCTTTTTGCGGTTTTTTGGTATAGATATTTTGAAATATTTTCTCCAAGGTTTGCTTTTAGATATTCAAAATCAACTGGCTTTGTTTTGGTAGTGATATCTTCAACATTTTTTCTGATAAGCAGTCGGACTTGGCGCAATAGTTCTTGATTTTCTTTTAGATAGACGAATCCTCGAGAAATGAGGTCGGGAGATTTTTTAAGTTTTCCAGTAGCCTGATCTACTACTGCAATGATTACAAACATTCCGTCTTGGGCGAGCATCACTCGGTCTCGAATGACTACGTCTTGATCGTCTCCCACTGAAATTCCGTCTACCATCATCAGTCCAGATGGAGCTTTTTCTTTTCGGATAGAAATTCTTTCTCCGTCGGGAGATATTTCAATGATGGAACCGTTGTCAGGTACTACAACATTTTGCTCAGGCATTCCAAGTTCCATGGCAAGCTGTTTGTGAAGCTGGAGACGATAGTGGTTTCCGTGAATTGGAATAAAGAATTTTGGATGAGTCTTTTTGTGTAGCCATTTTACGTCTTCTTGGTTTCCATGACCGGTAGCGTGCACAAAGTCTTCACCCGGAGTTCGGTAGCTGATGATTTTTACACCTTGGCGGGCGATACCGTCTTTCATTTTTTCTACTGCGCGTTCGTTTCCAGGAATGACCGAAGCGGAAAGAATAATAGTATCACCTTTGTGAAGCTTAAATTTAGTATGAGTCTTGGTAGCCGCACGGTTTAGAGCAGCGAATTCTTCTCCCTGAGCTCCTGTCATCAAGATCACCACTTTGTCCGGAGGATAGTTGTCTACTTCTTCCAGGGGAATAATGGTGCCCTTTTTTGGTTTAAAGAAATTGGCCTCAATAGCCACGTCGATATTTGTCTTCATAGAGCGACCGTCCAAGGCCACTTTTTTACCCATGGTCTCGGCGGTCTTTACTACGTGTGCCAAGCGGGTGATGTGAGATGCGAAAGCCGCAATGATCATTCTGCCCTTTACTCTTCGTAAAAGATTTTCAAGTCCTTGGTGCACTTTTGCTTCAGGTAGGGAGTATCCTTCGTTTTCAATATTTGTAGAGTCAGTCAAAAGCAAAAGCACCTTTTCTTTATCAAAAATAGAATACTCTTTTTCTTCTTCGGGATTAACTACGCCGTCGGTGTGATCTAGTTTGTAGTCACCCGGAGTCACAATCAATCCATGCCTGGTCTCTATCATTATACCGATGGAGTCGGGGATAGTGTGAGTCACTCCGAAAAATCTTACTTTGATATTTCCTAGAGTAACAGTGTCGCTTTTTTCTACGATGTACTCTTTCATTTTTGGAAGTTGAGGAAATTCGGCTGCACGCTTACGCATGAGCAAGATAGAAAGGTTTCGAGAATACACTGGTGGATTGCCGATGCGGGAAAGCACCAATGGCACACCTCCGATGTGATCTAGGTGACCGTGGGTCACAATCAAGGCTCGGATTTTATCTTTTCTTTCTTCGAGATATGTAGTGTTTGGAATCACATAATCTACTCCAGGAGTTTCCTCAGTAGAGAAGTGCATTCCTGCGTCGACCACGATGATATCGTTTCCGATTTCAATAGCGGTCATGTTTTTTCCGATTTCTTCTACTCCTCCGAGCGGAATGATGCGCACTACTCCTTCTTCAGGTGGTGGGATTTTTCCTTCACCGGCGCCCTTTGGTTTCATTCTTCCGCCAGCTTGTGCACCACCTCCGCGCCTATCTTTAAAGCCACGCTTGGTGTATTGATAGGTGGAAGTTTTTCTTGATTTTCTTTTATTGTCTTTATCCTCTCCGTGCGTCCTGTCTCCCTGTGCTCTTTTTAACTCAGGCTGCTCTGCCTTGCGGGCTTCAAAACTTACCGAGCTGAATGATAATCTGGTTTTCTTTGTCATTATTTATTTTCTTATAATACTGTTATTAATTAATTAGTTTTTGCAAATATTTTCCAAATATTGTCCACCTCTGTATACCAAAGATGGGAGTTTAAAAATCTGTCCTTGGAAGATGAGAGATTTTCACTCGAAATTCCTTCGACGTTTCCTTTTACTACGTAAATAAAACTTGGACTATATAGAAAGACTGCTGGTTTTTCTTTCTTTATTTCTTGTTCAAACTGGCTATATTTTTCTGCTCGTACCTCTTCGTCGAGAGTGATCAATGCTTCTTCCAAAATTTTGTCTACTCGCACATTTGTGTACATTGCAACATTTAACCCAGGATCTTTTCGCTGAGACGAATGCCAGAATGCAAACAAGTCTGATTGTCGATTGACGATTTCTCCGAATAGTAAGGCGTCATATTTTCGTGGGCGAATGACAGTCTGATTCAAATCTCCGGATTCAAAAGTTTTTATTTCTACTTGTATGCCGAAATGATCAAGGTCTTCTTTCACGATGTTTGCTGCTCGGACCAGATCTTCTGAGTTGCTGGTGGAGATAGAAAAGGAGAGAGACTGGTTGTCTTTTCCTTTTTGCCAAATTCCGTCAGCGTTCTTTTTCCAACCACTTTTGGTTAGCAATTCTTCCGCTTGCGTGATTCGTTCGTCGCGAGGCAGGGTATCTCCATAATTTCCGTTTACTGAAAGTGGGTCTGGCAGTGGACCGTTGATTACTTTTCCGTATCCATATAGTACCTCACTTACTATTCTATTTTTATCCACCAAAAGGTCAATAGCACTGATGATGTTTTTGTCTGTAAAAATTTGGTTCTCGCTTTGATTAAAGAAAATACCGAAGATTCGTGGAAGAATATATGACTCCACTCGGTAGCCTTTGCTTTCCAAGAGTTCTGCGTTTCTAGGAGAGATTTGGGAGATGTGCTCCACTTCTTTTCTTTCAAGGGCAGAAATCAGATCTATTTCGTTTTGATAAAAACGGATATCCATTTTTTTAATATATGGTCTTCCTAGAGCAAATTTCTTGAAAGGAACTAGTTCAGCTGAGGTGATAGTACCCTGAGGGCTTTTACCCATTTTCTTTATTTGAAAAGCGCCGGACCCAATTGGGTTAATATTTAAATCTGAAAGTTCCAAGGGAAAACCATTCCAAAGATGTTCGGGCAAAATTCCCACTGTGGTATTTTCAATAAAAGAAGCATCCGGTCCACGCAATCTAAATGAGACAGTCAGGTCGTCAATCTTTTCTACCTCCACTCCGTCCCAGTTGGCACTGAGAGGGGATCGTAAGACAGGATTTTTAATTTCACTGATGGTAAAGAGGATGTCGTCGGCACTGACAGACTCACCGTCATGGAAAAATACTTTTTCTTTTAGCGTGAAAGTGTAAGTACGTCCGTCTTCTGAAATCTCGTAACTTTCCGCAAGGTCTGGAATGAGGTCACCTTCAGGATCTTTTCGTAAAAGACCAGAATATACTAGAGCTGAAAGATCACGGTCTACGTCAGTGAAAGCAAGTACTGGATTAATGAAGCGGGGAGTACCCACGATTCCTTCTGTGACGCTTCCTCCTCGGAGTGGAGTCTTTACCATAAATGATTGATTCAAGTCATGAAGCAGAATAAATGAGCTTATTAAAAATGCAAAAGTCAGCACCGAAAGAATCACCCATTCTTTTTTTGAAAAAGCTGAAAACGCCAAGAGAAAGTCCTTTTTTGAAGGCAATTTTAAATTGCGTATGAAATCAAATATTTTTTGCATGATTTAGATAAATGCTGAAAAACTAGAAGCCGGATCGCACCATGATGGTGAGAACAGCTGAAAGGGCAAATAGAATTCCGCAAATGATGGACAAGATGAATAGAAACTTTTCAAAGCCTCGGCGGACATGGTGAAAACTGGAATCTCCTCCTCCGAGCGCTCCTCCTACTCCGGCTCCTGTTTGTTGGAGCAGAATAGATGTAACCAATATTACTGACAGTATTATCTGCACGTAGGGCAGACTGGTAGCCAATAGCTGCATGGGAAGAAGTATTACATAACCCCCGCCAAATTGCAACATGCAAGGTTCCCCTCCAAGGGTCCACCTTCGCCAGAGGCGAAGGCGGACCCTTTAACACGCAAGGGGACCCCTTACACGTTGCAATTTCCCTTAAAAAGGAGTATAATTAGACCATGAATTTGAATAATGTGAAGAGCTGGGCTCCGACCATCATTTTAGCCTTATATATAGTGCTATTTGCTACTACGCCCTTGCTAGCAGCCCCAGTTTCCGTATCGGAGGCAGAAACCGAGATTGTCGGAGAAGTTTCCATATTTCATATAGACGATTTTGCTAATAAATCCAGCAAAAATTTCTACTATATAGACACTAACGAAAAAAGATACTCTTTTGAGTCTAATCAGGAGCTACCTTTTGAGGCTGGTTCAATCGTAAAAATAAAAGGTAAATTAAAAAATGATGTAATTGCAGTAGACACGGTTCGTAACCCCGTAGAGCTAGTAAGCGAGAAAAAAAATCATAACGTCATTTCCGCCATAAAAGATTCTGTTGGGGATCAGCGCACGCTCGTCATATTGATGAAAAGTTTTCCGAGTGACTCAGAACCATTTACCCCAGCCGAAGCGCACAATATGGTTTTCAAAAGTAGATTCCAGAGTTTCATGAAAGAGCAATCCTACGGAAAAGTTTCTTTCTCAGGAAAAGTGATTGGATGGGTTCCGATAAACAGAAATGTAGCTGAATGTGAGACACCAAGTGAGGCAGAGTACAATAATATTTTTTCTACTCATAATATAAATCTTGCGAGCTACGATAGAGTACTCATTTTAAGAAATGACATGGCAGGAGGATGTTCTTCCGTTGGAAAAGCACCGCATACATATGGAGGTCAGACATATCATTTATCAAAAACTACTGTAGGTCTTTATCGATACGACCAACCTTCCGATTGGGGTACACATGTTTTTCCATGGACAAATTTAGATTTAGTTCTTTCTCACGAGATGGGCCATGCGCTCGGAGTGGGGCACTCTAATAGTTGGATTTGTGATGGAGAAGTAATATATGGAAACTGTCAGCACTTTGAATATGGCAATCATTACGATGCGATGGCTACAGGAAGTCATACTTTGCACTACAATGCATATTTCAAAGAGAAGCTTGGCTGGTTGTCGGAAAATCAAATTTTAAATATTACTCAATCGGGGTCTTTTACTCTTACACCTCTCGAGATGAATGGAGGATCAAAGATCGCAAAGATATATATTAATGGTACAAACGAAGCACCGTTTTTTGTGGAGTTTAGGAGAATCATGGGATATGATTTGAGCCTTGGAAAGCCTGAGCTTTCCATAAATCAGTACGGAGCCTTTGTCAGTCAAATAGGAAATACTGCGGTTCCGACTGTACAGCTTTTGGATATGAGTCCCGAAGCATCTCATCTTTCCAACAATATGAAGAATGTCACATTGAATCCTGTCTCAATTGGAAATTCATTAGCGATATTTCATGATCAAGGAAAAGGAATTACTTTGCACGCTCCTCTTGGAATCTCTCGACCTCGCAATGCTATCAGCATGAGGGTGGATATAAGCAACCCATCCTGCACTCGAGGACCAATGTCTATCACAAATTTAATAAATGATACATCGGTGAGCATTGGAGGTGCTAGTTTTGTCTCTGCTAATATAAGAAATAATGATCACTTTGGTTGCGGAAATTCTGATTTTGAAGTTTCCTTCGGGCTTCCAGCTGGATGGTCCTATGAGAATACTTCAACCGTCAGTATCTTACCCGGCCAGACCAAGATGGGATGGGGGACGTTTAAAGTACCTGCCACTACTACGCTCGGAAATTATCCTGTAACTTTTAAAGTGAAAAATAAAACCACCGGACAGATTGGAAAAAAAACATTTCAGGTTTTTGTAGACAATCCGCTTTCGATTACTAACGCCACTCCTTCTTCAGGTCAGGCAGGTACAGTGGTCACCGTAACTGGTACAGGTTTTAATTCTACTCATACTGCCGTCACTCTCACGGGAAATAATTCATGGTCCGACACAGAGATAGTTTCTGTTTCAAATGGAAGTTTTCAATATGTCATTCCTGCAGTAATGAATACTTGCAACAAAAGTAATTGCCACACAGTTCCGCTTTCTAATGGCGACTATCATATAAATGTGTACTCCAACAATGTTTCAGTAAATACACCTTTTAGAGTAGGAGCGACTTCTACTGTCTCTATTTCCGCAAATCCGATTTCTATTAATCTCGGTCAGTCTTCAATCATTACTTGGAATGCACAAAACGTAGCATATTGTTTTGGTCAAGGAGGACTCGGAGGAGTTCTTCCATCTTCTGGACAACAAGTAGTGTATCCACTCGAGACCACTTTATATGAAATACGATGCATGAGTGCAGTGGTGGGAGGAGGATTTATGTCCGAATCTGTCACCGTAACTGTAGTGAGTCCAACACCTAGAGATGGAGTGAAAGGACCCGTAAAAATACAACGAGAGGAATCCATAAAATTACCAACAAAAGGACCAGTGAACAGAGGGACGTCGCCTTCTACCGCGGGTTCTCGTTCTGTCTCAACAGAGACCGTTAGAAATTAAAAGTTTATTTAATAAAAAATGCAAAACAATAAAGGTTTTACAACGACAAGTATTGTGATGATCGTGTTACTCGGAATCGCTATCGCAGCGGGTTCATATTATTTGGGAGCAGAAAAGAGTGCGGTGCAAGAGTATCCGCCTAATGTTTATAACGATGTTTACCCTGAGCCCGTAGATGATGTTAAGTCAGTCGATAACCCTGTGACACCTACGTCAAACGTCGGCGCAGGCAGTGAACAAGTAAATACAGAGAATTTTAACAATCAACCAGGTGCGGTAAAATCAATTCAAACCAACAGTAGTACAAGTTGGACCCTAGCAGTGGATCTCTTAACTCATAATCCAAATTGGTTGCCCGGAGTGGATAGTAGTGGTGGATTTTTTATTAATCAAAACACAATGATTAGAAATTTATCTGTAACAAATGCCACCAAAACATATATTTGTGGAGCAGGCCCAGACGGAAATAGTACCACTGCTGATGTTCTCGAAAATACTTCGAGTTTCCTATCAAGTATAAATGCTAATATAAAGAACAAAGATTATAATAGCCAGTTCGTTGGGCCTACAAGTTATTTTGATATTAAGGGAACAAGCATTATTGCGATTTATCAGCAGTGCTTACCGTAACTTTCTTAGATTAAAAAAATGCAAAACAACAAAGGTTTTACCACAACAAGTATCGTGATAGTCGTGTTACTCGGAATCGCTATCGCAGCGGGTTCATATTATTTGGGAGCAGAAAAGAGTGCGGTGCCAAAATATTCTGAATCTCCATTTGATAAACTTTCTCAAAATGGACAAAATCAGACGGTGGAGACAAGCAACCAACAGCAAGCTCAGCTTTATAGAAACCCTGACCTTGGTTTTTCATTTAATCCATTAGCTTTTGAAGGTGTAAAAACGTGGAACAACTATCCTTTAATTGGGGAAGGTGAGAAAGGGCTAAGCATGAGAGGATATCTTTCATTTCAAGATCCAGTTTTCTATTTTGCTGGTATGACACCTGATTATTCTGCGGGAAGAGGTACAGACTGCGGGGAAGCAAAAAGCTATCCGACAGAAGCTGAAATGACAAATGCGAAAGGTGTTCGCTATATATATAAATATAATACGACAGATGAAATGCAGGGACCTCAGCACGTAGCTTATTTCAAATTAAAAAAAGGTCCCTTTCCAGTGCTAGGGTTTTGTGGGATTGGTATAAGCGAAAATGATTTTATTAGCGTGATAAATACAGTTACATTAGATTAAAATTTCTTGTATAATACATCTATGTCAAATCAATTCGCTGTGCTCGATTTATTCAAAAAATTATTCCACAACTTTAATTCCCGTCAGATGAAGGATGCGACTATCGCATACAAAGAACATCTGGATCAAGGAGGAAAGATGATGCTCGCTATGGGTGGCGCTATGTCTAGTGCTCAGATGGGAGTAACTATTGCACCCATGATCAGAAATGGAAAGATTCATGCTATTTCTTGCACGGGAGCCAATCTCGAAGAATCAGTATTCAGACTAGTGGCTCATGATAGCTATAAAGATTATCCCGACTATAGATATTTTACAAAAGAGGACGATGAGAAAATATTGGAGCGCGGTGAGCGACGAGTGACCGACACTTCGATTCCAGAAGAAGAAGCATTCCGCGTAGTTGAACCTATTATTTTGAAACGCTGGAAAGATGCAGAAGCGAAAGGGGAGAGATATTTTCCTCATGAATATTTTTATCAAATACTTCTTTCAGATGAGCTTAAAGATAAATACGAAGGAAATCCTGAACACTGTTGGTTGCTGGCTGCTGCAGAAAAAAATTTGCCAATCGTAGTACCAGGCTGGGAAGATTCTACACTCGGAAATATTTTTGCGGGATACTGTAAAGCAGGGGAAGTAAGTCCGACAGTAATGAAGACAGGCGTGGAATACATGATGTATTTATACGACCAGTATAAAGAACTTTCCAAAGACGGCCCTGGTCTTGGCTTTTTCCAAATCGGTGGAGGAATTTCAGGAGATTTTCCAATCTGTGTGGTGCCTTCAATAAAATATGATCTCAAAGAAGAAGCTCGACCCTGGGGATACTTTTGCCAGATTTCTGACAGTACTACTTCGTATGGTTCATACTCTGGTGCGACACCAAATGAAAAAATTACTTGGGACAAGCTTACAAAAGACACCCCAATGTTCGTGATTGAATCAGATGCCACCATCGTGGCCCCACTTATGTTTGAAGCTATTCTTGACCGATACACGATTTCTCAAAAATAAATGTTTAAAGCACTTCTTGCCGCAGTTTTACTTTCACTGGTTTCAATTCCAGGATATGTGGAATGGAATGGTCCGGATCCGTATCCGGCAGTGGATTGGTCGGGTGCAGTGTCTGAATTGCGTCCGCTAGTTTTAGAATTTGAAAAAAAATGGGGCAAGCCTCTTCGCATTCGCCAAGTATATCGACCGGCCGAATACGGTGCGCATATCCGATCGGTTTGGGAATTGTGGAGATGGATGAATGGGTATTCTTACACTGAAGGATATTTGTGTGAAGATTTTGATGGACACATTGATCCGCAAAAAATCGGGAAGCTTTCATATTTTGATCGAAAATTTATTGACGGTGAAGCCAAGAAGCATGCATTTTGGAATGGTGGTACTCCGCCTGCCTGCAAGAGCGATCATGCTCTCGGAATTGCGGTAGACATCACTCCACCAACTGGCTGGGAAGAATACAAAAAATGGGTAGAGGTAGGAGCTTCCGTAGGGCTGTGTCATTACATTGCTGGCGACGAGCCCCATTGGGCCATAGCAGAATTTTTACCGGAGGGCACAGACTGCAAGGCGTTGTAGGTCCTTTAGCGTTGTCAGATTTTAGTATTTACAATCGTCATAATACATAGTCTTATAAAGTGCTTATTTTATTAATTATTATTAGTTTATAAAAAGATAAATGAAAAAAATAATACTTGGTTTGTTTGTGTTTGGTTTGATGTTCTCTTTTGGTTTGAATAACGCGCAAGCGGTCACTTCCACTTCGCTTGATACTCTTTTGAGTAAAAATTATACAGTGGGTTCAAGAGGTGAAGATGTAAAAACAATTCAGAGCATTCTTATAGAAAAAGGTTTGCTTGCTCCTGGAAATGTCACGGGATATTATGGACCTCTTACTGCTCGCGCAGTAGCCTCATATAGAAGTCAGAGCGCTTCTACTATGCCAGTAAACGACATAGCTCCTATTCTTCCGACCGCAGCAATAAACCCGTTATCCAAAAGCTGTCACATTTCCAGTTTTACCGTGAATGGACTTACTTCTGCTACTATTGCAAACAACGTAGGAGCCTCACTTGCTTGGACAACTACAAACTGCTCTTCTCTAAGTATTTCAAATGTTTCAACTCCAACAAGATTACCACTTTCCGGAAAACTTGAATTGCTTCATCCTCAGACGGGACTTTATACACTAACCGCCAAGGGATTAAATAATTCCACAGTTTCTAAGTCAGTATCAGTAATCCTTTCTACTCTTCCAGCAGGATGTACTTCTTCTGTGGGGTACAGTCCTCTCACTGGACTGCCATGCTTTGTCGGACCCGTATTGCCAGCAGGATGTACTTCTACTATGGGATATAGTCCTTTGACAGGCTTGCCTTGTAATGGAGGAGTAGTAACCGGAGGAGGTCCCGTTATTAGTAGTGTCTCCGGTCCTCAATCATTGAATGTCGGTCAGCAAGGAACATGGACAGTCATAGCTTCTGATTCAAGCGGAGGAAATCTCAGCTACAGCGTAGTATGGGGTGATGAAACTTATAAACCAGCTCCACCACAACCAATGAGTCAGACAGCTACATTTACACATGTATATAGTACAGCTGGAGAATATGTCCCTACCTTTACAGTCACCAATCAAAATGGTCAGAGTGCCGAGACGAGCTTGAGTGTGAGAGTAGGTGGAACAATTTCCAATCTTCCATCAGCAGTTATTAATGCTAACCCTTCTGTTATTCCTAAAGGGAATTCTAGTGTAATTTCTTGGACGTCTAGAAATGCGTCTACTTGCGTAGCAAATGGAGGAATAAGCGGTTGGCAGGGAACGAAGCCAACTACGGGAATATTTTTAGCTAACCAAATCAATCAGACTACAACATTTCACATTACATGTTCTAACACCAGCGGTCAGAAGGCATCAGCGTCAGTCAGAGTCATCGTAATTAATCCACCCGTCACCGTCCTTTCTCCAAAAGGAGGGGAAGCGTGGATGAAGGGAACCGCACAGACAATAAAATGGCAGGATGATTACAATTACACTACCGACGCGATTAGGTATTATTCAATCAAACTTGTACCAGATTATTATAGCGGATGTGGCGGAAGTTCTCCGATGGTAGCCTGTCAGGCTGTGAGTTCTTTAATTGAACCATATGTTATATCCGATAACGTGGCATTAAGTTCCAATTCTTTTTCATGGATCGTAGGAAGAGTATCGAACGATCGTGTCGTGCCTGAAGGTTCATATATGGTTGAAATTTGTGAAAAGTCCACAAATAAATGTGGTTCAAGTAATTCTCATTTCAGGATTATCGCCTCTAACGCGTTACCTCCAAATGTAACTATCGTTGCTGGACAGACTACAGTACCCTACAATGGTTCCACAACTATTCGATGGAATTCACAGAATGCTACAAGCTGTACTATGAATGGTGGTGTCACAGGTTGGACATCTCCAAAGCCAACTTCCGGGGTATTCAACACTGGCCCAATGAGAGCTTCAACTACTTTCCATATTTCTTGTACTGGAAATGGAATGACTGCTACTGGATCAGTGAGAGTAAATGTAACTAACCCTACTGGAGTTGGCCCTGTCATTAGTGGTGTTTCTGGTCCTCAATCATTGAATGTCGGTCAGCAAGGAACATGGACAGTCATAGCTTCTGATTCAAGCGGAGGAAATCTCAGCTACAGCGTAGTATGGGGTGATGAAACTTATAAACCAGCTCCATCACAAACAATGAGTCAGACTGCGACTTTCACTCATGTGTATAGTGTGGCCGGAAACTACAATCCTACCTTCACTGTTACCAATCAAAATGGTCAGAGTGCACAGAGTAGCTTGAGCGTGAGGGTATTGGCTCCAGTCCCATCTTCTACTTCAACAATTAATGTTTCAGCAAATGCACTGAGCGCTTTTAACAACATGGCAACTACTTCTACCATTACTGGTACAGTAGAACCAAATGTCACTTCAACTCAATCTTCTGCAGTATGTAATTTTACTCAAACTCTTAGACAGGGGATGAATAATAGCGAAGTAAAGTGTCTTCAACAAATGTTGGGACGAAAAGGCTTCAAAGTGCAAGATGCAGGTTCTGAAACCACATATTTCGGAGAAGCCACTCTGTCTGCCCTAAAGGCTTTTCAAACTCAAAAAGGCCTTGTGGCTGATGGAATCTTTGGCGCAAAGAGCCGAGCGGTGTTGATTGGAAATTAAGGCTTAAATTAGGCTTGACTTTAGTTTTCGCTTAGTATAATATACACAAGAACGTCATCCATACGGATAGGCGTTTTTGTTTGAACTTTGACAATATGATTGAATAAAATTGAGAACGCCGACATTTCAAGTCGGCAAGCAAGTCTCAAGAAGTTTTGTAAATAAATAATCAGAGCTAGGAACAAGAAATTAAAACACAAAAACAATACTGTTTTTTGTTTTGTTTCGTTCCACTGTCAATTTTTTAAAATGACAGCCTAACTTTTAGTTAGAGTTTGATCCTAGCTCAGGATGAACGCTGGCGGCGTGGCTAAGGCATGCAAGTCGAACGAATCAGTCCCATGAATGGATGAAAGAAGTTTTGAGTAGCAATACAAGAGACAGATGGATTTCTGGATTGGGTTTGCTGGTTAGTGGCGAACGAGGTAGTAATACATAGGAACTTCCCCCAGAGTCGTGAATAATCCGGAGAAATCCGGACTAATACACGATGGTCTCTTCCGCCAATTGGCGGAAGAGTAAAGTTTTAACGCTCTGGGAAAGGCCTGTGCGATATCAGCTAGTTGGTAGGGTAATGGCCTACCAAGGCTATGACGTCTAGGGGAGCTGAGAGGCTGACCCCCACCGATGGAACTGAGACACGGTCCATACACCTACGGGTGGCTGCAGTCAAGAACCTTCCACAATGGACGAAAGTCTGATGGAGCGACGCCGCGTGATTGATGAAGTCCCTTTGGGACGTAAAGATCTTTTATGAGGGAAGAAGTTTATTGACGGTACCTCATGAATAAGAGGCTCCTAATCTCGTGCCAGCAGGAGCGGTAATACGAGAGCCTCGAGCGTTATCCGGAATTATTGGGCGTAAAGGGTGCGTAGGTTGTTCTGTTAGTCTTTCGTTAAATCCTTGGGCTTAACCCAAGAACCGCGGAAGAAACGGCAGGACTTGAAAGTGCGAGAGGCGTACGGAACTCATGGTGTAGGGGTGAAATCCGTTGATATCATGGGGAACACCGAAGGCGAAAGCAGTACGCTGGCGCATATTTGACACTGAAGCACGAAAGCGTGGGTAGCGAATGGGATTAGATAATCCCGTCACCGCATTACAATAGTGACGAAGGTGTCTCTTTTTTGTGGCGACACAAGATTGCAATCTAGCTATATCGGTGAAACTCCATACAATATGAAATTTACTGATTTCGTATGGACAACCCCGAGGGAAGTTTGATATTTATATCAAACCCCGTAGAGACTATGAATTTGAGAAAAGATAGTAGGAGTTATTAACATTAATAAATATGAAAATAACACCTTTGTCAAAAAATGTTCGAGACATCATTCTCGGGTCACTTTTGGGAGATGGCTCTTTGGCCATAAATCCAAAATACAAAAGTCCTCGATTTTCTTTCAGGCATTCCGTTAAACAAAAGGAATATTTCTTTTGGAAGATGGACATGTTAAAAGAAATTTCAGGTGAATCTTGTTATTGGCTTCAAGGTAGTGAAAAAAAGCCAGATGGTTGGGGAACGGCCAAATACCGTTTTCAGAGCAGGGCATTGGCTTGTTTGACTGAAATTTATAATCTAACTCATCACAGAGTTTCAGGTACTAAAGTTCGGGTAACAAGAAAATGGCTAAATCAATTGTCTCCTTTGTCGCTTGCGATATGGTGGCAAGATGATGGATCCCTTGTATCTGATTCCCGCCAGGGAGTGATTTGTACGGATGGTTTTTCCTTTGAAGAAGTGGAAATCATTCATCAATATTTTAGAAAAGTTTGGAATATTGAAACAAAAATTGGCCGAGTTTCAAATCAAGATAAGTGGAGGATTTGGATTCGATCTTCTGAGGAACTAAAAAAATTCCTCAGGATTATAATTCCGCATGTGTATACAAAAAGCATGCTTTATAAAATACTCCTCATCTATAAAGACTCTCAAGTTCAAGAACGCTGGATATCTGAGTTAATTTCTTTAGGAAATTTTTCTGAAAAAGAAATTAGAGAAGTTCTAGAAAATAGAATTTCAAGAAAGCTCAGATAAAGATATAGTCCGGACTGTATGGCAACATACAGAGGTAAACAGAAATGTTTTACCCTTCATAATTTAATTATGAAAGTAACAAAATCAACCCCAGTAGTCCACGCCCTAAACGATCTTCTCTCGGTTTTCGGAGTATCGACCCTCTGAGAGCCTTAGCTAACGCGTTAAGAGAAGCGCCTGGGAAGTACGGCCGCAAGGCTAAAACTCAAAGGAATAGACGGGGACTTGCACAAGCAGTGGATTATGTGGTTTAATTCGATGGTAAACGAAGAACCTTACCAGGGTTAGAAATCCTATTGAAAGGTCTAGGAAACTAGATCCCTCGCAAGACTGTAGGACAGGTGATGCATGGCCGTCGTCAGTTCGTGGTTTGAATTGTACCCTTAAGTGGGCTAACGAACGCAACCCTCGTTGTGTGTTACAAGTGTCACACGAGACTGCCCCCACCAAAGCGCACGAAGCGCGAAAATTTTTTCGCAATAACTTCGCGAATTTTGGTGGGGGAGGAAGGAGAGGATGACGCCAGGTCAGCATGTCCCTTTGATACCCTGGGCTACACACATAATACAATGGCCGTTACAACGCGCAGCGACGAGGCGACTCTGAGCTAATCGTCTAAAAGTGGCCTAAGTTCGGATTGGAGTCTGCAACTCGACTCCATGAAGTTGGAATTGCTAGTAATCGCGGGTCAGCTAAACCGCGGTGAATACGTTCTCAAGTCTTGTACTCACCGCCCGTCAATTCAAGGGAGCCGGGAGTACCCGAAGGCTCTGCGTTCGCAGGGACTACGGTAAGCTCGGTGACAGGGAATAAGTCGTAACAAGGCACGGCTAGCGGAAGCTGGTCGTGGAATAATTCAATTTGAAAATCTTCTTTTCTGCTTTATGCGGGAAAGAATTATTGAGTCGATATTGTACAGCTCAATTGACTGTACAATGGACAATGATTTCAGTCCTAAAAGGAATCTGACATGAGGCAAAGACCCAAGTTAAGGAACGAAACAAAACAAAGGACAGTAAGAAAAAGCTCGCTAATGGCGAGCTTTTTCTGTTATAATTTTAGACATGGAAAAGGGTGCGCATCGAAAAATCGGAATCATTCGTGGAGGGAAAAAACATTACAACGCTTCTTTGAAAGAAGGAAGCGATTTAATCGCACATGTATTTGAACGACTTTCTCATGCATGGAAGCCGATTGATATTTTTATCGACAAAAATGGAGCATGGCATGCTAGAGGCGTGCCAGCGAGCCCAGAAAATTTTGCAGAAAAGGCAGATGTGTTTTGGGATACTACTCGAAATCATGAGCACTTATTAATAGGAAATGTACCGGTGGTGAATGCCTCAGGCGGTATCGCTTCTTTATCAATCTCTGGGAGAAAAATGTTTGAAGAGAGTATGAAAGAGATAGGAGTGCGAATTCCTCGGCACATTCTAATTCCCGAGTATCAACAAGACATAGATGGTCCGCTTGAAAAATTTATTTTAAAAAAATCCTCAGAAATTTTTGAAAAATTCTCTCCACCTTGGCAAGTGAGATTGTATCCAGGAAGCGCTAAAGAAGGCGCCCGACTAGTAAGGACTTTTCCCGAGCTTTCAAATGCTCTAGCGGACGGGGTGGGTTACGGCCGAAGTATTCTGATTGAAGAATACGTTGGAGGAGAAAAAATACAACTTCACTCGGTGGCTGGTTTTCGTGGGCAGGAGACGTATGTTTTTCCTCCTACTGAAGGTCGGAAAGCGGAAAAAGAAAAAGCAGTAAATCTCGCTAAAAGTTTGCATAAATATGTGCCTGCTCCGCATTACCTTTTTGCTCAGTTTGTTTTTCACCCAAAGAGGGGAGTATATCTCGAGGAGCTTGAATTCTCACCCGATCTAGACCCACAATCTCATTTTGCAAAAGCCTGCGCTTCCGTAGGTGCCAAGATGCACCACGTCATAGAACACATCCTAGGAAAGGCCAAGGTGTAAGGCCAAGGGGTAAGGGGACCCCTTACCCCACCCCTTACCCCAACATGTAAGGGGTCCCCTTACATGTTATCCACAGGGGGCAAGGGGTCCCCTTACATGTGTAGTATAATAATTAAAGGTCGCTTTAAAAGGATTTAAAAAACTACAACTATCATGTCCTTCGGAGGCCACTAAGACCAAAGAGACAGCATTGCTGTCTCTTTGTAGTTTCAATGCAAAAACACACATCATCCAAATCAAATTGTGCTTACTGCGGAGATGCTCCCATAAACCATGCATTTTCATATACTGGGGGTGTGATTTCAATGTTTGTTGATCCTTTTTTTGGCAAACTTTCCCGTTTGGTGCCTCAGTTTGCTGTAGACGGGGTGGATTATTTTTTAAAGTTACTTTTCCATATTCTGCGCGCTATGAGAATAATCCGACTTTCCCGGGATTCTGAAAAGGCCACCACTTTGCGATCAAAGGTAATTTGGGCTGAAGCTCTGAATAGGGGGATACATATGGAGCAGATAGTTGTCTTTGGAAAATATACGGACAACTATCGTGCAAAGGTGCAAGGCAAATATATTTATTTCGATAGCTTGCCACTGCCTCATCGCCCACTCAATGACAATGAGGAATGGGATGATAAATTTTATATGAAAAAAGTTTTTGCGGGAGAAAATATTCCGATTCCTGCATGTCACAGTTTACCTATTTTCAAAAAAGATCGAAGAAAAATTTTTGATAAATTGCAAAAACCAGTAATAGTAAAACCTCGCAAAGGTTCTCGAGGGAGACACACTACTACAAATATCGAAGCATGGGACGAATTTGAAAAAGCATATCAACGAGCAAAAGTATTAAGCCCGGAGGTAGTCGGTGAAGAACATTTAAAAGGATATGTTTGTCGGGCTACTTGCGTAGCAGGTAAGCTTGCTGGTTTTTATAGAGCAGAGCAAGCTAGTATCACGGGAGATGGAAAAAAATCTATCATAGAATTAATAGATGAAAAAAATAAAAACAGACCAGAACGCGTGTCAGAAATTAAATTCACAGATGAAATAAATGAAAGCATAAAGAGACTTGGTTTTAAGAAAGAAGACGTGTTGCCCATGGGAACCAAAGTAGAGCTTTCTCACCGCACAGGCAGGTTGTTTGGCGGAATCACCAAGGAAATGCTAGACGAATTGCATCCGAGCTTTGTACCAGTACTCGAAAAAGCAGCTCAAGCTACTACCCTTTCGGTGGTTGGCATGGATTGCATTATTCCAAACCCAGAGCATCCGGAGGACTCCCAACGCTGGGGAATCATTGAATGTAACACTCTACCTTTTATCGATCTTCACTATTACGCACTAGATGGAAAACCAAAAAATATTGCAGGCATGATTTGGGATTTGTGGAAATAAGGCTTCAAATATGGTAAAATGAAATAGAATTATTTTTATCTGTGACGAGTGATCGCACTCACATAGGCACATATGTTGGAGTTTCGCCATCACTCGTCTCAAGTGAAAATAATTTAAAAAAATTCTGTCACCAAAATGGTGGCAGTTTTTTTATTTTAAAATAAAAAAGTTATCCACAGTTTTGATATAAATGTATTGTATTTGATTTCTAGATGCGAGATAATTAAGTTGTTCCTAGCAATAATTGTTTAGAAAAATTTTTTCGTAAGAAAAAATTTTTAGGTCGTGATTATTGCAGACTAAATTAAAAATTTAATTCTAAAAAATATTATGGCAGTAAAAAAAGCTAAGAAGGCTGCAAAGAAAGTTGCAAAGAAGCCTGCAAAGAGAGTAGCAAAGAAGAGCGCAAAGAAGAGCACAAAGAAGCGAGCGTAGTCTTTTGTCTCTTGAAGAACTTCCGAATCCTATCTGCCCTTGGGCGGATGACGGGTCGGAAGTTTTTCGTTTTTATGCTAGAATCGGAGGATGGGAATTTTATCAGGATTATTTGGAGATTCAAGCGCCCAGTACATTAAAGGGGCAAGCAAGGCAGTGGCAAAGATAAATGCCATGGAGGGCGATTTTACGGGCCTGGCTGATGCTGATTTTCCAAAAAAGACATTAGAATATAAAGAAAGGTTGGCAAAAGGGGAGAAGATTGAGGATCTTCTGCTGGAAGCTTTTGCCTTGGTGCGGGAGGCGGCGAAGAGAAACCTAGGAGAAAGACATTATGATGTTCAGCTGATCGGAGGTATTACTTTAAATAGTGGACAAATTGCCGAAATGAAAACCGGAGAAGGAAAGACCTTGGTGGCTACTCTTCCAGCCTACCTAAATGCTCTCACTGGCAAAGGAGTGCATGTGGTCACCGTAAACGACTACCTTGCTCGCAGAGACGCTGTGCTTATGGGTCAGGTTTATAATTTTTTGGGTTTGTCTGTGGGAATAATTAATTCACAGAACGTTTCTTATTTATACGATCCAAGGCATACCGAAGAAGATAAAGAACGTGATGCGGTAGGAGAGTTTAAAATAATTTATGATTTTCTAAAACCATGCACTCGAAAAGAAGCATATGCTGCAGACATTACTTATGGTACAAACCATGAATACGGTTTCGACTATTTGCGAGACAATCTCGCCACCTCTGTCGATCAGATGGTTCAGCGCGGACATCACTATGCTATTGTCGACGAAGTTGACTCTATTCTCATTGACGAAGCGCGAACTCCGCTTATCATTTCTTCACCATCTTCCGAATCTGAAGATTTTTATGTAAAGTTTTATCAAATCGCTCGGCAACTAAAGAAAGAAGATGATTACAAGGTGGATGAAAAGCTGAAAGCCATCACTCTCACTGACGAAGGAATCACTAAGGCAGAAAATTTGCTTGGGGTAGACAATATATATACGGAAAAGGGAATAAAATACGTGCACCATTTGGAGACAGCCGTAAAAGCCCAGGCTCTTTTTGAACGAGACAAGGATTACGTTGTAAAAGAAGGGGAGGTAATCATCGTGGACCCATTTACTGGGCGTCTACAGCCGGGTAGACGATGGTCAGAGGGAATTCACCAAGCTATTGAAGCCAAAGAAGGGGTAAAGATTGAAAAAGAGAGTCGTTCTTCGGGTACTATTACTTTCCAAAACTATTTCCGTTTTTATGAAAAGCTATCCGGAATGACTGGTACAGCCGCTACTTCTGCTGAAGAATTTTTGAAAGTGTACGGACTTGATGTGGTGGTGATTCCTACTCATCGTCCGATGGTGCGTCTCGATCATCCAGATCTCATATATCAAAGTGAAAAAGGAAAGTTTCAGGCTATCGCCAAAAAAGTGAAAGACCTAAATACAAAAGGTCAGCCTGTTTTGATTGGTACTATTTCTATTGAAAAAAATGAATTGCTCTCTGCATATCTACGCCAAGAAGGAGTTGAGCATACTATTTTGAACGCCAAGAATCATGAGCGTGAGGGTGAAATCATCGCTCAAGCAGGTAGAAAAGGAGGAGTAACTATTGCCACCAACATGGCCGGTCGCGGAATCGACATCAAGCTCGGAGGAAATCCTTATACTGAAGAAAGCCATGAAGATGTAAAATCCCTTGGTGGACTTTTTGTGTTGGGTACTGAGCGCCATGAAGCAAGACGTATCGACAATCAGCTTCGAGGACGAGCAGGCCGTCAGGGAGATCCAGGAGAAACTCAGTTTTTTGTTTCGCTTGAAGATGATCTGATGCGAGTCTTCGGGTCAGAAAGAATTCAGACCATGATGGGACGTTTTGGAATTCCAGAAGACGTGCCAATTGAAAATCGTTTTGTTGGAAAACAGCTCGAAGGAGCTCAGAAAAAAATCGAAGGTTTCCATTTTGATGCCAGAAAACATACTCTTGAATATGACGACGTGATGAATCATCAGCGTGGAGTGATATATGAACGCCGTCGAAAGATGCTTTTGGCAGAAAAAGAGGGAATTGAAGAAGTACTGAATGATATTTGCGAAGGCAGAGAAGGTGCTGAAGAAATGGTTGCTGATAAAAGAGAAAAGATTGGTGACAAGGCTCTTCTTGAAACTGTTCGACGTATTGCACTGTATACTACAGACAATCTTTGGATGGAACACTTGGAACAGATGGACTACTTGAGGTCTTCAGTAAATTTGCGAGCATATGGTCAGCGAGAACCAATCGTGGAGTATAAAAAAGAAGGTCTGCGAATGTTTAGAGAAATGGAAGAAGCATTCAGAGAGCAGGCAATTTCTCTGATAGGGAATATAAATACTGAAAATGTCCGCAATCTAGAACCCGAGAAGCCGGTAATTCAGACTTTGGTTTTAGGGCAAGCTTCTCCAGATTCTGTGCCAGAAAATACTGTCTCTACTGCTCAAAATGATGAAAATAAAGTAGGCAGAAATGATCCTTGTCCATGTGGGTCAGGTAAAAAATATAAAAAATGCCACGGGGCTTAATGGGTGATATAATAACCATATATGTCGCAACATTCTTATTACATCGCTAAAAATCATGATCTAGTCCTTGATAATCAAGGCAAACGTTATCATCTTTCCATAAAGGATCTTCCAAAGGAAGAAATGCCTCGAGAAAAGCTCCTAAAGCATGGGCTTTCTGCGCTGTCTGTTCCTGAGCTTCTGGCTTTAGTTTTAGGCACGGGTACTGTCAAAGAAGATGTCCTTGAAATGTCTTCTCGGATAATTCGAAATTACGGAGAGGGCAGTATCATGTTTGAAAAAGATCCAAAAGCGTTAGCCGAAAATTTTGATGTACCTATCGGGAAAGCTAGTCAGATCGTGGCATGTGCAGAGCTAGGCCGAAGATTTTTCCAAAAAAATGAATCTTCGCTTCCAGTCGTACGTACTGCTCGAGAAGTATATGAGTATGTAAAAGACATGCACAACCTTTCCAAGGAAAATCTTCGCGGAATATATCTTAATGCTCACTACAAAGTCATTCACGATGAAGTAATTTCAATCGGAACAGTAGATGGAAGTATCATTCATCCGAGAGAAGTTTTCAAGCCAGCCATTGAGCGATCGGCGGTAGCTCTCATTTTGGTGCACAATCATCCATCGGGAGTGACCGAGCCATCTGAGGCAGATATCGCTGTGACCAAGCAATTAATTGAAGCTGGAAAAGTGCTTGGAGTAGATTTGATCGACCATGTGATTGTCACCCGAGATTCTTTTGTCAGCATTCCCGCAGACTATTAAATTTTATGATTTATTCTCCTTATACAATCCGCTTACCGAGATACTGGATGGTGGAAGACAAACCGGAGAAAAAATATTCTCGATCTTTACCAGAGGCTCGAGAAAATCTGCTTTTTCATATTTCAAGTGACGACTATTTTGGGACTCTTGCCACTTCGCTGAATTTGCTTAAACAATCCCTAGAGGATGGCAGAAACTTTGAAATAGGAAAAAAGTCTCTGGCTCACAGCGTGGATGACCTTATGTACCTGCAGAGAAATTACAAAATAACTAAAAAATAACAGAATGGAAATAGGAGAATATAAGCATTTTAAAGGAGGAATATATGCAGTGACAGGGGTTGCCAAGTTTTCCGAAGATCCCGAAAAGGAGTTCGTCATTTACGAGCATGATGGTGTTCTCTGGGCGCGTCCCAAAGAAATGTTTTTAGAAGATGTAGTGGTCGATGGGAAAAAAGTGCCGAGATTTAAAAAGATATAATTATATGATGGAAGGAAAAGGGGAATTCACATATCGAGAAAAAAAAGAGATAAGAGAAACTCTGACAAAGGCACTTTCCAATTTTATTATTCTTTTTGAGAACGCTGTTGATAATTACGGGCTCGATAAAATTGAAATACAAAAGGCCGTAGAACAGTTAAATATGAAAGAAATGACGAAGCAATTATATGCAAAAGGTAATAGGAAAGAAGAGGTTTCTCAGATTGCTGAAGAATATAATGCGCTGGTGAAAAGGATTTTATCTAATGAGTTTAATGCCTTGGCGGAAAACGTGCAGGAGATAAGAAAAAAATTGAGAGAGCTGTTTCTAGAGGCGAAAAAATTATAATGCTTCTTAAAAAACTGAAAATTAAACGCAGGATGATCACCTGGCTGTCTGCTATGCATTTTTTTGGTAATCCTTCGGCAAAGATGAAAATAGTGGGAGTGACTGGTACCAATGGAAAGACCACCACCACTACGCTGTTGTACGATGTGGCTATGGCACTCGGACATAAATCTGGACTAATCGGGACGGTAGAAAATAGGATAGGAGAGGAAAGACTACCAGCTACTCATACTACGCCTGATCCACTAAACTTAAATAAATTGTTGAAAAAGATGGCGGAAGCTGGGTGTGAGTACGTCTTTATGGAAGTTTCTTCCCATGCACTTGATCAGAAGCGTACGGCGGGGGTAGCTTTTGCTGGCGCGGTTTTTACCAATCTGACTCATGATCATTTAGACTATCATCAAAATGTTGAAAATTATTTTAATGCAAAGAAGAAATTGTTTAAATATCTCCCTGCTACTTCTTTTGCCATTTCGAATGTGGATGATCCATACGGAGAGAAAATACTAGAAGGAATTTCTGGCCGAAAGTTTTCATATGGTTTTGATAAAAAGGCAGATTATTATGGAAAGATAGACAGTCTAAATTTTTCTGGCCTTCAGCTTGAAATAAATAGCACCCCAATCACATCAAAGTTGATTGGAAAATTTAATGCGTATAATATTTTAGCGGTTTGGAGCGTTTGCAATTTACTTGGTTTTGATATGAAAAAAGTGGCGGAAATATTTAAAGGTATAAAGCCACCAAACGGAAGATTTGAACATTTTGTTTCTCCGACCGGAGCGCTCGTGATCATAGACTACGCTCATACTCCAGATGCCCTTCTAAAAGTACTTCTAACCGCCAACGAAATTAAGTGTAAGGGGTCCCCTTGCATGTTATCCACAGGTGCACCGAGGTTGATTTCCCTCGCTGGATGTGGTGGGGACAGAGATCCAATGAAGCGGGAAAAGATGGGGCGAATAGCAGCCGAGCTTTCAGATATTTCGATATTTACTTCTGATAATCCTCGAAACGAAGACCCGTCGAAAATCATTGAAGAAATGAAAACAAGCCTGACGCCCGACCTTTTGGAAAAAGTAAAGACAATTCCTGATCGTAGGGAAGCTATTATAAAAAGTGTCCGAATTGCCAAAGAAGGGGATATCATTCTCTGCGCTGGAAAGGGGCACGAAGATTATCAAGAGATAGAAGGCGTCAAGCACCACTTTAATGACCTAGAGGAATACAAAAAAGCATATGAAAAATAAATCTACCCAAAAAAATAATTTCCGACAATTTTTCGCAGGAAAAAAGATCACCGTGATGGGGCTAGGAATTTTGGGCCGTGGTTTAGGGTATACAAAATTTATGGCCGAATGTGGAGCCGATTTGATAGTGACCGATTTAAAGACAAAAAAAGAACTCGCCAGCTCTATAAAGGAGCTTGGAAAATTTAAGAATATCCAATTTGTACTTGGCGAACACCGCCTAGAAGACTTTCGCAATCGGGACATGATTTTGAAAGCTGCGGGAGTGCCAATGAATTCTCCTTTTATAGAAGAGGCTCGCCAAAATAGCATTCCGATAGAGATGGATGTTTCTTTTTTTGCTAAACTTTCTCCGAGCACAATACTGGTCGGAGTGACAGGCACTCGCGGAAAATCTATGACCACTGCGTTAATTTATGAGATTTTAAGAAAGAACGAAAAGGTTTTGAAAGGAAAAGTATATCTTGGGGGAAACATGCGGGGAATAGCGACTCTTCCTCTTCTTAGGAAAACGAGCCTTGCCCTTGGAAAGACAATAGTAGTCTGCGAGCTAGATTCATGGCAGTTGCAAGGATTTGGTGATGCTAAAATTTCTCCGCAAGTTTCAGTTTTTACATCTTTTATGCCCGACCATATGAATTACTACAAGGATGATTTGAAAAAATATTTTAATGATAAAGCAAATATTTTTAAGTATCAAAAGAAAGGGGACTTGCTTGTGGTGCGCCCTCTTGTGCGCAAACTCATTCCGAAAAATTTGAAAAGTACCCTTTTAGTGGTAGACCCGAAGACAGCTCAAAAGTATGAGTTTGTCGTTCCGGGCACTCATCAACGTGAAAATCTCGCTTGCGCCATAGAAGTTGCAAAATATTTTAAAATTCCTAAAACTAATATCGAAAAGGCCGTTAAAAATTTTAAAGGTCTAGAAGGACGGATGCAATATCTGCTAAAGATAAATGGAGTAAAGATTTACAACGATAACAACGCTACTACTCCGGAGGCTACAATTGCGGGAATTGAGGCGCTAGTTAATGAAAAGATAATTTTAATTTCAGGAGGCTCAGACAAAGGGCTAGACACAAAAAAATTAGTGGGAATGATGGAGAAGAACTGCAAGAAGGTGATACTTTTGACAGGAACGGGCACGGCTAAGCTGCCTTTAATTTCTAATTCCATAAAAGTGAAGTCACTTAATGAGGCCGTCCGCACCGCACTTAAAGAGGCAAAAAAGGGAGATATCATTTTATTTAGCCCTGCTTTTGCTTCCTTTGGCCCACCGCCAGGAGGATTCAAGAATGAATATGATCGCGGGGATCAATTTATAGATATAGTGAAAAGAATATAATGAGCACTAATTTAGACTTATCACAAATTAAGAAAATATTTTTCATCGGTATCGGTGGAATAGGTATTTCTGCTTTAGCCAAGATGGCGCTCTCTCGCGGGATAGAAGTGTCTGGAGTAAATGACGAAGAAACAGAGAAGACGCTGAGTTCATTAGTAGGAGATGGCGCAGAGGTGGTTATGTTGAAAGATTACCAGTCTTTGCCCGAGGCGGATATGTATGTTTATAGTGATGCTTGGATTCATCGCGGACCCGAGATAATAGATTCGGCTAAAAAAACGGGGAAGCCAACCCTTTCATATTTTGAAGCACTTGGAAAGTTTGCCGAGGAATATAAAGTGATAGCCATTTCAGGTACGCATGGAAAGACTTCCACCACGGCTATGGTGGCGGAGATATTGATAGATGCTCAAATGGATCCGACGGTAGTAGTAGGATCTTTTGTAAAAAAATTTGGAAGCAATTTTAGAAAAGGGGAGAGCTCGTATCTAGTAGTAGAAGCCGACGAATATAATCGACATTTTTTAAATTTTAATCCGTTTATCGGAGTGGTCACCAATATTGAAGCTGATCACCTCGATTGTTACAAAGATCTTGCAGATATAAAAAAAGCTTTCGAGCAATTTTTGGCGCAAAGCCAAAACGTAATTGTAGATTTTGAAAAGTATCTAGAAAAAGTGCCAAAGCTCGCCGTGCCAGGTGAACACAATCGTCAAAATGCTGCTACCGCACTAGCGGTAGCGGATTTGTTGGGTGTGGATCTAGGGTCTGCCAAAAGATCGCTCTCAAATTTTGCGGGAACATGGAGACGTCTAGAGAAGATTAGAGAAACTAGCGAAGGGGTAATTGTGTATGATGATTATGCACATCATCCCACTGAAATCAAAGCGAGCCTTCAAGCACTGCGCGAACTTTACCCCTTAGGGCAAAAGAAAATCACAGTCGTTTTTCAACCTCATCTATATAGTCGGACAAAAGCCTTGTTTGATGATTTTGCGACCAGCTTCAAAGGCGCCGACAGGGTAATATTACTTCCTATATACTTTGCTAGAGAAAATCCGGACGAAAGCATTTCTTGTGGTAAGCTTGCAGAAGCAATATGTGCTACTGGGCAGTCTGCGATCGCATTTACTGATTTTGAACTGACTGAGAACTATTTGAAAGACTTAGAATTTGGACCCGATGACATTTTTGTCACCATGGGGGCAGGGGAAGCCTACAAAGTAGCTGAAATTCTGTAAAATAGGCGACAAAAAAAAGAAAAAGACCTGTGGATAACATGCAAGGGGACCCCTTACATGTTATCCACAGGGTAAGGGGTCCCCTTGCATGCAGAATTAGGCTATTTATGGCTAATTTTGTCAAACTCATATCGGCAATATAGCCTTATTTTACAACGTATAATGGATTTGACATACCCTAAAAAAGTGGTTTAACTATTGACTTTTGTTTACAGGTATGCTACCATATAAGCATGTCCTTACTTATAGGCGCAAGCCTAATAGATAAGGGCTTTTTCAGTAGAAGCTGAATATCCAATCTACTCAGGTGGAATTGGAATACGGAAAGGAAAGTTTGGCGGAGCTTAACCGCCAACGTATGTATAAAAACAAAACAATACGGTTTGTGCATTCCCTGATGATATTGCCATTGTTAACAGGCGCTACGCCTATAACGGCAAACATCCCTAACGGTAATCCGGGAAACGCCGAAATCGTATTAATACAAAAACAAAATATCGAAGCACTTGGGTCTATGTCTATTAACCAGGCGGACGACCTAAAGGCCAAGACTATAGAATTGCGAGCCGAAGCCATTGATGCTTATTTCAAAGCATATGACATGCCACTTGCTGGTACTGGACGCAAAATGGTGGAAGAAGCCGAAAAGAACGGTATTGACTGGAGACTTCTACCCGCTATTGCAGTACGAGAATCTACTGGTGGAAAGTTTGCATGTAAAAAGGCAACCTATAGTGCCTTTGGATGGGGATCATGTAAGATCAACTTTGAATCTCACGAACGTGCCATTGAAATAGTGGCTATGAACTTGGGAGGAAACAATCCAAACACTGCAAGATACTATAAAGGAAAAGATACTCGCGAGATTTTGCTTGCTTACAATCCTCCTTCTATTATTCCAAGATACGTTCCGCAGGTGATAAATATCATGGATAAGATTGGGAAGAAAGATCTAGAAGCAACCGCACATCTAGCGTTTCAGCAGATCTAAAGTCTAAAGATTTAACATTTGAAAAAACAGGTAAGGGGATGACCCTTACCTGTTTTGCGTGTAAGGGGACCCCTTACCCTGTGGATAACATGCAAGGGGACCCCTTACCCCAAGGTGGGCCCTTTCCTTACACTTATTTCTCGTCGAGATGCATTAGAGTCATCTTGTGTTCTTTTGGTTCAAAGAGAGTAATCTGGAAGTTGTAGTTTTTTCCAAGTTCCAACTTTTCTCTTAGTTTTGATTCAAGACCAAATGTAGAATTGTGTACCAATCCAGCCACTCCTTCTTTGATTGAAACGAGGGCACCGTGTTTGTTGTATTTGATCACAACTCCTTTGATGATGTCTCCCTTTTTGATTTTTCCTTCAAACTCTTTCCAAGGGTTTTCCTTGAGGGCTTTGATAGATAGTGAGATCTTGCCTTCTTTGATTTCGATGACCTTAGCTTTTATCTTGTCTCCGATTTTAAACATTGCCCGTGGGTCTTCAACTAGCCCCCAGTCAAGCTCGGAGATGTGTACTAGTCCTTCTAGTCCATTTTCAAGCTTTAAGAATACTCCGAAATCTACGATACCAGCTACGGTGCATTCTAGCTCATCACCCACAGCATACTTTGATAGGATCTCTTTCTTTTCTTCTGGATTGTTGTCTTTTTCAGAAAAGATTAGCTTGCCTTCTTTTGGAAGAGTAGAGATGATCATCACCGTGATGCTCTCGCCTACAAGCTTCTTTAATTCTTTCAAAATTTTATCTTTATCAGAATCTAATACTCTAGGATAGTGTTCTGTCTTTAGTTGAGAAGCAGGCAAGAAACCTTGAATGCCCTGCCATTCCAAAATCAATCCTCCCTTGTTTGCGTCCTTTACCTCGAGGCTGAATACTGCTTTTGCCTTGATAGCTTTTTCTGCTTCGCTCCATAGGAGGGCTTGTTTAGCTTCCTTGAGGGATAGCTCGATGTAGCCGTTTTCGTTTTCAGCTTCAACTACTTTTGCCTTGATAGAATCTCCGACGTTAATTTTTCGGATGATATCTTTGGCGTTGATAAATTCTCGTCCGTAAATGACTCCAGTTCCAAAAGGGGAAAGATCCACGTATACCGAGGATTTCTTTATTAAGATTACTGGCCCTTCTACCAAAGAATCAATTTTTGGCTTTTCTAAACTGCGATCTACGATTGACTTTAAAACTAAATTTTCTGTTACTGTCTCTTCTTTTATCATAAATTAAAATTCCCGCCTAAAAGCGGGATTGAGGTCTAGGTTCTTTTTATTTCATAGCTTTTTAAAGGCTATGATAGTCAAAAAGGGTTACCCTAAATCCGTGCTTTAATAAATATTAAACTTTCTCCATCCTACTACAATTCCCCAATTTTGCAAGTTTTTAACACCCAGAATTCACCAATTTTGATTTGTACCCATTGCCTTTTCTTGCTATAATATAGGCAATGATAATCACATATTTCGGCAAACAGTTTTGGAAGATAACCCAAGGCGAGATGGTGCTCGCCTTTAATCCTGTGAGCAAGGAGTCAAAATTAAAGTCCTCCACTCGCTTTGGAGCAGACGTCGCCCTAGTCTCTGTAAATCATCCAGACTACAATGGAGTGGAACAGCTTTCGTATGGAGAGAGGATGCCTTTCGTAGTAGACGGTCCGGGAAATTATGAAGTAAAAGACATATTTATCCATGGCGCGATTTCGAATGCGAATTTGGATGAAAAAAAATACGTCAACACCGTTTATTCTTTTGTTCTCGATAGCATAAAGATAGTTTTTTTGGGACCACTTGGAGAAGAAGAGCTATCCAAAGAGGCAAGAGAGCTTGCCGAATCCCCAGACATTCTTTTTGTGCCTGTGGGTAATAAAGACACTCTCAATCCAAAAAATGCCGCCAAGCTAGCAGCTTCACTTGAACCAAAGCTAGTGATTCCTATGGACTATGATGATGCGACTCTGAAAACATTCCTAAAAGAAATGGGAGATGAGAAAGCAGATACTCTCGACAAACTTACTATTAAAAGAAAAGATCTTGAGGGAAGTGAAGGAAAAGTAATCGTTTTGAAAAGCAGTCAATAGAGTATGAAAAAGATTATTCATCATTTAAGAAAACAACCCGAAGATGTCCGAAGACATGTTTTACATATTGTAACTTTTGTGGCCGGCATTATTCTCATCTTGTTATGGGTCTTTAGTCTAGGAAGAGATTTTTCAAGTGATGATACCCAGAGAGAGATCAAGCAAGATTTGCAACCGTTCAACTTATTGAAAGACAGCATCATGAAAAAATAATTATGGCAAAGATTAAAGCACCAATAGAAGAAATACCGAGAGTAAACGTAGTGCCCGTGGATGTAGTGGCAGAAATGAAAGAATCATACTTGGCCTATGCCATGTCTGTGATCACTTCGCGTGCCCTTCCTGATGTCCGAGATGGATTAAAGCCAGTGCATCGTCGTATTCTCTATGCCATGCATGAAATGGGACTTACTGTTTCGGGTCGTTTCAGAAAGTCAGCTGCAGTAGTCGGAGACGTGCTCGGAAAATATCATCCACATGGAGACGTGGCAGTTTATGACTCTATGGTGGGAATGGCTCAGGACTTTTCGTACAGATACCCTCTAATCATGGGGCAAGGAAACTTCGGTTCTATTGATGGAGACAACGCTGCTGCTATGCGTTATACCGAGGCCAAAATGTCTAGAATTTCTTCGGAGCTTCTTCGTGATCTTGAAAAGGAAACTGTAGACCTGCGCGCAAACTACGATCAGACTTTAAAGGAACCTTCCGTGCTTCCAGCTGCAGTGCCTACATTGCTTTTGAATGGAACTCTAGGTATTGCAGTCGGAATGGCTACAAATATACCTCCGCACAATTTGTTTGAAGTGGTGGAAGCTACTCGACACTTGATTGAGAATGAGGATGCTACTACCGAAGACTTGATGCAATTTGTAAAAGGTCCCGATTTTCCAACGGGCGGTATTGCTTATGGGCAAAAAGATATGCTCCATGCATATTCAGGTGGCCGAGGAGGAGTGGTTTGTCGAGGAGAGGCTGAGATTGTAGAAAACAAAGGAGGAAATTTCCAAATCATCATCACTTCTATTCCTTATCGTGTAAACAAAGCAAACCTCATCATGGCTATCGCCGAACTAGTGCAGGAGAAAAAGCTGGATGGCATCAAGGGTCTGCGTGACGAATCCACTCGCGATATTCGCATCGTGATCGACTTGAAATCAACCGCTCATCCGGAAAAAGTATTAAATTATATTTATAAAAATACCCAGCTTGAATCCAATTTTAATTTCAATATGGTGGCCTTGGTAGAAGGAGTTCCTCAGACTCTTTCTCTAAAATCTATTCTTTCCCAGTTTATTCTTCACCGTAAAGAAGTGGTCCGCAGGAGGACAGAATACGATTTACGGAAAGCCGAAGAGCGTGAGCATATTTTGCTTGGTTTGAAAAAAGCGCTTGATAAAATCGATCGAGTGATCACCATCATTCGTGGCTCTAAAAATTCAGCTGCCGCAAAAATAAATTTGATAAAGGAATTTAAATTCTCTGATCTTCAGGCTACCGCTATTTTGGAAATGCGACTTTCCAAGCTCGCAGGCCTTGAAAGAAAGGCAGTACTCGATGAACTTGAAGAAAAGCAAAAATTCATAAAAGAAATGAAAGAAATTTTGGCTAGTGCAAAGCGAATGCTAAAGATTATTTCCACAGAGCTTGGCGAGATTGCAGAAAAATACAAAGATGAACGCCGAACCAGAATCATGAAAGGGGGAGTGAAAGAAATCTCCGACGAAGACTTGATTCCAGAAAAAGAAACTGTGCTAGTGCTTACCGCTGGCGGGTACGTAAAGCGCACTGATCCATCAGAGTATCGCTCACAGAAGCGAGGAGGAGTAGGAGTAGTAGATCTAGAGACAAAGGAAGAAGATTTTGTCACCATGCTTGTCTTCGGCTCAACTCATAGCGATCTATTATTCTTTACCAATCTTGGAAAAGCATATCAGATGAAGATGTATGATATACCAGAGGGCCGACGAGCTACTCGCGGAAAGTCCATCATGAATTTCCTAGCGCTTGGTGGTGAAGAAAAAGTGACTTCAATTTTAGCTTTGCCAAAAAATCTAGATAAATCAGGTCTTTCTCTCATGCTGGTCACCAAGGCCGGCACAGCAAAGAAGATGTCCGCAGGAAGCTTCAAAGACGTACGTCGAAGCGGAATCATTGCTATTCGCCTAGAAAAAAATGACAGCTTGATCGGAGCATTTTTGACAGACAAGGGAGATGAAGTGATGGTAGCCACAGGCGAGGGACAGTCTATCCGATTCAAGGAATCTGATATACGCGAGATGGGACGTTCTGCGGGTGGAGTGAGAGGAATCAAGCTTGGAAAGAGTGATGAAGTAATCGGAGTAGATGTAATTAAAAAAGATAGTACCCCATCCGCCGGCGGAGGATATTTCCTCACCATGAGTGCAAATGGTTTTGGAAAGAAAACTTCCTTGAAAGAATACAAGGTACAGAAAAGAGGGGGAAGCGGTATCAAGACTGCCAAAGTCACCACCAAGACAGGAAAGCTGATCGTAGGGAAAGTGCTTACTGGAACTGAAGAGGAAATCATCGCGATGTCCAAAAAGGGACAGGTGATTCGTACCGCCTTGAAAGATATCTCGGCTCTCGGCAGACAGACTCAAGGAGTGACTGTGATGAGATTGCGTTCGGGTGATAGTATTGCGTCAGTGGTGTGTTCCTAGAGGTAGGGCTATAAAGCTTTGCAAAATGTTTACAAATCCAGAAAAAAATTTAAGAGAATTTAATCTCCAAGAACACATGATCGTGGCGGACCTTGGCGCAGGCACAGGGCACTATGCTATTCCAGCTGGTAGAATTGTTTCTCGAGGAAAAGTTTATGCAGTAGAAATACAAAAAGATTTCTTAGAAACTATTCGTAATCGCGTAAAAGAATCTCACTTGGGAAATGTCGAGTGTTTATGGGGCAATATTGAAAAAATTGGAGGCACCAAGCTTGGCGACGATACCATCGATCGAGTGATAGCTTCAAACGTATTTTTCCAAGTAGATGATAAGAATGATTTTATAAAAGAAGTAAAGAGAATTTTAAAGCCCGGTGGCAAGGTTCTTTTGATAGATCACTGCCCCGAGCGATCACATCTGGGGCTTAAGAGTGCGGTCTCAAAAGAAAAGGCGAAAGAAATGTTTATCGGTAAAGGATTTGAATTTGAGAAATTTATTGACGCAGGAAGCCATCATTATGGTATAATTTTAATTAACAAAAAGTGAAAAATTTTCAGATAATCATTCTCATCGTATTCATCATTGGCGCTATCGTAGGTATTTTAGTATTCTCGGGAACTATTCCACTCGGAGATAAAGATAATGAAGAAGGTTCAGGTGGAACAGTGGTACTTTGGGGTACTATGAAATCCGCTGATATTGCCTTTGCAGTCGAAGACTTTAATAGAACCAACAATGTATACAATCTCCAATATGTAGAAAAGCGTGCAGAAACTTTTGATCAAGACCTACTCGAAGCACTAGCATCCGGAGTTGGACCTGACCTTTTTATAATTTCAAATGATTTGGTATATAAATACAGCAACAAAATTCTGACCATTCCCTACAAGAGCTATCCAATTGCCGTTTTCAAACAAAATTTCGTAGGGGCTGGGGAAGTATTTTTAAACTCCCTAGGTGCCATGGCTTTTCCACTAGCAGTAGATCCTATGGTGATGTACTACAGCCGTTCTATGCTTGATTCAAATAATATCGTGTATCCTCCAGAAACTTGGGATCAGCTCGGAGCTTTAGCTCCCGTGCTTGGAAGAAAAGATGAATCAAGGAAGATCCTAAAAAGCGCAGTGGCGCTGGGGCAGTTTTCAAATGTCAGACACGCAAAGGATATCATGGCGATGCTCTTTATGCAGGCAGGAAATCCGATTGTCGCAGAGAGGAGTGGTTCCTTCATTTCAGTACTTGATCAATCCACAGCTACCTACAACCCGGAAGCTATTTTAGAAGCTTATACAGCCTTTGCTAATCCAATGAAGGAAGTTTACTCTTGGAATAAATCTCTGCAAAATTCTCAAGATGCTTTCAGTGCCGAAAATCTCGTATTTTATTTTGGATATGCGACGGAGCTTCGATCTCTCGTAGAAAAAAATCCCAATCAAAATTTTATGGTGGCTCCTATGCCTCAGATTCCTGGTTCTCAAGCTAAGCTTACTTTCGGTAGGGTGACAGGGGTAGCAGTATCGAGTGCTTCAAAAAATTTAAACAGCGCATTTTTAGTGGCAAGCCTTTTGTCCACCAGTAATTTCGGAGGAGAATTTGCTAAAGCTATGGGAGCAGCTCCTGCGCGTAGAGAATTGCTCACTGCCACTCCCGAGGATTCCTATCAGCCAGTATTTTATTCCTCTGCTTTGATTGCTCGAAGTTGGCTGGATCCTTCACCAATCGATTCAAATGAAATCTTTCAAGGAATGGTGGAAAAGGTACTATCAAATAACCTAAATCCGTCCCAAGCTATTCGTGAGGGTTCTTCAAAATTAAATTTATTACTTATTCGATAATATGTATAAAAAAATAATTTTTCTCGCAGTTGTTCTTCTTCTGGTCATCGCTCCGGTAGATATTTTCCCTGCAGTAGCAGAAGGATTGGTAAAGTGTGGCACAGATAAGCCATGCGGATTTGAAGATCTTTTGATTTTAATAAATACGGTAGTGAACTTCGTGATGATTCAGTTAATGATTCCTTTGGCTGCGCTTTTGTTTGCTTATGCGGGAGGAATGCTGATGTTCTCAGGAGGAGAAGTATCAAAGAGACAACAAGCCAAGAAAATATTTACCAATGTCGCCCTAGGTCTCATCATAGCGGCCGCATCATGGCTCATCGTCAATACAGTCCTTACCATTATGGGGTATAACGGTGCTTGGATAGGATTTAAAGATGTTGTACAATAAATTTATGAAAATTATAAAAAATCCACTTGTTATCATCACTATCATAATGCTGGTGTCCTTTTTTCCTTTGGTTACATTTGGTCAGGCTACTGGTAGCGCACCACCTGCACCCCCCGTGGAAAACCCAATTAAAAATCCCATCGGTGTCAGCTCGTTTACTGGACTCCTAAAACAAATCCTGGAAGGGGCGATCAAAATTGGTATGCCAGTCATAGCGCTTGCGATTATTTATTCAGGTTTTCTTTTTGTTGCAGCTCAAGGTAATCCAGAAAAACTCGATACGGCCAAGAAATCTTTCGTATATACTTTGATCGGAGCAGCTATACTACTCGGAGCTTGGGCACTGGCTCAAGTGATCACAACGACCGTGCTTTCTTTATAAACTAATATAATTATTTAAATGGAAATCAAAGATATAATAATCAAGCTCGGAAATTTACTGGATACATTGTTACCCGTATTAGTTTTAGCTGGTGTGGTGATTTTCGTTTGGGGAGTGATTCAATACGTGATAGGAGGGGACGAAGAAGCCAAATCAAAAGGAAAGAATCGCATCATCTGGGGTATCGTCGGGTTTGCGATCATTGCAGGATTATATGGTTTAATCAATATAGTATTAAATACTTTTGGGTTGGATCCATCGAGCGGAAATTTGGTTTCGCCTACGGGCCTAGTTCCTGCTACACCTACGCCAGGTACTTGTGAGGGTACTGGTAACATCGGTTCACTCATCTGTAAAATTGGAACAATTCTCAATTCTATCATTCCTCTCCTCATCAGCTTCGGGGTAGTAATCTTTGTATGGGGAGTAGTGCAGTACGTGATAGGAGGGGACGAAGAAGCCAAATCAAAAGGAAAAGACAGAATGATTTGGGGAATCATCGGACTAGTGGTGATCGCCTCAATGTGGGGATTGGTCAATATGGTAGTGAAAACTTTTGACTTAAATCCGACGGGGTCTAGTGGAGTGGCTAATCAATTTTTACAAAATACTAGCCAACTCGGTAATACTCCCGGTACTTGTTCTATCGCTGCAACGGGAGCAAGTCTCGGGGACCTTATGAATTATGCGACCTGTCTGATTACTAAGTCGGTAATTCCTCTAATCTTTTCATTGGCAGTTCTCTTGTTCGTCTGGGGAGTAGTACAGTATGTGATATCTGGAGCAAATGAAGAACAAAAAGACAAAGGGAAGAATTTCATGATATGGGGAATCATTGCGCTTACTGTGATGGTGTCTGTCTGGGGGATTGTGCGCATTGTAGGTGATACTTTTGGGATAGAATATGCGATTCCGCAGGTGAAGAGCAGGTAGGCGGTATCCACAGTTTCCTCTTTTGTCTTTATTTTGTATGGTATAATTAAAAAAGAACCTAAACATTAGGAAAAAATTATAAGGTCGTTTCCGCGAGAGCGGTGTTATCAATAATCCCGTTAGGGAAAAAAAATGAAAAATAAATTAATCGTATTTATGGTTTCCGCAGCCTCATTGGCTTCTATGCCTTTGTTTGCTTTGGCGCAGGGTAGAGGAGGTGCTTGTAGTGTAGTAAACACACAAAATACCATTCAGGGTATCATTTGTAAGGCAGGAGAAATATTGGGAGTAGTGCTTCCATTCTTGGTTGCATTGGCAGTTGTTATCTTTGTGTGGGGAGTAGTGATGTATGTTGTTTCAAGTGACGAGGAAGCAAAGAGCGCTGGAAGAAACAGAATGATCTGGGGAATTGTCGGTCTTGCAGTGATCGTATCATTGTGGGGATTGGTAAGAATCTTGACCAATACTTTTGACCTTAACACAAATCAGGGTGTTACTTTGCCAGTACTTCCTTACTAATAAATGATGACCTGGCTCTTCGGAAATATAGCCTACGCGAGCGTGGATGCCTTTATGGCAAACGTGGGACGGCTCATCATCAATCCACTCATTACTCTTCTTTTTGCCTTGGCGGCTGCATACTTTCTTTACGGGGTTTTCCAGTTTATTGCAAATGCCCAAAATGATGAGAAGAGAACTCAAGGCAAAAGTCATATGCTTTGGGGAGTGATCGGAATAGTGATAATGTTGGGAGTATGGACAATACTAAATATTGTTTTAAAAACTTTCAATATTGATGGAATAAATCCTGAGCAGGGAACAGTACAATTAAACGAGTACAACCCAAGCTTTCCGAAGTAGCATAGAATTGTGAAATTAAGTAGCACAGAAACGAAAATATAATCAGGAATATAAAAAGGCGAGCTATGTGCTCGCCTTTTGCGTTAATGATTTACTACCTCCCAAATCCTAACTCTTGCTGTGTTGTTAGGATTTCCAGAGACTATTCTTACGGCACCAGCACTCCTTGGCGGGATTGCGATGGTGCCTTTTCCAGAATAGAAGATTGTGTCTTTTATTCCTGGAAAGATCATTTTGATTGGATCTCCTTGCGTATCCAATTCAAAATCGTAGTCAAAGATTACGAGGCATGGCGTGTAAGTGTCATGCCTTAGAATGAGTGCTTTCGTGGTGGGCGGCGGGGGAGAATACGTGTGGACAGTTGTCACAGGCTTCGGAAACCATGATTCTGTCCATGCCGAAATTACTTTCAGCATGACAAAAAGAAAAACTATGATTGCGCCGATCATTAATGTGTTAATGATCAGTTTGCTGTTCGAGTTGTTTTTTATTATGGTTGTAGATCCGGCAGGAGGTGAGCAAGGAGAAGGGTTTGAAGAATGGATCTTTGCCTTTTGTTTTGCTGCGGCATAAGCTATCAACGAAAAGAAGACCAAGATCACTATAACGAGAAGTGCAATAATATAAATCATTGTTCACCTCCTGTTCCAGTTCCTGTCGGAATGACGGGCTTAGCGTTATCAGAGTTTTGCACCCAAGTAGTGAGCTTGGAATCCCTTACAGCCTGTGCTTGCATGATACGGCCCGTAGTGTTTACCACTTCCGTACTTGCGCCCTTGAAATTATCTACAAGCTGTTTTATTTCTACTCCTTTTGCCTCTGCCAACTTTTTTTGTCGGTCAAAATCAGCTTGCGTTTCGATATCGGTTTTGGCTTTGTATAACTCAGCTTTAATAATACCAGCCTCCTTTTCTTTTTTTGCGGTTTCCACTTTGGCATTTCCTTCTTCAATAGCAAGAGCAACTGCCTGCATAGCTTTTACTGTTTCATTGTCACCAGCTTGATAGTCATTAATGGCTATGCTTATTATCATTACTCCTACTAAATCAATTAATGCCTCATTGAAAGCACCATTTGGATCTTTTAGGTGGCTTAAAACTCCACCCACTTCACCTTTATTTTGGGACATGAATTCTCCGAGAGTCATGTCGTTTAGCTTGTCAATTACAGCACTTTCTAGAAGACTACCCATTTGGGTAAAAAAGTTACCGTTAAATACATATAAAGGAATGTATGCATTAACGACTTGAAATTGCACTATAATTTTAAGGTGAACCGTTAGCCTATCTTTCATTTCTATGTCGGTAAAGACGTACGGGCGGGGAGCCTCAAAACGTAGATGGTCCACAATTTCTGTCGTGGCAGGTGCCATCCAGTTTGATGGTTCAGTGCCTCTGAGATTTTCTTTTTGTTTTGTTATCTGGAACTGTCTCACTCTATAAAAAGGATAAAATCCAAAATAATATATTCCATATTTGTCGCGAAGTCTTCTATTTCGGGGGCTTAGCTGTTGGGTTCTTCCGTTTGATTTTTCAATCAATCGTGTTTTTTGGTCCACTATGTATCCTGGAACTTCCATTATAACGTGATCCAAGATATCTCCCTTTTCGATATATTTTATTCCATTTGATTTACCAAATGTATAAAAAATATCTAAAAGTGCTAGGGCTCTTATTATATAGGATCTTAAGACCCAAATTATAATCAAGAGTAGTGCGATGATGTAAGTTTCCATTTTTTTATTCCTTATATTAAATTTTCAATGATGATTATTTACTTTCACACTACAACAAAATACAAAAAAGTCAAGCCGAGTGGCCTGACTTTTTGTGATTAGATTATGGAATATTTTTCGGTGGTTTTAGCCTTACTCTCTATATTCCTTACGCGTGTTTCATTGGAGCAGAGCGATACTGTGATTCACCTCCGAAATATTTTCTCCAGATAAAGACAATCGCGCCGATTAGTATGACGAATATAATCCACTGAAGGATGCCTGTAGGAAAGAATCCACGAGAACCGAATACTGCGTTTGCGGTGAGGCTCTTGTAGCTTTCGTCGCCACGAATTGTGCCACTTGTATTTCCCGACATACTTTCATAACCAGTTAGTGCACTAGCACCATAGGATCCGCCAGTGTATGAGGTATATCCTGTGGGAGCAGTAGAATTTACTACAAAGGAAGCAGGATTTGAAAATCCACCACCTGGCATATCGTTTATCACTGTGATGTATTGTCTGCCTGGTGTCATCACATCTCGTTCATTAAGCTGTACTACTAGGCGAGTGGGACTCACATAGGTGACAGTGCGAGGAGCGTCATTAAAGCGAACATTGGAGCTCGGAATAAAACCATTTCCTGTAATAGTGACTTTTATTATTTGTGCTTGAACTGTCGCGCTATCAGGTGTGATAGATAGGATGTATGGTACTGGGTTTAGGGCCGGGGTAGAAGGGTTGTAGTTCCCGCCTGGGTTATATGACGGTCCTGTGTCTGCAAATGGGGCAGGCTGAAAATACGTATAAACTCGTGCGTCTGAAATACCTGGAAAAGCTAGGAAAAACCCTGAAATTCCAAGGATTATTAAGTTGTATTTAATGATATTACTCATAAGTAATAGTATATCACCTTTAGAGCAAAATGTCAAGGTGCTGGAGGAGGGACTCGAACCCTCAAGCCTTGCGGCACTAGTTCCTAAGACTAGCGCGTATACCAATTCCGCCACTCCAGCAAACAAAATACTTTCATGCATCATACTGCATGGTGCGCCCAGAGGGAATCGAACCCCCGACCATCTCCTTAAGAGGGAGCTGCTCTACCAGCTGAGCTATGGGCGCATTACTATTTCCGGTGCCCGAGGTGGGAGTCGAACCCACATGCCTTACGGCGATCGATCTTAAGTCGATTGCGGCTACCAATTACGCCACTCGGGCAATTGCCGTCTTTGTAAAAGAAGCACTCGGACCATTATATTGTTATCTCTTTCAAATTACAATAGAGGCCTGGGGCGGAATTGAACCGCCGTATATTCCTTTTGCAGAGGAATGCCTTACCACTTGGCTACCAGGCCGTACATTTTATTTATTTTACAAGCTGAGCGCTTTTGCTTTAATCCTACTCACCGCGAAGCAATTCGTCAATTTTTTGCCTGTTCTTTTCTCCGCGATCTATTTCTATGTCTATAAAAGGAACAATCTTTGTATTCAAACTTTTCTTTAAAACTTCTCTTATTTCTCTTCGCTTTCGCTTGGCAAAACCTATGGCAGCGTTTTCTTTGTCTTCGGGTAGGACTGTGATAAAGACTGTACCACGCTTCATATCTTCAGAAATCAAACAGTTTGTGACAGTGATTAGGGAAGTACCGTTGCCTTCTTCGCCGAGAAAGCGAGCGGTGACTTCTTTTACCAAACTTTGCATGTTATCTTTGCGTGACATTGATTGATTCAATTACGTCTCCGGGAGCGATTTCTACACTTGATTCCATCATCATTCCGAATTCGGCTCCTTCTTCGACTTCTCGGACCTTTGTTTTGTTCTTTTCAAGATTTGTAATCTTACCTTTACCTATCTCAAAATCTCGGCGCATGATTCTAGCTTCGCCATCCATGGAGAGACGTCCTTCCACTACTTTTCCACCTGCGATTTGTTTATCACGATTCTTGCTGAATACTTTTAAGATTTTTGCTTTTCCAGTCACTTCCGAGGTCTCTATTTTAGGACGACGATTTTCCATTTCTTTTTCGAGCCACTCAGTGAGTTTATAGATCACGTCGAAGGTAAAGATGTTTATTCCTTTCTGCATGGCTATCTCCATAGCACTCTTGTCTGCTTTTACATTAAATCCTATTACTAGCACATTCTCTGGAGTGGTGATTGTCTTTACATCAAATTCAGATACAGGTCCGGCTCCTTTTTGCACTATGCGAAATTCTGCATTTTCGCTTTTAATTTTATTGACTTCTTTTTCAATGGCTTCAATGCTACCCCAAGCATCTGCTTTCAAAATGATTGGAATTATTTTTTTGTCGTCCTGTGAAGAAGACTCGGGTGATATTTCATTTTCCGTAATATTTTTTCCAGCTTCCACCGCGTAGCTTTCTGCCTCTCGTTTGTTTGAGAAACCTTTAAATTCTGCTCCAATGCGTGGCATTTTGCTCCACCCTACTAAGCGAATAGGGGAGGAAAAAGAGGCTTCATTGATCGCTTTGCCTAAAAAGTTTTCCATGATGTTGGTGGTGCATACGCTATCATTTACCGCTACTGCCATGCCTTTCTTAAGACTTCCGTCTTTAATGACAAGCGTCGCTTGGATACCTCTTTTTGGATCTAGGTGAGCTTCGATCACGTATCCTGTGGCATTTTTTTCGAGGTCTCCTTGAAATCCTTCCATCAGAGCCATGATGTTTATTAGTGAAAGGAGGTTATCTACTCCTTCACCAGTTTTTGCAGAAATCTCTGCGACGGGAATTTTACCTCCAAAGTTTTCTAGATATACTTCGTTTTCTGCAAGTTCAATCTTTGTCTTTTCAATGTTGGCAGCTGGCTTGTCTATTTTATTTATTGCCACAATAAAAGGAATACCGCTTTCAATGATGGTATTTTTTGCTTCAATGGTTTGAGGCTTTACTCCGTCCTCAGCAGAGACTATCAGAATCGCGATGTCTGCTACTAGAGCACCTCGCTCTCTCATCTTGGTAAATGATTCATGGCCGGGAGTATCTAAAAAAGTAATTTTTCTTTCTACTCCATCTTCGTCGTTATGTTTTACTTCATAGGCTGAAAGTGTTTGGGTGATTCCGCCAGCTTCTTTTTCTACAATGTTGGTGTTGCGAAGATAGTCGAGCAGGGTAGATTTACCATGGTCGATATGTCCCATGATAACTACTACTGGCGCTCTTTCCGAGAGCGCATTTTGTTTTGCTTCTTGATTTTTCATAGTTATACTTTTGCTCGCTCCAATGCATCCTTTTCTTCGGCAGTGAGTTCGTAAGTAGAGTCTCCTTTTTTAATCGGCTTAGCGAAGACACTCATTCTTTCCCTTGAATACAAACTGGAAAGAACTACTCCATCACCTTCTTCATTTAAAAGTCCGATGGCAAAGCTTTGGTTGCTTCCTTGGTCTGGAAATGGATTGAATCGAATTGTTTCAAGACCGCGGATGCTCTTTTTTAGTTTGGCTTCAATGATGGCGATTTCTTTCTCAAATTTTGCTTTGGCAGTTTCTAGCTTTGCGATTTGATCCTGCATAGAAAGGATAGTCTCCTCTAGATCTTTGGCTTTTTTGCCAAGGAAGAATTTCTTTAGTCTCGTTTCTGTGCGAAGTGCCCAAGCAATGCCGATGATTACGGCCAAGAGGAGAATACCTAAAAAAATAATTTGGAGCTTTGGATCCATAGGGTTTCAATATATACTATTTCCATGGTTAAATCAAACCGCCAAAAAGTGAAAAACATATATATGGACTATGCCTCCTCGGCTTCTCCGAACCCTAGTTCGATTCATTTACAAGGGGTAGGGGCAAAAAATGACCTCGAATCAGCTAGAAAGATGGTGGCTGATGTATTTAGCGCTCGCCCTGATAGTGTGATTTTTACTAGTGGTGGAACAGAGAGCAACAATCTAGCAATCCAAGGAATCATATTGGGATGGTGGCAGAAAGAGAGAAAATCTGGAAAGAAATTAAATGCCAAATATTTACCTCACATCGTGACTACAAACATTGAACATCCATCTGTACTTGAGACTGTTGGGATGCTTAAAGAGCGAGGACAAGCAGAAGTCACCATATTACCCGTAGAAGTGAGTGGGATAGTGGATCCAAAGAAAATACGAAAAGCGATTAAAAAAAATACAGTGTTAGTGTCGGTCATGTATGCCAACAATGAAATAGGTACTATCGAACCGATTCGGGAGATTGCTAAAGAGATCCGTCACTATCGAAAAGAAAATGAAACCGAGTATCCATTTTTTCATACTGATGCTGCTCAGGCACCAAATTATTTAGAATTAAATACAGAAAGACTCGGAGTAGACATGCTTACTTTGACTGGAGCAAAAATTCCGGAAGCTGGCAGGGTAGGGGTGTTGTATAAAAGAAAATCTGTTTTGCTCGCTCCGGTCATGGCCGGAGGGGATCAAGAGTTTGGATTGCGCGCAGGCACAGAAAGTATTTTTGAAATTACTAAATTTGCCAAAGCTCTTCGTCGTGCCGAGAGTGAAAGAGAAAAAGAAAGTAAAAGACTTTTAGGAATTCGTGATTATCTTTACAAAAAAATTCAAAAAATTGTGCCAGAAGTAATCATTAACGGCGAGATGGAAAACAGATTGCCCAACAATTTAAATATCACCATTCCCCATATTCCGAGCGACCTTTTGGTGATTGAGCTTTCTAGCCGAGGTATCATGATTTCAGAAAAAAGTGCATGCAAGTCTGGTGAAGAAAAAGCTTCGCATGTGATAGTGGCGATACGAGAGAAGGAAGGGAAAAATAGTGGCGACACAGGATCGCTCCGGTTTTCCCTGGGACGGGATACGACGAAAGCGGATATTGACTATACACTGAAAGCACTTTCAGAGATCTTAATAAAACATAAAAAGTGGTATCATTAGTATATGGAAAAGTTTCCTTCAAATAATAAAAGGAATATAGGCAAGAATATCCGTAACATTGCGGGAGGCATAGGTGTTTCTGCTCTCGCTTTTTTTGCTGAAAAAGCACTTGAAGGATCAGAGATTAATGTTTCGAATAATAAAAATAATATTGAAAATAAAATTGAATGGGAAAGAAATGAATTGGAGTTTCAGGAGGGATCTATGGAAAATATGGCTTTCAATTTAGCCAAGAAGGAAATTAGGTACGAAGAGGATTTTCGTTCGCATATGGAAAGAATACAATATCTAGAAAAACTTATACGAGAATATGTAGCTGAGATAGATTATCGTGAATCCAATGGGAAACCTTCTGATAAATATGTTCAAAAAACCACTGAAGAGCTTAGAATAGCTATTGGTGATAATGAAAAATTGATAAGTCTATGCCAAGTGATGATTGATCAATTGGCTAAAAAAAAGGAGATACTACCAGAATTGGTCAAAGAAAAAATTAAAGAAATAAAAAAGAAAATATTCTTTTATGATATAGGAAGACAATGGGTGCTTGATAACATGAAAAATCCAGAATATTCCAATAGACTAAAGGAGGAGTATCGGTCTGATATCTTAACAGGAAACGAATTGAAAGAATATTTAGAACTAGCAAGATCATATAGAATACATAAAGCATCTGATGGAAATTTTGTTATTTCACAGAATATTACCGAAAGTCATGGAAATAGCGCAGGAAATGTAGAAGCTTTCTTTGATGCTTCTACACAAACAGTTTTTTTCCCATTAGACATAGATTCCGTGAATGCAGTTAATTACGCAATACATGAATATGCTCATAAGATAACTACTGGAAATATATTTCTATCCTCCAAAGCCATTTCACTTTTTAAAGATGCCTTTAATAGTTTGTCTATGTTGGAAAATGTAGACTCAAATGCCAATATTTTAAAAATCATTTCTTATTACTCTGATCCTACTGAAATGTATGCACGAAAAAAAGTATTTGAACATGACTTAGAAGTATTGGGAGTAAAAAAGTATGAAGAACAATTTACAAAAGAACATTACCTTAAAGCGTTACAACTCGAGAAGGAAGGCAAGTTAAATAACGATAGTCGCGAATTTTTGCTTATTATAAAACCGAATATGATCGAAAAAGTGATGAATGAAATTGCGGATGCGGATTTTAATGAAAAGGAAGTGGAGGGAATGGTCTAACCAAAAAATGGTATCGATAATAACACCATCTTTAATTTGATTTTAATAAAATTGTGCTATAATACCTTGATAAGCGGCAGATTTCTCTGAAATTTATTAGGGTTTTTGTCGTCTTAAAACATATGCCACCACTACATAAATTTACAGCTAAATCACGTGACGCCATTAAAAAGGCTCACGAGCTTGCTATTGAACGAGGACAAAACCATGTGTCTTCGCTTCATCTTTTAGCAGCTATGCTTCTCCAAGAAGAGAGCATGGTGAATTCCATTTTAGATAAACTAGAAGTAGACACGGTTCTTTTGACTGACGCAGTGCTTGAGTCTATAGAGATGCCTGAGACCAACAGCACTCTGTCGCCTTCATATCAGATATATTTGAATCCTGATTTAGCTCAGGTGATTGAGCACTCGGTAAAGCTGGCAGAATACATGAAGGATGATTTTGTTTCGACCGAGCATCTTTTCATCGCTATGCTTGAAGTACCGGGTGATACTCGAGAACTTTTAGCCCGATACAGAATTTCAAAGGACGGCATCATGAAAGTGTTAGAAGAACTTCGCAGTCAAAACATCACAGACGTAGGTGAGCCAAAAAAATTCCGATTGCTTTTGAAATACACTCGAAACCTAACTAAGCTCGCAAAAGAAGACAAGCTTGATCCTGTTATCGGACGTGACAAAGAGATCACTCGAATCATGCAGATTCTTTCAAGACGAACTAAAAACAATCCAATTTTAATCGGAGAAGCAGGAACAGGAAAGACAGCAGTGGTGGAAGGCTTGGCAGAAAGAATCGTAAAGAGTAATGTTTCCGAATCTTTAAAAGACAAGGAGCTAGTATCGCTAGACTTGGGACTTTTGATTGCCGGTACAAAATATCGGGGAGAATTTGAAGAGCGACTAAAAGGATTGATGAAAGAAATTGAAAGAGCGGAAGGAAAGATCATTCTTTTTATCGACGAGATTCATACTATTGTAGGTGCCGGCGGTACCGAAGGTACTATGGATGCTTCCAATATGTTAAAACCAGCTTTATCCAGAGGGGAGCTTCGGGCCATTGGCGCCACCACTTTGCGAGAATACCAGAAACATATTGAAAAAGATCCAGCTTTGGCTCGTCGCTTTCAGCCTGTGTATATAGATGAGCCAGTATCTGAGGACGCTATCGCTATCTTACGTGGCCTAAAAGAAAAATATGAACTTTTCCATGGGGTGCGAATCACCGATGATGCAATCGTGGCAGCGGTAAATTTTTCTACTCGATATATAACAAACAGATTTTTACCAGACAAGGCAGTAGACCTGATCGATGAAGCATCTTCTTCTTTAAAGATTGCACTTGAAAACAAGCCACCAATACTTGAGGAAACTCATCGAAAGATTATGCGTCTCGAAGTAGAGAAAGAAGCTTTAAAAAAAGAAATCTCTGCTATGGGAGGATCCTTGTCTGCTGAAGAAAAGCGAAAAGAGAAAAGAATAAAGGAGAGGATAAAAAATATTGATACGGAGATTGCAAACTATAAAGAAAAGACTCATGAGCTTGAACTAAAATGGCAAAATGAAAAGGAGATCGTGGTTGAAATTCGTTCTATCAAAAAAGAGCTCGAGACTATGCGTTTAGAAGCTGAAAGTGCCGAGATGCGAGCAGATCTTTCTAGGGCTGCAGAAATTCGTTATGGAAAGATTCCTTCTCTAAAAAAGGAACTCGAAACTAAACTTAGCCGTTTGAAGAAACTTCAGCGGTCACGCAGAATTTTGAAAGAAGAAGTGAATGCTGAAGACGTGGCAGAAGTAGTGGCTCGATGGACTGGAATTCCGCTTACAAAAATGCTTGAGGAAGACAGGGAGAAGCTAGAAAAAATGGAAGGAGAACTTTCCAGACGCGTTGTTGGACAAAAAGACGCGATTCACCGAGTAGCTGATGTGATACGTCGCTCACGAGCAGGAATCTCGGACCCAAATCGTCCGATTGGTTCTTTTATTTTCCTTGGTCCTACGGGAGTGGGAAAAACAGAGCTCACAAAAGCACTGGCAGAATTCATGTTCAATGATGACAGCGCTCTCATTAGAGTAGATATGTCTGAATATATGGAAAGGCACTCAGTTTCAAAGCTGATTGGTTCTCCTCCCGGATATGTTGGTTACGAAGAATCTGGCCAGCTGACAGAGGCTGTGCGCCACCGACCGTATTCCGTCGTGCTTTTAGACGAGATTGAAAAGGCTCACCCAGAGATATTCAATATGCTATTGCAGGTGATAGATGAAGGACGTCTGACTGATGGAAAAGGACGAGTAGTAAATTTCAAAAACACTATCATTATTCTCACTTCAAATATCGGTTCACAGTATGTGGAAAAATTGGAAGCAATCGGATTCTCCAACAATCAGACTGAGCAGGATTACCATCGCATGAAAGAAAAAATCAACGACGCCTTAAAGGATCATTTTAGACCAGAGTTTTTAAACCGTATAGATGAAATAGTCACCTTTGATTTGTTGTCCGAGTCCGCAATTAAGGAAATCGTAGGTCATCGCGTAAAAGTAGTAGGAGATAGACTAGCTACCAAAGACATTGGATTTAAAATAGACGAGGAAGCACTGGTGCTCTTGGCCAAAGAAGGATACGATCCACATTACGGAGCTCGACCACTTAACCGTTTGATCCAAAACAAGATTCTAAATCCAGTAGCTACCTTCATCATCTCAAACGGAGTATCCGCAGGTGATACTATCTTTGTGCATGTAAAAAACGGAGAGCTTGCCATTGAAGCAAAAAAGGGCCGAGCCAAAAGCCGAATGCCCGTAAAGTCTCGTTCCTAACAAACATTACAAAAGAAGGACATGATCCTCGTAACCTTTTTGAAGGATTATGCCCAGACGTTGGACAACCACAGAAGAAAATAAATATCGCTTGGAATTATTTTCGCTTTATATAGAGCAAAACAAAAGCCTGCGTGAAGTTGCTTTAGCTCTTAATATTACGGAAGCCAGTGTGTTCTCAAGATTAAAAAGATTGGGAATAAAAACTTGCCCGACTCTCAAGGATAACTATCTTCGAAAAAGAAAAGATTTAACGATTCCCACAGAGTACTCAGCAGACTTGGCGGAATTCTTTGGTGTCATGCTTGGGGATGGACACCTCAGTCATTTTCAGGCTACGGTTACGTTAGGTAATAAGGAAAAAAACTACGCTGAGCATGTAAGTGTACTTTTTCAAAAAGTTTTTGGCGTAGCAGGTACGATTTGCGTACGGAAGAGCTTGTATAGAGATGTGTATCTTGGCTCGGTAGAGGTTACATCGTGGTTGTTTAAAGAAGGTCTTGTTTCTAATAAGGTGAAATCACAAGTGAATGCACCTTCTTGGATATTTCGAGAAAGTATTCTCATGGAAAATTTTTTACGAGGATTTTTTGATACTGACGGATCAGTTTATAAATTAAAATTTGGCATTCAGATTTCGTTCTGCAACAGATCGTTACCGTTGCTGGAATCTTTACATTTAATGCTAAAAAAGTTAAAATACCATCCGTCAAATATCAGTGGTTTTAATTTTTATCTTACTAGACGAAAAGAAGTCAAAAGATTCTTTGAAGAGGTAAGGCCTGCTAATTCAAAGCACGTTAGGAGATATTTTGAAATAATGAATGCGTCGGTCGGATAGTGGCTATTCCAGGAGACTGTAAATCTCCCGCCTTAATTGGCATCGGTGGTTCGAGTCCACCCCGGCGCACAACATGTAAGGGGACATGTAAGGGGACCCCTTACACCTTACACCCAAAAATATGGACACAAATCCTGACAATAAAAAAAAGTTTTTAAAAAACAGTAAAAGGATTTTTATCTGTAACATCGTTGTTGTTCTAGGTTATATTGGCTTCTTTTTATTGGTAGGAGAAAATTTTGGTCTCATATTTGCATATTTGCCGTTGATAATAGCTTTGATGTTTCTTTCCTTGATTACAATAATATCCGATATATATTTAGCGGTGCATTATTTTAAATACAAAGATTACAAAATGTTCTCCCTTGCTTTGCTTCTGTTAGTGATAGTGTCTTTTCCGTTTTATCTTCCATTAATAAATTTATCTTCGAACAGTTCAAAATTGGAAAGGATGAATCAGCAACTTCTTTTCAACGAACAACAAGAAATGGCTGAGAAAGCCATATTAAAGGAACGAGATGAATTAATGAAAGAGCCAACGGGCATTTAACCTGTGGATAACATGTAAGGGGACCCCTTGCCCTTACACCTTTGACTTTTATTGATAACATTGTAATGTTTATATAGAAAAATTAAAACAATTATTTTAGAGGTGTAAATTGAAAAAACAAATCAGTTTCTCTACGTTTTTAGCAACTTGGTTTATGTCTGGGTTGCTAAAACCCATTCCGCCATTTAAGGCGATGGCAGGGACATACGGTAGCTTTCTGGCGCTTCCTTTGTGTTATTTAGGGTTAATATATTCTGAAAATTTATTTTTTAACACCACGCCAACTGATGCAGGAAAATTTGTTTTATACATGGCTCTGGTGGTAATGGTGTATTTTTTTGGCATGCTAACTGTACCTATTGCTGAAGATGAATTAGGGGAGCAAATAGACTGGAAGGGTAAAATCAAAACAAGGGATCAGAACCAGATTGTAATTGACGAGGTTTTGGGAATGCTAATTTCTTGCATTCCGATACTTTTCGTACCGCGAAAGTTAGAGTATTTTCTGTTTGCTTTCGTGCTGTTTAGAATCTTTGATATTGTTAAGATCCCGCCAACCAGGTACTTTGATAAAATCAAAAGTGCCTTTGGGGTGATGATGGACGACGTGATCGCGGGAATATATGCCGCAGCGTCGTTATGGTTTTTGATTAAGTATTTATTGTAGCCGTTTTCAACACAAGAAGTCGTTGGAGACGGCTTTTTGTTTAGGGCGAAGGTGGACCCTTACTACACAAAAAAATGATTTAACCTGTGGATAACATGTAAGGGGACCCCTTACACCCTTGCTAGATTTCCAAAAATATGAAAGATGTGTTATGATACTTGAAAGCCCGCAGGCTTTTTTTGTTTGAGCGGCTTTTAAAATTTTTTACTTAAATTACTTAAATTATGGAAATCAGAAATATAGCAATCATCGCTCACGTGGACCACGGCAAGACTACTCTTACCGATGCTCTCATGCGCCAAAACGGCGCTGCGGAAGAAGAAGGATTTTCTATGGATTCCAACGCTATTGAAAAGGAGCGGGGGATTACTATTTATTCAAAAAATACTTCTATTTATTACAAGGATACGAAGATAAACATCGTGGACACGCCAGGTCACGCGGATTTCGGCTCGGAAGTGGAGCGAGTATTACGGGCTATCGACTCTGTGCTCCTTCTAGTGGACGCAGTAGAAGGTCCTATGCCTCAGACTCGTTTTGTACTTAAAAAGTCTCTAGAGCTTGGTTTAAAGCCTATTGTGGTCATAAATAAGATAGATAAGCCCGCTGCGGATGCTGATCGAGTGCATGAGGAAGTATTCGACCTATTCCTAGAGCTCGGTGCAACCAATGACCAAGCAGATTTCACTACGGTATATGCAATTGGCCGAGATGGAGTAGCATTTAAAAAAATGGGAGATGATTCTACCGACCTTTCTCCACTGCTAGATATTATTTTAGAAAAAGTACCCGCAGCTCCGGCAAATTTTAATGAAAAAATGTCCGCTCAGGTTTTCAATCTTGCATATGACAATTTCCTCGGACGTATGGCTATCGCTCGAATTTATTCAGGAAAGGTTACTTCGGGCTCACAAATACTTGTAAAAGGAGAACATCCTGTCCGAAAAGGAAAGATCACTAAACTTTTTAGTTTCGAAGGGGTAGTCCGCAAGGAAATACAAGAAGCTCAGTCTGGAGATATCGTGCTGGTGGCTGGAATTCCAGATATTTATATTGGTGAGACACTTTGTGAAGATGATGGAGTAGAGCCTATGCCCGCTATCGCTATTGATGAACCCACTCTGTCTTTAAATTTTCTAGTGAATGATTCTCCGTTTGCCGGAAAGGAAGGAAAATTTGTTACTTCGCGTCAATTAAAAGAAAGATTAGAAAAAGAGCTTGAGGTGAATGTTGGACTAAAAGTAGATTTTTCTCCTGACCAGGGAGAACAACTCGGTCCGTCTTTTTTCAAAATATATGGAAGAGGGGAACTGCACTTGGCGGTGCTTCTGGAAAACATGCGTAGAGAAGGATTTGAAATGCAGGTATCTCAGCCGGAGGTAATCATAAAAGAAGAAGATGGAATCAAGAAAGAACCTTTCGAAGAAACTATCATTGACGTACCGATGGAATATTCTGGCACAGTTATAGAAAAGCTTGGAAAGCGCCGAGGGATGGTGACAGATATGTCTGAGAAAAATGGAGTGATGAGAATTGTGGTTGAAATCCCTACCCGAGGACTCCTCGGATATCGTGGTGAATTTATCATCGATACCAAGGGAGAGGGGATCATTTCTTCGCGAGTCATTGGCTTTAAAGACTTTGCCGGGGATATAAAAAAGAGGGAATACGGATCCATGTCTTCAATGGTCTCAGGCAAGGCGGTGGCCTTTGCTCTTGCAAATCTACAGGAACGTGGTATACTATATATAGGTCATGGTACCGAAGTTTACGAAGGTATGGTGATTGGTAATGTTTCCAAGGGTGAAGATATGGCAGTAAACCCTTCTAAAGGAAAACAATTGACCAATATGCGAGCCTCTGGAACAGACGATGCTATATACCTCAATCCTCCTTTTACCTTAAGTATTGAGCGAGGATTGGAAGTAATGAGTCACGATGAATATTTGGAAATAACTCCCGCTTCTGTCCGTCTTCGTAAGAAGCACTTGACGGAATTAGATCGAGTGCGCGCAACTAGAGCAAAATAATCCAAAATTTATTTGACACTTAAGGCATTCGTAAATATAATACTATAGATAGAGTGTCTTATAAATTTCTTACATATGTCAAACATATCATTTAAACCAAAACAGGTTACAAAGAAGATAACTTCTCATTTAGGCGACCGAACTCGCGATGTCATCATGAATCGCTATGGCCTAACTTCTGATGCAAAGAGAAAAACTCTTGAAGAAATTGGCCGTAAATACGGTATTACCCGCGAAAGAGTGCGCCAAATCGAAAATGTTGCCTTTAATATGATCAAAAAATCATCTGCTTTTCACGAAGAAAAGGGAATTTTTGACGAGCTAAAGGAGCTTATTCACTCTCTAGGAGCAATCATATCTGAGCATGATCTTCTTCATCATATTTCAAAGGATAAAGCTACTCAAAACCATATTCACTTCTACCTTCATCTCGGAGATCACTTCACAAAACACGCAGACGATCCTCACTTCAAATCTCGCTGGAGTATAAACGATGATATGGCACAAGTAGTGCATGATGCTTTAAGAAAATTATATGCAAATCTTTCTGACGAGGATCTTGTTCCTGAAAGTGAAATGATAAAAAAATTCTTTGATCAAATGAAGGATGTTTCTGAACACTATCGTGATGAAGAAATGGTAAAGCGATGGCTTTCTCTTTCGAAAACAATTTCCAAAAATCCTCTTGGAGAATGGGGAAAGGCTACCTCACCAAATATTCGTACTCGTGGAGTAAAGGACTATGCATACTTGATCATGCGAAAACATGGATCCCCAATGCACTTCAGAGAAGTGGCGGATGCAATCACCAAGACTTTTAGCCGAAAGACCCACTACGCAACATGTCACAACGAGCTCATTAAAGATTCCCGTTTCGTACTTGTGGGACGCGGACTATATGCTTTAGCAGAATGGGGATACAAGACTGGTATTGCCCGAGACGTAATCAGGGATATTCTAAAACGAGAAGGTCCACTTTCCAAAGAAGAAGTGATAGAAAAGGTGATGAAGGAGCGATATTTCAAGAAAAACACTATTATCGTAAACCTTGTAAATTCTAAATATTTCAAAAAGACTAAAAACGGGATGTATACTTTAGCTTAACTCTTTTCTGGAAAGCCTCGACCCATCTAGCGGTCGAGGCTTTTTTGTACTAAAATATACATATGTGGAAATGGAAGGATCTGTCCAAGGATGTTATCGGGCCAATAGAGCTCGTTATTATTTTAGTCATTCTCTATACGCTTGCGTCTATGATTTTTCCTGCTCTGGCAGTCACTCTGTCTTCTGACGCAGGAATTGTAAATGTTGTCTTTTTCTATCTGTATAAATTTATCTTACTTATTTTCCCAGTGGCGGGAACTATCTTCTTACTATATTACGCTCACATGTTTTGGCTACATTATATTCGTGCAAACTTTATTTCTGGGATTACTTGGGTGTTGTTAGAAGTTACACCTCCGCGAGACGTTTTAAGGTCCCCGAGAGCAATGGAGCTTTTTTTAAACAATGCTTTATATCATATGAGCGAAAAAAGTGGGCTTGAAATGTACTGGCAGGGAGCGGTAAGATTTTGGTTTTCACTTGAGATTGCTTCTATTGGCGGACAGGTTCGTTTTTATATACGTGCTCCGAGCAGGACCAAGGAATTGCTTGAGACTCAGATGTATGCAGCATATCCGCAGTCACAGGTGAGAGTAGTAGAAGACTATACTCTAGCCGTGGATAAGATCACTGAAGACAGCAAATGGAACCTGTGGGGTTGTGAATTCACTTATACAAACCCCGATGCTTATCCTATTAAAACTTACGTAGACTACGGCCTCGACAAGGATCCAAAAGAAGAACAGAAAGTAGATCCTATCGCTCCGGTGGTAGAGCTTTTCAGTGTGATTGGTAAAGATGAGCAGATGTGGTGCCAGATCGTCGTGGCTCCTTCAAAGAAACAATACAAGACTCCCGGAACTTTGTTTAAGACTCATGGATGGGTGGAAGAAGTTGAAGAGGAAATAAAGAGGCTCTTAATTCAATTTACCCGTCAGCACCCTAAACAACCAAACGGTATTACTCCTATAGAAATTCGACCACCGGATTTCTTGTCGGAGATTACCAAAAAGGCTAGCGCCAAAATGCTAAAGCTTGGTTTTGATACCGGAATAAGGGTTTGTTATGTTGCTAAAAAAGAGGCTTTCAACATGAACAACAGACGTAATATTCGTATGATCTTTCGCCAGTATGCTGCTCCAAATTCAAATGAACTAGTGAGGGTGAATTCTACTCAGGCAGATGCTTTTGGAAAAAATCAATTCACCGCGTTTTTTCCACTTTCAACCAAAAAGGTTTATAAACTGGCTGATCGTATGTTGCTTGAATATAGAGAGCGAGAATTCTTTAATCCACCTATGAGACACAAGATTCATCTACCCTGGCCCCTTTCTCCATTGATCTTTCCGAATTTTTTTCATCACCATATTATGGTCATGAATACCGAAGAAATTGCTACCCTTTGGCACTTCCCAGGTCAGATTTTGAAAGTACCAAGCCTAGAGCGTATCGAATCCAAGGAAGCTTCTCCTCCTACAAATCTTCCAATTTAATCTATGAAAAAAATCGCTATCACCTGTGCAAGTGTGCTCTTCTTGGCAATAATATTTATTGTCTATGTTTTGAGTTCACCTCGCAGTTTTCCAGAGGACACTACTTTTAATATTGAAGAAGGAGAGTCGCTTCGAGGTCTTTCTCTGCTTTTAAAAAATGAAAATATTATTCGTTCCCGTCTTGCATTTGAAACTTTTGTAATTGCATATGGAGGGGAAAGAAGAATCCGAGAAGGGTACTATTTGTTTGAAAACAGAATTCCGGTTTTTGAAGTAGCCAGAAGAATGGCGCGAGGTGATCGGCATCTACTGCCTGTCAGAGTCACTATTCCCGAAGGATTTACAGTAAAGGAAATGGCGGAAGCATTTTCTTCCAAGCTTTCCATGTTTAATAAAGAGCAATTTATCACTCTTGCCAGTGAAAAGGAGGGATATCTTTTTCCTGACACTTACTTCTTATTTCCCAACGATACTGACACAGAAGCTTTGAAGCTGATGGAAAAAAACTATGAAAGGAAAATTAAAAATATACGTGGAGATATAGAGAAGTCCGGTAAAACAGAAAATGAAATCATCGTGATGGCATCTATCATTGAAAAGGAAGCCAAAGGTAGTGATGATAGAAATATGATTTCTGGAATATTGTGGAACAGAATTTCTATTGATATGCCTTTACAGGCCGATGCCGCTCCGGAAACGTATCAAAGGAAAGGATTGCCCGAGAAACCTATCGCTAACCCCGGACTTCTGGCCATCAATGCCGCTATAAATCCTACCCCCACTGATTATCTTTTTTATTTACATGACAAGACAGGGATGATTCATTATGCTGTCACTTATACGGAGCATAAAAAGAATATTGCAAAGTACTTAAAATGAGAAATCAAAATTTTGCCTTTATAGATTTAGAAGCTACTGGAACAAATGTCATTCAACATGAGATTATCGAGATTGGTTGCGTGATTACGGATTCTGATTTGAATGTAATCGAAGAGTTTGAAATGAAAGTAAAACCAGAGCGGATAGAGGGTGCTGACCCGGTTGCTTTAAAAGTAAATCAATATGACGAATCGGCTTGGAAAGATGCATACAGTCTAGAGGAAGCGATGGAAATATTTAGTAAGAAAGTAAAAGGTTGTGTGATGGTAGGACAAAATGTTGCTTTCGATTCCGCTTTCTTGGAGCATGCTTTAGCAACGGTTGGTTTACCAAACGAAATGCATTACCACAAGCTCGACACTCTCTCTATCGCGTGGGCCAAGCTTCATCGAAATACCGAGGTGCTTCGTTTTTCTCTACGTGAGCTTTGTGTAAAATTTGGAATAGTGAATGAAAAAGCCCATACCGCCCTATCGGATGCCAGAGCCACCTATCTCCTTTACAAGAAGTTGATGGAACTGTAAGATATTTTTTCAATGAAGAATAAAAAAGGAACAGTATTTGTGGGCCTTTCCGGAGGAGTGGATTCTTCGGTCAGCGCAGCCCTTTTAAAGAAAGATGGCTACGACGTAGTCGGTGTATTCATGCGTACATGGCATCCCGATTTTTTGCCTTGCACGGAGGAAGCTGAGCGAAGAGATGCAATGAGAGTAGCGGCACATCTCGATATTCCGTTTCTAACTTTTGATTTTGAGAAAGAATATAAAAAAGGAGTGGGAGACTATATGATTAGGGAATACAAGGCTGGACGGACACCTAATCCAGATGTGATGTGCAACAAGGAGGTTAAGTTTGGTGCTTTTCTAAATAAAGCTATTAAAATGGGGGCTAATTATATTGCTACAGGTCATTATGCGAGGACGGGCGCCGAGAAGAGTCGAGGGGCTAAAAAAAGCCTGACACTTCTTCGAGGAAAAGATTCAACCAAGGATCAGTCATATTTTTTGTGGACCTTAAATCAGGCACAACTTTCCCGAACTCTTTTTCCGATTGGACATTTACCAAAGACTGAGACCAGAAAGCTGGCTAAGAAATTTAATCTGCCTGTGGCAGAAAAAAAAGATAGTCAGGGAATTTGTTTTTTAGGTCAGGTAGATCTTAAAAATTTTCTGAAACATTATATTCCAGAAAAAAAAGGAAAAGTGGTGGATGAAAAGGGAAAGGTGATTGGTTGGCATGATGGTGCACGTTTCTATACTCTCGGAGAAAGGCGAGGTTTTGTGGTGACCAAGAAAAGCCCCAACGATACGCCTTACTATATCGTAAAAAGAGATGTGAAGAAAAATATTTTAGTCGTTTCAAAGAATAGAATTCCAGCTAAGGATTTTTATATTTTAAAAAATTTAAATTGGATTTCTGAGACCCCCGAGAAAGAAAGAGTATATAACGCAGAAATTCGCTATCATGGAGAAAAATTACCATGCAAAATTGTTCTAAAGGGGCATGGTGCCGAAGTAAAACTTGAAAATGCCGTGACTGCTGCAGAAGGGCAGTCTATGGTCATTTATGACGGAGATGTTTGCTTGGGTGGCGGGGTTATCATATAATCGCCTTATATATGACATCAAAAGAACTACGCACAAAATTCTTGAAATTTTTTGAAGGGAAAGGGCATGTAGTCTGGCCGTCTTCCTCATTGGTGCCGGAAAATGATCCGTCAGTACTTTTTACTACTGCCGGCATGCAACAATTTAAACCTTACTATACTGCGCCCCTGAATGCTGTTAAAGATTTTGGTAGCAAGGATGTGACTACTTCTCAGAAGTGTATTCGAACTGGAGACATCGAAGAGGTGGGTGATTCTTCTCATCTTACTTTTTTTGAAATGCTTGGAAATTTTTCCTTTGGTGGCTATGGCAAAAAAGAAGCAATTGAGTATGCCCATCAATTTATCACCAAGGAGCTGGGGCTTTCTATTTCATACGTGACCGTTTTTGAAGGATCCGATGTGGTGCCAAAGGACGAAGGATCAAAAGAGATTTGGAAAAGTCTAGGAGTGGAAAATATAAAAGAAGAAGGAATGGAGGATGTGTTTTGGGGACCTACTGGAGATTCTGGTCCATGTGGTCCGACCACCGAAATATATTGTAAAAATTCCAAAGGAGAGGATATAGAAATATGGAACATCGTTTTCAATGAATATTTTTCAGAGGGTTCGCGTGAAATGCTGGATAAGGGAGAGGCAAAACTACGAAAGCTGGAAACTTTTGGTATCGACACAGGAATGGGATTTGAGCGCTTGCTCACAAGTGTCGAAGGAAAAGAAACTGTCTATGATACAGATTTATTCTTTGGTGAAAAAACAAAAGAAGAAAGGGTGATCACCGACCATATCAAAGCGGCGCTGTTTATGATTTCTGACGGAGTGGTCCCGGGCAACACTGGCCGAGAATATATTTTACGTAGACTGATCCGCCGAGCAATCAGATTTTCCAATCAGCCTCTTTCTGGAAAGATTGAAAGCATAAAGGAAATCTACAAGGGCGTCTATGATTTGGATGATCGGGGAGAGATTGAAAAAGAAGAAAAGAAATTTAGAGAGACTCTAGAGAGAGGTTTAAAAGAATTTGAAAAGGGAACAGACCCCTTTCTACTTTTCACTACCTATGGATTTCCGATTGAGCTTACCGAAGAACTCGCGAGTGAAAAAGGACAAAAAATTGATCGAGCAGATTTTGATAAAAAAATGGGTGAACACGTGAAGCTCTCCCAGACTGCAGCCGCTGGAATGTTTAAAGGGGGACTAGCAAATCACGATCCAAAGACTGTACGACTACATACCGCTCACCACTTGCTTCTAGCTGCTCTACAGAGTGTGGTAGGACCCCAAGTGAAGCAAAAGGGCAGTAATATAAACGAAGACCGGCTACGCATGGATTTCATTTGCGATCACAAGCTTTCGGATGAAGAGAAAATGAAAGTAGAAGAATGGGTAAATAAAAAAATTCAAACAGGCTTTTCTGTGGTTTGCAAAGAGATGCCCCTCAGTGAAGCTGAAAAAATCGGAGCGGAGATGGAATTCGGTGCAAAATATCCAGAGACTGTATCAGTATATTTCATCGAAGACAGTAATGGCCAAGCACTCTCAAAAGAATTTTGCGGAGGTCCTCACGTGGGAAGCTCTCAAGAGTTAGGAAAATTCAAAATCCAAAAGGAAGAAGCCGTATCGGCCGGTGTTCGCCGTATCAAAGCCACCTTGGTGTAAGGGGTCCCCTTTAAGGGTCCGCCTTTAAGGGTCCGCCTTCGCCAGAGGCGAAGGCGGACCCT
>DASTLQ010000005.1:0-53084 GCA_035714785.1 Minisyncoccota bacterium
TTAACCCAACTACTAATATAATTATTATAATTAACAAAATCGTATTTAATTTTATTTTGTTTTCCATAAATGAAAAATATGTATCTCAGTAACTACTATTTTGCTTCGGGGGTAGGCATCTCCATCAGAGTAGTTGCCTCAAAGATACCTCCGTCTTTCTTAGCCAAAGAACTTTTGACTGCGCGGGAAGATTTCAAGGTGTCAGTCTTTAGATATTTTCCAAATGCCACCCTCCCCTCCATAGTAGCTTTATTAACTGCTATTTGCATATCCTTCGATGAGCCTTTAACTAATACATATAACTTGTTACCTAACTGGAAAACTACTCCCTCGCCAAATCCTTCTGCTATTTCCCAAATTTTCTCATTATCCATTTTTAAAGAATCTATTGCTTCTTCTGTGCCAGCTTTTTCGTTTAACGGCTCTGCATTTGATTCCTGGGCACCAATCACCGAACCTGTCACCATTGCAGCAACAGCAAGACGACGACCTACTTTCATAATTTTTCCTCCTATACCTTTCTTTTTCTCACCCTCATCTGGCACTTTTGGTTTAAATGAAAATTTTTCCATACCTTAATTATCCTAGATTATAATCTGATTGTCAATAAATCTTGTCTTTCTAAAATAGAAAAACCGCTAGTGAATAGAGGTTTTTCTATCCGCCTAGCGGTATTATTTTGAGAAATCTCTGTGTATAATATAACCAGAAATTTTCCCATTTTCTTCTAATTTTTGGATCCTGTGCGGTACTGTTATTCCTCGAGTGTTTGGCTCAACTTGCCCAGGAACAGCGACACTGAATCCACTCTCAAGTCTCTCTTGAGCAGCTTTTTGAGAATAAACTTTCAAAATGCTAGTTGCCATTTTTATACCTATAATTTTCTTTCACCTTACATTTTCCAATTTGTAAAGTCAAGCAAACTACAACCTCTAGCTGAGCAGGAAGTTTACTGAAATATCTATTCAATTTCCAAGGTGTCAACCGCCAAATACGGACTCTCTACTCCTGTGCCATTCATTGGTAAAGTTACTGAACGCAAAATTCCTGTCACTTTAACCTTAATCCATTGAGAATTATCTTGATTGTATTTATTTATAAGTGTATCCCTTAGGTTTGCTGATTCTATTTTCATTGAGAAAGCGCCATTATTATTTTCCATATCAGGAACATCTCGCAGAACAATATCTAAATTACCTCTCATTGTTTCACTTGCTATATCGTTCCGGTATATATAACCTTCCATCACAATCGACTGGTTCTCATTTACGGATATGTCTTCATTTCCTACTTGTTTTGAATTATTGAAGAAAGAATAAGCCAATCCAACAACTAATAAAATAATCACGATCACTAACAAAATCGTATTCAATTTTGATTTATTTTCCATATAAAAATTATACCTCATATTTAAAATAAGTGTAGGTTTGAACTTAGGAAAATATATCGCAATAAAGAGAAAAGCCCACAGGTGAGCTTTTGCTCTGCCTTGTGGGCTTAGTAAATAATTGAACCGAAAGCCTTTTCTAAATCAGAAATCAGGTCTTCCGGGTCTTCTATGCCAATTGACAATCGAATCATCCCAGGACTAATCCCAAGAGACTCTTTTGTTTTTTTATCAACATCAGCATGAGTCATAAAATACGGTGACTCCGCTAAACTCTCGTTTCCTCCAAGACTTACCGCAAGACTGATGAGCTTCAAGGAATCAAGTAACTGGTAAGCAATCTCCTTCCCTCCCTTTACTGTAAACGAAATCATGGCACCGTTCGATTTACATTGTTTTTCTTTTATTCGGTATTGCCTGCCATCTTCGGGCGTGAGATTGCCAATATAGTACACCTTTTCTACACTAGAATGCTTTGTAAGATACTGGGCAACAATTTCTGCAGACTTTGACTCTCTTTCCATCCTCAAAGCTAGCGTTTCAATACTCCTCGAAAGGAGCCAACACGTCATTGGATCTGACATGTTGCCAATGAAAGTTCTACGAACCTTCATTCGATAGATTAGCTCTTTAGAACCCAAGACTGCTCCTGCAACTAAGTCACTATGTCCTCCTACATATTTTGTGAGCGAATATAAGACTAAGTCAGCACCTAGAGGAAGCGGAGACTGAAATATAGGTCCCATATAAGTGTTGTCTACTGCTAAATAAACTTTACTTGAATCAGAAAAGTATTCAGCAATATCGTGCAATTCATTTATGTCAAAAAGTTGATTTGTGGGATTAGCCGGAGTTTCAACATAAATCATTGCTAATTTTTTCGATTCGCCAGTAGCATGCACAAAATCGATGATTTCTTCTTTTGTTTTTGAAGAATCAAAGAAAACAACCTTGACCCCAAGCGATGGGAGGATTTTGTTTAAATAATGATCCGTTCCACCATAGAGAGGACCACCGCAAATTATCATATCACCGGCCTTCAGAAATTCTGAGAAAACCGTGGTGATCGCAGCCATTCCTGAACTAAAAATAGCGCAATCCTCGGCACCTTCTTCAAAACGGGTCAGCCTTTCTTCAGTAATCTGAAGATTGGGATGGTTTATGCGCATATAGATAAGATCAGTACATTCTCCTGGTTCTGGTTCACAAAGACCATAGGCCAGAGCAAACGCATGCTCCCCAGCCAAAGCACTTTTGAATTTGTAAGTAGATGACAGAAAAATTGGCACTTTCTCCGATCCTTCGGACAAAAATGGGTTGTACCCCAGGCTCATTGCTTCGCTCTGAGGTTTTGTTTTACTAACCATATGAAATACTCCTATTCTGTTTTTAATGATGAGTTTAAATTTAACACTACAATAAAAAACGCGGGTGTCAAGGCGAATAGCTATTATGGAAATATAAAAGCTTGTAATGTATGTTAATATAATCTCATGAAGCTTTTAATCCTTTTTGGGTCACCATCGGTAGGAAAAACAACTGTAGGGAAAATCCTCGAAACGAAGTCAGATTTTAAGCTTTTTCACAATCATATGGTGATGGATGGGGTTATGCACTTATTTGGTGTTGGAACTTCTTCTGAAGATAAATTAAGTCGTATTATTAGAGAAAATATTGTAAAAGAAGCTGCTGAAGTTGGCCTTAATCTCATATTTACTTATGTGTGGAATTTTGCAAAAGAAAAAGGAAAAACCAATATAGATTTTTATAAAAATATTTATGAGTCACTTGGTGGTGAAGTAATCTTTATTGAATTGGTTGCTCCAATTTCTGTTAGGGCCGAACGAGCTTCTGACCCCATGCGGAATGTAGAAAAAAAATACGCACCTAATCGAGACAGAGTGATCGCTTTAGAAAATACTCTCAATTTTATAAGTCCAGATCCTTTCTTCTATTCAAATTACGTAAAAATTGATACTGAAAATAAAACGCCAGAAGCTATTGCAGAGGAAATATTACCTTTACTTCTAAAGTAGAGATATAGTTTACAGACGATGGAATTTTATGTTCGTCGATGACACTTTCAACTTTTGTACTGAAATTTGTACTACAATTTTTTGATCGAGACAAATCCTCGAAAAGCCAAATAACCAGCGAGTGCAACTGCAACCCAGCTGAACCATATTGGAATGATCACCCCTGCGACTTCTGTTTCCCATCCATATAAAGCTCTAAGCAAGTGAAGAAGAGCAATAATGGAAAAAATTACAGAAACTGTATAATAATATGTTTTTTTGTTCATAAAATAATTATAACAGAAAATCTTGATGGGGTTTGCATATAAATAGAAAACCCCTATGGAGCGGGTTTTCCGTTCAATAGGGGTAACATTTTTTCTATTATTTGTTTTTTTGCTTCTATTACTTCTTCCCATTTGGCAAAAACAGGATATATTTCTGGAAAATCACCAATTTTTTTTCCATCAATATCATATGCATTATCCCCAACCCTCTTAGACTTAAGGGTGATTTTCCAATAATCATTGTAAAGTAAAATTAAAATTTCTATTGTTAAATTTATTTTTTTGTAATAAAATTAAACTGTGGAAAATTTAAATCTAGGGGAAAAGGAAGACCCTAAAAAGACATCTAGCACAAGTAAGGTGTCTAATTTTGTTAAAGCTGCACTATTATCTAAATTACTAGATAATAGTAAAATGGATACGACTTTAGCAGATAATCTATATGCCAATCGAATTTTAGAAGAAGAACTAATTGCACCTGATAAATCTTATTCAGGACTTACTCCTTCTTTACCTGAAGGAACCAAGATAATTGACATTAATGGTTCTCATTATGCACATATTGGGGATAAAATGTATTACATTCGTGAATTTAAGGGAGGTTTTGATCTTGTAGATGATACTAAAGATTTTATACCGGATAAGCATCTTTCTAGTGGGGAATACAAGAGAAGAGCTGCTCTTCAAAAAAAATGTGGTCTTTCTGCTACCACTGAAGTAATTCCTCAAAAAGAATTTTATCGTTACAATGAATCTATTAGTGATTTAGACGATTGGATTATTCATAATGATAAGGGAAAAATAAGAAAAGACAAATCTGGCAAAGATAGCACATGGTGGCGGAAAGGAGAACCTTACAAGGCGATGGAAAAGCGCTCTATGCTTGATAGACCAGAAGGCAGGCATTTATTTGCAAAGCAATCCGCGCTAGAAGCTTCAATAGGAAGACCATTAGACCAACACAGGGAACTAATAGGAGATATAATAAAAAAAGGAGATATTAAAAATGGTGATATAACCATGACTCCTACATCAGAAGCAGACTTGCCAAATATAGAAGGGTTAAAGTCGCTTACATATAATCCTATAACAAAATCTATGGAAAAAGGGATTTTTTATAATCCAAATAAACCAAAAGATGAGAAAGATCAACATGAAAAACTAAAGGGGCATCGAGATATTGAAAAATAAAGCAGTGTATTTTCCTCTCTTAACTATGTGATAAATAGCACAAAAAATCCCCAAAGGTGTTTTTTGTGATTTATTCTACGATGCTCCGAACTTGGGATGATGTTCGGAATATTATTTCAGTAACTGAGTAATTAACGCCGTCATCAGATCCTTCTTCTTTGGATTGCTTTCTGCCACCAATAGGGTAAGCGCGGTCAATGTCGCCTGATTTATATTCTTTGATCTCCTTGGGCTGTATTTTCTCAAAAACCAGATAAAGGAAAAAGCCCCGGATCGTTTGTTGCCATCGACAAATGGATGATTCTTTACTATGAAATACAAAAGATGGGCGGCTTTCTCCTCAATGCTCGGATACATGGCTTTACCACCAAAAGATTGCATTACATTGCCGACGATGCCTTCCACGCTTCCCTTTTCTCTCTCCTTAGCAAACAACTCTGTTGCTTCGTCTTTTTTAAGGAGCTCGTTTTTCAAGCTAAAAATCGATGCGCTAAGTTCCGCACCAGTGAGCTTCACCGCCTTTTCTGTAGTTCCGACTGTCTTGATTGTCTCCTTGTCATAGGCATCAAGAGAGATCCATGTACCGGCAAATTCTTTAATAAGATCAAGCACAGCGTTTGGATCGAGAGTAATATGTTCCGGAAGAAGAGCTTGAATATCTGCTACAGCTTTCATGAAAGAATCGTAATTTTTTGCTATTTGCTTTCGATTTATTGTGTAGCCTTTGGTTATGTGTTCCTTGAGTGTCTTTGTGGCCCACTGACGAAATTTTGTACCAACTATAGAATTAATCCTGTATCCTACGGCAATAATTACATCAAGATTGTAAAGCTTCACTTTACGTTTTATCTCTCTCTTCCCTTCCTTTTGAACTTGTAAGGATTCCTTACAAGTTGCTCTTTCGCTAAGTTCTCCCTCCTTGAATATACTGCGGATATGAATAGTAATATTTTGAGGGGTAACATTAAAAACCCTAGCAATTTCTGCCTGAGTCGCCCAGATTGTCTCCTTGTCAAAATCGCCCCGAAGCTCTATGGCTCCTGAAGGTGCCTGATAGATGACAAGTTTATTTGATTTTGTCGCCTTTTGTTTAGGCATAATATGATTATAGATTATTTGTAAATAAAAAAACACGCCGACCTTCACAGACATCGGGTGCCTCTATTGCAAATATTATATCATGAGTTTTCTGCTCCGAACTTGGGATGGTGTTCGGATGAGTATAATAGAGAAAAATTAAACAAAAAAGAAAGTTATTTTACAATCAAATTAGAATCAATCCATTCTTCTATAACCTTTCTCAAGTCATCTAACTCCTTTTCTTTTCTTGGTGTATGGGGTAAATCCTCAACTACTTTTATTTCTTTATTTCCTTCTGGAATGGCATTAAAAAGGATTTGTAAATGTTTTACTAAAACACTTGTATCTTTTGTTCCACCAATTATCAGCACTGGCATAGTTAAGGCATTGGTATTGAGTAAAAGATCATGATTCATATATTCAACCATAACATCCCACGGACTTCTCCTGATAAAGCCAGGTTTTGATACACTTTCCGTTTCATGCCATCCAGATTCTTCCCATTTTTTTAAAATACCTGGTTCTCGTTCTTCCTTCCCTTCCCTAAGAAACTTGCCCGAAACTACAGGAGCATGAGCTATACAACATGAAACTTCTTTCGGATTTTTCTCAGCATATGATAAAACAGAATATCCACCCATTGATGTACCTACGAGTGCTAAGGGTCTCTTAAACCATTCTTGTTTTTTTGCCCAAGATATGACATCTTCTAAATCTTCAGCATGAAGACCTAATCTAGCATCTTCAAATTTTCCATCACTTTCTCCAAAACTATTTGTTGTATCAAAAATAAAAGCTTGAAAACCCTTATGAAGAAAAGCTGTTTTCATTGATTGGATGCTTGGCTGTTCTTTAAAACCACCATACCCATGCTGAATAATGCAAGTACCAAATGAATCCCCTTCTGGTGTTTCCAGTACACCTACGATTTTTTGGCCCTTTCTGTTTTTTAATTCTAACTTTTGCATGGATTTAGTATATCAAATTACGAACGATTACGTCGGAAGAGGTGTTTCCTTTCCCTACTGTATTTTTAGTTCAAATAAAATAACTGTTGGCCTTCGTGTGAAGTTCACGTTATTCACGTGTTCACTTAGTGTAATTATAATTGAGGAAAAGTTTATACGAAACGAGAAAACCGCCTGCAAGAGCCAGGTGGCGTCTCGCAAGCGGTTGATTAATCACAACAACTTAATGTCGGCACAAGCGACTCTTTATCAATTGATAAAGTAATCGCTTGAGTAATTTCATCTTTATGGAATACAAAAATAATACTGTGCGGGCTATGGGTTTGTAGCATTTGGGCTTGGACGGGATCATTAAAGCATCCTATGTGTCCTAACCACACAATTTTACAATCTGAATTGAAATCCTCAACCCCTTTTGGAATTTCAAAAAATGTTCTTTCTTTTTTAAGAGAAGAAACTATCTCCTTTCGACTGGAGATTAATTCTACGCTCCTAATCTCAGTTCTCCCTTCGAATTCATCAAAAATGACTCCTGCCACCTCCCTTTCTACCTTCCTTTCTTTACAATCTGTCAATTTTTGGATCATTTCTGATTCACGATATGCTTCTGCCCAGAAACCCCAACGTCCATCTTTTTGTGCAACTTCATAGAAGTTTTCCATAACATTTTACTCCTTGGGATATTTATCATTTTAAAAATCAAAAAACTACCTATTTCAGGTATAACATTTTTTGTTAGGAAGTCAAGTGCTCCCCGCTATTGGATACGTTCAGAACCCTTAATTGGCGAATAATTAAACAAGAACTGGAAGCTATACAGTTATTCAATAATATAGAAGTTCACTCTTACTAACTCTCTTGCCTACAAGAGCTAGGATCTTCTTTTTACCCAGCATTCCATATGCTAATGCCCTATGGTTTCCATCATCAATATCATATTTACATTTTTTATAATTCTTTCTGACCGATGCCTTGATTAGTTTATTGTGTCTTATAACTCCTTCTTCAATCACAACTATTGGAATATGTTTAGTAATCTTTTCTGCATATTTCATCATCTCTTCAACATATAAAACTCGACTCGTTTTAAGCGAGAGTTTATTTTTATCTTCTAGGTAAGGTTTGATGTATTCAACTGTGTCCAAGACAGATCCTCTAGTAGCAACATCTGGTAATCCACCCATCCTAGGCCATACTCCACAATCCTTGAGTTCAACTTCTTTAAGCTCCCAAGTAGAGTTTAAATAATTGTCATATCTCGGATGATAATTGTCGAGATGGTATGTCAATAAATCTTTTTGAGACAATTTTTTGGCTTTGACTACTATCTTCTTAAGATTACTCTCCAGCTTTTTTTCTCTATGTTTCTCTGATACCTTAAATATCTCACCCAGTAATTCATTACCAATGTAAAAAGCTTTTATTGCCTCTAGGGCTGTGACTTTTTTAGATTTCATGCAATCAATTATACAGCTTTCATATAGAAAGTTCTAATCCCTACAGGGGTACCAAAAACAACTCTTATAAAATAAGCTTCAAAAGTTGGCTCGAATGGAGGTGTGCATTTCGAACTTTTGACTGGGCTGGTGAATACTCAAATGCTCAATATCACTTAGATCAAATAAGCAAACTTATAGCTCTAGCCAAGTAAAACTATTTGATGAGTCTGTTTGTGTACCCTAACTCAATCAAAAACTCATATGCCCTCCAAACTTCATCAGGTATATTCTGTTCAATCTGAAATCCTTTACTTGGATATTCTTTGATCCGCTGTAAATCACCAACCATACCGTGAATCCAGTGTTCATCTACACTATTTGATTCGTCAGGGTAATCATTGAGAGAAATTGGTGGTGATGTAACAATTAGATTCACATCCGGCAACCACACTTTACCAGTAGCGTATGTTCGACGTTCCATATATGGTTTTTGTACCGCAATTAAAGTCTTTGTATCGACGCCCCTATTTTTAAGTAAATTAATTGCAAATTCATAATTTTGACCAGTATTCTGGGATTTATTCTCAACAAGTATCGAAGCTTTAGGTACCCCCATTTTTTCTGCAATATCTGCAAATACTTCCGCTTCGGTTGTTCCTGCAAAAAGTTCACGACCTGGTTTATTGTTATGAATATCACCAGAACCAGAACATACTAAGTATGGTGCCCAGCCATCAAGTTGCAACTCAGCCGCATATTCACCAACCCTAATGTCTCTGTTACCAAGCACTAAAATTGCATCAGCTTTTTTAAGCTGATGATGTAGGTGCATATAGTCCCAAATGAGATTTAATGCCAAGTCTTTATCCATAATATAATTTTAAGTATACCAAAGTTCGAATCCTATCCTAAGTAACTCATTATTAACAAAACACGTCCCTAAAAATAAGGACGTATTGTGTGTTTCTTTTTGCTCCGGGGGTAGGGATCGAACCTACGACCAATCGCTTAACAGGCGACCGCTCTACCGCTGAGCTACCCCGGAATGTATTTTGTTTTCAAACCGAACTGTCATTATATTATCAAAAAATCCTCAAAAAACAAGCGTCATAAAACCGGCCCTCAATTTGGCGCCGGTCTTTTGCGATTCTATTCATTTTTTACCTCACTCTCTCCCCTGTTTTTACTCCTCTGTCATTTCTCGACAGGATTTCGCACAGGCCCGGCAAGCTTCTACAGAGGCCATCATCTTATCACTTCTCGGATCTATGCTCTCACAGCTATCGGCACACTCTTCGCAAATTTCTGCACACTCCTTACAGATATGTTCCATATGAGCGGAATCTCTCTGCATGAAGCTTTCACTTGTCTTACATATTTCAATGCAATCTTCCATGAGTGAAATATGAACTGGATCAGCGTGTTCTCCGCCCATTTCCTTGCAATGTTCTAGAGTTTCCTCGCACACCTCCGCGCACTTGTTACAATCGTCTATGCACTGTTGTATTTTCTTGTCCATGATTTTTTTCTCCAAATTAAAGCTAATCGACATTAAAGGTGACGAGTTTAAAAAGGGAGAATTACACCCACCATGTCTCAAAAAGTTGTGTAATCCTTTTGAGGAAAATATTTTTTATGAAAACACTGATTTATTAGAGCATAAGCAAGGTCACTCCTACTGCGATGGCTACTGCGCCATACACAAAGAAAAGACTCTTGTACTTATTCACCACCATGTGGTTTAAGGATTCTGGAATAAAAATGTATGCCAAACCCTTTAGAAGCACCAACCATGCAAAGACTGTCACCACTGTCTCCCATGAGCCATCCCACATACTGAATTGAATCAAGTATGCTGAAGAAAGAAAGATCATGATGATACCAGTGAGGTATACCATTGCCGGATGATCAAAAAAGTCTTTTAGCATGTGAGTGACTGTCTTTCTTTTAAAAATTAAGAAAAGACCGCTCACGACGAAATATACGCCGAGTACTTTTGTTATTACGATTGCTAGTTCCATGTTTATAAATGGTTATTAATAATGCAATATTATTATACCATTTTCAAGAATGACTAGAGTGATTTATCCCCACCTCCAAATGCCTTTCCTTTTTGCCAAGGAGTACCCAATAGAGGTAAAAGATATCTGTCTACTCCGAGCCATCCCGCTATGCGCCAAGCCATTATTAGGAAAATCCCTAAAATGAGGAGAACGGGATTACTGCTCACCGTACCTGCAAAAAGATAGCTCGCATTCATGAATACTCCAAAGAAAGCTGCGATGCCAGTGAATGCTCCGATAATGAGCGCTACTCCAACCAAAAATTCTCCATAGGCTACGACGTTTGAAAAGATCACAGCGTTAGGCTCTACTACTCCTTCGAGAAAAGCTGCGTACCAAGATTGCACATCAGGATGTGCCCCGCTTGTTTTTTCTAATGCGCGAATTAAAAACCCACGAAGAGCTCCTCCCGCGGAACTTCCTACCCAAATGGGATCTTGAATTTTCCCAAGCCCTGCAGAAAGCCACTGCCATCCTACATAGAGACGCACAGCCAGCCACAGCCAAGCCATACGAGTATCTGCAAAAATAAACCGTGAAAGTTTAGGTTCTGGTATTTGTATTTTCATTAACCAATTATACTATTTCCTTCGGGTCTCTAGCCATGCGGGGGTGGGGATAAAAGTAATTGCCTCGCATTTATTAAATTCTTCTTTCGTTATATCGTAATATTTTTGATATGCACTTTCTACACTTCCGTGCATCGCCTCGGTCCAATTTAATCCTAGCTTCTCTGCAACATTTTTTAGAGCCTCTTCAGATTTTCCTTCTAACTCAACAAAAGAAGGGATCCAGGGCCAAGTATCAATAGTCACTTCTACTCCCTCCATTTCCCATCTTTCTCGTTTAGTTTCTTGCAATGCCTTCACTGTCATCCCTATGGCTGAGAGAAAGTTACAGGTTTTTTCAAAATCATCTACTGTGACCAAAATTTCTTTTGTGCCCTCTAGTCTAAGGTTGTCTATCTGTTTGTAGGAAAGTGCCACCTTGTCGCCTTCGTCCCGAATTCGTACCCATCCTCCGATTTTTTCCAATCTGCGATCAGGAAAATCCAAATTTTTTCTCTTCATATGTCGTTCGGCATGAACGAGAGTCGCTCCACCTGCCAATAGAAGTGCCCTGAGGCTCTCCTTATCAATATTTAAAAATTTTGCTTCGAGTTCGATTTCCATGTTGAATTTAATTTATCAGCGCCACTAAACGGACATTTGTCAAGAATGCCGATTTTAACTCTGTGGACCCTAGGAGATTCGAACTCCTGACCTCCTCATTGCAAATGAGGCGCTCTACCAACTAAGCTAAGGGCCCTGCTTAGAGAAGATATTATCCTATTTTAAAAGAAAAGTAAATGTTTTCTTCACATCTGCCTTGCTTCCATCACTCGCACTTCTTGTTCAATCCGAGGAGCAACTCTAACCCCATAAACTGCCGTAACCGCCATAGCCAAGAACCATAGTGCCAACAAGGAAATGATGACTGTGGAGCTTATTTTTTTGAGAATATTAATTATTGCACTTCCTGCTAAAGCGATAAATACAAAAGGAATAGTTACCAAAAGAAATATAGCCAAAAGCGGTACTACGTGACCGATACCATCGAATATCTCTCTTACAGGAAAATCTATATACCCTGAATCAATGTTGAACATCAAACTAGAGAAAGCAATGAATAACCCCGCAACTGCCACTATCCCGATGACTAACAGAAAAATGCCGATAATCTTTGAGCCCGCTTTTAATAGAGGTTGCACTATACTTCCAATCAAATGAAAAGATTTCTTTAGAAAATTTTCTGCTCGATTTTTATTCTCTGGACCAAATTTTTCTTCCACATATTCTTTGATATTTGAAAGGTTTACAGACTCTCCGCGCATTTCAAATTTCTGGAGAGTGGTAGTAGCGACTGGCACGATTAGCCACAGCACTATGTAGAGAAAAATTCCAAAACCATTAAAGAATACTGATATGGCAAAAAGAAGGCGGATGATGGTGGGATCTATTCCAACATAGGAAGCAATACCCGAAGCAACTCCAGCGATGATTACATCGTCACCACTTCGATACAAACGCTTGGTGATAGGAGGATTAGCCTTTTCGTTTTCACTTGTGTTAGTTTCCTTATTATCGAATTCCTCAAAATCTTTTATCTCTCCCATTTCATGAATTACTTCTTCTACTTCTTTAGCGGAAATGGAATTTGATTTATTGTTAGTTATCAGAATAAATTTTTCTGCCATTCCGTTTTCGATATCTTCCATGATTTCGTCAAAACCACCTTCATTTTTGAAATGATTTCGAACTGCTTCTAGGTATGAGGCTAGTTTTTCATATGCTTCTTCTTCGATGTAAAATACTGTTTTTCCTATTGTGATGTTTATTACTTTTTTCATAATTATTTTTTGTTTTTAGTTAGTAAGCTGACTGATTCGACTAGCGCGTCCCAATTTTTCCGGAGATTTTTTAGCACTTTATCTCCCTTGGGAGTGAGAGAATAATATTTTCGAGGTGGGCCAGTTTCTGATTCTTCCCAGTCGTAGCAGAGTAGCTCGGCCCGTTTTAAGCGCGACAGTAGTGGGTAAAGGGTCCCCTCTACTACCAAGAGATCAATTTCTTTCAATCTTTTTAAGATGTCAGAAGCGTAAACTTTTCCTTGAAAAATGATGAGGAGGATAATAAATTCAAGGGATCCTTTTCTCATTTGTGATCGAGTATTTTCAAGGGCAAATTCTTCTTTGTTTTCTTTTTCCTTTTCCATGTAAAGTAGTATAGTATAAGATACCTTGTTATGCAAGGTATTAGGTGTGGAAAACTCTGATTCGGTCGGGAATAGTGCAGAAAAGTAAGCGCGCAGGGCCAAAAACGCAAAAACCCACCGACTTTCATCAGGGGGCTTTTGCGGCACATATGTATTTTCGATTAAGAGTGAGTTTTTACCTCACACTCACAGGGGTAGTATAGCATACTCCGCATTAAAAAGCAAGTCTAAGGGTCCGCCTTCGCCAGAGGCGAAGGCGGACCCTTTAACATGTAAGGGGTCCCCTTGCATGTTATCCACAGGCTAGAAAGGCTAAAACGGAAAAATCCCTTCGTGAGAAGGGATTTTTCATATCGTGTCTTGTATCTATAAGCCGAATTCTGTACTCGAGCCGAAGCTCAAGCGATAGCTATTTATCTAGGCCCCACGTTGCCGTAGGGCTCAAGCGATTCTCTCCCCGATCGAAACCGGAGAGCACGATCTTGCACACGCGTAAGGATTTTGCCGTTTCACTCCCGCCGAAGCGGGACTCGTCTCTGTTCGCACCTCTAGGGTTGCCCCCGGCAGGCGTTACCTGCTACGTTTAATCTATCTTGCGACAAACTGTGTGTTCGGACTTTCCTAACTTTGATCGAAACCAAAGCTCAGCTATCCAATACAAGACTTGGATATCTTAGCACAGAAGGCAATAAATCTCAAAAAAAATACATACCCTGAGATAAGCCTTGCGCAGGAGCTAAGCATTTATAACAAAATAAATACCTACTGTCTGCGAAGCTTTGCGCAGCGCGACGGCGCGAGCAAAGCAAATTTTCAGCAGAAAATTATGCGTGCTGAGCAGATAGTAGGTATTTATTATAGTTATGCGTGCTGAGCAGATAGTAGGTATTTATTATGGTTATGCGTACATTTCGAAGAAAGTATTTCGGTCTAGGATTCTACCCCTCACTTTCCTCCGACTTACTTTGTGCGTTCTCTTTCTGAGCTTCTTCCGCTAACACATCGTCGATAGAGCAAACACCTGAGACGCATGCAAATTCTTTTGCTCCGATAGTATTGTCTTCCTGTTCGTAATACATGAGCTTGGAGAAATCGATATGTTTAATCTCTTTCATTCTCTTTTCGTATTCTTCCTTGGAAATTTCTTCATAAGGAGCTAGCTGGTATACGTGCTCAGATCTTGGCAAGAAGGAAAGCCCTCCTACGATGTCCCAGTTTTCATACACGAAGTTTGCTACGCTGATCCATTCATCGCTTCCTACATAAATAGTGACAGAAGGATTGTGTTCGATATAATTTACTTTTAGTCTCTTCCACTCGTGCAAAAGATCTAATGCTGAAACTTGATCCTTGGTCACTGCGCCCTCAGGGGCCTTGATTGGAAATTCGAGTACTGCTACTGTGGAGTTTGCAGTAGAATATCCTACCTCTGCTTTAGCAGGCACTCCTTGGTCTCGGATCAAAGCATACAATGGATCGTTTGTAGCAATACGCACTCGTCGGATAAAGTATTTAGCAAACCAAGGATGCATTCCGCTTCCCACATACAAAAGCTGTCCAGAGTTTCCATGAGGTTTTACGGTAGTGATACAGGTAGAATGATTGATTCCAAACTTCTTTGCATATTCTTTGTTGGTTCTAATAGATTCATCACGAAGTTCTCGAAGTACATCGTCTTTTCGAATAGTATTGTTGTCGTAATATCCGGTGATGGATACTCCAAGCAATGCTTCTTCTTCACAATTTTCTTTCCATTCTTTTGAAAGATATCCGAAGTCGGTCAAAGTAGCCTGATATGTTCCGAGGATAGTAGATAGTCGCACCTTTCTCTTTAGTTCTGCTAGGTTGTCATTGGGACGTACTACGATGGAGGTAAGATTGCAGAATTGTTTTGAGCGCAAAGTAATCTCTCCACATGGATTAGATCCAGGCATGTCTATAATAGCGTTTTGGTCATCGATGATTCCTGCTTTTTTCCAGTTGTCGATACGACGCTTTGGAAGCTGGGTAAGTAGCCCTCCACGATTAAAGATCCCTCTCTCCCCTGTTCCGGATTTAATAAGCTCAATCCACTCATTTAGAAACTCAGAAGCGGAAGGTTTTTGGTTGTAGACTGCAGAGTTGTTTGCCATAGATCTCTGTCCATTTTCCACCCAAAATTGACCCTGTTTGGACTTTCTCATGGATTCGTCGTCTATATCAGAAAGTGAGATTAGAGCGCTCCTGCGGACTCCACCGGCCACTACAATCAGCCCTATCTGGCAGATGACATCATGAAGGTCTAGATTTGATAGTCGCTTTCCTTGTTTTGCTAGAATCTTTACTTTAGTGAAATTAATGAGATCAATGAGTGGCTGAGGACCTGAAGCCCTTCCTCCGGCTGTCTTTAGACGAGATCCAGCTGGTCGAACTTTAGAATAATCAAAATCAATATCATAGCCATCTGACCAAGCCTTACAGGCAAGAACAAATGCATCTGCCCAACCTTCCTTGCTGTCCTCTACTACATGAGTAGCGAGCTTCTTTCCTTTCTGTCTTTTTATCTGTGGGAATTTTTGTACTGTTTCTGATTCAACGGAAAATCCTAGTCCAGCTCCACACATCAAAATGTACATGATCTCTCCCAAGTCTTGCCAAGAAGTTGGCGCAACATAGGAGCAGTTGTATGCCCAGACATTTGTTTTTTTACAAGCCTCACCAGCAGACCAGAGCAATCTCATAGAAGGACATATTTCTTGTTTCAAAATTCCTTCACGGACTTCGTTGTAATCTTTTTCAGAAATTTTCTTTCCAAGATTTTCTTTCATGTAACTCATGAAGCGATCAATAGACTCTACCCAAGTCTCTCGACGTCCAAGATCATCCTGCCATTTTGAATATGTACGATAGAAAATAAATTCTTCATAAGAGCTCACAAAGTAACCGCTGGATTCATCGAATACTTTTTTGTTTTCAGCAGGCACTACTCCGACTTCGCGTCTCAATTCTGCTCTTTTTGATCTATATAAAATATATGCTTTTGCTGTAAGGTGAAATCCAAGCTCCATTAATTCTGCTTCCACCAAATCCTGAATCTTTTCAACAGTAGGGATAAACTTTTTATCGGTACTTACTTTCATTAAACCTAAAAGTTCCTTGTGAACTTTCTCGGCTACGGCCTTTGCTTCTTTTTCTCCCCCTTCTTTAGTATTGTTAAAAGCTTTTGTCACTGCTTCAGTGATTTTGGTCAAGTCAAAAGGAATGACCTCCCCTTCTCGGTTGCGGACACTCTTTAAAACGATCGACTCTTTTTTTCCCTTGGGCTTGTTATTATTCATACACAACATTCTACACTAAAAAACAAGTATCGGCGTAGTGGAAAACAGTAAAAATTTTAAAAACAAAACACCTCTCGCGAGGTGTAAAGGGGAAATATTAAGATGGAGGTTTTGGTCCTTTGGCTGTGGGATATTTTTATGGCAAAAATTCCAGTTTGTCGCCAACCTCTATATTGTTTTTTCGAGAAAACCCCGAAACTGTTTCAAGTACGTACTTGCCATCAGTTTCGGATACAAACGTAGCTGGGTATGAAAGAGGAGTAGCTCCTTCTTTTATGTGTACTATGTTTAAATTTTCATCAAGCCATATTATATCAATTGAAAAATTCATATCCTTCATCCAAAAAGGATACCTGCCTGGAGTTTCGAAAACAAAAAGCATTCCCTCGTCGGGAGAAAGTGATTCGCGACCCGACAGACCTTGAGCGCGCGAGCTAGGAGTGTTCTTGAGGTCTACTAGCAGTATTTTTTCTCCAATTTTTATAGAAATTTTTTCTGAAACGGTGGGTGAATCTACTTCGGGCGACAAAAGTGCAGGTGAATCTACTTCGGGCGACAGTGCAACGGGAGCCCTGTGGAGCATGAGCGCCCCTAGAGTAAATAATACTCCGGCCACTACTACTGCAATTATGATATTTTTTTTAAGCATGTTGCCAACTTACCAACCGAAATTTTTTCCAATGTCGTCTGGTGATTCTCGCTTGCGAGCAACCACGATGTGTCCATTTTCCGCAATTATTTTAAGTGGAGAAGAAAGCAAGCAATGCTGAGATGCAAGAGAATCCTGATATGCACCTGTGTCAAAGAAAACTATGTACATAGGATTTGTGTCATCATAATCATAATCCGGAAGTTTTACTGAATCATCTACTCCAGTATAAATATCATCTGAGTCACAACTTGATCCGGAGATCCAAACATCTGTAATTTTTTCATCAAATTTATTATTGACTGGAGCTACTGCCCATTTTTGATCGATAGACCAAGTATCAATCAGGTCGTTCATAAAACTTCCATCGATCACGTACCATTTACTTGCCGGAACATTCTTTTGGGAAATTTTTTTTGTATCTATCACCTTGTATATAGTGATCTGGGCAGGCGCCACCACGTATCTTCCCCATTCACAAATAAGATTTGGATGAGGCACTCCCTGTTTTTCAGATTCTTTTTTTAATAGCTCAAATATTTTCTCTAGTATTTTGTCAGCTTGATATTTTTTGTTTCGCTCATAAGGTATCGGCATTCCTCCTCCTATATCAATAGTATCGAGAGATGGATTCTTTTTCTTCATTTCAAAATATACCTTTAGAGCGTATTTTGTAGTGGCCAAAATGTCAGAAGGCTTATCAAACTTTGCTCCCATTCGATAATGAAGAACCCTTAGATTCTTAAATGGTGGCATCTTAAGCATCTCGTCCTTGGTAAACCCAAATCTATCTATTTTCTTGTTCCAGCTAGATCGAGACTTTACGGGCATATCTAGGCGAATACCCACATCGTAACGCGAATACTGAAATGTCTTTAGCTCATTTGGACCTTCTATAATAGGAATGACTTTTAGTCCGCGGTGCTGAAGCTCGTCAATTAGATTTATGTATTTTTCCGTCTTTGGTCCATTGCAAAGAATGCGCATTTTCTGATTGAATGATTCCTGCTCCAACATTTTTCTTACCAAGGAAAGCTCGTTGTAAGAAGCGGTTTCGAGGTTTGCTCCTTCACCTACCACAGCCATGACCACTTCCTTTGTCTGGCTAGATTTCATTGGATAGTGGTAATAGAATTTTCCTTGGTATTTTAGTTTCTTAATTAAAGATGCAGCCAAATCTAATAGATCTTCTACTCTCTCTTCCAAGATATATGGAAAAAGAATCTCGAGCGAAGTGCCGAATTTTTCCGCCAAGTAGCGAAGGTTGTACACATTGTTTCCTTCCTTGGCAATCATGTCTCCGTCTTTATTAAAATCGAAGAATTGAGTATTGTATTCTTTTTGACCTAGCTTCCAAAACTTTCGGGAAGCGGTGATATTCTTGTGCATCTTGTTTTTTTGTTGTTTTATAGTAACGGCAAAAAGTATAACAACTACACTAAAAATGTAAAGAAAAACTGTTACTTCAGAAATGAGCGAAGAAAGGTTTCTTTGTATTCAAAAAAGCGGTCTTCGATGATGGCTTGTCGGATATTTTTCATCAAAGCGGTCAAAAAATACAAATTGTGAATAGTGGCGAGGGTGGCTGCAAGCATTTCTTTTCCTCGGAAAAGATGACAGACATAGGAGGCGGAGTAATTTTTACAGGTATAGCATAGGCAATCTTTTTCTATCGAAGAAAAATCCGCGCGATATTTTGCATTGGTGATGTTTATCTTCCCCTCCTTAGTATAGAGTGTGCCATTTCTAGCATTTCTAGTCGGAGCAACACAGTCGAAAAGATCTACTCCATTTTCTACACCCATAAAAAGATCTTCGGGCTCTCCAATGCCAAGCAAGTGTCTTGGTTTTTCTTCTGGCAAAATTTCATTCACCCATTTTACGGCTTGGTTCATATCTTCCTTTGCAAATGATCCACCAATGCCAAAGCCATCGAAATCAAGGCTACCGATGAACTCTGCAGATTTTTTTCGAAGATTTTCGTCGCGACCTCCCTGCACAATCCCAAAAAGCGCCGGGTGTAAGGGGTCCCCTTGCATGTTAAAGGGTCCACCTTCGCCCCTGGCGAAGGCGGACCCTTGGAGGGGTCCCCTTGCATGCAGTTTTTTGTGCTCGGCGAGTGAGCGCTCTGCCCAACGGTGAGTTCGTTCCAAGGCTTCGCCCTGATATCGCAGATCCTCTGCAGGTGAAGTGCATTCATCAAAGGCAAAGATTATATCCGCGCCGAGATTGTGCTGAATTTCGATTGATTTTTCTGGAGTAATATAGTGCACAGAACCATCTAAGTGAGACTTAAAAGAAACTCCGTCTTGACCGATTTTTGCCAGTCGGGGTGCATCTGAGTCATCAAAACGCTCTGGAATCATGAGCGATGGATCCGTAATCTTTACTACCTTGCTTAGCTCTTTTCCGTAAGCAGCGCCGAGCGAAAATACCTGAAATCCTCCCGAGTCGGTGATGATGGGACCATCCCAATTCATATACCTATGAATTCCTCCAGCATCTCTCACTAGCTCGTCTCCGGGTTGCAAATATAAATGGTAAGTATTGGCAAGCACTACTTCTGCACCTAGGTCCTTCACTTGCTCTGGGGTCATGGATTTAATTGTGGCCTTCGTGCCAACAGGAGAAAAAGCTGGCGTGTGAATCACTCCATGCGCAGTTTCGATCACCCCCGCCCTACCAAGTCTATCTTTAATTTTTTTCTCTATTTTGAAATTCACTTATCTAATTTCTACTTGCACAAATTTAATTTGTTGAATATTTACGGGACTAACCAAGAGAGCTACTTGGAATGCTCTTCGCGGATCTGTTATCACTCCCTCGAGACGAGCCACCACTCTCGGAGAAATTCCTGGCAAAATAGCATGTTGTCCTTTTTCCAAAGTATAATCTCTCGGAGTTTCTAATTCGAAATTTCCTCCTCCTCTTCCTATTAGCGGAAAATATACTCCCCCTATTTCTGCTTCTGTCCTTTCTCCGGGATTAGTGAAAAGTACCACTTTTGAAGTAGAGGAATTTACTTCAGCTATTCTTCCAAGAGGAATATCTCCCAGCGCCAACACGAGGTCTCCGACATTTACACCCTGCTTCTCTCCTGCATCAATCAAGAGAGTGCCATATATAGACTGACCGGGCTTTGCTAAAATAGTAGAGAGCACCATAGTAGCTTCACTTCCAGTGCGTCGCATGATTTCTTTTAGCATGAGATTTTCTTCAAGGAGAGCATTGTAATTTTCCATTCCTGCTCGAATTTCCGAAGCTTCTCTATGTAGATTTTCATTCTCTAGCGTAAGGGCTTGCTTGGAAGAAAACAATGTACCGATACTACCAATCCGTTCGCCTATATTCTGGCCAAAATTTATTACCGGCGCAAAAGCAGTGCCTGTGAGCGCAGAAAGTCCACCAAAGACTGGTTCTCGAAAGTAAATGAGAATTAAAAATAAAATAACCCCAATCAGTAAGCGGGTTATTTTCTTTCTTTTATTTTTTTTATCTAGGAGGTAGCTCATCTTGGACGCTTATCAAAACTTCCTTGTAAGCAGGAAGGTCATCTAAAATAATTCCCGTTCCGCGAGCTACGGCTGTCAGTGGATCATCTACTGCATATACTGGTATTTTTAAAACTCTTTCAAAAAGCTCTGGCAGGCCTACTAGTAGTGCTCCTCCTCCTGTGATAGTGATACCGTTTCTCATAATATCCGAAAGGACTTCTGGCGGAGTAGTCTCGAGCACATCTTTTACTCCTTCAATTAATTCTTTTATGGAAGGAGTGATCGCTTCGCGGATATCTGTATCAGTCACTGCTACTTCCCGAGGTAGACCGGTCAATAAATCTCGTCCGCGCACTTCTGTTTCCATGTATTCTCCCGGGATCACAGAACCTATAGTGAATTTCACATTTTCTGCAGTAGTTTCTCCTATCAAAATTTTAAACTCATCGCGCATGTAGCTGATGATGTCATTGTTTAGACGATCCCCTGCGATTTTTAAGTTTTTAGATTTTACAATTCCACCTAGCGAAATCACCGCGATATCCGTGGTGCCTCCGCCAATGTCGATGATGAGAGACCCGACTGGATCTTTGATTGGAAGACGAATACCGATCGCTGCCGCCATCGGCTCCTCTACTAGATACACTTCTCTTGCTCCAGCTGAACGAGCTGCGTCATATACCGCTCGAGTCTCCACGTTTGTAGTTCCTGAAGGCACTCCCACCACAACGCGAGGACGTCCGAGCTTTTTGTACATTTTGTCTGCTTTGTTGATGAGATACGAAAGCATTTCTTCAGTCACCTCAAAGTCTGAGATCACTCCATCTACAAGGGGGCGAACCGCTTTGATGTGGCCTGGCGTGCGTCCGAGCATTTCTTTTGCTTTTTCCCCTACCGCGAGAATCTGACTTGTCTTCATATTTACCGCCACCACGGAAGGTTCGTTGATCACGATTCCATGACCTTTTAAATAGACCAAGGTGTTTGAAGTACCCAAGTCTATGCCGATATCGTTTGAAATTATTTTGTAAAATTTATTAAGCATTTTTAATTGTGGCTAGCAGTTCATCTTTTGACACGATCTTTCCTTTTTCTTCTGTTCTTTTTTTCATTTCTACTCCGCCATCTTTCATGCTCCTCGTAGATACTACCAAGCGATATGGCATTCCTAAAAGATCTGCATCGGCAAATTTTTCTCCAGCAGAAATGCCATCGCGATCGTCAAAAAGAATTTCTATACCTGCAGATTTTAGAGAGTTATACAGATTTTCGGCTTCAGTCTTTACCGCTTCATCATCACCCAAGGATAACAAGTGGACCTTAAAAGGTGCGATGGACTCAGGCCAAATGATACCTTTGTCGTCAGAGAGTGCTTCCACTACTGTTCCCATCAGGCGACCTACTCCGATTCCATAAGAACCCATAAATACGGGATGCATTTTCCCATCTTCATCTTTAAAATTTAGCTCCAGGGCCTCAGAAAAACGAGTTCCTAGGGTAAAAATATTTCCAACTTCTATAGCCTTTGTTTCTTTAAAATTATCGCTTAGTCCTAATGTCTTCTTTACTTCGTCATTAAATACCTCTTTATTTATCGCAATATTTTCTTCTTGATGAATATAAATTGTATCCTCTCCAGTAGAAGCCACAGTTTGAAACTCATGAGAAAACTTTGAAAACATTCCGCCGGATGCAAAAGTGACATAGGTAAGATGCCCGATGCCAATCCGTTGAAAAACATTCATGTAGGCACCTTTTGATTTTTCGTAAAACTGATTGTGTTCCTCTTCGTCTCGGCAAAAAGAATATAAATCTTTCATAGCAAACTCCCTTCCGCGAAGTAATCCACTTTTTGCTCGAAGTTCATTTCTAAATTTAGTTTGAATTTGATAAACAGAAAAAGGAAGATCCCGATAAGAATTTACGTACTCGGTAAGCATGCGAGTGATGGGCTCTTCATGAGTACAACCGAGTCCAAGCTCAGATTCATTTTTTAATTTTGTCTTAAACCAAATATCAACTTTTTCGTCATCCCATCTGTCAGTCTTTTTCCAAATCTCTGGATCCTGAAGAGCGGTCATAGAAATTTCTTGTCCGCCAATTGCATTCATTTCTTCCCGAATGATGTTCTCTATTTTTTTTACCACTCGTAATCCTAGAGGAAGGTAGGCATAAGCACCAGCTAGTTCTTTGTGAATAAAGCCTCCCCGAGTCAGGAGTTCAGCATTTTTTGAAACCTCGTCCGCAGGGACCTCTTTGCGGGTTTTTGTAAAAAGTAAAGATTGCCTCATTCCCATCATCTTATCTTTTAAAAGCTAAATTTGCAAACCAAGGTGTAAGGGGTCCCCTTGCATGTTATCCACAGGTAAGGGTGGTGGGTGTGGATAAGGTGTAAGGGGACCCCTTACCCTAGCTCGGCAGGTGAAGTTGCAAAAGGGGAAGTTCTCTGTTAGAATGGGCACTATGCAAAAAGCGGAAAAGACAAGTGAAAATATAGAGAAAGTAGTAGAAGAAATGTTTGGAGCAGGGGCTCATTACGGATATTCTAAATCCCGCCGACACCCTTCTGTTGCTTCTTATATATATGCCACCAAACAAAGCGGTGACATTATTAATCTAGAAAAAACAGCTTCTCTCCTAGAAGTAGCCACAGAGTTTGCCAAGGAGCTCGGATCCCAAGGGAAGACCCTTATGTTTGTGGGTACTAAGCCTGAGAGCCAAGAAGCTATCAAAAATGCTGCAGAATCCCTAGGAATGCCATATGTTATTGAGCGATGGATCGGAGGCACCATCTCAAACTTTGGAGAAATCAAAAAAAGAATCACCGAACTCGAAAACTACCGAAAAGACATGGCAGAAGGAGGTTTGGAAAAGTACACCAAAAAAGAACGCGTAGTGATGGCAAAGAAAATGGAAAGACTTTCTCGATACTACAGCGGACTAGTTGGAGTAAAGAAACTTCCAGATGCACTTTTTATAATAGATTCCAAGAAAGAACACATCGCATCCACCGAGGCTAAAATGACTGATATCCCTGTCATTGCTCTATGCAACTCTGACTCTGATATCAGAAAGATCGACTACCCTATCATCGGAAACGATGCTACCGTTCCTTCAGTAAAATATTTCATAAACATAATCGCCAAAGCTTTCCAAAATGGAAGCGCTGCCGCTCCCCAAAAGAGCTAAGCTGGCAAAAAAAATAATATGATCACCTCAGAACAAGTAAAAGAACTTAGAGACAAAACGGGCATATCCGTCATGCAATGCAAGCGTGCTCTAGAAGAAGCTGGTGGAGATATGGACAAGGCAATCGCCATCCTTAAAAAAACTAGCTCTGACATCGCCTTAAAAAAAGCCGACCGAAATGCTAATGACGGCGCAGTTATAGTAAAATCAGCAAATGGAAAGACCCTATTGGTCACACTTCACTGTGAGACTGATTTCGTAGCAAAAAATGAGGACTTCACTTCCCTACTCAACAACCTATCCGAAATTGCAATAAATGAAGGCTTGGAAAAAATGAAAGCTTCAGCTAAAGATATGATCGATCCTATCATTCAAAAGACCGGGGAAAAGATTGAACTCGGAGAAACATATGAAATCACCGGAGATACCATCGGATACTACGTGCACAACAACAAATCCGCCGTTGTCGTTTCATTAAATGGAGGAAATACAGAACTTGCTAAGGATATCGCTATGCATGTAGCTGCTATGCGACCTGAATACATCAAGACAGAAGACATCGACGAAAACGCAAGAAAAACTATGACTGAGATATTTGAAAAAGAAGTAGCAAGCATTGATAAGCCAGAAGAAATAAAAAAGAAAATGTTGGAAGGAAAAATTTCTACTTATTTCAAAGAAAAAACCCTTTTAGAGCAACCTTTCATCAAAAATCCTGAGGAAACCATAGGTCAATTGCTTGCAAAAGGAAAAGCGGAAGTGAAAGAAGTAAAACGTTCTTCAATATAAAATGTCTATCGTATCCACCATTTTGTTTATATCGCTCGTCGGATTAATTGTAATAATCGGACGCAAAATGGCTTTGGTAAAAAAGGGTGCTATCTCCGAAGAAGAACTGTATAATATTCCAAATCCTTTTGTGGACGATATTGAAAAGCTAAAGTATTCCACTCGAAAGAATGTAAAAAGATACGGATACCTTTCTCTCTTTGCTATCCTTCGAGTATATATTCATACTGCCAATTATTTAAAAAAGAAAAGTATCGAGCTAGCGAAGAAAATTGAAAGCAAATTAGTGCAAAGCAAAACAGAAGGCACGAATGAAGAGCACAAGGAAGCCAATAGGCATCTAAAAATGGTTTCAGAATATCTGACAAAGATTCGCAGGATGAAGAAAAAGATAAAGGAAGAAGAAGGGTTGGAATAAAAAAGAGCCGGCACGAGGGATCGAACCCCGGACATTTCGCTTACAAAGCGAATGCTCTACCAACTGAGCTATGCCGGCTAACTGCTTTCTACAATAGCATATATTATTCTAAAATCAAAATATTAGGACCACCATATACCGGTAGGTTGTGGTATACTTAAGGAATGAAGAATGAAAGATATTGCCTTGGATGTGGAACTATACTTTTAATTCGACACAAGATAAAATTTTGCTCAAACAAGTGCCAATGCGATTTAGAATACAGAACAAATATAAATTTATGGAAAAAAGGAAAACTAAGCGGTGGAGTCGGAATCACGGCAAGAAACTTAGCGAGCTGGCTTAGAAAATATTTAATTGAAAAATACAATAACAAATGCTCGGCTTGCGGGTGGAATAAAAAACATCCCATCACAGGCGTAGTACCGCTTGAAGTGGATCATATTGATGGCGACTCAGAGAATAATACAGAAAACAATCTGAGATTATTGTGCCCAAATTGTCATGCGCTTACCCCTTTTTACAAAAACATGAACAAGGGAAAAGGCAGGAAGTGGAGAATGAAAAAATACGTTAGAAACTAAATCATCCTTATCTCACTGGTGTCTTTGGGGCTGTTTTCCCGGTACCACTTTGTGCATCCGCAGGCTGTTTCCCTTCTTTATTAAGTAGTGTATCTTCCTCTGCTTCAGCATCCTCTTCCTTTAGTCCAAACGATGCCTCTATCATTTCCTCAAGCTCTTCCATAGATTGGAAACCGGTTAGGACTTCGTCGTCTAGTACCACTGCAGGAAGCTTGGTGTCTTCAATCTTATATATCTCAAGCATGGCTTCGACGGCGCTTAGGGCAGTGCTGTAATCAAATGAATAAACTCTCAAGGTCGGATACTTTTCTCTCAAAGCTGAGAGCACCATCCCCTGTCTTTCACACTCGCTACAATTTTCTGCTGTTGTGTAAAAGTACAATACGAAAGCATATTTATTACCGCACCGTTCAGAAATATTTTTTAGGAGTAAGTAGTCTTTAATTTCCAATAATGAATAGTATTTTCGAAGATACAAGAGTTCAGCAGTATTTGAAAGATTTTTTTCACTCCATTCAAGCTTTTGACCCATTTCTCCGAGTTCTTTTGAAAGAGCTGATTCGGTAATGTTTTTACATGATAACTCGGAAAGTAGGGCGAACTGAGTTTCTGAAGAAAGAATATCAAGGGCAATATTGTCCTGAATAGATTCAAGCTCTGATAGTTTTTTATCGCTAAAATAATTTGAAATATATCCAGCCACAAAAAAGAGGGACAGGGTTATAAGAAAAACAATTACGTATTTTTTCCAATCAATAGGATTTGGGGTCATAAATTTTTATCTCCACGATGGCTTGCGAGCCAAGATGGTGTTTAAGAGTGCCTTGATAATCCAAAATGGGGCCACCATGCTAAATATAAAGAAAAAGTAGATGACATCAAGTGACACCACTCCTTTCGCTTTTACCATCTTGTATCCTAGGACAACAGATAAAATCACCAGAACATAAATAATAATACTAATAAAAAAAATGGATTCAGTGTTTACGAAAAAAGGATCAAAAGTTCCCCATTTTGGAGTAATATCCAAGCCTATGGTTCGATACTCCAAAATCTTTCCAGAAAGTAGTTCACTCGTGCTATAGATCACTTTACCAAATATATATCCCGCAGCGATGGTCGCAAGAATTCCGGCAGGCACAGTAAACAAGGAAAAGTTGCCGTACTTCTTTCTAAAAAGAATCTTTCGATAATCCAAGGTATTGTTTATAAACCCATATATCCATCGGACTCTTTGTTTATAGAGTTTTTTAATGGATGGCGGAGTACCCGTATAAACAAATGCGTCATGGCATTGTTCGATTGGATAATAGTGCTGTTGCATTCTATATGCTATCTCCATGTCCTCGGTATTGTGTGCGTGACGATATGGGCCCAAATCATCAAAAACTTTTTTCTTAAATATTGTAAGCGGTCCAGGAGTGACATGAATTGCTCCAAGGAAAGAAAGCATTTTCTTTACATAGACCGCCATAAAGTATTCTGCTTTTTGAGCTTTTTCAATCACGTTGTGTGCTTGGCCTACTACAATAGAAGGAGTGACCGCCATGAGAGATGAATTTTCTTCAAAATATTGCATGATTCGCAAAAGTGAATCCTTGTCCGCCACAGAGTCGGCATCAAGACATCCAAGAAAATCTGTTTCAGTATGCGAAAGTCCTAAATTTAATGCAGTATACTTTCCTCCATTTTCTTGTTTGAAAACTTTTACATTTTGATATTTTGCAAATTTAGAAATCACCCTCCATGTGCCATCAGTGGATCCATCATCAACCAAAATAATTTGTACTTTATTTTTTGGATAATTCAAATTTAAAATTGAACGCACTGTTTTATAGACCGTGGATTCCTCATTCCAGCAAGGTACGATAATAGTAACTCCAGGGTATTTTTTTAACTTTATCTCCCCTTCCTTTCGATCTATCTTTTTTCTGTTTTCAAGGAACGTAAGCAACAAAAAAACCTGTACATATACAGAAATAAAGGCCAAAACATAGAAAATTATGTCCGAAATTGAATCCATATTTAAGTACTTAATTCTAGCATTTTAAGGCTAAATTACAACAAAAACCGCCTTTCTCATTTAAGCGGTTTTTGTGTCATATTTTTTAAAAAAATTACAGATTAGGAGTAGAGCCTGAGGGATCTGTCACCTGACAGCATGCCTTATTGCCAGTTTTGCAGCAATGTCCGGCAAAAATGACGACAAGCGCAGAAATTCCGACAAGCAAATATACAACACTTACCAGTACAGGAATTCTACCAAAGAGCATCGCAACTAGATTCCAAGCATACTGACTATTTATCAACATACTAACGCCAATCAAACCCCAGTTTATTCCTCCGATTATCACCAATACTTTTGCAGCCTTGTACCACCAACTATTTTTACATGAACACATATTATTTTTTAATTTTATTTATAAAATTTTCTTCCGTCCATTCGACATGGACAGGTATTTCTCTGTGATTTAATTATAACATTTTAAAAAGTAATGCTACAATAAAGAAATGGAACAAGAACAACCAACATCCAAAAAACCTTTGGATTCAAAGCTTATTTCGCAGTCTATTATAGTAGCGGGCCTTCTCATCGCTGGTGCTATCTTATTAAAAGGCAGTGTTGGCCCCAGTGCCCCAGTGGTAAATGATGAACTAAACGACATCAGTACCCTAGAAATTAATCCAGTTACAGCGGAAGACCATATCTTTGGAAATCCAGAAGCGAGCATCATGGTGGTGGAATACTCCGACACTGAATGCCCATACTGCAAATCTTTCCATGCTACCATGCACCGCTTGATTGCAGAAAAAGGTGACGACATCGCCTGGGTTTATCGCCACTATCCTGTACCAGAACTTCACCAAAAAGCTTTCAAGGAATCCCTAGCCAGTGAGTGTGCATGGGAACAGGGAGGCAACCAAGGATTCTGGACCTATATCGATGAAATATATTCCCGCACAGAATCAAACGACAGATTGCCCGACGAGGCTCTCGGCCAAATTGCGCAATCTATGAATCTAAACATGACTACCTTTAATGATTGCCTAGACAACGGAAAATATGCTGACAAATTAACAGCTTCCATGGAAGAAGGACTGTGGGTAGGTCAGCAACTCTTTGGCAGAGGTCTGGGTACCCCGACTAGCATCGTCATAAAAGACGGCACCGTGGTAGATTTAATCCCTGGTGCTCTCCCCTACGAAAACGTTTTGGAGATAGTTTCTAAATATTAATTAGAACTTTTCGTTCTAACTTTTCCTTCTAGTCAAAATAGTTTTTTAGGCGAGCGATCTTTTCGTTTTGACGAAGTTTTTCGTGCACCTTTGCTTCAATCTGGCGAATACGTTCGCGAGTCACTCCAAACTCCTCTCCCACTTTTTCTAGCGTATGTTGAATGCCGTCTGTAAGCCCGTAACGCATCTCCAATATTTTTCTTTCTTTATCGTTTAATTCATTTAGCACTTCTCGGACCTGATCAGATAAAATACGTCGTGAAGATTCCTGATCGGGTCGTAGGATTTTGTCATCGGGAATGAAATTTTCCAAAGTAGATTTTTCATCATCATCTCCTACTGGTTGTTCAAGTGATACTGTCTCTTGAGAAATATTTTCAATCACATGAATTTTTTCTACCGGTACTCCCATCTCCGTAGCAATTTCCTCGGCTAGTGGTTCACGGCCTAGATCTTGAGAAAGTCGTCGATGAGTTTGTTTATACTTTGAGATTGTCTCCACCATATGGACTGGGATACGGATAGTCCTAGATTGGTCAGCCAATGCTCGAGTGATCGATTGACGAATCCACCAAGTAGCATAAGTAGAAAACTTATATCCCTTAGTCCAATCAAATTTCTCCACAGCTTTGAAAAGACCCAAATTTCCTTCCTGTATAAGGTCCAAAAGGGATAAATTGGCAGAACGCCCGACATATTTTTTAGCGATAGAAACAACCAAACGCAGGTTTGCACGAGCCAAAAGGTTCTTTGCCTCAGGATCTCCTTTTTCGATTCTTTTAGCTAGTTCTTTTTCGTCACTAGCGTAAATGAGAGCATACTGTCCGATTTCTTTTAGGTACATCTGAATGGAATCATGCATAGCTGATTTACCCAGCTCCTTATCGTCCAATCCTGCATCAAGATCAAGCAAATTTCCTCCTTCGAGCACGTCGATTCCAGCGATGGAAAATTTCTCATAAAGTTCATCGAGGAAAAAAATATTGTTTTCAATAGTTGGAAAAGCTTTCAAAATCTCGTCATAGGTGATAAAACCACGCTTCCTTCCTTTTTCTACTAGCTCCGCTGCCTGCTTTTCGATCATGTCGGCTTTCTTTTCGGAAGCCTTAGTCTTTTTAACTGCAATTTTCGGAGCTTTGACTGCTTTCTTTGCGGGTTTGGAAACAGCTTTTTTAGAAACGGGCTTTTTCACAACCTTCTTTGCTTGTTTTTTGGGTGCTTTTGCTTTATTTATTTTTTTCTCCTTCTTTACTTTTTTGACCATAATGATTTTATTTTAAACGCCCGCTTTTAATATGTTGAATCCTTTTATTTATCTCACCTATTTCTTTTAAAATTTCTGCTGAACGAGGATTGTTTACTGATTCTGTTTCTGATTCTTCCAATCTTCGCATCATTTCCGGTAGTTTTGCTTTCAATTGTTCTACTTCTAAGTTTGAAAGCATTTCTTCAGTGTCCGCTTTAATATCTGAATCTTTTCCATAAAATGCTTCCGCTTCAAAGATTAAGTCCGGGGCATTTTCTTTTGCCTCATTAAACAATTCTTCCGCTGGGGAACCTAATATTCTAGATAGCTCTGTTTTTATAGAGACAGAATCAATCAAACTTTTTTCCTCCCCTTCCTGCCACAATACTATTCCTAGCAATCGTCGTAGAATATGATCTTTGCGTATAAAATTTCGAGCCAAGACTCGCGGATTACTATTGGTTTCAAATTTTTCTTCTTTTACTATTTTCTTTTTTAAACTTTCTCTAATATCCTCTTCTCTAATACCAGTCTTATGAGAGATGACGGATATAAAGTGAGATTTCTTCACTGGACTTGTGATGTAGTACAAATAAGGCAATATTTTTTCGTCCACTTCCATTTTCACCTTTAGGGGGTCTGCCTTAGCAGGAGATGTGACAAATTTATCAAGCATGAATTCTATCACGTGTTTCGCTTCCCTGATGGCCTTTTTCCAGCCCTCCGGACCTTGCTCGAGGATTAGATCGGCTGGATCTTTTCCATCCCCTGTACCTGAAGCCTTCACATTCATCTCTAACGAAAGAGCCGTTCCAGCTGCTCTCATGGACGCAGCAAACCCTGCCTTGTCGGAATCAAAGACGAATACAATATTTTGGGAAAGTCTTTTTATTATTCCAAGATTATTTACCTGATGATCGCTTGATTCATCGCTATCCGAGAGAGCCGTACCGAGAGTAGCCACTGCATTTCTAAACCCAGCTTGATGAGACATAATCAAGTCAAACTGCCCTTCTACGATGATTGAAAAATCATTTTTACGAATGGAATCTTTGGCCTTGTCTATTCCATAAAGAACAGAAGATTTTTTAAATATAAGAGTCTCAGGACTGTTTAGATACTTTGCTTCTGCATCGCTTGGAGGGAAAATTCTTCCAGAAAAAGCAATCACTCTACCACTTGAATCACAAACTGGAAACATGATCCTGCCTCGAAAGCGGTCATAGTAATTCTGTTCAGATTTTTTTATAAGTCCCGCTTTCTCAAGTTCATCAGCACTAAACTTTTGGGAAAGATGATCTTTCAATGCCCGCCATTCTGGCTTAGCAAATCCTATTCTAAAATCTTTGATAGTCTTTTCGCTTAATCCTCTTTTTTCCAAGTATTCTAACGCTTCTTTTTCATGCTTAAGATTTTCTTCAAAATATTCCGCAGCCTCCTCCATGATGGAATACAATTTCTCTTTCAAAGAAGAATCATCAGGCATGCCGGCACGGAATTCCGACAGCGGAATACCCGCTCTGTCGGCCAACAATTTTAGGGCACCTTTAAAATCCAATCCTTCAAACTCCTGTACAAAGGTAAAAATATCTCCTTTCGCTCCGCAACCAAAACAATAGTAGCTCTCTCGAGCGGGTGATACGAAAAAGGAAGGTGATTTTTCGTTATGAAAAGGACACCTGGCTTTCAGGTTGGCACCCGCTTTCTCGAGCTTGAGATACGAAGAGATCACCTCCTCTACCCCCAGCCGTTCTTTTATTTTTTGAACGGGGGAATTCATCCCTTTTTATTCTTCTACTACTTGGCCTTTCGACTTTGATTTGAATCCGGTTCCAGCCGGGATCAGTCTTCCGATGATTACATTTTCTTTCAGTCCGCGTAGATTGTCTATTCCTCCTTTTACGGCATTTTCAATCAGCACCCGGTTGGTGTTTTGGAAGGATGCAGCAGAGAGCCAGCTCTTTGTTCGGAGCGATACTTCAGTAATACCGAGCACGATGATTTCAGCCTTTGCTGTTTTTCCTTCCATTCCTTCTACTCGTATATTTTCTTCAATGAAGGCAGTATTTTCTACCACATCTCCAGCAGAGAAATTGGTTTCTCCTGCGTCTTTTATTTTTCGGCGGGAGAACATCTGACGAACAATGATTTCGGTGTGCTTTCGGGAAATAGATGCGCTCTGCAGTTCATACACTTTGTTAATTTCGGTGATAATGTATTCTTCTACTAATTCTTTTCCACCATATTTATACATTTCAGAAATATCAGCAGAACCGTCTGTCAAAAGCTGTCCTTTTGTGACCTTATCCCCTTTCTTTACGACAGGGTTTCGACGGTAAGCGACAGTATACTCGATTTCTTTTTTATCACCTTCGCCTTTTATTTTCTGATCAGCATTCGAAAGAACTTTGATCAGTTTTTCCTTTTCTCCCTTGTCGGAAATTTCAATCACTTCACCATCTGTCTCAGAAATAATTGCGGGATTCTTTGGAGTCCTTCTTTCAAAGATTTCTTCAACACGAGGAAGACCAGTAGTAATGTCTGTTCCTGCCACACCTCCGGCGTGGAATGTTCGAAGAGTAAGCTGGGTACCCGGTTCACCGATAGCTTGAGCTGCGATGATTCCGACTGCTTCTCCTTCATCTACAAGTTTGTTTCTTCCTAGGTCTAATCCATAGCACTGCTGACATAGGCCGTGAGCGGTCCTACATGTGAGAGGTGAGCGCACTGACACTTCTTCGAATCCTTGTTTCTCAATGCTTACTGCTTCTTCCTTGGTCACTAAGTATCCTCGTTTGTAGACCACTTTTCCTTCTTTATCCTTCATGTCTGCTGCCAATACGCGACCGCTAATATTTTTTGAAAGAGGTATTTCCATTCCAGAAATATTTTCTTTGCGTACAATCTTTCCTTCTTTAGTTCCACAATCTGCTTCAGTGATCACCACGTCCTGAGCCACATCCACCAATCGGCGAGTGAGGTATCCGGCTTTAGCAGTGTTAAGAGCGGTGTCGGATGCTCCCTTTCGTGCTCCGTGAGTTGTGACGAAGTATTCAATAGGAGAAAGACCTTCGTGATAACAAGGGATGATAGGAAATTCTAGAGTCTTTCCTTGGTTGTTTTGGATCAAGCCTTTCATTCCTACCATCTGAATCAAGGAAGTCATAGTTCCTCGAGCTCCGGAAGTAAATAAGTCAAAGGTTGAACCATTTTTATCAAGAGTGGTTGGCAAAACTTTTTCTAATTCCTTTTTCACCTGAGTCCAGATCTCAATTACTTTTTGGTATTTTTCTTCTTCAGAAAGAAGACCATCTTTCCATTCGGAAATTACTTTCTCTTCTTTGCTTCGGCCGTCTGCTACGATATCCGCTTTTTCTTCCGGAACTTTCACGTTATCAAGTCCCCAAGTAGTACCAGAATAAGTAGCATACTTGAATCCGAAAGATTTTATTTTATCAAGCACGGGAGGAGTGTTGTCTACGCCGTAGTGCATGATTAATTCATCCACCAAGGCTGACAATCTCTTTTGATTCATTTCATCATTTACATATTCAAAGTCGTTTGGAAGGGTGCTATTGAACAAAAGTCTTCCGACGGTTGTTTCAAATATTTGCCCCGCAAATCTTTTATACTTTGGAGTATCAGTCGCCATCACGTTTACTTTTGCTCTTAGGGAAATGATTCCGTATTCAAAAGCGGTGATAGCAGTATTTGGATTTGGAAAATACTTTCCTTCTCCTTTTTCGCCCTCAGCTGATTTAGTCATCCAATATGATCCAAGCACCACGTCCTTTGAAGGGTGCACGATAGGATCTCCGTTTTGAGGTTTCAATAGATTTTTGTTTGCGGCCATCAGCTCTTTTGCTTCCCACTGCGCTTCTTCTAGAAGCGGTACGTATACTGCCATTTGGTCTCCGTCGAAGTCAGCGTTGAAAGCAGCACACACTAATGGATGCACCTGAATAGCGTTTCCTTCGATTAGGATTGGGTTGAAGGCCTGAATTCCAAGTCTGTGTAGAGTCGGTGCTCGGTTTAGGAGAACATACTTTCCTTCAATCACCTCTTCGAGCATCGCCCAAACTTCAGGAGTACGTTCTTCGATCAGCTTGTTTGCTCCACGGATATTAAAGGCAAGCTCTGCGGTCAAAATTTTGGAAATAATGAATGGTCGGAAAAGTTCAAGAGCCATGTGCTTTGGTAGTCCGCACTGATTTAGCTTTAGGGTAGGACCCACCACGATCACGCTTCGGCCTGAATAGTCCACACGCTTTCCAAGCAAGTTTTGTCTAAACAATCCTTGCTTTGATTTCAAGTTGTCAGAAAGAGATTTTAGTGGACGCTTTTGAGACTGACTCATAGCGGCACTGTCGGACTGCTTGGCGATAGAGTTGTCGATCAAGGCATCTACTGCTTCTTGGATGATTCTTTTTTCGTTTCTTAGAATGACGTCAGGAGCATTGATTTCCTTTAGCTTCTTTAAACGATTGTTTCGGTTGATTACGCGTCGGTACAAGTCGTTTAGATCAGAAGTAGCATGACGACCTCCATCAAGAGCCACCATCGGACGTAATACTGGAGGAATCACTGGAATAACGGTCAAGAACATCCATTCTGGACGAATTCCACTATAGATCATGGCGCGAAGCAAAGAGAGTCTTTTCTGTAATTTTTCTTTTTCAGCCGCGCTTGCTTTTTCAAGCATAGTTTCGGTGTGACCTTTTAGTTTGTTTAGATCAAGATTTTTGAAAATAGAATAAATTGCTTCTGCTCCGATATTTGCCTCAAAGCATGTTCCGTATTTCAAGGAGTAGTGATGGAAAGAAATTTCAGAAAGAACTTTTCCTTCATATATCTCCCCTACTTCTTTCTTTGCAGTTGAAAACAAATTTTTCAATCTTTCGCGAGTATCATCGTCAGCGGAGTTTTTCAATTTCGCCTTATATTCTTTTTCCAGACCGCTCAAAAGCTCGGTCTTTTCTGCTTCATGTACTTTGGTGACGATATATCCTGCAAAGTAAATCACCTTTTCTAAATCGGAAACAGAAATATTTAGGAGGATGCTCATTCGAGAAGGCACTCCACGAAGGAACCAAATGTGCGCTACGGGAGTAGCAAGCTCGATGTGACCCATGCGTTCTCGGCGTACGATAGAGCGAGTGACTTCCACTCCACATTTTTCACAGATGATATCCTTATAACGAATACGTCGGTATTTTCCGCAGTAACACTCGTAGTCCTTTTCTGGACCGAATATTTTTTCGTCAAACAAGCCTCCGCGCTCACTGCGTCCAGTACGGTAGTTGATAGTTTCTGGCTTGGTTACTTCTCCATAAGACCATTCCTTTATTTGATCGGGAGAAGCAAGTTTCAATTGGATTTCATCGAAATCTGTTATGTTTAGTGTTTTCATTTATATTTTTATTTATTATCGTCTTCCGATCTGATAAAGTTTTTGCTCTTTCCTAGAGTGACGTCTAGGGCCAAACCACGAAGGTAGTTCAAAAGAACGTTGAACGAAGCGGGAGAGTTTGGTGGTTTGATTGGTTCGTTTTTGATGATGGAATCAAATGTCTGAGAACGTCCTCCGATGTCGTCTGATTTTATAGTGAGCATTTCGCGAAGAGTATAAGCAGCACCGTATCCTTCGAGAGCCCACACTTCCATTTCTCCAAATCTCTGTCCTCCACCTTGAGCCTTTCCTCCGAGAGGTTGCTGGGTGATGAGAGAGTAAGGTCCAATAGATCGCATGTGAATCTTGTCTTCCACCATGTGGTGCAGTTTCAACATATACATGTATCCGACTGCTACATCTTGATCAAATGCATCTCCAGTACGTCCATCATAAAGGGTCACTCTTCCGTTTTCTGGCAAGCCTGCTTTCACAAGCTCTGCCTGGATTTCTTCATGCTTTGCTCCCAAGAATGGAGGAACGATTGCTTGATAGCCCAAAGTATTAGCAGCTAGTCCCAAGTGCATTTCCAAAATCTGCCCCAAGTTCATTCGAGAAGGAACGCCGAGCGGTGAGAGAATCACGTCAATCGGAGTACCATCTGCCATGTATGGCATATCTTCTTCTGGAAGAATAGTAGAGATGACTCCCTTGTTTCCATGTCTTCCTGAAAGTTTGTCTCCAACAGAAATATTTCTAATCTGAGCGACTTCGATTACGATCTTTTTGATGATACCTGCTTCTAGGGTGTGTCCAAGATCTCGAGAGAATATTTTTACCCCAATGATTCTCCCCTTCTTGCCGTGCTCCATGCGTAGTGAAGTATCTTTCACATCTCGCGCTTTTTCAGCAAAGATAGAACGGAGCAGTCTTTCTTCTGGAGTAAGTTCTGTTTCTCCTTTTGGAGTAATTTTACCTACCAAGATATCGTTTTCACGAACTTCTGCTCCAATACGTACTACACCATCTTCATCCAAATCTTTTAGTTTCAATTCTCCAACGTTTGGAATATCACGAGTGGTGACTTCTGGCCCAAGCTTGGTGTCGCGAACAGTACATGTAAACTCTTCAACATAAATAGAAGTAAATTTGCTGGTCTTTACTAGACGCTCAGAAATGATGATGGCGTCTTCGTAGTTTGCTCCAGACCATGACAAGAAAGCTATGAACACGTTTTGTCCAATAGAAATCTGTCCACCTACGGTGCTGGTGGTGTCGGCTAGGACATCTCCTTTCTTTACCTTGTCTCCCACATTTACAGCGGGTCTCTGATGAAAGGCTGAGAAGTTGTTGTTTCGAAGGAAGTTTACCAATGTGTAAGTCTTTTCAGATTTTCCATTCACTACTACTTTTCTAGAATCAACATAAGTCACAGTTCCCTCTTCTTCGTTTATCACCAATCGTCCTGAATCTCGAGAAGCCAGCTCCTCAATACCGGTTCCGACAAGCGGAGCTTCCGGCAATACGCAGGGCACTGCCTGCTTCTGCATGTTCGATCCCATCAGGGCTCGGTTTGCGTCGTTGTGTTCCAAGAAAGGAATCATGGAAGTAGCAATAGAAAAAGCTTGGTTGGCAGCCACATCTATGTACTCCACTTCATCTGCAGGAATCATTCCAGGCTGAGTTTTTACTCTAGCAGCCACTCTCTTTTCTGTTATTTTTCCACTTTCATCATAAGCAATTCCAGCATGAGCAATGGTGCATTTTTCTTCTTCTAGGGCGTTTAAGTAAACTACCTCGCCGGTGATTTTTCCATTTTTAACTTTTATATAAGGAGTTTCAATTATTCCAAATTCATTTATTTTTGCATAAGTAGAAAGGTGAAGAATCAGACCGATGTTTGGTCCTTCTGGAGTGTGAATAGGACATACGCGACCATAGTGAGATGGATGCACGTCGCGGACTTCAAGACCAGCTCGTTCTCTGGTGAGACCTCCAGGTCCCAAAGCAGAAAGCAATCGAATGTGCTCAATTTCTGAAAGCACATTTTCTTGGTTCATAAACTGAGAAAGCTGGTTGGTGGTAAAGAATTCTTTTATTCTAGCCTGAAGTGGTCTTTGGTTGATAACGGCGATAGGCATTGCGGTGTCGGCATCGATGATAGACATGCGGTCCTGAATATTTCGCTTGATCTGCATCATACCTGTGCGGATTTTTTGCTGAAGCATTTCTCCCACAAATCTTACTCGGCGCTGTCCTAAGTGGTCGATATCGTCTGCCTTTGCATCAGGAGTAGCATTTAAATTAAAGATATTCATGAGGACAGTAGATACATCTTCTTGAGAAAGAGTGCGTCGCTCTACCTCACTTTTATCCATTGATTTTTCAAATCTCTTGTTGAAACGGTATCGTCCTACGGGGGAAAGATCATATCTCTCCGTAGTAAATAGAGAGTCAATAAATTCTTTTGCGTTTTCTGCAGCAGCCATGTCCCCGTCTCGCAGACGCTTGTATATCTCGATATAGGATTCTTCAGCAGTCTTGGCTGTGTCCTTGGCTAGGGTATTTTTTATTCCTTCTTCCCATAGAGTATTTCCGGAAAATACCTTCAACATTTCCTCTTCGGTCTTGTATCCCATCGCACGCAATAGCATAGTAGCTGGGAATTTTCTTTTTTTATCGATACGGACATATACTGCCCCGTCGTGCTCAGACTCCATTTCAATCCATACTCCTCGAGCAGGAATTATTTTTGCCCCAAAAAATCTTTTTCCTTTGGTTTCGGATTCAGTAAAAAAGACACCAAAAGAACGTGCGAGCTGTGGCACTATTGTGCGCTCGACACCATTGATGATGAAAGTTCCGTGACCAGTCATGAGCGGAAGCTCAGACATAAATATTTCCTGTTCTTTCACGGTACCTTGGAGTTTGTTAGTGAGTTTGACTTGAACTTTCAAAAGGCCCTGGTAAGACACTTTGTTTACCTTGGCGTAGTACTCATCGTATTTAGGCTCAGATAGAGAGAAGGAAAGAAATTCGAGCTGAAATTTTTTCCCGGAATAGTCCGCAATAGGAGAAAACTCTTTGAGGACTTCCGAAATCCCTTTTTCGACGAGCCATTTGTATGACACGATCTGGGATTCAATTAGATTAGGGAACTTGATAAGGGGCTTGTTGTACCTTGAAAAGTACTTCTTGGGACGTTTTGTTTCCGTATGCATGATTAAAAATGAGCACGCAAAAAAGGGTTTTCCACCCTAGTTTTAATAAAATTAGTAATAATCAAACGAGAAAACTTATAGTCAAGACTCAATCAGTAGTAGAAGTATACTCTTTTTTCCCCAACATGCAAGGGGTCCCCTTGCATGTTATCCACAGGTAAGGGTGGTAGGTGTGGAAAGGGTCCACCTTCGCCTCTGGCGAAGGTGGACCCTTGGAGGGGTCCCCTTACATGTTGGATTGTTTTTTCCAAGCGTCTATTTCTGCATGGTTGCCTGAAAGCAGAACTTTCGGCACCTTGTAGTTTTTTCCTTTATATTTTAAAACCTCTGGGCGGGTATATACTTCGCTTGATGAAACCCTCTCTTCTTCTAAGGATTCAAACTTTCCCAAAACTCCTTGAAGCTGGCGAGAAACAGAATCCACTAAAATCATGGCTGGCAATTCTCCACCAGTCACTACGTAGTCCCCTATCGAATATTTTTTAGTCTTCAATATTTTGTCCACTCGAGCATCTACTCCTTCATACCTTCCACATATCAAAATTACATCCGTATATTTTTTTGAAATTTTCTTGGCATCGGTGGTTGTAAATTTTTCTGCCTTCGGAATAAAATTTATGGTCAGGATCTTTGGGATCATCTTGCCTGTTTTCTTGTTTCCACCTTTTTTAGAAATATTTGCCAATGCTTTTTCCACTGCTTTTAAAATAGGCTCTGGGCGCATCACCATCCCAGGACCTCCTCCGTATGGGCGATGATCCACAGGCCGATAGCCGTTTTGCTTCTTGTCTTTAATAAAATCACGAGGGTTATAAAACTGGACTTTAATAATCTTGTTTTTAATGGCGCGCCCGATAATAGACTCGTTTATATACGAATCGAAGATCTCGGGGAAAATTGTGATTATATGAAAAGTCATTTGGATAAAAAGAAAAGACTATTGGCTTTATACCATAGTCTTTTCTTTTTGTTTAGCGTTCAGAATTTATATTCCTTTCAAATCTTCCATTGCCTGATCCACTGTTTTCAATGAATCGGGTGATGAAGACGGAGGATTTATATGTTCCGGTCTTGCGCCTCCTTCCGGTTCATTAATCTTTAGGTTCACGCGAGCGTTGTTTTTCATGCCGATGATTCTAAGAAGTGTGCGGATAGCTTTGGCTGTATTTCCCATTCTTCCGATGATCTTGCCCATGTCGGCAGGATTTACGGTAAGAGTGATCAACACCCCCATCTCGTCGACTGTACGATCGATTTTTACATCGTTCGGATTGTCCACAAGAGCTTTTACCACGTATTCCAGAAATTCTTTGTCGTTTTCTTGCATATTGTAAAGCGGTTGTTACCTTTTATTGTTGTAATAGAGCGGCAGTGTTCCGACCAAAATACCTAAAGCACTGCTTCCTCCAATTATATAGAACATGCCTCCGAGAGGCAAGCGAAAGTAGCACTATAATGTGGAGAAAAACTAAAGAATTATTTTGCCGCCTTTAGAGCCTTTTTCTTTTGAGTAGGCTTCTTTTTAGGCAGAACATTTTTCTTTTTAGCTTCGATTATTTTTTTGGTTACAAGAAAGTTGTGCATTGTATCAGAAAGCTTTGCTCCCTTTCCCATCCAGTACAGAATCCTTTCAGCCTCAAAAGATGTTTCTCCTTTTTTAGGATTATATGTTCCTACTACTTCGAGGAATTTTCCGCTCTTTGTGCTGTTTTTAGAATCAGTCAAAACCGCCCGAAATGATGGGTCGTTTTTTCTTCCTATTCTTTGCAATCTTATTTTTAACATGACAACATATTAGCACAAGGTGGCGAAAAGGCAAATAAGCCTTCTATGTGCTATATTTATCACATGAAAAGAAAGGATGGAAAACACCATAAAAACAAGAAGTCGGGCCACGATAAAAATTCAAAAAAAAGACACCAGAAAGGCCCGCGTACCCCAAAAAAGACACAGTTTGAGGGTATAATCTCTGTTTCCTCTAAAGGGCAGGGGTACGTAAGAATTCCTGAACAGGACAAGGATATAGAAATAGACGCTCGTCGTCTCTCTACCGCTCTCCACGGTGACCGGGTAGTGGGCACTCTCCTACCCCTCCGAGAAGGCAGATTGAAAGGTGAAATAGTAGAAATACTTTCTAGGGCAAAATCGGGATTCGCTGGAGTAATAGAAGAAAGCAACGGCATATTCTATCTCCACCCTGATGATGGAAAAATGTACACTGACATTCTCATACCAAAAAATTTTTTAAACGGAGCCAAGACAGGAAACAAAGTTTTTGTAAAAATTATTTCATGGAAAGATCCACTGAAGATGCCCGAAGGTACGGTAGAGAAAGTACTCGGTAATCCTGGAGAAAATGAAGCAGAGATGGAAGCCATCTCCCTAGAAAAAGGTTTTCGATTTGAACTTCCCGATAGTACTGAATCAGAGGCAAAAGAAATAAAAGATAGAGGGATAAGCGAAAAAGATTATGCTGGGCGACGAGATTTCCGAAATATTCTTACTTTTACTATTGACCCCTCGGACGCAAAAGACTTTGACGATGCTATTTCTTTTATAGGGCTCGGGAAAGACACATATGAAATAGGCATCCATATCGCGGACGTCTCGCATTATGTAAAACCCGGCTCCGCTCTCGATGATGAAGCGCGCCATCGCGGAACTTCAGTATATCTAGTGGACCGCACTATTCCAATGCTTCCAGAAAATCTTTCAAATGATCTATGTTCCCTTCTGCCTAATAAGGATCGCCTAGCTATGAGCGCTGTTTTTAATATTGATAAAAATGGAAAAGTGCTCGGAGAATGGTATGGGAAGACTATAATAAATTCTAAAAAAAGATTTACCTACGAAGAAGCAGAGGAATCTATAAAAAAATCGGGTGAGCCATTTCATCGCGAACTTTCCGTTCTAAACGGCATCGCTAAAAAACTAACCAAGCAAAGGTTTGCCAAAGGAGCGATGTCCCTCGACCAAGTAGAAGTGAAATTTGTACTAGATGAAAGCGGAGCGCCCATAAAAGTGATCAAAAAAGAACGTGGTGATTCCAATCGTTTGATCGAAGAATTCATGCTCTTGGCAAATCGAAAAGTAGCAGAAAAAATCTCGGAGGCTTTTGGTAGTAAGCGAAAAACTGCTCCAGAAGATAAGGGGGTTTTTGTCTATCGAGTGCATGATAAACCAAGCGAAGAAAAGATGGCTGATTTGATTATCTTCCTGCAAGGCTTAGGATACAAAGTAAAATTGAAAAATGGCGTAATACCAAGCGAGGAAATCAATATCATTCTAGAAAGCCTTGAAGGTAAGGATGAGAAAGACGCAGTACATAAGGCGGTAATTCGCTCTATGGCTAAAGCAGTTTATTCTACTAGAAATATCGGGCACTACGGATTGGCCTTTGAGCACTATACCCACTTTACCTCCCCCATTAGGCGCTATCCAGATATCATCGTGCATCGTATTCTTATGGATCATTTGTCAGGGAAAAAAATCAAGGCCGAGAGCTTGAAAGAATATGAAGAAATCTCCCGAAGTGCTTCCGAGATGGAAAAACGAGCATCCGACGCCGAACGTGCCTCTGTAAAATACAAGCAGGTGGAATACATGTCTAGCCGAATTGGTCAAAAGTTTGACGGAGTAATCAGTGGAATCAAAGAATGGGGCATATACGTGGAAGAAAAAGAAACAAAGTGTGAAGGATTGGTAAGAGTACAAGATCTAGCTGACGACTTTTATGTTTACAATGAAAAGAAAATGGAACTAGTAGGAGAGAAAAAGAAAATGAAATACCGCTTGGGGGACAAAGTGCGCATCAAAGTAAAAGATGTAAACTTAGAAAGAAAAACAATTGATTACGTTTTAATTTAAAATGAAACAAGCAAAATTTATTTTTTGGACAGTGATTTCCATAAGCGCAGGAATTTTCCTTGCCTCTTCTCTTTTGAGCGGAGTAAATTCTATAGTGAGCAAAGCCATAAATGATTCGGTAGAAAAAGTACACGTGGCCTTGGTAAATTCTGCTGACATTTTGGAAAATGAAACTCCAAAATATTATCTCGCACGGGAAGCAGCCGGCAATCCAAAAGTGACTGCGGGTGCATACATAGTGGGCGATCTAGACACTGGAGAAGTGATCCTTGCTAAAAATGAAAACGAGCAGTACCCGATAGCGTCGGTAACAAAATTTATTACCGCTTACGTGGCAAATGAGCTCAACCGCCACGACGAAACAGCCACAGTTTCTAAGAGAGCTCTAGCCACCTACGGACAAAATGGAAATTTTCGTGAAAAAGAAAAAGTAAAAGTAAAAGAATTACTCTACCCCCTACTCTTGGAATCAAGCAACGACGCTTCAGAAGTGCTAGCGGAGCATTTTGACCGAGAGACCTTCATGAGAAAAATGAATCAGGTGGCTGAAATTTTAGAACTGAAAAAAACTACTTTTGACGACCCAAGCGGACTATCAGCAAAAAACAAATCCACCCCTTATGAAATATTTAAGCTGGCCGCCTACGTAAAGCAAAAATCTAGCTCTATCTTTGAAATTTCTACCAACAGGAGTTATTCAAACAAGGTTCACAATTGGTCCAGCCATAACCAATTTCTAAAAGAAGATGGCTACCTGGGAGGAAAAAGTGGGTTCACAAATCCTGCCAAGCAAACTGTCGTTTCATTGTTTTCCCTACCTTTGGCGGAAACAGGAAACCGAAATATTGGTATCACTCTCCTGCAAAGCACCGACCGCTTTGGAGACGTAAAAAATATTTTGTCCTATCTCCAAAAAAATATTTATTACGGAGGGAAAAAAGATGCGACGCTAGCCTGGGTTAAAGAAAAAGCGGGAATTCCGGACATAAAGGATCCTGATTATGTCACTCTTCTTTTTGCTGGTGACATGATGTTAGATCGTGGAGTAAAAAGTTCTGTCATGAAAAATTTCGGGGGTGACTATGCTACCCTTTTTGAAAAAATGGGAATATTGAAAAAGGCAGACATTACTTTTGCCAACCTTGAAGGACCTGCTTCCGACAAAGGTGTAGATAGAAGAAATCTATACTCTTTCCGAATGGATCCTACTGTCATTCCCGCTATGAGGGGAGCAGGATTTAGCATCGTTTCTGTAGCAAACAACCATGCTGGCGACTGGGGACGAGAAGCCTATCTTGATACTTTAAAGAATCTTGAAGAAAACGAAATTCTTTACACTGGTGGTGGAATGACAAAACTGCAAGCGGAAGAGCCGACTATTATTGAAAAATATGGAATGAAAATAGGATTCTTGGGATTTACAGATGTAGGACCTGATTGGCTTTCAGCAACGGAAACCGAATCCGGTATTCTTTTGGCGCGGGATCCTCGCTTCCCTGAAATAGTAAAGAATGCTTCGGAAAAAGTGGACCATCTGATAGTTTCATTCCACTTTGGAGATGAGTACAAGACCATTCATAATGCCCGACAAGAAACACTAGCTCACCGGGCAATCGACAACGGAGCCAAGATTGTAATCGGGCATCATCCTCATGTAGTCCAAGACACCGAAGTTTATAAAAATGGATTTATCGCTTACTCGCTAGGAAACTTCATTTTCGATCAAGGATTTTCTGTAAACACCATGCAAGGAATGTTGCTAGAAATGAAAATAAATAGAGACGGCAGTATTTCAATAAAGAAACACACATCCAAACAGTCTAAACAATTTCAACCTATCCAACTAATCCTCGGCAAAGAGGAAAAACTCAAGCTCTCACCTGTGGATAACATGTAAGGGGACCCCTTACACTTTATCCACACCCTGTGGATAACATGCAAGGGGACCCCTTACACCTATTTTGCGATGGCTACTGCTTCGTCAAACTTTACGGAAAGGAGCTTAGAGGCTCCATCGCTTCCGATAGTGACTCCATATAGAATTCCAGCACGAGACATTGTCTCGCGATTGTGGGTGATCACCACGAGCTGGGAATGTTTGGAAAGTATCTGAAGCATATCACCATATTTTCTAGAATTTGCTTCATCGAGTGCCGCATCAGTTTCATCGAGCACTAAAAAGGGAGGAGGATTTACGGCCGACATCGCAAAAAGAAGCGCGATAGATGTGAGGGAGCGTTCTCCACCCGAAAGGGCATGCAATTCTTTTACTTTTTTTTGTGGCAAAGAGACACTTATTTCTATCCCCTGCTCAAACACAATTTCTTCTTCAAAATCTTCCTCTTCTCTTTCTTCCTCTCTGCTTCGTCCCTTTCCTTCCATTATAATTTTCAAAATAGCTGTTCCTCCACCAAACATGAGAGCGAAAAGTTTCTGAAATTCATTATTGATTTTCTTTACTCCTTCCTTAAATTCAACATCGATCTTTTCTTTCAAATCCGCAATCAAAGAACGCAAAGTTTCCATACTTTTCTCCAGATCTTCAAGCTCACGCGAAAGAAAAACATCTCTTTCAGTGGCATCTTTGTATTCAGTCATAATGTCAGCTCCGCCAGACAACCCCGCATCTTCAAGTTTTATTTTGATCCTCTCAATCTTCTTTCGAGTCTCCTCCTGCAAGGCGTGGTCAATCGCCCCTTCAAACTGAAATTCTTTATAGGATCTGATTTCCGTACCTACCAAGGGTTCCCCTTCTCTGATTTCTTCATTAAAATCATCTTGCTGATGTTTTAGGCCTTCTTCTTTTACTAGAATCATGCCGAGAGCAGAATGAAGCTCCTGCTGTCTTACTTTCAAACCAAATTTTTCTTTTTCCTTTTGGCGCATAGCCTCCATCATTTCTCGATTTTCGGCTCGCAAGATTTCTGTTTTTTCTGAAATAGATTTTTCCTCCTGTGCAATTTTTTCAATCTCACCAAAAATTTCCTGCCTGCTTTTTTCTAGCGCCTCAATTTGAGATGCCATATTAGTCTCCGCTCCGGGCTGACGATGTAAATCTTCGAGCACAGCCTTGATCCTCTCGAGAATTGGACGAATATCCACAAGGCTTTCTTTCGAAAGGGCCTCAGCCACTAGCGTCTCCACTTTTTCAAAAGCAAATTGCGCTTCTTCCGGAGCCACTACTTTTTTTTCAGCCAACCTTCGAGCTCTTTCCTTTTCGGCATCCATCATTCCTTCTACTCGTCCAATCTTTCGCTCTAGCTCTCCACGCAAACGGCGAATATCCATCACTCTTTTTTCAAGGACAGAAAGCTCTGCCATATTTTTCTCCTCTGGTGCGCCATCTTCTTCCGCCTCGGATATTTGTTTCTCCAGCATTAATATTTCTGCTGATACTTTGCTTTTTTCTTTAGAAAGATTTGCTCTTTCAGTTTCCAAATACACGCTCTGCTTTTTCAAATATTCTTTATAGAGTGAAAGCAATTCCCCCGCTAGCTCTTTTGCTTTTTCTATCTTTTCAACCTGCTTCTCTAGAAATTTTAAGTGTGGAGCATTTTCACGTCGAAGCATAGAAACTTCTTGCATGTTGCTTCCTGCTCTATCGAGCTTTCTTTCTGCTTCTTTTATTTTGTATTGATATATTTTTAAACCGAGCGCATCCTCCACCATTTCTTTTCGCTCTCTCGAATTAGCATTCAAGATTCTGTCTGCTTCTCCTTGGGAAATGATATGGTGCCCAGAAGATCCGATATTAACCGATGAAAGTAGATTGTTTATGTCTTTCAATCTGACATCTGAATCATTCAGGGAATATCTATTTACTCCGTCCGAATACACTTCGCGAGAAATAGAAACAGTATCAAATCCAAGATCAATATTTTCTCCTTCGTCACCTGTGAGTTTAAAAACTTTATCTTTATTGTCTAAATATATTGAAACAGAAGCACGAGAACCTGCAGGCAAGCTTTTAGATCCTTTGAAAATAAGATCACTCCCTGCCTTTCCACGCATTGATTTCATGGACTGCTCTCCCAGTACAAAACGAATGGCTTCCACCACGTTGGACTTCCCAGAACCATTGGGACCCACTACACACACTACTGGACTCTCAAAAGTAAGCGTCGTCTTTTTTGGAAAAGATTTGAATCCATTTATGACTAAGCTTTGTAATCTCATATTATTCGAGCCACTTTTTTGCTTTTAATGCAGCCTCAGCCGCTTTTTGTTCTGCTTCTTGTTTAGATTTTCCTTTTCCTTCGGCCACGAGCTCCCCACCAAAATATATTCCCATCGTAAAATGTTTGTCATGATCTGGACCAGATTCTTGTAACACCCTATATGAAGGAGTCACTCCAACATACTCCTGACATTTTTCTTGAATGAGGCTCTTTGGATCTCTCCAGAGTTTTTTGGAAACTATTTCCTCGGTATTTGGCAACAAAGAAACGAAAATAAACTCGGCGGCTTTGTCGTATCCTTGGTCTAAGTAAACAGCCCCGATATATGCTTCGTAAGTGTTAGCCAAGATGTATTGTCGTGCTTTTCCGTTGTCTTTTGCTTCTCCTTTTGAAAGAAGTAAAAAATTATTCATTCCCAGCTTTGAAGCAGCCTCGGAAATAATCACAGTATTCACAAGCGCAGAACGAACAGCAGTGAGCTCCCCTTCTGCATAACCCGGATATTCTTTGTATAAATAATCTGTCACCACAAGCTCAAGCACTGCGTCTCCTAAAAATTCTAGTCGTTCATTATGAAAAAGATTTGAACCCGGATTTTCGTTTATGTATGAGCGATGAATGAAAGCCTGCTTCAAAAGATCCTTATCGTTAAAAATAATTCTTGTTGTTTTTTCAAAATCTGCAAAATTTACCATGATTATTTTTTCTTACTGATAATTTCTACCGCCTTGGCGATGAGAGGAATGATGTCGTTGTAGATACGCAATTCTGGAATCTCGGAAAGCTTAAACCATCTAGCTTCATCGAGTCCTCCAGAACTTTTAAGTTCTAGTTCTTGATAAGCACTTTCTGCTAAAAAGTAACTGACTTTTTTGAGCAACTTCCCTTTTTCTGGATGCTTTGCTACATATTCATTTTCCCCAAGTTTTTCTAAAATCGTAATATCAAGACCAATCTCTTCTTTTATTTCTCGAATGGTGCCTTCTTTAATATCTTCTCCTTCCTCCACTGATCCTTTCGAAAGTGTCCAGTATCCAAATACATCATGAACCAAAGCGAAAAGAAGCTCCTCACCTTGCCCATCGGCTTTTTTTGCATAGACCAAGGCTCCGCCAAATTTTTCTATCGGAAGCTTTGTGATGTCTACTGGCTCTTCCTCCTTTTTCTTTTTACTGGTTTCTTCTTTTCCAGGCTCCCCGATTTCTTTATATACCGCTCCGAGTACTCCATTTATAAACTTGCTAGAATTTTCTCCGCCAAATGTTTTTGCAAGCTCAATAGATTCATTGATGGCAACTTTTGGTGGCACTTCACTGCGGTCACCAAAAAGAAGTTCGGTCAGACCAATTCTTAAAATATTTCTATCGACTGCTGAAATCTTATCAATCGGCCAATCAGGTGCAGCTTTTTCTATAATCTCATCAATCACAGATCTTTTTCTTAAAACTTCTTCTGCTAGAGCAAGCACAAAAACATCGTCCTTTAGTCCAGGAGCGAATTCTTCTAGATTACGTTCAAGTGCACTTTTTACTTGTTCAGTAGACCATGGAGTACCCCCTCTCTCGTGCATAAAATCCCACTCAAAGAGAGTCTGGAGCACTATTGATCTTGAAAGGTGCCTATTAGCCATTTTGAAAACGTTGTATTATCGCAAACCTGCTTTTATTTAGCCTCTGCCTTCTTTGCCTTTTCCTTCTTCTGTTTCTTTTCAGCCTTTTTTACCAAATCCAAAACTTTTCGTCCACGATAAAATCCGCAAGCCTTACATACCGTATGTCCCTTTTTAAGAGCCTTGCAGTTGGCACAAGAGAAAAAAGCAGTTTCCTTGAGCGCGTGGTGCGAACGGCGGTTCTTCGTATGCGATTTTGTGTGCCTCATTCGTATTACCATAATGTGGAATATAGTAACATATTCAATGCGAAAAGCAAATGTATATGGTATATTTTACCTATGGAAAAAACAGAAAGCTTGCATAATCTAAGGCATTCACTGGCTCACCTATTGGCGGCAGCTGTGCTCGAGCTCCACCCTGATGCCAAGCGAACTATTGGTCCGTCTATAGAAGACGGCTTTTATTATGACTTTGAGTTCACAACTCCACCTTCTGAAAAGGACTTACCGAAGATTGAAAAGAAAATGCGAGAGATTCTAAAGAGCTGGAAAGAATTTACTCATGAAGAAAAGACGCCCGCCGAGGCCCGAGAATATTTCAAAGACAATCCATACAAGCTGGAACTCATCGAGGAAATCGAAAAGAAGGGAGAAAAAATTACTTTCTATACAGCAGGAAAATTTACTGACCTTTGTAGGGGAGGACATTTGGAAAATCCCGCAAATGAAATCTCACCAGATGCTTTTCGACTCGATCGACTGGCTGGCGCATATTGGCGTGGCGATGAAAAGAATAAAATGCTAACTCGAATCTACGGATTAGCATTTGAAAAGAAAGAAGAGCTCGAAGCATATCTCACTCTTCGCGAAGAAGCTCTAAAGCGAGATCACAAAAAACTCGGAAAAGAGCTTGACCTTTTTACTTTCTCAGAACTTGTCGGACCAGGTCTTCCACTCTGGACCCCAAAAGGTACTATTTTGCGAAATACTTTAGACGAGTTCGTCTGGAGCCTGCGCAAGAAATATGGATATCAAAAAGTTGAAATTCCACATATCACCAAAAAAGATTTGTATGAAAAGAGCGGACACTGGGACAAGTTTAAGGATGAGCTTTTCAGAATCACTACCCGCGAAGGTCATGAATTTGCTATGAAGCCAATGAACTGTCCTCATCACACCCAGATTTTCGACCGCAGGCAATGGAGCTATAAAGAAATGCCACAAAGGTATGCCAACACCACAATGTGCTATCGTGATGAACAGACTGGAGAGCTTTCAGGACTTTCACGACTGCGAAGTTTTGCGCAAGATGATGCCCACGTTTTTTGTAGACTTGGTCAAGTAAAAGAAGAAATCTTAAAAATTTGGGATGTCATCAATACTTTCTATGGGGCTGTAGGATTTAAGCTCTCTTATCGTCTCTCCATGCACAATCCGGAAGCAATGGATGAATATCTTGGCGACGAAAAGACATGGTTGGTGGCAGAAAAAAGTCTGCGCGATCTTTTGACTGAAAATAATATTCCGTTTGTTGAAGCCATTGGTGAAGCTGCCTTTTATGGACCAAAGATTGATTGCATGGGAAAAGATTCACTTGGACGCGAGTGGCAAGTGGCTACGGTCCAATTAGACATGAATATGCCCGAGAGATTTGATCTAAACTGTATTAATGAGAAAGGTGAAAAGGAAAGAATCGTAATGATTCACGCTGCCATTATGGGATCTATTGAGAGATTTCTCTCTATTGTTATCTCTCACTACGCTGGAGCGTTTCCACTATGGCTCTCCCCTATTCAGGTGAAAATTCTTCCTATCTCCACTGAAAAGCATCTAGATTTCGCCCAAAAAGTTTTTGAAGAACTTAGCGCTGGTGGCCTTCGCGTAGAGCTCGATGATTCCAACGAAGGACTTGGGAAGAAAATAAGAAACGCGAAGACTGAAAAAATTCCCTATCTCATCGTAATCGGCGACAAAGAAAAGGATTCAAGCACTCTGACCGTAGAAGGTAGAGGCGACGAAAAGATAGAAAATATCTCAGTAAAAGACGCACTAGCTCTCTTCCTAGAAAAAATCACCTCCAAAGTGTAAGGGGTCCTCTTAAAGGGTCCACCTTCGCAGAGCGAAGGCGGACCCTTTCCACCCTTACCTGTGGATAACATGTAAGGGGTCCCCTTGCATGTTAAAACGGCCCATCCATTCCCACGGTCTTGATGGTGGTGTTTGCACCTGACCCACCATATCTAAATGTATTCGAGCATGATCGAACGGAAGGATCAGGACCTTTAGCATTTTCTAAAACGTAAACAATCATATACCAATGTCCAGGACAACCGTAATTACTTGCATAATAGCTGTAAACACTGGCACCAGAAGTAGCCACCCCAGTAGTCGCCTCCTTTGGATCATGAGGAAGTTCTCCAATATAGGGAGAGAGAATGGTCTCAAAATTATTCCAGTTGGAAGTATTGCTGTGTTGCCATCCCATAATAGGATATGATCCATTATCGAGATAATACATTTCCAAGGCAGACTGAATCTGCCTTATGTCAGACTGTCTTTTTGCGTCCCTGCTTTTACTTCGAGCAGAATTTAAAGAAACAAGCACCACGCTCGAAAGTATTCCGATTATAGCCACTACTACCAAAAGTTCAATTAATGTAAAACCTTTTTTATTATTTTTTTCGGGTCGGTAAATAAACATTATCCTTCTTTTAATATAACAAAATGAATGAAAAAGGTAAGGGGTCCCCTTGCATGTTAGATGTCGATTTCGGCTTGGCGGGCGTTTGATTGAATGAAAGATTTGCGGGGTACAACGTCGGATCCCATCAAGATATCAAAAATCTTGTTGGCTTCCTCGGCGTCCTCGATATTTACTTGCTTTAATATACGGTTTTCAGGATCCATGGTGGTCTCCCATAGCTCTTCTGGGTTCATTTCTCCGAGACCTTTGTATCGCTGGATATGAATCTTGTTTTTTGGTTTTGATTTTACTTCTTCTGCAGATTCTTCTTCTCCCTCTCCTTCTTCCGCCGAAGTCTCTTCCCCTGTCTCTGTTTCTGCGATATCTTCAAGCTTTATATCTTTTCCAAGAATTTTATTTCTCTCTTCGTCAGTGTACGCATAAAATATTTCTTTTCCTTTTTTTATTTTGAAAAGAGGAGGTTGAGCGATGTATACATATCCTGCATCAATCACTTGTCGGAAGTATCGATAAAACAACGTGAGCAAAAGAGTACGGATATGTGATCCGTCCACGTCGGCGTCTGTCGCGATGATTATTTTGTGATATCGCATTTTTTCAATATCAAAAGTATCTCCAATCGAAGTACCAAGAGCGATGACCAGTGACTTCACTTCCTTGGAAGCAAGCATCTTGTCGATACGAGCACGCTCTACGTTTAGGATTTTTCCCTTCAACGGCAAAATAGCCTGAGTACGCCTATCACGTCCCATCTTACAAGAACCTCCAGCCGAGTCTCCCTCGACTATGAATAACTCTGATTCGCTCGCATCCTTTGTCTGACAGTCTGCCAGTTTTCCTGGAAGAGTCATTCCTTCTAGTGCTCCTTTTCGTAGAACAGAATCCTTTGCTGCTTTTGCCGCCTTTCGAGCCTTCATGGCCAGCACAGCCTTGTTTATGATGGATTTAGCGTCATCTGGGTTTTCTTCTAGGAAACTACTGAATGCCTCTCCAAACACCGTAGCAACGGCTCCTTGGGCCTCTACGCTACCGAGTTTCGCCTTTGTCTGTCCTTCAAATTGGATTTCTCGTAGCTTTACAGAAATCACTACCGTCAATCCCTCGAGCACATCTTCTCCGGTAAAGGCACCTTCTGACTCCTTTACCATTTCGTTTTTACGAGTGTAAGTATTTAAGGTCCTAGTGAGGGCGGTCTTGAAACCGGTCACATGTGTTCCCCCTTCAGGGTTGTAGATATTGTTAGCAAATGGAACAATGCGTTCTACTATGTCGTCTACATATTGCAGAGCAATCTCTACTCCTACTCCGTCTAATTCTTTTTCAACATAAAAAATATTGCTCTGTACTGGTTTTTGAAACTGGTTGTAGTGCTTGATGAGCGAAGTAAGTCCTCCCTCGAAGTAAAAAGAAATAGAAGGAAGCTCGAGGTTTAATTCTCGGAAAAAGAAAACACTATTTGGATCCATCTTGGCCCCCTTTCCATAAAACATTGCTTCCGGATCAAGCTCTCTGGCGTCAATAATCTGAATGCGAAGACCTTTTACTAGATAGGCCTGCTGACGAATATGACTCACAATAACATTCCAATCAAAATTTATTTCTTTAAAAATCTCTATATCCGGCTCAAAGGTAATGATGGTCCCGTTGCTCTTTGTACTCCCGATTTTTTTTACCGCTGCTTTCTTTTTACCTTGAGAATATTCTTGCACGTATATCCCTCCATCTTTGTGAACTTCCGCTCGACAATAGATAGAAAGAGCATTTACTACGGATGCACCCACTCCATGAAGACCTCCTGAAACCTTGTACCCTTCTCCTCCAAATTTACCTCCGGCATGAAGAGTGGTCATCACGGTTTCGAGCGCCGATACTTTTGTTTTTTTGTGCACATCGATAGGGATACCTCGTCCATTGTCTACTACACGGATACGGTTGCCTGGCAGAAGAGTGATTTCAATCCGATCACAAAAACCTCCCATGGCTTCGTCGCGGGAGTTATCAAAAATT
>DASTLQ010000006.1:0-31124 GCA_035714785.1 Minisyncoccota bacterium
AATAACAACAAATCATTTTTTTTAATTTAATATAAGGAGTCCCCATGGACGACCATTTTTCTGTTATTCAAGAAAAGCTTAAACAAAAGCAATACAAATCGGCAATAGGTTATTTGGCTAGAAAAGCTAGCGAAATACCCCAAGAGGACTTTACAAAGCTTAACAAGCTCATAAATTCCCAAATTAGCAAGTTATCCAAAACCCATTACAAAAAAACATTTGGTAACAATGGAAAAAATCACGGCCCACGAAAAGGACATGGACACGAATAAATCCTTATCTAGAAATTATAAAAGCCCCGATACAAATATCGGGGCTTAATTATTTCACTAATACATTCTCGGCAAGCACGGAATTCATCCATGCTTCTAATTGTTCAGTAAAAAGAACTTCTCGGTATCCGGGAATCTTTTCAGCATACCTTTGATAAGACGGCATGTGCCTGCTTATCACCAATGGAAGAAGGTCGGGATCCCTATCCCGAACGAAATAAGGGTAATATAGGTATTCAAACTTTTCTAAGCTTTTAAATACTTGAGCCTCTACAGCTTTATTAGTCCTTAGTTCCTGAATTATCCCTTGGGTGTAAAAAGGAAAAATTGAAGTATCTTCTTTTAGGGCAAACTGAAGGAAGAAACTTTTTTCCTTTTCATTCTGTATTCTTTGGGGAAGATTCTGAATTGATCTCTCAAAGCTCAGATACTCCTTGAGATCGTCTTCGTCCGTCTTTTTTGGTTCCATAACATCACCTCCTATTTCCCCATTGTCGTGGTACAATGCACAACTCATGATGAGCTTTTCATCAAGAGAAATACATTCTCTTCTGAAGTATGGTGCTAACAAAGACAATGCTACGTCCACAAACTGATTAAACTGAACAATGTGCTCAATAATCATTTGAGTACCATCATTTTCCCCATCTATCACCATACCCCATCTTCTACACCTTAACTTCATCCCATCTTCCCAGATGGGCAAAAAATCGGCAAATAGGCTCATGAAGCTCTCCTCAAAATTTGTTATTTAAATATAAAATTTACTTTTCTTTAACTTAACACAGAACAGATATTCTGCAATGTTTATCTTTTAGCGTGAATATATAGTGAAACTGATTTTTTACCTTCGAGCGAGGTGCTCTCCTTGCGATATACGTCCACCATATATCCTCCGAGAATCATATTTGAAAGAATTGGATTACCATACCCGAGCTCTGCTTCCGGTGCTGTCTCGCTCTCGGTTACTTCGTCAAAATCAAAATTCGCTCCTACTTGGGCAAGTTCCCTCACCCAAAATTCCTTTCCACGATTAAAAAATTTTTGCATTTCAAGCATGGGTATATTTTACTATTTTAAGAGGAAATAAAAAAGCTCTATGATTTATATTTCATAGAGCTCAAATTTCTTTTTAATTTCCACATGTGGGCCAGGTGGATAATCACAAGGGGAAACATAATTGCATTCAAAAAGAAAATAGCAATTACGTCTATATCGAAAATTACCTGAAACATATTTCTCATAAATACCTCCAATTTGCCTTTATTAAAGCACACTTTTTCAAAATTTACAAATATCCCTTTTCCCTATAATCCTACGATAATATATGCTATTATCGTGTATTATAACCATGTAATATTAACAAGAAGCATTCGTCACAGAAGCATATGAATAAAATAATTATATTTTTAATATTGGCAATTGTAGTCGTAGGATTAACTGCCTCCTATGCAAACGCGCAATGGTGGAGAGATACAGGAAGTTATTACAACACGCAGAATCAGAATTATAATTCCAGCTATTACGGTAGTGGATCAAATTATTACAGTAACTACAACAATAGTAATTACAATAGCAGTAACTACAACAGCGGATTTAGTAATTATAATCCTGCATACAATTTTGGAATTTACAGTAATCAGCTTGGCGGGAATAATTATCCACAAAGATATTACAGAAACACCTACAAACCATGTTGCACAGACTATTACTATGGGCAAACTTGGTCGGGATACAATTATCCTTCATCCAGCTACAGCCACACCTACTATCCCAACAATGTTCACACATACTATGGAACATACAACCCCTCTCAATACGGACAGAATTATTACTACAATCAAGGATATAATGGATACGGCGGATACGGCGGTGGTTACGGAAATTACTACTAAGCTTACATTGGCCTAAGCTCGAGCGTGCATTTTTAGGCTTGAGCGTCTATCTTCGCCGCGAGAATAAAATCATTCTCAGAGAGTCCCCCAATAGCATGGGTGGAAATATCTAGGCGCACTTTGTTGTAAGAAATATGAATGTCTGGATGATGCCCTTCTTCTTCGGCAATTTCTGAAATTTTGTTCACAAAGTTTATTGCCCCAATAAAATCCTTAAATTTAAATTCTTTGGAAATCACTTTTCCATCGCTGTCTAGCACCCAGCCAGATATTTGCGCAAGATATCCTTCTGCCTCATCTTTAGTAAAAGGCTTCATTCCCAATCCTTCGCACGGTATACATTTTTTCTTTAATAAGTCATTCATAATTTTAGGTGTAAGGGGTCCCCTTACATGTTATCCACAGGGTAAGGGGTCCCCTTACATGTTTACAGTCCTAATTCTTTTAATTGCTTCTTGGAAACTTCCGCAGGAGAATCCATCATTAAGTCTTTTCCTTCTCCAGTCTTTGGAAACACTATTACTTCTCGAATATTTGGTTCATTTTCTAAAAGCATCATTAGTCGGTCAAACCCCCACGCAATTCCCCCATGTGGAGGACATCCTGATCCTAGCGCCTCTAGCATATGTTTGAAATTCATTTCAATTCTTTCTTTTGCATACCCCATAATTTCAAAAACTTTGTTTAATGCTTCAGGCTCATGGTTACGAATACTTCCGCCACCAATTTCATATCCGTTTAGAATAATATCGTACTGAGTAGTCAAGATATCTCCAATGTTTTCTTTATTCATGAGCAAATCCATATGCTCGTCCTGTGGACGAGAAAAAGGATTGTGAGTAAAGGTCCATTCCCCCGCTGTGTCGGCATTGTCAGACTTATCAGTTCGCTCAAAGAATGGAAAGTCTACTACCCAGCAAAAAGCTAAAAGATTTTTGTCTTCTTTGTCAGCTCGTAAGTCCGGTCTATCGTTACCATATTTTTCCATTGCCTCTTTGTAGGTAAGTCTAGGAAATGGAATTTCTTGAATCTTTTTTTCAGGATACAAACTTTTTACAATCTCTATTAGTAGAGCCTCGTTTAATGCCATCACTTCCTCGCGATTCACAAAACTCATTTCCATGTCGAGCTGTGTAAACTCTGGCTGTCGATCTCCGCGAGTGTCTTCATCCCGCATACATCTCGCCATCTGAAAATATTTTTCTGCTCCCGCTGCCATCAATAGCTGTTTGTATTGCTGAGGAGACTGCGGAAGAGCATAAAACTTCCCCTGCCATAGTCGAGAAGGCACGATGTAGTCGCGAGCTCCCTCTGGAGTGGATTTTGTCAAAATTGGAGTTTCTACTTCGATAAAGCTTTCTTTGTCTAAGAAGTCTCGAATAAATTTCACTACCTTGTGTCTGTTGCGAATATTTTTTTGCATTCTTCCACGGCGCAGATCTAGATATCGATAGGTAAGACGATTTTCCTCCCCTATTTCATGTCCGTCGGTCGTGACATCAAAAGGTGGAGTTTGAGCCTTGTTTAAAACTTCAATTGCGGTCACTTCAAGCTCAACGTCCCCATTTACTACTCCCTGCTTTATATTTTTCTCCGGTCTCTTGTTTACAATTCCAGTCAGTTTGAGCACCCATTCCGGACGAATCTCCTTTGCTTTTTCAATAGCTTCTACCCTCGAAGGAAGAGCGACGCATTGGATCAACCCAGTCATGTCACGCATATCAAAAAACACCATCTTACCCTGATCACGTCTCACATCTACCCATCCGGCCATTACTATTTCCTCACCTGCATGACTTGCTAAATCTTTTATATATATTCTTCCCTTCATAAATTTAATTCTTTTTTAAAAAATTTGGAGAAATAAAAACAACGCCTCTCCAAACTTATCTATTGATAAATTTGCAGGGGCGTTGTTTCAAAACGCGGTGCCACCCTACTTTTCTGCCAACTGGCAGACTTATTTTGGCCTTTCGCGGCAAACGGAGAGTTCTACTTGCACGCCTCTTTGGCGGACTTTCTTCTCTCGCCTTCCCAGTGTCAGCTGGATCAACGGCATATTTAAATCATATCAAAACCCCAAGATTTGTCCAACCTAAAGAAAAACGTTTACGGCAAATAAAAAACGGGGAACGACAGTTCCCCGGAATTTTAGTGATTACTCATGTGCTTTGAGAGGTAATCCTCTCTCTGCTTAATTAATTTTTCTGCCTCCTCCTCAGGAACATCTACCTGCTCTTGCGGCATCGGCAATCCTGCCCCTTTATAATACATGCAGATCTCATCTTCCCCCCTGCCAGGAGATTCTGATTTTTCTAAAATCTCCATTTTATCCTCTTGTGACATCGAGGAAGGAAAACCGTCTCCCCCGAAAGGGATATAAAACATTTTTGGCATAGAACACCTCTTAATTTAGTTAGTTTATAAAAGAACTACATCCACTCCTCAAAACATTTATTTATTTGAGGCTGGTGTGAAAGATTTAGTTACAAATCTCACACATCAAACTCAAATCTGTCTAAAAACTAAACAACTCCGATTTAAAGTCGGAGCTGGTTGGTTTTAAAATTTCGGTTTTGAAATAAAGATCAACAGCTCCTAGGTAATGTAGGTAATAAAGGGGCTCTTAATCTTTGTTGTCTGACACATCATACTGTATTTTTATTATACAAATTATTCTCGTTTCGCAAATAGAAAACTGTGGATAAAGGGTCCGCCTTCGCCAGGGGCGAAGGTGGACCCTTAGTTAACTCCAATATTCTTTCTCACTTCCTCCATTTTGGCAGAGGCGATTTTTTTTGCCTTTTCGCTTCCAGCAGAAAGGATAGCTAGCGCGCTCGGAATATCTTTTTCAAATTCTTTCCTTCGCTCACGGAGAGGTGCAATAAATTTTTCAAGATCCTCAATCAGTAATTCCTTTAACTCCTTATACTTCCCTGCCTTGCTTTCGTACAAAGGAAGAAGTTCCGAAGCTGGACGCAGTAGTTTGTGAATAGCGTAAACATTTTCAGGAATTCCATCGCCGGAATTCGTTACGATTCCCATTACACATTTTTTAATTTCTTCATATTCTGCGAAAAGTGGAATAGTATTCCCGTAGCTCTTGGACATCTTTCTTCCGTCCGTACCTGGCACTATTGCGACGTCTTCTAAAATCATTGGCTCGGGTAAGGAAAAAGTTTCTCCATACACTCGATTAAATTTTTCGGCAGTATCTCGAGCAATCTCCACGTGTTGTTTCTGATCTGCTCCTACCGGCACAAAGTGTGGCGTGTAAAGTAAAATATCTGCGGCCATCAACATTGGATAATTAAAAGTACCCACATCAATCTCTTTGTTTTTTGCTTCAGCATCTTTAAAAGCATGAGCACGCATGAGATATGGCATGGTTGTGATGGTATCAAATATCCATGCGAGTTCGGTATGCTCCGAAATATCAGATTGCTTGAATAATACAGTTTTCTTTGGATCAATTCCGATTGCTAAATAATCAAGCAAAACATTTATGATATTTTCTCGCATAGCCTTGGCATCCCGAATAGAATGCATGGCGTGATAGTCTGCAATGAAAATATAGCTTTCATATTCTTCTTGTAAATCCACAAATTGCTTCATGGCTCCGAAATAGTTCCCAATATGTGGCCTTCCAGAAGGCTGTACCCCCGACAAAATTACCTTTTTTGACATGTGAATATAATACCACATATTTCCGCTAAAGGTCCGCTTAAGGGTCCGCCTTCGCCAAAGGGTCCACCTTCGCCAAAGGGTCCACCTTCGCCCCTGGCGAAGGCGGACCCTTACATGTTATCCACACATTAATAACAACGTAAGTAACTTTTTCACTTTGTGGGGACTTGTCACCTTGTGCTAGAATGCAATCAATGTCACGAGGCGGTAAAAATCAAAACGATCTGCGAGTACCACCACAGAGCGTCGGCTCTGAACAAGCAGTACTAGGCTCGATTATGCTCCGAAAAGATGCCATGTATGATATCGAGGATATTCTAAATCCAGATTCTTTCTATTCCCCAAAACACAAAATCATATTTCAAGCGATGCTTGACTTGGTAGCAAAAAACGAACCGATCGACATGCTTTCCCTTTCCAATAAATTAAGTGAACAACATTTATTAGAAAATGTTGGAGGTAATTCATACCTTGCTGAAATTACAAATTCAGTTCCCTCTTCAGCAAATGCTAGACACTATGGAGAAATCGTCCAGAAAAAATATATTCTGCGATCCTTGATAGAAGCAGCAGATCACGTATCAGAGCTCGCTTTCAACGAAAATGGTGGCAACATGGATGAAATCTTAGATGATGCAGAAAAAAGAATCTTTAGTATCGTCAGCTCCCCAACTAATCAAAAGTATGTAAACCTAAAGGAAGCTCTGCCTGAAGCATATGAACGTATCGAAAAACTTCACGAAAGAAAAGAAGCGCTAAGAGGATTGCCAACAGGATTTCGCGATCTCGACAATATGCTTTCAGGTCTCCAAAATTCGGACCTTATCATCTTAGCTGCTCGTCCTTCGATGGGTAAGACTACACTCGCCCTAGATATCGCACGCTTGTCTGCCATTCAACATCAAAAAGCTATTGGAATATTCTCGCTTGAAATGTCTTCTCAACAATTGATCGATCGTATGCTTTCCGCAGAATCACGAGTTGATGCTTGGAAGATCCGCACAGGAAAAAATCTTCATATAGAAAGCGACTTCGGCCGAATCCGTGATGCCATGCAGAGACTTTCCAAATCAAAAATATATATCGACGACCAAGCCGGCAACTCTATCACAAAAATGAAAGCGGTGGCGCGAAGATGGAAGGCAGAAAAAGGTCTCGATATGGTGGTAGTCGACTATCTCCAGCTAATGAGCACCTCAAAAAATTACGACTCTATGGTAAACCAGGTCACAGATATTTCTCGATCCCTAAAAGCTCTGGCAAAAGAACTAAACGTCCCCGTGCTAGCCCTCTCCCAGCTTTCTCGTGCAGTGGAAGCCCGTGGAGGAAAACCTAGACTTTCTGACCTTAGAGATTCGGGATGCCTCACTGGCGACACTCTCATCCAACGAGCAGATACAGGTGAAAGAATTCCGATAAAAGATTTAGTGGGACAGACCAACATTCCAGTCATTTCGTTAGATAGCAACTACAATCTACGACCAATGCTTGCTTCAAAAATATTTTCTAGCGGAATAAAGCAAACTTTTGCACTCACTATGCGAAGTGGCCGAATCATTAAAGCCTCCGGTAATCATAAATTTTACAGCATGGGAGGTTGGCAACGTCTCGATGGAATACAAGAAGGCGACAGACTTGCCCTCCCTCGTTTTATTCAAGCCTCCGCACCTACTTCCAGCCTTTGTGTTCAGGAATTAGTATTACTTGCACACTTGCTCGGAGATGGATGTGTTCTTCCCCGTCAACCAATACATTATACAAGCGCCGATTTAGCAAACATTGAAGCAGTAGAAAAAGCAGCAAAAGAACTTTTCCAAATCACTCCTCGCCGTGTTCGACAAAAAAATTGGTGGCACACTTATTTACCTTCTCCATATCACCTCACTCATGGAAAAAGAAGTCCTATCACTGAGTGGTATCGCTCTCTCGGCATAGAGGCAGTCAGATCTTATGAAAAAAGAATTCCTAAGGCGGTATTTTCTGCAGACAGTATGTCTATCCAGCTTTTTCTTCATCACCTCTGGGCAAACGATGGAAATATCTCTTGGAAATATTTAACGGGCCGTAAACCATCCGCCGCGATTTATTATGCAACCACCAGCCGTCAACTCGCTGATGATGTTCAGCATCTTCTTTTGCGCCTTGGGATCTGGAGCAGTATTCGTATCACGCCAGAGGGCAAGTATCGCACTGGCTACCAAGTCCATGTACAGAGCGCTCCTATGATGAAGCGCTTCCTAGATCTTGTCGGCTCATACGGCGCACGTGGAGCTATTATCCCAAAACTTAAAAAGGCACTCGAAGAAATTGCTCCTGTTCCAAATACGGATACAATTCCTCGCGAAGTTTGGAACCTCTTCATCAATGAAGAAAAACAAAAGGCAGATATGAGCTTCAGGGATCTTGCTCGTTCCATGGAAACCTCATACAACGGAAGTGCCCTCACCGCAACAGGCTTATCACGTACTCGTCTAGCAAGAGTAGCTAACATATTAAAAAGTGACACCTTGGTGCACCTAGCTGAAGCAGATGTATATTGGGATGAAGTATCATCAATCACTCCCCTTGGAAAAGAGGAAGTATTTGATGCCACAGTTCCTGGTACCCACAATTTTATTGCAGGCGATATCATTGTCCACAATAGTATCGAACAAGATGCGGACGTAGTCATGTTTATTCACCGCGAGGATAAAGGAAAAGACGAATCTGAAAAAACAAACATCGCCGAGATTATGATTGAAAAACACCGAAATGGTCCGACTGGAAAAGTTGAGCTTTACTTTGACGAAAAGACTACCACCTTCCTTAATCTTGAAAAAAGTAATCTAAACGAATTTGCTCCCTCAAAAGCAAGCGGTTTAGATGAATTCTAATCTCCATGAATACGGCGGAAAAATTAGCTGAAATATTCAAAATGTTTCCGGGTATCGGTGAGCGTCAAGCAAAGCGCTTTGTCCATTTTCTAATGTCTCGTAATCCGCATTTTATTAATGAGCTTTCCGACCTACTCCTCGATCTTCAAAAAGGCACCCGACAATGTAAAGAATGTTTTAGATTTTATACACTCCAACCTGGAGGAAAAAATGACGTATGTGATATTTGTTCTGATTCACATATAGACTCTACTACCCTCTTGGTGATAGAACGGGACTCGGACCTCGAAAGCATAAAGAAAAGCGGAACATATGAAGGAAAATATTTTGTGCTTGGTGGACTTGTTCCAATCGTAGAAAAAAATACTCAAAAATTTGTGCGTATAAAAGAACTAAAGGAAAGACTTCAAAAGGGCGGAGTGAAAGAAGTAATTCTCGCCTTTACGTTGAGTCCCCAAGGCGATCACACAGACCACTATCTGCGAAGCGAATTGGGCGATTTAAAAAGCGACCTCAAGATTTCCTCCCTTGGACGCGGACTATCCACAGGCACCGAGCTGGAATATTCAGATAATGATACAATCAGAAATGCCTTGAAAAATAGGCAGTAATCCATATATGCAAAAGACAATATTAGAAGTAAAGGACCTAAGAAAAAAATTTAGTTCCGGTAAAAACCTAGTAAATGCCCTCGAGGGCATTAATTTTGAAGTGAAGGAAGGAGAGGTTTTTGGTATCTTAGGACCCAACGGCGCCGGTAAATCCACTACTTTAAATATCCTAATCGGCCTCATCACTCCGAGTGCGGGCACTATTCAAATTTTCGGAAAAGATTTTTTCACAAATGAATCTGAACTGAAAAACCGCATGAACATCGCTACTGCATATGCAGATCTAGCAAACAACCTCACGGTATATCGCAATTTAAAAATCTTTGCCATGCTCTATGGTGTAAAAGATTATGATAAAACAATAGACAGCTTGCTCTCCCAGTTTAGAATTACTGAGCTAAAAAACAAGCGGGTGGATAGCCTTTCTGCAGGACAAAAAACTCGAGTAAACTTATGCAAGAGTCTGATCAATGATCCAGATCTACTGCTACTAGATGAACCGACCGCAAGCCTAGACCCTGCTATCGCTGCCGAAGTGCGAGAAATTTTAAGAGAAATTAAAAAACGCAAAAATATCACTATTATTTTTACCTCTCACAATATGCCTGAAGTTGAAGAGATGTGCGACAGAGTGGCTCTTTTACATAAAGGAAAAATTTATCGCATCGACACTTCTGAAAATCTCAAAACATTAATGAACGTGCCTAGCATGGAAAAAGTATTTATTAAACTTGCTAACGAAGAACTAGATCTATGAAAATTTACCGAATAAAAGCTTTTATCTTCAGACATTGGTACGAAGTGGTTGCCACCATAGATCGAAAAGTGGATATTTTTTTCTGGCCCACCATAGACCTTTTGGGTTTTGGTTTACTGACAGCATATATCGACAAACTAGAAGTAGGAGTTGGGGTGGCTGGTGCTATTCTCGGAGGAATCATCCTGTGGTCACTCGTATACAACATTCAAAGAGATATTTCTGTATCACTTCTTGAAGAAGCATGGAGTAGGAATCTGTACAATCTCTTCTCCTCTCCCCTTTTGATTTCCGAAGTTGTGATCGGAGCCCTACTTATGTCTTTTTTGAAATCAATCGTCACTATCTCTCTACTATTATTTATAGCTTCGGGATTGTTTGGGTTCAACTTACTGGCCCTCGGATGGCAAGTCGCCTTTTTCCTTCTAAATGTTTTCATCTTTGGCTGGGCTTTTGGGTTTATTACCTCTGCCCTCATTTTCCGTTTCGGTATCAGAGTACAGGTACTAGCATGGTCTTTAATCGCAGTTATTTATCCAATTAGCGGAGTAATCTATCCTCTTGACACTCTCCCTCCATTTCTTGCCTTTATCGCTAAACTTCTACCGTTGAGTCATATCTTTGAAGCCTTGCGTGGTATCATCATAAACGGTACTGCACCCGAGTCTTCCGCATTACTGATCTCTCTTTCTCTCAACATCGTCTTTCTTTCTTCAGGTATTGCATTATTCGTCGCTGGCTTTAATAATGCCAAGAAACGTGGCTGGCTTATTCATCCCTCTTAAAACAATATGATTGAATCTCTTTTAGAAAATTTCAGAGGAAAAGATATCACTCGAGGCACAAAGGTCTTGACCGCTGCCACGGCAGTGCGCTGGGCAGGTTGGGGCTTTGCTGAAAATCTTGTCCCAATATTTCTTTTTTCATTCTCGGCTAGTTACGCCGAAGCAGGACTTTTAAAATCTTCATATGATATCGCCATGATCTTGAGTCTACCAATCATTGGAATATTTGCTGATCGCATCCGCCCCACCACTCTCATCCTGCTCGGCCTCGCTCTTTATGTAATAGTTGGTACTAGTTATCTCCTAGCAGGAATCACTGGAATCGCCCTGTTTGTGATTATCGCCCGACTCTTTAACGGAGTAGGCTTTGGATTAGATGCTATCGGACGAGAAACATATTTCCGCAGACACAATCGCCCTGAAAAGCTAGCGACAGTTTTTGGGTACTTTGACAGCGTTGCCATCTTTTGGTGGATCGCTTCGGCATTAATCGGAATATTCTTGGTGAAGCATTTTGCTCTTCACTGGCTATTGTTTATGATCGTGCCTACGGTCATGATTTCTTTTTCTATCATATGGGCTTGGAGAAAAAATGGGGAAGAATCTGCTAATCTCGTAGTAGACAAAAAAATAAATTACCGGGACCTATTTAAGGAGCTCGGAATGTGGAACTATAAACTGAAGCTAATATTGCTTCTCAATTTAATTCTTTCTGCCAGCTGGTCTATCATCATTTTCTTTCTTCCGATTGAGATGTTTATCGAAGGAGCAAGCTACACTACCATCATTTTGTTCGGAGTAGCCACCATGTTGCCAGTGATGTTTGGAATGTTCCTAGGCCGAATTTTTGATTGGAAAGGACCTCGCATCTTTGCATACGGCTTACTTTTGTACGGAATGCTTCTCATCCTCATCGGCTTCGGTGGAAGCTATGTCTTTCTAATCGTTACAGCCTTTCTAATAGGAATTATTCAAGAATTCGTAGCAGTCGGAAGAGAAGAACTAGTAACAATGAATTCGAGGCCCGAACATTTTGGCCGTGTTGGAGGACTAATGCGAAGCATTATGAATATCGGTGCTATGATGGGACCCCTTATCGCCGGCATCACCATAGATGCCACTGGTAGCATGCGAATTGTATTCATGGGCCTCGCAGGATGCATGCTGTTGCTTGCCTTTGCCTTTTCGGTTTTCGGACGAGCAAAACATCTTCAAAAAACCAAAGCAGTCGTCGCTGGCATTTAAAAGAAAAGAAAAGGGGGACCCATCGTCAAGCGAAGGGTCCCCCTTTATTTTTATTTTATAGAAAGTATTTTTAGTTTAAAGAATGGCTGTCGGTGACCGTTTCGCTTTAGGTATCGGGATTTTTGTTTGAATTTCACCACCATCACTTTTTTTGCTCGGCCAATTTCGGTGATTTCTGCCTCCACTTTTGCGCCGACAATATATGGTGTTCCGATGGTAGTATTGCTTCCATCGTCTACCAATAGGACCTTGTCAAAAGAGACTTTATCGCCCTTTTTGTAATCGCCCTTCATTTTTTCGACAGAAATAGCACTCCCTTCGGAGACCTTGTATTGCTTTCCGCCTGTTGTAATTACTGCAAATTCCATGTCCCCCATATTAACCTATACGTTGCAAAAAAGCAACATTCCTATATAATTTTCAATATGCAAAGCAAAATGATTGAACGCTACTTTTTCTTTGGGCTCCTTTTGGCAACCCTTATTTTTACCTTTTTTATATTCCAGCCATTTTGGATTGTTTTAGTAGTAGGAGCATCCTTTGCCATAGTATTACGCCCCGTATTTGAATGGTTTAAGGCAAAGCTCCGATTTCCTGCTTGGCTTGCCTCTCTATGCACTGTACTATTTTTTACTATCCTCATCTGTGGACCATTGCTTGGAATCGGTGCCATTATCTTTAATCAGTCCCAAGAGCTTTACCAATCTATCCTAGGCGGAGAAGGTATTCCTTCGCTGGCCTCAGTGGACCAATCAATTCAAAAATTCCTTCCGGACGGAATAGATTTTGACCTAGATGAAAGGTTGAATGAAATGATTTATTCTCTTTCTAATAATATTGGGAAAATTTTTGGAGCTACCTTAAACACTATACTATCTTTTGTACTGATGCTCCTCGCAATATTCTATTTCCTCAAAGATGGAAGTGAATGGAAAAAGTCGCTCATCACTTTGAGTCCACTCGCAGATTCAGACGATGTAAAAATAATCAACAAACTTTCTCTCGCGGTAAACGGAGTGATCAAGGGATATATTCTCATAGCCATCATTCAAGGTACCCTGATGGGTATGGGCTTGGCTATTTTCAGTGTTCCTAATCCTGCTCTTTGGGGAGTGGTGGCTGCAATTGGCTCTCTTATTCCCACCATCGGTACTGCTCTCGTTTCCATTCCTGCTGCTATTTTCCTTTTTGCTACCGGACAGACCGGCGCTGCAATAGGATTTACGATTTGGGCTTTTGCAATCGTAAGCACTGTGGACAATTTACTTAATCCATATATTGTGGGAAATAAAATAAACATCCCACCATTCTTAATCCTCTTTTCAGTATTAGGAGGAGTAGCCTTACTGGGTGCTGTCGGAATCCTAATTGGTCCGATTGCTGTCAGCTTGCTTTACACTCTTGTTTCTATTTATCGTCAGGAATTCCAACAAAATGCCTCTTAGATTTTTCAATACTCTTTCCAGAGAAAAAGAAGAATTCAAACCTCTTCATCCAAACGAGGTCACTTTTTATTCCTGCGGTCCTACAGTCTACAACTACCCTCACATCGGAAACTACCGAGCATATATTTTTGCAGATCTTCTAAAGCGAGTTTTACAATACAACGACTACAATGTGAAGCACATCATGAACCTCACAGATGTGGACGACAAAACTATTCGTGACTCACAGAAAGTCGGAAAATCTCTCAAAGAGTTTACAGAATTTTACACCGAAGCATTTTACAAAGATTCTCGTGCCCTAAATATTATTCCCCCACAAAAATACACCAAGGCTTCTGACTACGTGACTGAGATGGTGGATATAATAAAAACTTTACTTAAAAAAGAAATTGCTTACAAAAGTAAAGATGGGAGCGTGTACTATGATATAAAAAAATTTCCAGAGTATGGAAAACTCTCAGGAGTGGTTCTCGCAGAGCAGAAAGAAAATGCTTCAGGTAGAATAAAGTCCGACGAATATGAAAAAGAAAATGCTCAGGACTTTGCCCTCTGGAAAGCTTGGGATGAAAACGATGGAGATGTATTTTGGGAGACAGACCTAGGGAAGGGTCGCCCCGGATGGCATATCGAATGTTCCGCAATGTCCATGGCGACGCTCGGTGAAGAAATAGACCTACATACGGGAGGCGTAGACAATATGTTTCCCCATCATGAAAATGAAATAGCTCAATCCCAAGGAGCGACGGGTAAACCTTTTGTAAAATATTGGATGCATAATGAATGGCTCCTAATAGACAACAAAAAGATGGCCAAGTCCTTTGCCAATTTTCACACCTTGTCTAGTCTGACCGACAAAAGAATAGACCCCCTAGCCTACCGATTTTGGCTCATGATGTCTCACTACCGAAGCCAAGCAAACTTTGTCTGGGAGGCCCTAGAAGGCTCAGAAACGGCCCTAAAACGCCTTTTTAGGCTCTATATGGGTTTGGGTGAGGATATTGGGAATATAAGCCAAGAATACAAAAACAGGTTCATGGATTACCTCAATGACGACCTAGACACTCCGAGGGCTCTGACTGTCGTATGGGATTTAGTAAAGGACGATAGCGTCTCAAATGCCGACAAAAAAGCCACCCTCCTTGATTTCGATCGCGTACTTGGATTAGGATTTGAAAATTTAAAAGAAGAAGAAATTCCAGCAGAGATTACCGCCATCGGAGAAGAAAGAGAACTCGCGCGAAAATCAAAAGACTTCAAAAAGTCCGATGAGCTAAGAGATAAAATAAAAGAAATGGGATACGAAATAAGAGACGAAGATGATGGTTATAAAATAAATAAAATATAGAAATGATAAAATCAATTTTAAATTCAAAAAATACAAAGGAAGCGGACGTAGTACTGATAGGTGCAGGATATGAAAAAACAGCTTCATCACACAAAGGCACCGCCAAAGGTCCAAAAGCAGTAGCTCGATGCCTCGACGGCCTACTTGAATTTTTCAACCCAAAATATAAAAAGGAAGTTAATGATTTCGTAAAAATCTTTTACCAAGATCTGGGCAGCATCGGAAATCTTTCTCCAGAAAAGGTGTTCTCAAAAATAAAGTCTGCATCGGAAAAATTAATAAGTGAAGGAAAGTTCGTTTTCATTTTAGGTGGAGAACATTCTGTGCCCGTTGGCCTACTACATGCCCTCGCAAAAAAATACAATCCCAAAGATGTGACCATTCTTCAAATTGATGCCCACTGCGATTTGCGTGATGATGATAGTGATTACAGTACCAAACCATCCAAGCTTGCCCACTCTACAGTCCTCCGCAGAGCAAGCGATTTGGGATATAAAATTGTACAAGTAGGAATCCGTACTTACTCAAAAGAAGAATACGAATATTTCAAGAATCCAAAAAACAACGTGACTGTATTTGAATGGGGTCTCAAGAAGCCCAAAGTAGAAGAAATCATCAAGGCCATAAAAACAAAATACCTATACATCACCATTGATGCTGATGGCTTTGATGCAGCTCACATGCCAGGAACAGGTACTCCAGTACCCGGTGGAGTAGAATGGTGGTATGGAATAGACCTACTTGAGCGAGCAATCAAAAAATCAGAGCTCATTGGAGCCGATATTGTAGAGGTATCTCCGGTGCCTGACTCCGTGCTAACAGAATACAGCGCAGCCGAACTTTGCTACCGAATCATATCGGACAAATTCGCAAAGAGACTAAAATAGTACACGCTTAAATTCCCTCTTCTTTGAGATCCTCTATAATCTTGCGAGATTTTTTGGATAGCTTTGTTGGAAGTTTTATATTTAGTTTAATCAACAGGTCTCCGCGTTTGCCACGACCCATCGGTACTCCTTTTCCTTTTACTCTCAAAATTTCATTGACTGAGACTCCTTCAGGAATTTTGACTTTAATTTCTCCATCTAGAGTATCTACGCTGCGCTCTACGCCAAGAAGCGCTTCTGTGAGCAGTAGATCCATATTCATAAAAAGATTTGTTCCCTCTCTCTTGAATACCGGATGTGACGTCACGTTTATTTTTATATACAAATCTCCTGACGTTCCTTTGGAGATCGCCTCCCCCATTCCTCCCATGCGAACCATTTCTCCATCGCGAATTCCCGCCGGAACTTCGAGAGTGATTTCTTCTTCTTTACGAAGCACGCCATGTCCTTTACAATTTTCACATTTTTCTGCTGGCATTTTTCCAGAACCAAAACATCCGTCACAGGCTTTAGTGGTAGAAATTGTTCCCAAGAATGATCTCTTTGCCTCATGGACTCTACCCTGCCCGTTGCAAAGCTTACAGGTTTCCATCTTGGTCTCCGGCTTTCCTCCGCTACCGTGACATACTGCACAGACAGAATTTTTTGTCATTAAAAATTTTCTAGTCACTCCAAAAATGGACTCACTAAAAGTGATCTGCATCTCGGTAGAAATATCTCTTCCCCTTCTTTGCTGTCTACCTCCACCCATTCCACCAGTAAAGAAATCGCTAAAAATATCATTTAAGTTTCCAAAATCAAATTCTACTCCGCCGTTTTGAAAACCTGAAAAATCAAAACCTTCAAATCCCCCACCGTATCCACCAGGGCCACCCATGTTTTCAAATCCAGAACCAAACTGGTCATATTTTTGTCTCTTACCTTCGTCGGACAGTATCTGATATGCTTCATTTACTTCCTTGAATTTCACTTCGTCTCCTTCCTTTTTATCAGGATGATATTTGTGCGCCAACTTGTAAAAGGCCTTTTTTATCTCATCTTTCGAAGCACCTTTATTAACGCCCAATATTTCATAATAGTCTTTAGCCATAATGAATGATTATACTTATTGAGACGGCTCGGTCAAGAAGAAACTTTTTACTAAATCATAGGCTCCGCTTCAGGAGCAGTAGTTTCAGGCTTACGGCCCTCAATGATAGCCTTTTCTTCTGAGCTACGGATGATGGTAGCCTCTTCTTCTTCAATCAGTTGTTTTGCGGCATCTTTGGAGATTGTATATTTTCGGCGAGAAGCTTCGATAATCTCTTCTCTATAGGAAGGATGTGTCGGTGCAAGTACTTTCAAGGTTTCTGCTGAAAATGGATCGTATGATTCTCCATCAATAGTCATTTTCACATAAATTTCTCCCACAGCTAGGTTGATCATATCTTTCACATCAAAGATTGGTGCAAATTCCGGTTTCATTTTTACAGCGTCTTCACCACCGATACGGAAAGTGATGATACTTCCGCAGTTTCCGAGCACTGCCTGATGCACCTTGGGAATAATCTGGCCGACATATTGATGGGCCATGGTGAGGTTCAACCCGTACTTTCTGGCTTCCGACAAAATATTTTCAAATGTCTGGGTTACGACGTTTTGAAACTCGTCTACGTATAAGTAAAAATCTTTACGGTCTTTTTCAGGCATACTTGCTCGCTCCATTCCAGCTTGTTTGATTTTGGTGAGGAAGATGGATCCCAAGAATGATGAATTTTCTTCTCCGAGGCGTCCTTTAGAGAGATTGATTAAAATTATTTTTCCAGAATTCATTAGCTTGCCGATATCCACCCTATTTTCTTTTTGTCCGAAAATATTTCGAAGCAATGGATCAGAAAGAAACTGTCCGAGTTTGTTAACCAATGGAATGATAGCGTCGGTATCAAACTTTTCAGACCAATCAGCGAATTCGATAGCGAAGAATCTTTTCACCATGTCGTCCGTGATATACTCCACTACTTTCTGACGATAGTTTCGGTCCGTAAGCATGGAAATCATTCCACGCATAGTTGCATGCGGATAGTCGAGAAGCGCAAGACATGTAAATCGGAAAACGTGCTCAAGGCGAGGCGTCCAATTTGCCCCGAACTGCTTTTGGAAAACTTCGATCAATCCTTGGGTGAGCTGAAACTTAAACAGTGGGTCCACATTTTGCAAAGGGTTGAATGAAACTGGATGATTAAGGTCAGTAGGATCAATAATACAAACATCTTCTATGCGTTCCTTTGGGATAAAATCGAGCATGGCATCCACCACGTCTCCGTGTGGATCAATCAGACAAATTCCGTGGTTGTAAGTAATATCCTGACGCAAAAAAAGTTCTAGGAGTTTAGTCTTTCCTACTCCGGATTTTCCTATGATATATAGATGTCGTCGGCGGTCTACTCTTTTGATTCCGAAAATAAATTTCTTTTCTTCGAGAGAAGCGACGTAGTTTGTGCGACCAATAAAAGAAACCTCCTCGGCGGGCACTCGTCCAAACACAGGCAACTCCGGTGGTGGCGGAGCGTACTTCACTATCTGCACTCGATTCCCTTTTGGCATATATCTTTATTTTAGCATGTAAGGGGTCCCCTTGCATGTTAGGTGTAAGGGGTCCCCTTACATGTTATCCACAGGTTTACTCGAGCATTTTTTTCAGAATATCTTCTGGGACTTCTTTTACATTCTGTTTTGCTTTGTTGCCCTCGTTCGCATTCCCGTTTGCATTCACGTTTGTGTTTGCATTCGCGCTCGCTTCAGCTGGCTCTTTTTCTTCCACGGGCTCGGTCTGGAATTTTAATGGTGGAGCTTTTTCTAAATCAGGCATAGTCGGTACTTGCTCTTCGATTGGACGAGGCTCGGGCACTGGATCGTGATCTGGCTTTATATCAGGAACCATTTCTGGCCGAGAAATTGGCGTTGGATCCCACATAGGTTCGGGAACTGGGTCAGGGACTGGATCAGGTAAGGGAACCCCTTGCACCTCCACTTCGGCAATAAAGCTTTTCAACTTATTCATTTCTTCCCTGCTGGCCGAACGGTCTTCTTTCGGTTTCTTCTCTTCTTCTTTAGGTATAAGATCCTTTAGTGAAATCGGCTCCACTTTCTCATTTAAAGTTTTATTCAAAATATCACGAAGGGCACTAGTGTCGCGCGGAGTATTTGTGTCGCGTGCTTGCTTTACTGGGAAAGGAGGAATATTTGCGGGAGACTTTGGAAAAGATTTAGGCGCAGAGAATTTATCCTTTTCTGGTCCCTTCTTACTAAATACTTTTCGAAGACCAGCAAAACCTTTTTTTGCCTGAGGATCTTCTTCCTGCTGAAATTCAATACCAAGGTCTGCTAGGGGTTTAAAAAATCGAGACTCATCGTATCTAATTTCCGAAGCTGCACCTTTGATGGGCTTCATCTCTCCTGCTTTTATTTTCGTAATACACTCTCGGCAATATATCGGACGGCCTGGTTCTGGCTTAAACGGAACTTTTGTAGCAGTACCACAACTCGAACACACCGCATCAAATTTTTCAGAATTAGTAGCAGTAGCATCGTCGCCGATAGACATCCCGCTCCAATCATTTATTTCCTTCTCTACTTCGGCTCTTGGTCGACAATATAATTCACGAGAAACTTTAATGACTTCATCTTCTATTTCCTGATTACCTGATTCAACCATGGGAGGTAAAGTTCTTGAAGAGAAAGGGCGAGAAGTCACTCCATCTATCATGAGCTTTATATATATTTTGTAGTTAGGCAAGTTTACAATATCTTCGGGAGTAAATTCGGGTTCAAATTCTTTTTCAAGAAAATCTGCATCGTCTGCTCCTACGCGGAAAATAATCATAGTTCCGACGTTACCGAAAATAGCATCACGGACAGACGAGCTCTCCTTGGTCACTAGCTGTGCAGTATATTGGTGAGCCACTGTCAGATTCAAACGATATTTTCGAGCCTCAGAAAGAATACCGGCAAAAGCATCCGTCACGAAGTTTTGGAATTCGTCGACATATAGATAAAAATCTTTTCGTTCATCCTCTGGAATACGCACACGTTCCATGGCAGCGAGCTGAATTTTTGTAATGATCATTCCTCCTAATAGGGCGGAATTGTCTTCACCGATGCGTCCCTTTGAAACGTTTACAAGAAAAATCTTTCCTTCATTCATCATATCAAAAATATTTATGGTACTCTTCGCCTGTCCAAGAATATTTCTGATAATAGAAGTAGAAAGAAATTGTCCAACTTTGTTTTGAATCGGAGCGATGGCTTCATTTCTAAACTTATCCTGCCACTCTTCATACTCATGCACCCAAAAAGCCTTGATCACTGGATCTTTCAAATTGGTAATTATTTTTTGTCGGTAATCCTTGTCCACCAGCATACGTGGAATACCAAGCATGGTAGTTCCTGGAGTATCAAGAAGAGCCAGAATGGCATTGTTCAAAATATATTCCATTCGAGCGCTCCATGCATTTGCCCAGATTTTTGTAAAGATACCCATCAGTCCCGAGGCAACCAAGTGCTTATATTTTTCATCCACAAGTTCAAGCACATTGAATCCAATATGATATTCCGTATCGGCAGGATTAAAGTATACGACATCCTTCAAACGATGGCGCGGGATTGCAGAAAGAACTGTTTCGACATTTTCACCGTGTGGGTCCACTAGACAGACTCCGTCCCCATTTTGAATATTCTGAATGATCATGTTGAACATGAGCGCAGATTTACCTGTACCAGATTTTCCCAGAATATACACATGTTGTCGCCTGTCTTTTCGCTTAATTCCAAAAAGCTGATTTTTATCCCTAAAGGAGGTCAATCCAATGTATGTGAGGTCTTTATTATAGGGCAATTGCACCTTATCCATATATTAAAATTATACCTAAATATGAGGACATAAACAAATGCTTAAAGCCAAGCAAAAAACCAGCGCGTGCTGGCTTTTTGGGGTTAGTTATAATTTTTACTTCGCTTCCTCTTCCGGCTTGTCTCCATCCTTCCATTCTGCGTCACGCACTTCGGTTGGTTGCTCTTCTGGAGTAGGGTTAGCATTTGGATTTGCTGTACCTTCTGTACCGGCCGCTTTGTTCATGGCCTCACCAATTTTAGATATTTCTGCAGAAAGCTCCTCTGTTGCTTTTTTAATAGCTTCCGCATCATTTCCATCTTTGACGGTACGTAGGGCTGAAATTTTTTCTTCTACACTTTTCTTGATATCTTCTGGAATTTTGCCTTCATTGTCTTTCAGAGCTTTTTCCGCAGTATAGGTAAGCATTTCAGCAGTATTCTTTACATCAGCCGCTTCTCTTTTCTTCTTGTCTTCCTCGGCGTGAAGCTCGGCATCCTGTTGCATCTTTTTAATATCCTCTTCTTTCAATCCAGAGCTTGCTTCGATTTTAATAGACTGAGCTTTCCCAGAAGCTTTGTCTTTTGCGGTGACATTCAAGATTCCATTTGCATCCACATCAAATGTAACTTCCACTTGAGGAATTCCGCGAGGAGCTGGTGGAATACCGTCAAGAATAAATCTTCCGAGAGATTTGTTATCACCGGCCATTGGACGTTCTCCTTGAACAATATGAATTTCTACAGAAGTCTGATTGTCCGCAGCGGTAGAAAATGTCTGAGATTTTGAAGACGGAATGGTTGTATTCTTTTCTATCAACTTTGTTCCCACTCCTCCTAGGGTTTCAATACCAAGAGAAAGCGGAATAACATCAAGAAGCAACACGTCTCGCACGTCTCCTTGCAATACTCCAGCCTGAACCGCTGCTCCAAGCGCCACCACTTCGTCTGGATTGATGGACATATTTGGAGCTTTGCCAAATAGATTCTTTACAGCCTCTACGATGGCTGGCATACGAGTCTGTCCTCCGACCATGATTATTTCATTGATTTCATTCATTTTAAACGGAGAAGCTTCGAGAGCTCTCTTTGTGATTTCGATAGAGCGATCGATATATTCGCGAGCCAGAGATTCCAGGGTTGCTCGAGTCATTTTTAATAGCAAATGCTTTGGACCATCAGCACCAGAAGTAATGAATGGAATATTTATTTCAGTCTCCAACGTAGTAGAGAGTTCATGCTTTGCTTTTTCTGCTGCTTCTTTCAATCGCTGATGAGCTAGAGGATCTTTGGTTACATCAATTCCAGATTCTTTTCTAAATTCATCCGCAATCCATGTGATTATCTTTCGATCAATATCTCCTCCTCCCATATGACTGTCACCATCAGTGGACTTTACTTCAATCACATCGTCACCTATTTCTAGGATAGAAACATCAAAAGTTCCTCCTCCAAAGTCATACACCACGATCTTTTCGTTTTTCTTTTTATTAAATCCGTATGCTAATGCCGCAGCGGTAGGTTCGTTGATGATACGCTTTACTGTTAGACCTGCGATTGCTCCTGCGTCCTTAGTAGCTTTTCTTTGAGAGTCATTAAAATATGCGGGCACGGTGATGATAGCTTCAGTGATTTTTTCGCCAATCTTTGCTTCAACATCAGTTTTAATTTTCTGCAAAAGCATTGCGGAAATTTCTTCTGGCCGATAAAACTTTTCACTCATCTTTACTTTTACTCCGCCGTCTTCTCCAGATTCAATTTTAAATGCTGCGGTTTTCAGATCTTTCTGCACTTCGGGATCTTCAAAACGATGACCCATGTAGCGCTTGATTTCTGCGACTGTGTTTTCAGGATTGGTTACCGCCTGACGCTTTGCCAAAAGACCTACCAGCCTGTCGCCATTTTTAGCCATGGCTACAACCGAAGGAGTTGTGCGATTTCCTTCAACGTTTTCCACTATTTTCGGTGCCCCACCTTCTATGATGGCCACCGCAGAGTTTGTAGTACCCAAGTCAATTCCTATGATTTTAGACATGTTGTTTTTAAATTTATTGTTAATAATTATAATTTAGACCTATATTATATACCTGACGAAAGTATTTGACAAGTATTTCGTGGTCACGAAGATATTGTCAAAATAGAATATATATTATATGATAGGGGTATGTCAAGAAAAATCGATTATTCTAAAAAAATACTGAAGATTTTAGGCGAAAAAAAGGCAGTGCCTGTGCCAGAAATAGAGGAAAAAATAGGTAGCTCCTATGCCCTCACCCGCTCCCTAAAAGGATTAAAAGATTCCGGAATGATCGAGCGATTTTTTTCTGGCCAAAATGATTTTGCCCGGCTAACCAAAGAAGGAAAGAAAAAACTTCACAGCCTTGAGCTTGATGGATCGTGTCTTCCCGCTAGCATCTCTTGGGATGGATTTTGGAGAATTATTTTACTTGATCTTCCTGAAGAGCGAAAAAATGAACGAGAGTCTTTGCGGTATCTTCTGAAAAAAGCTGGCTTTGTATGTTTAAAAAATTCCGCATGGATTTCTCCTTATCCATACGAACATTTATTTATGAATATAAAAAAAGATTTAGAGCTAAAGAATGAACTGATGATCATTGTCACTCCTTTTGTAGACGAAGAAACCAAGGAATTTTTATTTAAATCCTTCGGCAAGGTGTAAGGGGTCCCCTTGCATGCTAGCTGCCCACGCCCTCCTCTGTCATCCATTCTTTGTAAGCGCGATTAATGCGACGTACGTCTACGCCAGCAATCAAAGGAATAGAGTAGGTGTGTTCACTGGAAATAAGATCATTAACGGTTTCAATCTGTGATTCTAAAGTAGAGATGATTATCATTACTTCAGACATCTTTTGAAGTTTTCCTTCCCAGTTGTACATAGAGCTAACGGGCCACCAATCCACGCAAGCACCAAGCTTTTGGCTTATGATAAGCTCTCCTAGGCGCTCTGCTTCTTTGGGAGTGGCACATGTTGTGTAAATAAAGACCATAAAAATAGAAAATTACGAAAAACAGCATCTTTCGACCTTTTCTTCATTCTACACTAAAGTGCAAGGGGGAGTGCGAGGGGTCCCCTTCTACCTGTGGATAACATGTAAGGGGACCCCTTACACCCCTTTTCCGTTTGCGTCATATTCGTAGACATTTACTCTGACGGGTCGTAGTACTCGCTCTCCCAACTTGTATCCTTTTTGGATTACTTTAGCGACCTTGTGCTCCAATTCTTTATCATCTGTCTTTACCATATCCACTGAATCATGAATGGCTGGATCGAATGGTTCCCCTTCTTCCCCTAATTCCTTTACACCATATTCTTCAAATACGGCATTCATTTGAGAATAAATGTGCTCAACACCTTTTCGCCAATTTTCATCAACTTTTTTCCATGCTTCCTCATTTGCAAAAGCCATATGAAAACTATCAATCACAGAAAGAAACCGCGCCAAGATTCGCTCTCGCACTGCTTCAGAGAAATTTGATTTACGAAGCTCTTCTTCTTTTTTATAATTTGCAAAATCTGCTCGCTCTTTTTGCCAGCCAGTCAAAAACTCTTCTTTTTCTTTTTTACATGCTTTTAGATCTGCTCGAAGCTTTTTTAAAGTCTTTTTTAAATCAGCTTCCCCGTCGTCGTTGAACTCAAATTCCACTATTTCCTCGTCGTTTTCTTCCAAATTTTCATCAATTTTGTCTTCTTCTTTCATATTTCCCATATTACCATAATTCATAAAAACAAAAAGCCCCCAGTAAGGGAGGGCTTTTTTAGTATTAACGTTTTGACCACTGTGGGGCTTTTCGAGCTTTCTTTAATCCGAACTTTCGGCGTTCCTTTGCGCGAGGATCTCTTTTAAGAAATCCAAGTGACTTCATTGGGGTTCGTAATTCAAGATCAGATTCTACTAGAGCTCTTGCCAAACCGTGACGTACTGCTTCTGCCTGAGAATGAGCTCCGCCTCCTACTACCTTTGCTTCCACCTTCCATTTAGTAGGTGCTTTTCCTTCGGTAGCAGAAAGTCCCTTTATCAAAGGATCCTGTACTAAACGACGAGCCTCTTCCGTCTGAAAGTATTCTTTTGCATCCTTTCCATTTACAGAAAAAGAATTTTTCCCGGCTGAGAAAATACGCACTCTCGCAGTAGAAGTCTTTCTTCGGCCGACTGCCTCAATGTATGAATCTTTTGATTTTTTTTCAGTTGTCTTTTCCATTTAATTTATTATTCCTCAATTTTTAAATTTTTCATCATTTCTCTTCGGAGTTTATTTCCTGGAAGCATTTGGTATACTGCATGTTTTATCAATTCTCCAAATCCCTTTTTGCCGATTACTTCAGATCCGCTCAAGATTGTAAGCCCTCCAGGATATCCAGAATATCGCTTATGTGAAATACCCTCAAGCCTCTTAGTGTTGGTTTTAATCTTTGAGGCATTTACTACCTTGACTGGGGCACCAGAGTAAATATTTCTTTCAAAAGTAGCTTTGTTTTTTCCAGATAGAATAAAGGAAATCTCAGTAGCCAGTCTTCCTAGAGCCTTGCCTTGTGCGTCTACCACCATTTCTTCTTTTGTATTTGTATCAATTTTTTTCATAACAGTATTTTTTTATTCTTCTAAAAATTCAATCTGGGCCATTTCTGCTCCATCAGAAAGTCTGGTTCCAAGTTTTACAATGCGGGTATATCCTCCGTTTCGATCCTTGAAGCGTGGAGCAATTTTATCAAAAAGCTTCTTGGTCTCAGGAGCTCGATTGTATAAGCGAGAAAGTATTACTCTCCTAGATGCCAGGTCATTTTTCTTTGCTCTGGTGACCATTTTTTCCATTAGTGGACGTACTTCCTTTGCTTTCGCTAGGGTGGTCTTCATCTTTCCACGTACGATCAAGTTTAATACCAACGACTTCAACAGTGCGTTTCTGCCGTTCTTCTTTCTTCCGAATTTTCTGTTTACGTTATGGTGTCTCATGTTTCTATATTATTCCTTTAAATTAAGGCCAAATGAATTTAGCACTTTCTTTATTTCACTAATACCTTTCTCACCGATGCCCTCGATCTCTAAAAGATCTTCTCTCTTTTTGCGAGCAAGCCCTCCAAGTGTTCGAATGTTTGCCGCAGTAAGAGCGTTTAAGGTTCGAGTAGAAAGATCCAAGCTGTCGGTGCGAGTCTTGAGTACGTCTGTAAAGTCATCATCTTTCTTTTCACCTTCTTCAGGCTTTGCCTCCACTTCAACTTTCTTTTTTGGAGCTGGAGCTTCTTCCTCTTCTTCGGGCTCCTTGAAGTCAATGATTCCTTTCAATTGATTGATCATGATTTCGATTGATTTCATGAAAGCTTCTCGTGGGGAAAGAGTTCCGTCGGTCTCGATAGAAACTCGTAGACGGTTGTAATTGATTTTGTCTCCAACACGCATGTTTTCAACTTCATAAGCTGCTCGGCGGATAGGAGTGAACACAGCATCTACGGCGATAGTTCCAATATCCACTTTTTCTTTTTGCATGATTTCTTTTGAAACAAAGCCAAGGCCTTTTTCAATTCTCATTTCAACATTGAAATTTACTTTTCCAGTGACGGAAGCAATATGAACATCTGGGGTCAAAATTTCTACCTGTCCAGAAGTCTTTATGTCGGAAGCGGTCACTTCTTTTGGTCCTTTGATAGATAGAGTTACTGTCTGAGTTTCATCAGAAATGATCTTGAATCGGATCTTTTTCAAATTTAGAAGGATCACAATCACATCTTCCTTTACTCCTTCTAGGGTCTCAAATTCATGAGATACTCCTTCGATTTTAATATGAGTCAAGCTAGCACCTGGAAGAGATGAGAGGATAATTCGGCGCAGGCTGTTTCCGAGAGTATGTCCGTAACCGGGATACAGGCCGTCAATTTCAAATACTCCCTTGTTTCCATCCTCCGAAACTATTCGGGGCTTAGAAGGTGTTATTATTTTATATTTATTGTCGGACATATTTTTTTGATATTTAATCCGCTTAAAGCGGTAAAAATTACTTCTAAAATTTATAAAAATTAACGGCTATAAAACTCTAGCACTGCATTTAAATCAAAGAATGTTTCTGCATTCTTAGGTTTTGATAGTATTTTCCCTTCCATTTTTTCGGAATCGAAAGTCACCCAGGACGGAGCTGTATAATCCTTCATCTTTTCTCCGAGGGTCACCCACAGTTTTTTGGATTTGGAACCTTCGCGGATTTTAATTATATCTCCTGGCTTAATGGAATAAGAAGGAATGGTTACCTTGTGATCATTTACAATAAAGTGTCCATGGGAGACCATCTGGCGTGCTGCTCGACGAGAAGATGAAAGACCCATTCGATAGATAGCGTTGTCTAAGCGTGATTCCAATTCTTCATAAAATTTGTCAGTAGCTCCTGCTCCTTTCATGTTCATAGCTTTTTTCACGTAGTTGGAAAGCTGACGCTCGTTTATACCGTATGAAAATCGAATCTTCTGCTTTTCTACTAGCTGAGTTCCGTATTCAGAAAGAGCCTTTGGGCGCTTGCCAAATTTAGCCACTGGCGCAGCCGCAGCAAATTTGGATGTCTGACATTTGTCATACACTCCTGGTCCTAGTCTTTTACAAATTTTGAATTTTGGTTTTGAAATCATTTTTTTAAAAAATTAAACTCTTCGTGGCTTTTTTGGTTTTGGTCCATTATGAGGCACTGGGGTTTTGTCTTTGATAGAAGTAATGTCGATACCGTATGCCATGATAGCTCGGATAGCTGGTTCTCGTCCTGATCCAACTCCTTTTACTACTACGTCAATATCTTTTACTCCCATTGCAGCCATCTTTCCTCCTAATACATCTCCAACCTTTGAAGCGGCGAAAGGAGTTCCCTTTTTTGCTCCCTTAAAACCAAGTGCACCAGAACTACCAGCAAAGAGAGCGTTTCCCAACTTGTCAGAAAATACCACCTTTGTGTTATTAAATGTAGCCTGAACGTGAATGATACCGGAGGTTACTTTTTTCTTTCCGCCTTTTGATTTTTTGACTTCTCCTTCTACTGGAGCTCCGTCTTTCACTTCTTCTTCTTTGGTTGTAATTTTAGTTTTTCCCATGATTATGTCTTGCTTTCCTTTCGGCGACCTGAGGCCATTGTTTTTCTAACGTTTCCTCGGATTGTTCTTGAATTTGTTTTGGTTCTTTGTCCTCTTACGGGAAGTTTCTTCATATGGCGAACTCCTCTATATGTCTTGATGTCTTTTAATCTTTTGATATTGGATGAGATTTCTCTCTTTAAGTTTCCTTCAATTTTCATCCCCTCTATGATTCCTCGGATACTGTTTTCTTGCTCTGGGGTAAGATCTGTAGCTTTTTTCCCATGGTCGATTCCCACCTTATCCAAGATCTTTCTTGCGGAAGAGATGCCTACTCCGTATACACAGGTAAGCGCAATTTCGAGTCTCTTTTCGTTTGGTACTGTAATTCCTAAAATTCTCATAATTATTGTTTTTGTTTATGTTTTGGGGTAGCACAAATCACTCGAAGGTGCTTTCCCCTCTTAACTATTTTACATTTTGCACAAATTTTTTTTACTGCTGCTTTTATTTTCATAAAATCGATAAGTTATCACAACAATACAAAAACAAGGGAAAAGCCCTTATTTTTCTTGTTTTTCTGTTTTCTTCAAACCGTAGCTCCTATTATACACAATAAAGAAAAAATTACAACCTTTTTATGATTCTCCCCTTTCCACCATACGGGTCGAGGAGGACTTCAACCGTGTCTCCTATCAAAACCTTGATTCTGTGCAATCTCATTTTACCTGAAAGGTAAGCGAGAATGACTTTTCCTTCTTCACTTTTATCGTCTATCTCCACGCGAAATAAAGTGGACGGCAAAGCTTCCGTAACCACCCCTCGCACCACAAGATCATTATTTCTTGAGTCAATCATTTAGTAGGATTTAATATAACAAACTTAAGGATAATTCACAACTACCTCTATGTCTTTAGTAGACTCAGGGATACTGCTCTTCCATACTGGACGGATAGACAAGTCAGCCGTGTCAATATGAGGGTACCGCGAAAGTATCCTTTCAAAATCCTTTTTGTTTTTACCCGCTAGCTCTGAGGCCAAGGATTCTGAACTGATTCGATAAACCACCTTAGGTTTTCCAGCTAGGCTGAAATTAATGTTCTTTACCGTATTAACATTTCCTGAGGTGATGTTTTCTCTATCAAGCAAAGTAAACTCTAAATCCTTTAGATTGGAAACATACGCTTCGCTTCCATCAAAATCTGAGATAGCCTCATTGATGATTTCAGTAGACATTCTCTTTTCATCAAACAAAAAGCCATACAGTACTCCTTTTACCACTACCAATGTCGTATTTGGCTCTGATCCTTTTGCAAGAGTTTCCTCTTCCATTTCTACAAATATTGCATCATCCCATAGCACGAATCCGTTAGGAATCTGTCCGCGCACTTTTTCAAGAAGTTTTTCTCGGAGAGTATTCTCAAGTTCGATCACTGCATTTTCTTTTTGAGAATCAGAAAGGCTCATAGATACGCCAGAGGCTCCACCAGAAATTTCCCCTTGGGAACGAGCATAAAATTTTTCATATTTAGGTCCACCCTTAAAGCCAAATATTTTAAAATCTAGGGGTGCACTATTATATTCTTTTCCTGGCTCAGAAGCATAAATATCTACTTCTATACTACCTGGAGTGCCGTCACTTGCCATACCAGGAACCACCACCTTCTCTACTGTTTTATATATTTTCTGATTGCTTCCTTCGAGACGAGTATTAATATCAAGCGCTTGAGGTGCGGAACTGAATTCATTAAATATCTTCACCTTGCCTTTGGCTGTTTCGATCACTTCTTTTTCTTCTCCACCAGCCACTATCTTTTCTTCTTGTCCGGATAGTACCAATAGATCAAAAGGCAGAGCGCCATTCATTCCCCCTTTTACTGCTGAAAAAGTTTTGCTTAAGCTGACTTCTCTTTGTTCAGGATTTACAGACACCTTGGCATTCACAAACAAAAGGGACACTGCGAAGAATAAAAATATCACAGCTACGGTAGCTAAAAACCAAATACCATAACGAGGACCTTCTCTCCTCTCTCGAGGAATTGGGCTCTCAACTGGCGTTCTTGGTGGTGGTGGTGGTGGTGGAGGAGGTGGCGGAGTAAAAGACTCTCGAACTGGAGGTATGTCTATTCTCTTTGGCGGTGTCCCCTGACGTTCTCGCTTCACCGTTACCATGTCTTGAAATACATTTTTAGGCATATATTCTTATTTTATCAAACAAATCGCTTTAGTGAAAGCTGTAACAACATTTGAATAGGTAATTGCTTAATTTTAAACTTCTTTTCAGTCCATGCATATTGATGAATTCTTTCATAAGAAATAGTTTCCGAAAAGAAATTCTGAAACACATCGTCGGTTACTAAAAAGACAGAATGCGGAATTGAGACACTTTGCGAAAATCTGCTTAGAGTTTCCTCAAATCCTTCTATCCATTTATCTCTATAGATATTAACTGATGATTCTAGCTTTTTTATCGCCAACGGAGCAGCATGCCCACGGAGGGCGACTGAAATTAAAGTGGATGCTTCTGGTAGAGATTTCCCAATCTTTCCACCTATCACCCGAGACAATCCATTGATCCCTAGAGGGAAAGATGCCTGAGCCACGATTCCCGCTTTTTTTATCATAGAAATATCTGTAATCTCTCCGTCTACTGACACCAGCAAAAAATCTTCTTCGGGAAACATATCTCGAGCCGCCATAAACGAAGCAAAGGCAAATGTCGAAAAGTGTATCTCACTCATTGGAAAATGACGGTGAATTATTTCTTTAATTACATTTAAATTTTCACGAGGAGCAAGCGAAATAAATATATCCATTTTAATTTCTTTTGCTTTCTGGTCAAATGGAGAAGTAGTCTCGTAACCATTCAAATAGGTGCGGATGGTTTTCATTTCTACTGGCTCCATTATTCCTTGCTCTAAATCTCCGTACTGGTGAAGATTTTCTTTTGTAAAAATTTCGGCTTCTTTTTTTAAAAGGTCACTAGCGAGCTGATTAGTAAATTTTAAAGGAGCATCTTCATTTAATCGAAGAGATCGAAGTTCTGAAATATACCAAGGAGAAGAGAGCACACAGTATATTTTGTCTGGTCGTTGTAATCGTGCTTTGAAAAGTTTCCGTATTAAAATATCAATCGCTTTTTTAGTTTCGTGCCATAGATGCTCGCCTTCAACTTCTTCCCGATATGCGATCATTTCCTTTTCAGAAAAAATAATAGCCGGAACTCCAGCTTCCATCTTCGTCAAAGTACCTCGTATAGCCGAAGAGCCAATATGAAGCGTTAGAAATGTTTCATTCATGTAGATATTATATCACGCTTAGGTGTAAGGGGTCCCCTTGCATGTTATCCACAGGTTAAGGGTCCGCCTTCGCCTCTGGCGAAGGCGGACCCTT
>DASTLQ010000007.1:0-21170 GCA_035714785.1 Minisyncoccota bacterium
CTTGAATTAATTGGGAATCAGTTTTTAGATCAGTTTTAATTTTTTCATATGAGTGAATTACAGTAGTGTGATCTTTTCCTCCGAGCTTTTGACCGATCATAGGATACGAAACATTAAAGTCTTCACGAAGAAGATACATTACTACCTGTCTTGCTCTCACAATTTCTTTTCGTCGAGTTTTTTCGTAAATAGAAGTCTCATCTAGGTTGTAGTGATCACTTACTACTTTAACAACATCTTTTATCGCTACATTTTTCTTTGGTTTGATGTTATTTTTAACCAAATTTTTAACTTCAGTAAGAGTGATAGGTTTATTTTTAATTTGATAATGACAGATAATAGCGTTTAGGCTACCTTCAAGCTCTCTAATGTTGTCCTGAAACGAATCAGCCACATATTCAAGCACTGGTTGGTCTAATTCAATATTTGTCTCCTCTAACTTCATTTTTATAATAGCCATTCTGGACTCTAAATCCGGCTGGGACACATCTACTATCATACCCGCAGAGAATCGAGATTTTAATCTTTCTGCTAATTCAGGGATGAAATTTGGATGTTTATCTGATGAAAAGATAATTTGCCTATTACTTTCATAAAAAGTATTGAATGTATGGAAGAGTTCCTCTTGGATTTTTTCCATTTTTCCAATAAATTGTATATCGTCGATTATAAGTAGGTCATACTTTCGATGTTTTTCTTTGAAAGAGTTTGCGCGGTTGTTTTGAACAGCGTTAACGAACTCTGTAGCAAATTTTTCCAAGGTCATATAGTAAACCTTCTTATTTGGGTATTTTTCCTTTATAGAGTTCCCTATTGCTTGCAGGAGGTGTGTTTTACCAAGACCAGTATCTCCATATACAAAGAAAGGATTATATTTACTACCCGGGTGTTCAATAATAGCTTGAGAAGCTGCGTATGCTAGCTCATTAAATGTTCCAACAATAAAAGAATCGAAACGGTAACGAGGATTTAAATTGTCGTCTGGATTCACATAGAGGTCTTTTAGAGGTAACTCTCTGTTTATATATGATGACTCCCCTTCCTTCTTAGTATCTTCCTTGCCCATTTCCATTTTAGTGATGGCATATTCCACTGCTCGCATGTTATCAAACTGACCAGTGATTATTTTGGTTATTATTTTATGATATTTATTTTTTAACCAGTCTCTGACGAATTCATTAGGTACTCCTACATAAACTACGCCGTTCTCTTCCTTAATAATATTAGTCCCTTTAAACCAAGTGTTAAAGGTAGCCTTAGAAACCTCTAATTCGATTTCCGACAAGCAATTTTTCCAGAGTTGTTTAGTGTCCATTCAATAGATCTTTTATTGTTATTAAAAACTCACTTTCAATCCACAGATTATACTATAATCCACAACCGTGCACACTTTACAATATCGTATTAAACCTGTTTATAAACTGTGGATAACATGCAAGGGGACCCCTTGCATGTTATCCACAGGGTAAGGGGACCCCTTACCCTTAAGGGTGGTCGATTTGGTTTTGTTGCCAAGGGTGGCAACGGAGAATCCTTTTAATAGATAGATATGTAGCCTTCCCTGGACTATATTTAGTGAAAGCCTGTAAGGCGTATTCAGAACAAGTGGGGTAAAATTTACAACTTTGTTTTTTAAAAGGACTAATCCATTTTTGATAAAAGATTATAATTTTTTTCATGATCTTATTCTTTTTATTATGCTATATATCTCGGCGCTAAGTGCTTCCTTATCACCCTTTTTAAATCCGTATTTTTTAGGACTATTTTTACCAAAAATGAAAATACCCACAAAACCCTTTGGCAGCTTGGTGTAGTGCTCATCTAAAGCACTATATCCCCTTCTCCTTAATAGATTCCTTAAGGTCGCTTTTTTAGAAGTAGTCTTTGGTACCACAAAAGAAACGTGTGGCTCGGAGCCATTATTTTCCTTTGTAAATTTCAAAGAAAGGTCAGTCGAGCCAATAAAAAAACCATTAGAAAATACTTTTTCTACGGTTTTTCTATCTACCCGGTTTGATTTTGGGAGCATTAGACGGTGAGCTTTTTTCGGCCCTTTCTCATTCTCTTCAAAATGACCCTCTTACCATTTTTTGTCTTTGATCGAGACAAAAACCCATGGGCCTTTGCTCGCTTCCTCTTTTTAGGTTTATACGTCTGTGACATGGATAGAGTATAGCCTAAGTTTGGTTTTTTTACAATTTTCGTATAAAATAGGCAAATGATAACAAATATTTGGGATATGCTCCTTTACAAGCCACTTCTCAATGCGTTGGCTTTTTTAGTCTCTGTAATCCCAGGCACTGATATAGGAATAGCTATTATTTTACTCACTTTAATAGTAAAAGCGCTACTATTTCCCTTCTCTCAGAAGTCGGTAGAAAGCCAGGCAAAGATGAAAAGACTTGAGCCTGAGCTCAATGATATAAAGCAAAGTGGAAAGTCGAAAGAAGAGCAGGCAAAGATGACCATGGCTCTATATAAGGAAAAGAAGGTTAATCCATTTTCTGGATGTCTTTTGGTCATCATTCAACTACCTATCATATTTGCCCTCTACTATGTTTTTTATAAAGGAATAAATTTTGATCCCACCCTTCTATATCCCTTTGTTAAAGCACCTATAAATGTAAACATGAATTTTCTAGGACTGGTAGATATTGGAGGAAAAAGTATTGTGTTGGCGGTATTAGCTGGAGTCTCACAATTCTTCCAAGCTTATTTCATGCCAAAAAATCCTATCAAAACACCATCTTCAAATACCGGAGCTCCATCTTTCCAAGAAAGTTTAGCAAAAAGCATGCAGGTTCAAATGAAGTATGTTTTCCCTGTGGTAGTCACATTCATTGCTTATAGTATTTCCGGAGCAGTTGCATTATATTGGATTACAAGTAATATCTTTACTATAGGCCAGCAACTTTATGCCGAAAGATCTAATAAAACCAATGAAAACAACCGAAACTCATAATTTAATAAAGGAAATTCTAGACAAATTGCCTGTTTCTTATGGAGATATCTCTATCAACGAAGATGGTTCCAAGACTACTTGGTTTTCTATAGAAGTCGGAGACCCCTACCCTTTTTTAGATAGAGGAGGAGAAGGAGTCTTTGCTTTAAACCATCTGATTAGAAAAATTACAGATACGAAGTCTTCTCGAGAAGAAGCAAACGACCACGCGATAATCATTGATATTAATGGATTCCAAAAGAAAAGAGTAGAAAGCGTGCGCTCTATTGCCCACATGATGGCTGAAAGAGCTAGATATTTTAAATCAAATATTGAAATTGACCCAATGCCCGCATTTGAGCGCAGAGTCATTCATGAGTTTTTATCCGAAGCCGGAGACTTAAAAACAGAGTCCCAAGGTGAAGGACATTCTCGTCGAGTAGTGATCAAGTACGTTGGAGATCTATAGGAGGTCTATAGCTCGAGCATCCAAAGATATGAATCCATTTTATTCATAAAGAATAAGTATTTTCCTGTTGGATCAAGTGTTAAATTTATTGCATCAATATCCTCCCCTCCTACTGCAGACAACGGGTCAGCCAATAGAGTACCGTTACCGCTCGCGGTATCCATTCTCCAGATTTCATCATTGAAATATGTTTCACCTTGGTACCATGTGTCAGGATAATTGTTACCGCCTAGATACTTAGGGACAGCGCAGTATAATTGCTCACTTTCCTCCCCCCATATACACTTTTCTGGCATGGTTCGAATTCCAGCGCTTGTAGTTTCTCTTGTACCTCTATCAAAAATCTTCAAAGATAGAGTATTGTCTGCGTATAAAATCTTTCTTCCACTTGGGCTTGTCGAGGTCGTAAGGCCGTTTATTCCTCCTAAGATTTTTTCCATTCCTTTAGTTACAGGATCAACTGAATACATAAAGCCTGCCACCCTAGCAGAAGGCTTGGTTGTGATAGATATCATTCTATCGTTTGACCATTGTGCCAGCCATTCACTATATGATGAATCAAATATTTGAGACCTAGTGCCTCCACCCATTGGTACAGATATACCCACTACCCCATCCCCCGCAGGAAGAATATAGAAAAGTTTAGTTTTGTCATGAGAAATTGCCACCTCTGATATATTTTCAGGCAAAAATGATCCCTCTAAGGAATTCGCTGTGGAAGAAATATCTCCACCAAGTACTTCTTTTGGCAGGTTTGCATTATATGTTTGAATACTTTTCCCGTCGGTAGATAGGTATCGGAGTATTAATGAATCTCCTTTGTTGCCAAAAATTGATTCGTAAATATTAGGAATAGTCGCTTCTCCGAATTTTCGGATATCAATTTTATCTGCAAATGTTTGGTATATATTTGTAGTAGCTTTATCCGCATACCGCACATGAGGGACTTGCTCTATTTCCGTTTCCCCATATCTCTCTTTTAAATATACTCCGTATCCAGACACAGGCTCCAAAGAGATTTTCTTTAATCGCTCTGGGAGTTCTTCGCCTGTTATGACAGGCTCGTAGCCTGAGATGTCAGTAGGGTCTGTATTAGGGCTTGAATCGTCATTGTTTCTTCCGAAAGGCCACACGGTGGCAAAGAAATTAGGTTTCTCTTCAGCTCCATTGTCGCGGTTTGGGGATCGGAAGAACAAAAGACTAAACGCAATTGCGAAGATGAAGGTGAAGCCTATTATCCATAAAATTAAATTTCGTGTGGGCATGGTATTTTGCTTACTTCATATTATATATTTCTTCCATGGTCGTCTTACCCGTGATAGTTTTACCGTTATCTTTAAAATAGCCAATAACCGCATTTAAGTAATTATTATTAAATCGGGCCCCAGTAGCATATATTCTTAGATATTGATATAAGTATCCATTATAAGTCTCGTTTCCAAGTGCACATTCATATTTACCTCCTTTTTTATAACTGGTTGAACCAGTAGTTGCTACTCTTTTTAAGAGATCTGCTTGCGCTTGTATTCCTAGCGCGAGAGTACTAAAACAGCGGGTTCCTTTAGTTGGAGGAGGTCCGCAATTCCAAGGTTTTACTGCATTGTCTACGTTACTTATATTGCCTGGGTTTTTGGTTCCATACGATTTAGTATTTTTATTAAATCCTTCAAATATTGTTTGGGCTGTTATCATTAACTTCGATCCCGTTGAAATATTAAGTTTATTTCTTTCAGGGACGTACTCATTTTGCATTACGGAATTAAGTGTAATTTTAGTGCCCTTGGCTAGGTCAGGATTTGGAGCGTTGGTGGTTGAAATACATAAACTTGACCCTGATGAAGAAACCGTCTCTGACCCTGTAGAGGTATCTTCGGAAGATATAATTATCTTCGCCTCCGGCAAATCTAAACATATATTCAACAGAGCAGGGTTTAAGGTATTTAATAATAGCCAGGCTCCAAGCGCGATGACTATTCCAAGAATTGCATTAGTGATGGTTTCTTTTCCGCCTTGCTTTTCTGATACAGATCCGCTTGTCATGTACTCTATTCCCCCATATACAATCATAACCATCGCAAGCACGGCCGAAATTCCTATTACTAACCTAAAAATGATTGCCATATATTGACCAAATGCACAGGGATTTTTTGTTTTATCGGTTTCAAAAGATACGCCCCCTGGAAGCCCTGGAAGTGGAGCGAGAGGGGTATAGGTGGTGTCGGTGTTTGGCTTATCTTTACATTGCTTTGTGATTGGGTCTAAGATTTTTCCTTGAGATTCACAATAACTTGAGACTATTTCTCCTACTAATACTGTTATACTGGAAGATGTATAAGTCTTTCCATCCTTAAGGATATTAGCGCTCAATGCATAATTATTTTTTACTTTTGAGCTGAATTCTACTTCACAGGAAGCTAGAGATGAGCCCGATGCCTTTATAGCTGTACATTTTTCAGGTGTAAAAATTCCGTCTTTATTTACGATAGCATAACTTGAGCCGTCATAAAAAGTAACTTCATGACCATTTGCTTCCGTATTAAGAGTTGCTTTGATTGTAATTTTTTCTTCAGGAGCAATAGTCAGCTTACTAGCAGAAATTTTGAAATTAGTAATATCATTTTTTGTTACCGTTATTGAAATTTCATTTGAATAACGAGCTCCCGAATCATAGGAAGCTTTAATTTTAAAAATTTGAGTTTGAGTAAGGTCTCCCGATTTAAAATTCACAGTGCACGAATAGATATTATTTGAGCTCACTGCTGGGGTAACACATTCCTTTGGGGAAAAATTAGCATCTGCGCTTGGAGTAGATTCGAATATTACTTTCTTGTTTGGGAGAGTATATAATTTAGCCGTTATTTTTACTTCTTCAATTGCCGATACAGATGTTTTGTTTGCTTCTATGATAAGAGGATTAAGAGGAGTGGGGTCAACTGCAGACGCAAGGTTTAAAGGCATCAAAAAAGTGAAAAACAAGATGGAGAGACATAAGGCAAATGTTTTTTGAGTGGTTTTTTTCATTTAATTAAAAGTTAAGCCTTAACTCCTTGCTCGATTCTTGAAAAAGAGCTTTTGTATTTTCAACTGTTGTTTTGATAATAGCTGTTCCTTTCTCTCCTGTTTGTAAAATTAATGACAAGGCGTTCTTTGGCGCAGGATTATCAATTTCTTGTCCGTTTAAAAACCATTTCATGGAAATATTGGGCGAAGTTACATTCTTTTCCGAGAAAAAATAAGGTTCAGCAATAATAGTTTCGCCATCGGGGTTGATACTGTATTCAGTTGAAAGGGCCCTTCCCCAATCAGTTCCAAAAATCGGATCTGAACGGTAGAAAAGAATCTTAGGGTTTCCAGTGGTGAGGTTTGTTAACCCCCCTGCTTTCATGTTCCCAGTGATGTCCGATACTTGTACAGACACTTCGTTTTGTCTGTCTAGGTAGCTATTTTGAAAAATGATGTAGTTTTTACCCCATCCCGAATACTGTGATTGAGATTTTCCGTCCTTGCTCCATATATATGAGAGGTTTGTATTTTTTACCATACCCCCCTCGGTCATAAAAGATGGCATTGCTACTACTTTTAGTTTGCTTTGGCTTGATGCTAAGGCTTTTCCTTTATAGAAAGGTGGGACGTAGGAATCAGGAGCTTCCCAAAGCATATCGATTTCAGCAGGCTTTACACTTATATTTTTTTGAAGAGAAACCCCTTCTATCGTTTCAATACTAGCGGTAATATTTGTTACCGAACCGAGTGCCCCTGCTTTAAATTGAAAATCTTTTTTGCCGACTCCACGAATCGTTACTTGTCCATCGAGAGACCATGAAATCAGTGTTTTGTTTAAATCCACGGTTTGGCTGGATAATACAGCGCGGACATCTTGAAATGGAGCGGGATACAGAGGAGAGAGAGACAAATTTATATCAGAATCACGCACTTGGCCGGTCACCAAAAAAGGGATGAAAAATACGGCGAGTATGAATACTAGAAACAATGTTTTTTTCATGTCTTGCTTGTGTAATTATAACACTTTTTCACTAAAAACTGACTATTTTTATTTGTTTTCCGACTCTTCAAAATCTTCCTTGGCTTTTTTAATGGAAAGTATCTGGGAAGGATCCGAAGTGATGATCTGGTCTTCCGTATATGAGGAGATTATTTTGATAGCCACATGCTTTGTTCCGGCAAAGAATATTCCCTCCCCCACTCCTGACTCCAATAGCAGATATTTTTCTTCCTCGGTCAGGTTAAAGGTCTTTACCAAGACATCAATAGTGGATGGCGACTGTTTTAACAGAAGCTGAATAGAAGAGTTGGTAACAATAGGGATTCCATAAGGAGATTTCATAAAGTCTCCCACGTCTTGGGTAATAGTAGCAAGTCCTAAATAGTATTTTCTTCCACGTTTTGCGATTGAGTAAAGGAAAGAAGCAGTGTCTTCGGATTTCATCATCCACCATGCCTCGTCTACCACCATTAAGCGTTTTTTTAGATTTTTTCTGATTGCGGTCCAGATGTGGTGCATTACTATGTACATCGCTACTGGTTTCAATTCGTCTTCCATGTCTCGCACTGAAAAGACTACAAATTTTCGATTGATGTCTACGTTTGAAGGACGATTTAGGAAAGTTGACCAAGAACCTTTGGTATATTTCACCAATCTTTGCATCAAGGAGTCACTTCCCTCCATTCCACCCAGTACCATTTCAAAGTCTGACAGGAGCGGAGGTTCAATATTTGAAAAATCAGATTCAGGAGTGATGTCTTTTAATGCATATGTTTCTGCGATAGCACGATCTACCAGAGCATCTTCTTCTGGAGTAAGTCCTCCAAGCATCAGACGGAAAAGACCTACCAAGGTGATGATATTTGAGCGAAGCACATCTTCGGCTGTTTCGTCTTCGCGAGGAATAGGTAGATCAAAAGGGTTGATATGGTGATCAGAAGAAAGAGAAATATTAAAATATCTTCCGCCTACCGCCTCCGCTAGATATTCATACTCTCTTTCTGGGTCTATCACGATGACGTCAGTGTCAAACATAAGAGAACGCAGGATTTCGAGCTTGGTGGCATAGCTTTTTCCGGAACCTGATTTAGCAAAAGTGACAGAGTTGTAGTTTTCTAAACTGAAACGGTCGAATATTACCAAGCTAGAATTGTGTCTGTTTACTCCATACAATATTCCCTTATCAGAAGTAAGGTCAAAAGAAACAAATGGGAAAATGCTTGAAAGTGGCTCAGAATTTAGCTTTTGGTAAACCTCAAGGAGGTCGTTTCCGATAGGAATGACACTTTTGAACCCTTCTTCTTGCTGGAATAGGGCGGGTTTTAGGTAAATGAGCTTAGATTCAAGCATGGACTTGATTTCATTTTCAATTTTGAAAAGTTCCATATCTGTGTCAGCATAGACTGTGATGTATACAGAAACATCAAACATCTTTTCTTGAGCCTGAATCAAGTTGTCACGGAGACTTTCTAGGTCCTGATATGCTGTATCGAGCATTGGGTCTCGCACCATTCCCTTTGACTCACGAGTATTGATTTGGCTTTGTACTTCGGCCACCTTTTTTTGAAACTGTCTAAGTGCCAGAGAGGTATCCATTGGTTGAATGAATATGGAGACATCAAATACTTTGTCGAGGTTGATGATTGGTGAAAACCAGTTGTCTGAAAGAAAACGCGGATATGAAATTATGAAAAATGTACGAGCGATCTTGTCTCCTAGGTTTATTGATTTAGGTTCAATCTTAAGAGCAGAAGGAGCAACGATATCTTGAAGTTCTAGTTTGGCAGATTCATATATGTCTTCTGGAAGTACGGGTAAAATAGAGGCACTTGTCTTTGCCTGTTCCTCCCCTCCCTTATTCCTTCCTAATATTGAATCAAAAATTCCCATAATATTATTCTAAATGAATTTTTCCTTCGGTCTCTCCCGGATTGAATACTTTATAAAATACTTCCACCACTTCTTCTGTTCCGAGCTGGGCACTTTTAATTCCACAACGTGAAAGTCCTTGTTGAATTACACTCACCCTCTCCTCTAACTGCGATCTTTTTTCTTCAAACTCTACTTTTTCTTGAGCTCTGGCTTGCTCGGCATTTTTTTTGCTAAAAATATTGTCCATAAAGTTTCCGGTAGGCTTTAACATATTGCTTGAGTATGGCACGACGATAAAAAAGTTCTTGGTCATAATGCTTACGTTTTCCGTAAAATCCTTTATAAAATCAATATATTCTTTGGTTTGAAGCTTTAATAAAGGTTCATTTTGAATCTTCATTCTGTTTTCCAAGAGTAGAAGATACGGTCGAATATCGAGCTTTCTAGACTGCACTGAAATTTGAATTGGAAAATCTAGCGTATTTAAAAAACCTTGAAACTGAAAAATAGTAGCCCTCTGTTCATCTTGGGATTTTAGAGAAAGGTTTACAGAGTTTGCCAACACAATTGCCCTCAAGCCACCGTCTTTTAATACGATGATCCCGTCTCGGACTTCTTTTATTGGTACAAATTCTTGTGTTGCTTTTGCTTTTAAGGCCATATTATTTTTTCATATCCAAAACGTCCAAGCTCCATGCTAGGTCACGTAACTTGCTTCCGGAAAGTTTTGGGTCTATACGCGTAGCTTGCATGATGGCTGCTTCGGCTATCGCTCTTCCTTTTGCTTCCTCCCCCTTTCTTCTTTGCCAAATATATAGTTTGTCTTGGAAAAGAAACTTGAAAGCTGCTTGAAGCATAAAGATGAAAGGTTTGCCGTTTGGACGGTAAAAAGTAAGTGCAAGTGAAAGACCAGCAAAAATAATGATCGGTATTGAACCGTACCAGATTCCTAGCAGTTTATAGATGATATAACAGAGACCTGCTCCCCCAGCCAGATATGTAAATTGTCGGAAGGTAAAAGGTCCGAATATTTTATCTTCTATGTCCAAAAATTGCGGGACTTTGAATTGCATCTTAATGATAGTATATCATTTTATTCCGGTATTTCACGGTAGGGATCCACTTTTGGCTTGGATTCTGGGGCGGAAGGGGCAGAGGGAACGGAAGGCGTGGAAGGAGCAGAGGGAGTGGGCGGAGTGGTTTTATTTTGCGGGTTTAAGTTGTAATCAGTTTTTTTAATTGATGTTTGGAATGAACCCATTAATCTTTGACTTGCCACGGAATCAATTATCTTTTTGTTTTCCTGTTCGCTCTGTGATGATGGAGTATTTATTACGATAGGTTTTTCTTCTGGGACGGGTTCAGCAAGCGGAATACCGTCTTCCTCTCCCAGAATTGTTTGAGCCATAAGTAAAGTCCTTATCTCTTTCAATATTTTTTCATTAACTGTGGTTACAATCTGTTTGTTTTTTTCTGCTGGTAATTTTAAAGTTTTTTCAACCGATTCTTCGAATATTTCGGGATGAATGAAACCCATCATCACCATATGGGTGAGGAGAGATAGCTGTCCCTGTTGCTCTACATTTAGTGAGTAAGCTTTCCCTATTTCTATAATATTTTCGTCTACATCGGCCTTTGAAATTGCCCACTTTATTTCTTCGGGCAGGCTATCAAATTTTTTTTGGATGTCTTCAATTGTTATATCCATTTTTGTTTTTTGGTTATTAATAATGTTTTAATTATTTTGTTTTTCCACCCTCAGATTTAGGGGGTGGCTTTGTCGTGGGAGATTGCATTTTCTCCTCTTTTTTTGGAGAAATCTTTTCACCCAGCGAGTCTTCCCTGTTTCTTAGATTTGCCAATTTTTCTTGAGCATCCTTAGCTGATTTATAATCAAATTGTTTAATCTTTGCGTTGACTGTTTTACCCTTCTGGGTGTCCTCTTTTTGGTTTAATTGATCAATTCTGTTAACAATTTTTGATCTTTCAGGATTAACTATGCCTGATTTCTGCGGCATAGTGTCTAGGATTCCTTGCAGCTTTCTTCTTTCATCTCTGATCTGAGTCACCTCTTCTTTTATACTATCTAACTCTTCTTCAGTTTCAATGATTTGTTTTCTAATGTAATCTCTAATGTTCAATTGCTTATCTGGGGTCTTACCTGTATTGTAATTGTTTTTTTCTTTATCCATCTCTCCAACGAGGTTTTCAAGATTTTCTCTTTCCTCCTCTACTCGTTTAAGCTCTTTTATCTGCTTCTGCCCCTTTTTGATTTCTTTTTCAAACTTTTTCTTCGCTCCTGCTAGAGCACCCGAGTCTGTTAGACCCTTATTTGTAGCCATTCCTCCTCCTATCGCAGCTCCAATACCTGTGCCAACAGCGGTAGAACCTCCAAGAGCACCAAAGACTGCTCCGCCAGCTACACCTCCAGTAGCCACTGCTGCTACTGCCCCAAGTCCTCCAAGCGTAATGTTTAGTCCTAGATTTAATTTTTTAATTCTTTCTTCTATAATAGACTCTTTTGTTGGTTCAGGGTGGGTGTCTTTGTATTTTTGATCCTTTGAGGCGTACTCTTGTTTTGCTTTTTCCACATCTTTATCTTTAATATTTTGTGTATTTCGTATTGTTGAGTCAGCTAAAGAATATACGAGACCTTTTCCTATTATGTTGCTGTACTTTTCTTTCATGGCTAGGTTGTATTCAGCGGCAGTTTTGTGTTCTCCTCCAGTCATTTTATCTACTTCTGCGTCGGATTTCTTTGTTTCATACATCTTGTATCCTTCCTCTATTTTCTTTTCTTTTCTTTCCACCGCACCCTTAAACCCACCTGCTGTTTTGTCAGTGCCGAGACCAATCATTTTTGCTTTATTCAAGTCTAGCCCAGCTTTACCCACAAGAGCGCCCACGGGAGATTTTCTAAGATCAAACGAGGACTTTGAAGCCTTGTTGCTAGCTTTTAGTGCCATCCTGCTTGCCCATCCAGTCATCCCGGTTTCCAAACTCATATCTTTGAGCTTTTGACTGCCTGCTAGGCTTCCACCAAGTTTACCCAGTGTGCCACTCATGGCCAGACCAGCTCCACCCGTTACTGCTCCCAAAGCCAATCCTCCCACCGCGGCCCCTGCTTTGTTTATCATTGCGCCCATTTCTCCGGCGTACTTAAGCGCTAATTTCTTGGCTTGATACAAAAGCATAAATATCACAGCAAAAGGAATTACCACTCCCATTATACTTTGCATTGTGTCTGCTTCGTTGGCGGAATATTTAACCGCGTCTTTAATGAAATCAGTAAATTGAATTACTATATATAGAAAGAAAATAAAAATTGGAGCAAGAAAGGCGTTTTCTAGTAAGTTTTTCCACCATTCTTTGTGGCCAAAAGGCATTTCAAAAGGAACAGCATAGGAAATAAATGCTAAAGGAGAAAAAATCATAGCAAGCCACAAAGAAACAACTCTTCCAACAAAAAGCAAAGCTACGGAAAAGAAAACATAAGCCATGTAAAGAGTGATTGCCATAAGCAAAAGTATCAAAAAAATAAACATTCCAATACCCATCTGTTTATATGTAGAGGTGGTAAGAAGCTTCTGGGGGTCAAATTTGCTAACGAGTCCGACGGAGATAGATTTTTGTCCCTCAGATCCCGCATTCGCCACCTGCTGAGTCGCAGAATCAACAGACGTGATATTGTTGTAAAATATTTTAGCGAGAATATTTGAGGCATCTATCACTACCCTTGAAGTAAACAAACTAAAGTTTATTATCAGGGCTATGATGATGACCGTCCCGATCATCTTTTTATTATTAGAAACATTTAATCCCAGAACTGTTTTAAGTGCTATATATAATAGTGTGATAATAAAAAAGATATTGGCGACGTCTCGAATAGTACCCCATGCTTTTTCTATGAATATATTTGAATATGAATCACTATTAGTTGAATAGTAAACAAAGAAGTCCAAAAAATGTCCGCCGAGAATAGCGACATTTGATGTGGCCGACCACAATAAATAAAATATCTCTGCCACACAGCCCCCTATATTAGTGAAAATACTGCAATTGAGGTCGAGAGTGTTTGGGGGAGAAGTAGGAGAGTCCGGATTCCCAGAATCTACGTTCTGGGTTGAGTTTGATGTAGCTCCATCGCCAGAGTTCTCTTCAGAGTATGTTCTAAATTCTACATGGGTTAAAAAATTGTTTCCATAGTTTATTATTTCGCCCGACACAGGATCCTGGGTAATTTCTTCCTTCAGGCTTACAGATAAGTAATAATTTGTTTTAGGAGTTAATGAATCGAAAGCGAGAGAAGCACTTTGAGTGTTTTTATTTTCTTCTACCTTTATTTTTCCTGCCTTAAATGGATTGACAGTGGCTGGTTTCTCATCTTTCCAAGTTTTCTCATATAAACTATAATCAGCTGAACCTCCCATATAGTTTGTTTTGGTCTCATTGATTGTGACCTTAAAGGTAGCCACAGTGTTGTTCAAGGTAACCTCCTCTATCGTAATATTAGTATTTGCAGAAGCAAAATTGAGGCTAAGGCTCTGCGCCACCGGCGCCAACAAAAAGCCTATTGCTAGGATGGAAATGATTATTTTTTTAAAAATCCCTTTCATTATTTCTTAAAATAATACTCGTGCCCTGCTTTTGTCTTGAAAACGTCGGTGATATTTTGAATGCTCACTACTACATTGTTGTAGTATTCGTATACTGTCAGCCTGTCTCCCGATAGTCTGAGTTCGTAAGCCGCTATGTCTGGTCGGCTCACTCTGATTTCTCGTCCATTTGCATCTATGTACCCAAAAATTTTAGCAAATAGATGTGCAATATCCCAGGCAAATGCTTCTTTACTCGTTCCGATCTGGTATCCATACTTACCTTGAAGTGCGTTACTGCCCAAAATCTGTCGAGCGAATACATGTTCCACTCCTTCTTGGTTTCTCACTATTGCATCCCATGGTGGAGTTGCATTTTGCCCAAGCATTAGGTCTGACCATGATCCTCCAGTCCAGATTCCGTTTTGCCAAGATCCTCCAGTCCAAGTATTACCAGCGTACCCGTTTCCTGTCCAAGTGAGACCGTACCACGTGTTTCCTACCCAGCCACCGGTTCCCCATGTTCCAGGATTTCCTCCTCCTGTACCCCATCCGGTACCGTTATTGTTCCAATACCACCCAGGACCTGGTTGGCAAAAACGATCCTGAGGTTCTTCGGCACAATTTACTGGAGGGATTATGCATGTATTGCTCCAAGGATTGTATATTTCGTCTTTCTCGCAGATTGGTTTTGGTAAACATGTTTTTGTATTCCAATCAAAGATTTCATTTTCTTCACAAACGAGTGGGCTAAGACAATCCTTTTCCTCTAGGTCGTAATATTTTGGAGCCTCACACAACACGGTGATGGTGGTCCAAGGTCCACAATTGTTTGAGAGATTTGGGTCTTCGGTATCTACAGTGCTTGCACATGCGCGGATTTTTTTAATTCCTGCCGTAGTAAATGTTTGGTTGGTTGGTACATCGTCATATCCTCTCCCTGGAATACCTCCTTCACGAGTGACATATACTACTTTTGTTTTATCATGAGAAATTTCTGTGGAACTATTATCATTGATGTGGAAACTATGTACCAATCTTTTTACAAATTCAGTAGTGTTTATGTTTCCAAGGTTGGTGATGGCGGAAATAAAAGTAGTGACTTTGTCGATGATAGCGACAGTTGGGCGGATTTGACCGGCAGTAAGATCGGGAAGATTGTTGGATCCTTGTGAAGAGCAGTATGGGTCAGTAGGATTTTGAATACAATAATTTGGATCTTCAGGATAATAAGGACAATTTCCGAGCTGTAAACATGTGAGATTTGGGTTTGATATGTCGCCGGTAGTGAATTGTTTAGTTTCACCCCTCATGATTTTAGTTGTACCTTCTTCGCTTATTTCTGCAACGGCGCGATACACATACGATGTAGATGGCTTCAAGCCTACTATGTTTTGATATAAGTTTCCCTGCACGTATCTAATTTCTTTTCCTGGAGAAACAAAATGATTTTGTTCTGGTGTTTTTTTCCAAGAAGAAGTAATACCATCGAGCACGGCAGTAGCATCTGAGGTAAAGAGCCTACGGAGAGCTTCTCCCTGCCTGGCGAGTTCGGCCGTTTCTCTATATTCAAAATATGTTTTTACGGTCTTGGTGGAGCTATAGTTTGCTCGAAGGTATGCAGAATTAGAGATAGCTCTTGCGTCTCCTGTAACGATTTCGGTTTTATGACAATCAATACATGGGAGAGTTTTAAAAGATCTCACCGTTTCTTTCCCACCATATGCAATTTGGTTACGATTTGAGATGATGGCACAATAATAGTAAGTAGTGTCTGGAGAAAGATTTGTTATTGTAGTTGAGAAAGTTTGGTTACCTGCAATGTTTTGCAGCGGGTAGTCACCAGTAGCCTTCATCCATTTACTATAGATATCATTGCAAAAAAGGGGTGGGATGCTTTGAGTTGTGTATCGAAAATAAGCTGTTAAAGGAAATTGTTGATTTATAGTATTTTGATTACAGGTGGTTGAATTACTCCCAGAGACGCAAACCCCTCCAGATCCTCTTAATACCGCCGTCGTGTCGCTAACGTCACTTATCCCCGCAGGCAAAGTAGTGACAGTCAGAGTATTTGTAGGAGTACTAGGAGTAAGAGGAATTATGGGAGGGACAATAGGATTACCATTTTCATTAATGGTAAATTTTTCTCCTAATGAACATCGAGTATTATCTGAAGTAAGACACGCTTTTACTTGATAGTTTTGACCAAAGGGATATTGGAAAGGCCAGGATTTTTCAAATTCTCCTGTGACGCTATTACTCATTACGGTTCCCATGCCTGCAGACGAATAACCCACTGGGGTTGTTCCATTCTGTGTCATATAGAGAGAGACCGACTTCCCTCTTTGATCTCCCAATGTTTTACCTATTATCGTATAATTCGTGTATCTTTTTACGTAAGTATCTTTTGAAGGTTGAGATATCTCTATAGGGTTTCCGATAGAAAATGAAGGGCTTTGAGAGACCGAAGAATTAAGAAGACCAGGATTTTCTGTGATTTTAAATATATATCCTGCACCGTCTGCCATGTCGGCGGGGATAGTCCAGTTGTATTGAATGCCGAGAAAGCCACTAGTAGAGCCACTATGAATTTCTCTATTAAAGATTGAACCCTTATAAAGATCTATCTTGTAAGGCGTGTTTGCCACAAATGAAGTTAAAACATTAATTGATGAACCCTTCGGAAAATGTTGCCCTTGTTGGGGAGAAAAGAATGTAAGTGAAGCTGTGGCGACATTAGAGAATAAACCTAGGATAAATGTTGCAAATAGTAAAAAAACAAAAAAGAAAAAAATCACTTTTTTAAACTTAATTTCTTTTGTTTTTAAAATATTCTTAATCATAGATTAATAAACCCCAATAGTTGTCTCAAAAGGACCAGATACTCTCACCGCATCACAAATTTGTGAGTAGATTGGCTTAGAACAATCAAGCTGTGAGGAAGGATCATTGGAGAGGCGGGAAGTTTGCCCCAGAGACTTAACTCCGCCATGCATTGGAAGTAGGTCGCCTATTTGAAGTTCGCAAGCATAACTAGGTAGATTAGAATAATTTATGTCGGGGTTTTTGTCACAAAGACGACTAAGGTCATTAGAGTTTGTTTGAAAAATAAAGGCACTAAGAAATCCTGGGCCGAGAGTCACATCATAAAAGCGCTTTGAATAATCTGAGTTCATTATTATCTTGGTTGAGCCCATCAAGCCTAATGGATCTGGGAGAGTCGTTCCTTTTGCAAACATGTTGTAGTCGTACAATATAGGAAAAGGATAATAAGGTCTTTTTGTGTGATATATTTTTTCGTCGAGCCTCTTGTCTATTGGTTTTTGATGCCACTGCTCTAAATCTTTTTCACAACCATAGGTCCCCTTTAGTAATTCTTTATACGAATAATTTGTCTCGTCAATGATTTCTTTTAATATGTTATCTGCACTTGCAATGTCGTCCCCGTTTACCATGTATGCAGACACCCTTCCGAAGGCGTCTATATGAGTCTTCAGTAATCTTTCATATTCTTCATCATTAATATTGTTTATGAATAGCCTTCTGTTTAAATCATCAATAGCATTTTTTATTTCAGATAATTTATTAATTGTATTTTTAACTTCACTAATTTTTTGTTCGTTTTTGTCCAATATGCTGTTGTAGCCACGTATTTTATTGAAGTTCGCCTCAGACTCTCGAGCAACATCAGGAAGAAATTCTTTGTTATACACTTTACTAATCAATGAACTATAGCGGTCAAGCATAATATTCAAAGTATAGAAAGCGGATTGTTTGCTTTGGATGTTTCCTGCTTGCTTGTTCGTACCCTCCCCTTCTCCTGGTGGGTCCTCGGGATTTATTCTTATTCCTGTAAGGGCACCAAGGATTGCAGAATAGTAAATTCTAGTTTTAAAATAAACATCATCAGAACTAAATAAGCTAATAAGCCATCCAACGATAGCTCCTATCGCTGCCCCAATGATGGTTCCCACAATAGGTGCAGCTGACCCCAATGTCATACCTAAAACCATTGCGCTAGCTCCTGTTCCTACAACCAAAGATGCACCTATAGCTCCACCTGCGATAGGTAGAAGGCTACTCACCATTCCTCCTATTTGTGCCATCTCTACATCTTCTAAGCTTGTAGGATTCTCGGGGACAATTGTATCTGAAATTGCCATCAATGTTCTGCGTGAATCGTTTTCCCATCCCGGATGCGGTCCAGGGATACAGTAATCAAGCTGATATAATACTGGTATCAGACCTCTTGCATTTGATACACCGTTAGTGCCTATTGCATATTTTTTCCCGTCTGCTGTGTAAACCAACTCCTTATTTTGTTTTTCAAGTTTATCTATGTATGTTCTTTGTTCATCTATTAAAGCCTGTGTTAGTCCGGTTCTAATATTGAAATTTGGATTTGTTTTAAGCCACGAGCTAGTTAGATGAATAGGAGCAAAATCCTTTTGTGTTTGTGGAGGAGAATACTGGTAGGCATTGTTGGACATAAAGGATCCTGTAATCCCGTCAGAGCCCATGTTTGCGAGTCCTTCAGTCATCCACTTGTTGGCAAAATGAGCAATAATTGCATCAGAGATCGCAGCAACTGCATCATTTAAGTCGTCAGCACCAAGCAACCAATCTTTTGGATATCCTATAGCGCTGGTAGCTGCTTCAGCAATCATCTTCCCTGGTGTTACATACTGCCATTGACCACTAGGACATAAAATCTTCCCATCTCTTAGGCCGGCCGCATGTTGCGCTCTACTTATCCCATTTGGTTTACCGGTTTGTGGATCTATACACCTTTCGTCTCCCAAGAATCCTCCAGCTTGCATAAGGCCGTCACGAATATTTTGAGCGGTAGAACCACTTTCTGTGCCAGCAAGTCTTTTTTGAAGTTCGTTTGCGGCCATGAGATTAAAGCCAAGTGGATTGTTTGCTGGTACTTGGGTAAGGTATGTCCATGCACTCCATCCTCCGCTACTAAAGTCTGCATGAAAATCTGCTGCAGTAAACTGAGGAGTAGTTTGTTGCATGAGTTCGGTTAAGGAGTATCTGGCATTGTCAGCAAACTTATTATTGAAAGCAGCAGCTTGATTTCTAAGCCACTCTTTTCCAAAAGGGAATAACTCGGAGTTATTGATTTCAATTCCGAATTGAAGGATTTCATTTTTTGCTATGTCGTTGAAAAATACCCCAGGTTGCTTTATCCACGTAGGTTCTCCTTCAAAACCACTGTTGATCCAATCAATAGTGGAAAGAGTGATTTTTTGAAGGGTCATTTTGACCAGCATTTTTCCGATAGCGTCGAGACAACTGTCGTTGTTTTTTAGAGTCTCTATATCTTTCTTCAAAAAAGTGATGTCATTTGCAATTTCATGAAGCTTGGCGGCGTTTCTTTCATCGTAGACTGAAATCGAATCAAATTCTATTATTGCAGCGTTAAGCTTAGCGTCCAGGGTTGCTCCTCCGGGATCGGTTAGAAGTGTTTTCTGCATCATTGACAGCCCTCCCACTGCTTCATTTTCAATCATAAACTGCTGTTCATTGATTATTTCACTAGATGAAGGATTGCTCTTAAATAAATTTCCTATTCCACTAAAAAGACCACTTATACCTCCGCTGAGGTTGACGCAGTTGGGTAGAACAGACATTGCTGCACCTAGACCCATGCCTCCGTATGCGCTCACACTTTGGGCCTCAACTTTTTTAGGAATTAATCCAAACGGAGAAAAAGCTAAGCTGAGTATTAGGATGGCTGAGACAGTAGAATTTTTATTGAAATAGTTTTTGCTCATCGTTACTAATTAATTATATTTTATCACTAATATCTATTCTCGCGCCAATGCTTGTTCTAAAATGGCGACTACTGCTACTAGCTCGTTGCTGTAATTTTGGTATTGGGAAAGACCAGAGAGGCTGAGTATTGGATCATTTGTTATTTTTTGCATATTGAGTACTGAAGCTCCTGTGCTATGGGCAGAGTTTGCGATTTTCAGGTGATAATTTATAAGGCTTTTTGGCAAAGGAGTATTCATGAGTTCTTTTGAGAAAGATTGATATGCTTGACCGATCAGAAGCAAGTCGCCATAGCTTTCTGGCATACTTCTTCCCTGCTCTGAAGCTAATAGGCTTTCACTTAGTATTCCCAACTCGTTTCCGATTCCATCTTTTTTGTGTTTTTCAAACAACGATTTAATAGTGTTGTAGTATGCTTTTCGGCTGGTAGATGTGTCGTCTTTGCTATAGGTTACATTTTGTTCACTGTATACATTTTTGATTTCAGTATTCATAACGCTGAGGCCTAGAGCGCTAGAAAAATTGTTTATAGTTTGTCCGTCTACTTCCCCCGCTTCCTTTAGAGCAGCAAAGCTTGCAAAAAATTCTCTGGAAAATTTTTCAGTTTCCGTTAGATTCTCTGTGGCGGTTATGCTCCCTTGCTCAATATTTAATTCCTTTTTTCTATTTGTGATATAAGTTGAATCAGGAATATTATCAAAAGTTGATTTTTTATTCTTGTCTGTACCCCAAAGTGCTTCTTCCCAGTCAGGAATTCCATCAAGGTCGGTGTCCTGTCTCAAAAGATCATTCACAGTTTTACTTTTAATGGCAAGGTTACCCTTTTCTTTGTTTGATGAGAAACTAGTTTTGCCAGTAAAAATGAAGAAGATAAGGAAGATTATCAACAGACCGCCTAATACGCTCCCCATTACGATTGAAAATCTTTTGCTTGGTAGGTATTTTTGAAATTTTGAATTCATGTTTACTTAGATTTTATTCCTGAGGTACCATAATAAAGAATACTATCCAAAAGAACTGGACGTGTTAGGATTATAGGCGGCATAAAGCTCACCAGTCTTTTACAAACTGCGGTTAATTTACCCCCATATTTTCCCATAATGAAAGCACCGGGCATAGGTATGGCGCTGGTGGCGGGAGTGACTCCAAAGGGAATAATATAGCTTAGTGGTGTTGCGACAGGTGAACCTATTGGATAAATTGAGATAGAGGTCCCTGGTAATGTGCAAATGAAACCCATTGACTCAAGCGCAATAATCTCAGTTGCTTTCATGCTTGTTATTTTCCCGGCAAATGGTCTACTAAAAAAATTTTGAGCATTTACTTGGTTGGCGAAAAATATTCCGGATATCAGAAAAGAGATAAGCAAAAATAGAATTAAGCCTTTTTTCACCCATATATTATATCATCTACACATTAAGATGCTAGCTTTTTCCACTCCTCGAGTGTTAAATTCTCCGCTCTCTTGTCTTTCAGCTCTGCATGTAAGGGGTCCCCTTGCATGTT
>DASTLQ010000008.1:0-83675 GCA_035714785.1 Minisyncoccota bacterium
GTTATTATTCCCAGGATTGTTTATTACTGTTGTCATAAAATTTTATGCTTATGCAATGTGCATTTTCATGCGATAGTTGATAATGTAGACGCATACTTGTTCCTATTGACTAGAGTATTCGTCTACTGTAAAAAGACGCCCATTTGGGGGTTTTATTACAGGGAGATGTATACGGTTATAGATGGTTATATACGATTATATACGATTATATACGAAAGGTAGGAGGCTCTCTGTTTTGTAGAGACTTATCCCCACCCCAAAGCATTTTTTATTATTCGCCAGAAGGGGTCTTTTTTAATAACAACAAAGTCCAAATAAAAATCAGCAGATAAAAGATAAGGCCATACGCGCAGGTGGACAATCCCAAGGGCCCAGTGATTTGGGAATCCAAAAGCTCTCGGAAAGAAAAGCTTCCTGCAAACAAGATACCAAAAAACGACACCACTAGAGTGATTTTTACTGCTAGCTTTTCAGACATTTGACCAAGGAGAGCAAGAGAAACAATAACAAACATCAAAAAATACATTCCGAAACCGTACCAACAGGCAGGGTATCCCCAAAAATAAGGACAGGATTCATTAAAGGCGCACGTGTTGGTAAAAAGTTTTACCGCGCCTAAATATCCGGAAAAAAGCAGACCTGCGATAATAAATACGTACATGAGCTTAAATTTGTTTTTTATCATTTTTGCCCAAAATAGTTATATTGTAATAATACAATTATACCATGCTATCTAGCTTTGTTAAAGTAGCCCCAGCTATACCACTGATTGGGATGTGGAATGTTGGGATTATTATCTCTCAACATTAAAAGTATTTATCCAACCTAGGTATTGCTGATTCTGGGGTATAGTCTGATTTTTCGCCATTCATAATTTTCTTTATTCCCTCAATATTCTTTTTAACTGATTCATCCGTATCTTTTGGCAATGATTGATTTAAAAATTCATTTATATTATTTCTGGCTTCTGTAAATTTAACCCCTAATTTATTCTCCAGCCCTGACATATGCCTGGCTAACCAATAAAAAGATAAATACATATCATTTTCACTTCTGCTTAACCAAATATCAGTATCAATCAAATAGATTTGATCCTCTTTGTCTCCGGACTTTTTACCATAAATATATTGGCTTTCCCCATTTATATCCCAAACATACAATTCCCCCGTCTTGGATTTATCAAGAAAATATTTTGCCACCGCAGAATACAGCGCAGTAACCTGGTTTACAAATACTTCTGATTTCTCAACTTTTTCTAGACTTTGTCCTTCGACTTTGTCGGTGACAACACAAACAATATCTTTTCCATCACCATTTTTACTAGTAACAAAATCAACCGGAGCTACGATCCCGTATTTTTCTCCCAATTCTTTGTACAATTTTTTAGCATTTTCAATTAGTTCAGGTATCGTTATTTTATTATCATGTTTATTAAGTAATTCATCAAAACCTTCCACTCGTACAATTTTATTTGGATTATTTTTTAGTTCGTAAAATTTATTAGACCCTGCATGTGATTTAGAAATATTGCTAACTACCAAGTCATCAAAGTTTAATTCATTTGGATTCTTCTCTTTATTTAGTTGTGAGATACTTTCTCGCATGTTTATATTATACCAATTCCCAGGTCTGCTAGACTAGCATGGAAACCATTCTCGGGGTCCGAAAACAAAAAGCTACCCTTTTGTTTCGGGTAGCTCTCTGCTTTTTAAATTTTAATTATAATTACTGAATATTTGCTTTCGCTCGGCTGGCTGGACCTAGAAGTCCGTCAGCTACGAGACCAGCAGATGCTTGCCATGAGACAGCGGCGGACATAGTACGCTTACCGCACCATCCGTCTACCACAAGTCCTGCATTTCTCTTCACATTGAAGAATGTCTGCCATGCACGACAAGCTTCACCCCTTGTTCCCATTCTTACCAAAGCATTTCCAAATGCATAACCGGAAGCTCCGGGAGCATTTACGTTTGATACAGAATTACACCTTTCTCCTGTAGTAGTATTGAACAGTTGTCCTGGAGGACAAAATACCAAAGCAGTGAAGGTTGTACATCTTTCACCTGTTGAAGTACTAAACATTTGCCCTGGAGGACAAGTTACCGGGGTATTGGTTACTGGGGTAGGTGTTCTTTGTCTACTTCCTCCGCTAGAAGGATTGCTGGTTGCTGGGAATGCAATTGTATAGGTAAGAGTGTTGCCTGATACATTTCCTCCTGCAGTTACACCCGCACTTACTGTACCTCCTGTATTTGTCGCAGGTACTGGTATGCCAGTCGTTGGGAATTTATATCCCGCAGCAGAAGTGAGTACCACTGTCGCCGTGTATACTTGCCCCGCACCAAAAGTGGTATCAGCAGGCGACCAAGTAATGCTTGTAACTGTGTAGGTAGCAGAACCCGCAGTGAGCGCACCTAGAGTGATAGGTGATGCATTTCGTTCTGGAACCACAAAACCAGTCACGCTCGGAGTCAATTCCCTAGGAGTTGGGGTAACGGAGTCTCCAATTGTATTGCCGATCAAGGTGATTTCTTTTTGTCCCAATGCTTTACCAGTCAAGGTCGCACCGTTTTCAAATGCAATCCCCGTTGTAGCGGGACCACCTAAAATCGTTCCCTTAAAAGCCGAAGTGCTTCCGAGAGTGGTAGTTCCTGCCACTGCCCAGAAGACGTTGTCTGCTGAAGCATCACCGGTCAATAGTACATCTGTAGCTGAAGCGATGCTTAGATTTCCGGAAATTTGGAATATCCATACATCGTCAGCGTCACCACTTAAAGTCAGGTCGGTAGGAATCGTGACACCTGTATTAAATGTATACACACCTGCTGGAAGAGTCATACCTCCGAGGTTTCCTGATCCAGCATTTAGAACAGTAGTCGCTGGAACTAGAGCCGCAGTATATGCTGCCTCCATATCACCAACCGCTGTAGTCAACATAGATGAAGTGACTCCCCCTCCACCGGATTGATCCGAAGCATAAATTCTTCCTGTAACTAAAGATGAAGTAGCAAATGTGCCTGTGGCATCAAGAACCAATCCAAATCCAGTCACATCCGAAGCTGCTGCAGGGCTGATTCCAAGGTCTCCCGTAATTGCAGTTACTCCTGTGCTGGTAATTCCTGTCTTAGACAAGAGGACGAAATCCCCTGCTGTTCCCAAATTCACAGCCGCTGGAGAAGAAGCCACTAAGTAAGTGAAACCACCCACTAAAGTATCAGTTCCTGGGCCAGTGGTAGGATTAGTAACCACTACATCCCGCGCTCCAGCTGTGCCCGCGGGAGTCGTAGCTGTGATTGTAGTAGCATTTACCACATTGACAGCTGTAGCTGCAACACCACCGACTGTCACAGTCGCAGTAGCGTCATCAAAACCAGTTCCTGTAATAGTGATAGCTGTGCCCCCCGTGGTTGCACCAAAGTTTGGAGCAATGCTAGTGACCTCGGGAGCCGCCAAAACTAAAGAAGGACTTACTACCACCATAAATGCCAGAGCACCGAGACCAAAACCCAAACTTTTAAATATATTTTTCATATTATTTTATTTTTCGCACAATTAATAATGCCCCAAGGCCGGCTGAACCGCTTGGGGTTGGTTGTTAAGAAAATTATTTATAATAAAAAGCTTCTCTAAAAAAATAGAGGAGCGTGAATGAAATTTCGACTTTTCACCCATTTGATTGTGATTGTTCATAACAACACACACGCAGACGTACGAATCCTAGTCATATTACAGGTTATATCTATTGACGAGTGACGGGTGGATGTATTACAGTTGTGCGCTTACACACTCCAAAAAGCCCTTACGCTATGTAAGGACTTTTTAGATGAAAACTATGTATGCGCGACTTAGTGAACGAAGTGGGAACTGCTATACGACAACATAAGGGTTATATTTTTATCCCTAATTTAGGCAAAAGATTTTGAAGTTATTTTAGTATCTTATCTAAATCAAAAGCATGGACTGATGCATTGCCGATTTCTTCCATAGCTTCGTTAGTTTCTAAGAATTGAAGCATCCTCACAATTCCACCATGTGCAACAATCAGGGCTTCTCCATCAGAGTTTTCTGATTTAATTTTTTCTAAAATAGACAGAACTCTTCTCTTTACATCCTCAACCTTTTCACCCGAAGGACCCCAATCATAATCCTGCTTTTTATGCCTTTCTTTATGTTCTTCCAAAAAAGGCGTTCCTTCTAAGATGCCGAAGTTTACTTCCTTTAATTCATCATGGTGGGTCAAATCAACTCCCAGCTTATCATTTAGAACTTGCGCTGTTTGTTTGGCTCTATTTAAAGAAGACGAGTAAATACGCTTTATGGTGTTTGGTAAGGACAATGCGGCTTGTTTTGCCTGCTCAAATCCCTCAGGAGCTAGAGTGTCGTGCAAACTTCCATTTATAAGACCTTGTTTATTCATTTCTGTGAGGCCATGCCTAATTACATATATTTTCATAGGTAAATAATATCACACTCGGTTGGAACTAAAAAGCCCTTACTATGCAAGGACTTTTTAGGTGAAAACTATGTATGCGCGGCCGACCGGACTTGAACCGGCAACCTCGTCCGTGACAGGGACGCGATCTAACCAAATTGATCTACGGCCGCATACTCTTATATTTTTCAAAAACCTTCCGCTTCCTGTCTAAAAACAGGCCAGAAACGTCTTTTGCCCCCTTATTATACATGAAATCGTATAATTTCAAAGAGAGTGAAATATGAACAATTTATACCGTAGTTTATGCTTTGTGTCGGGGGTGGGGATTGAACCCACGACCTGAGGGTTATGATTCCTCCGCTCTGCCAACTGAGCTACCCCGACAAAATATTCTCTTTCATTGCCCTAATTAAACCTAGCATTTTATATTTTAAGTTCTTTCCTCTTCTTACCACTAACCTACATGTACCATAGTAATTATCATAATTAGCGTATACCTTACTAACCTTAGTATTTACATAATAAGGCTTTCTTAATTGACTATTTTGTAAGTTTAGCAGTTTTTTCCAAAAACTCAAGACCACATTTATTCGTTCTTCATGAATCCTATTAATCTGAATTGAGCACACAATTTCTTCAGAAGGTATCTGTAAAACATCCACTAAAAATAATTTCATAATCAAAATCATTTCTGGATCTGAATTCACAAATATAAAACCCGAAGTGCTATCACTTTTTGATCCTTCGCTCCAATATAAAGCTGTAGCAATTAATAATAATTCTTTTTTTGAAATTTTTTCAACATGCTGTTTACCCCAGTCATTAGCATTATTAATGGCATCTCGTTTTTTCTTTCTATTTGATTCTGCTCCCATCCATCTACCCATAACACTTCCTTTTTGTTTTTTTAATTTTTCTATTTGTTCAGAACTAAGTAATATATCCCTACACCAAAGACTTACAGCACTTTTAGAAACCTCGAGGGCTTTTGCAATTACCACAATAGACATCCCATTTGCCCTCATCTTTCGTGCTTCTATTTTCTTGTCATATTTAGCCATACATAAATGGTATAACACAAAATAAAGATATATAAACCTTGCAAAATCAGCAAAAATAAGCTATTATTTCTTACAGCGGGGTAGAGAAGTGGTATCTCACAAGGCTCAAATATGGGCCCCCCAATGAGAAATCATTGAGAGTGCATTTGCCAAATTCGGGGAAATCCTCCCTTTTCTTATGAAAAGAAAGACAATCCCGAGCTAAATCCTATATTTTTTATAGGTAAATGTGTAGAGACTAGATGGTAAACTCCTGCCTTTTAGGAAGGAGATGGTATAGTCCAGACCACAAATTTATCTTTAGCCTTTGGCTAGAGAGGAGCAGCGAAAGCTGTAGTGGTAAGCATAACCTTGAGACAGCCGTTCGAATCGGCTCCCCGCAACACTAAAAGAAAAGCCCTTTTCCGGCGACGGAGTGGGGCTTTTCTTGTGTCTTCTTGTGCCTTTTTGCGCGCCAATTTTGTGCCTACACTTACGTGTCTTGCGCGCAAATTTATATAAATCCGTACTCGCGGAAAATCTGCTCGTAGAGAGTCACTATCCTTTTCGCTTCCCTGCTAGTAATCACAAAATCGGATCCTTCGTGTGCTATTTTATTTCGGACTGCATGAGCTTCCCATGCGATAGACAAACTTCTAAATTTCTTTGGATCTGCTGATTTTAATTTCTCGCCGAGACTTTCTCCCTGAAAGCCAAGCTGGTCCATGAGAGCATCAAGCATCGTGTCCGCTTCCATGATAGCTATCTTCCATTGCGCAGGATCTGCTGAAGAGAGGCTGTTTATGATACCCACCCAGCGAGGATTGCCGGAGAGCATTTCTGCTTTTCGACGAGCCTTTTCTCTTTCAGCTTCATGGTGGGCATATTCTTCTATCTCATGGTGAAGGTGTTCGTGCTCCTTTCTTCTTATTTCAAACATGCGGACTGTCGTGTAAACGAGAACAAAGAAACAGAACATTGCGAGCATAGCCATTATTCCCTTTGTGATTTTCCATGTATTCTCATTAAAAATCTGCGGGAGAAAATCTCCGATAGCGTTCCAAAACTTGTAGAACTGATATTCCCACTGAAGAAACATCGAACCCCCCGGTGAAGTGTTACCGAATACTGGGCTCTGCTGAATTGATGGTTGTAAGATATCCATTTATTTTAAATCTTTTTCTAAGGGAAATAGTGAATAATCCTGGCCCGTAGGGGCGGTGAAAAGCATCCCGAAAGGTAGCCCTTCTTTAGAAAGACCAGACGGAATAGAGATAGACGGCAGGCCAGCGAGGTTTGCAGAAACTGTAAAAATATCGGAAAGGTACATTTCGACTGGATCTTTTTTCGCTCCAAATTTGAATGCGGGAGTAGGGGTGGTTGGTGTCATTACAAAATCTACTTCTTTAAAAATGCCATCGTATTCTTTCATGATAGCACGACGAACTTTCCATGCCTGATTATAGTAAGCGTCGTAATATCCGTGCGAGAGTACATATGTACCGAGCATCACTCTTCTGCGAGTTTCTTGGCCAAAGCCTAGGGCACGAGTTTTTTTATATGAGTCAGACACACTTTCCCCTTCTTCGCGAAGACCGTATCGAACTCCGTCCAACCGAGAAAGATTTGTAGAAACTTCTGCTGGCATGATTATATAGTACACGGCCAGAGAATACTTTGAATATGGGAGCGAAATATCTTTTATTTCATATCCTGCCTTTTTGAGCTTTTCTACGGAGTGCTCGAAATTTTGAAGCACTTCCGGATCTATTCCTTCTTTCAAGAAATCCCTTGGTATACCTATCCTTTTTAGGTGTAAGGGTAAGGGGTCCCCTTGCATGTTTGCGTGTAAGGGGTCCCCTTGCATGTTAAAGGGTCCGCCTTCGCTCTGCGAAGGTGGACCCTTAGATGTGCCATCCATTTCATCACGTCCCGCGATGCATTCAAATACTATCCTTGCATCCTCAGAGGTTTTTGCCATCGGGCCGATTACGTCGAGCGATGAAGACATGGCAGTAAGACCGCTTCGGGAAACGGCTCCATAGGTAGGCTTCATTCCCACTACTCCGCAAAAACTAGCAGGCTGACGAATAGAACCACCCGTATCAGATCCAAGTGATGCGAGTGCCATTCCTCCTGCCACCGCAGCAGCCGAACCGCCCGAAGAACCGCCCGGTACTCTGGAGGGATCTAGCGGATTTCTCACTGGGCCATATGCAGAATTTTCGGTAGAAGATCCCATGGCAAATTCGTCCATGTTTGTTCTACCGATTAGCACTGCTCCAGCTTCTTTCAATTTCTTTATCACGAAAGCATCATAGCTTGCTCGATAATTTTCAAGCATTTTTGAACCAGAGCTGTTTATTTTTCCATTCACTAAAATATTATCTTTCACTGCGATTGGAATTCCAGTGAGCGGTCCTCCTTCTCCCCTTTTTATTTTCTCATCCGCCTTTTTTGCTTCCTCTAGTGCACCTGCAAAAACTTCTAGAAAAATATTTAGCTCCTTGTTTTTTTCTTCTATGCGTGCGAGGCATGCAGAAACTAAATCCACCGAGGTTATTTCTCCGGCTTGCATCATCTCTCCCGCTTTTTTAATTGTCAGTGAGTCTATGTCGATCATTAGAGTATCTTTTTAACTTTCACAAATCCATCTTGGGAATCTGGAAACTGATTTAAAATTTCTTCACGCGAAAACTGGCGGGGACGGGCCTCGTCTTCTCGCCACACATTCTTTTGCACTGGCTCAGTATCAGCATCAGTTTCATCGATTTTGGCCTCTCGGATTTGCTCAATATAGCCCAAAATCCCCTCTAGGTCTGCGGAAAGGGCGTCCTTTTCACTGTCTTCTAAATTAAGCTTGGCTAGCTCTGCCAGCTTCTCAATATCCTTTATTTCCATGCTGAAATTATAGCACGTGTAAGGGGTCCCCTTGCATGTTATCCACAGGTAAGGGTGGTGGGTGTGGATAAAGTGTAAGGGGTCCCCTTACATGTTGGTGGGAAAGGGTCCACCTTCGCTAAGGGTCCGCCTTCGCCTCTGGCGAAGGTGGACCCTTAAAGGTGGACCCTTAAAGGGGTTCCTTTACACTTTGCCGAGAAGGGCGCTGATGCGGGCTTCTACAGGAGGGTGGGTGGCGAAAAGGCCTGTAATTTTCTTCCGGATGGTAGAGCCTTTTGGATCAGAGATATATAGGTGCGCAATCGCCTGACTTTGTCTTTTCATTGGCTGAGAATATTGTGAAATTTTTCGCAGGGCGTTTGCCAATCCTTCTGGATACCTTGTGAGAAGTGCACCAGACGCATCAGCAAGAAATTCTCGTCTTCGAGAAATAGCTAGGCGAATCAGGGAAGCAAAAATTGGGGAAAGAATCACCAGCACTATTCCCACGATCATGAAAACATTTGCTCCACGATTTTCATTGCTTCTACCTGCACCAAAAATATGACTGCGTATAAAAACATCTGCAATGATAGTCACAAATCCTACCAGCACTACTGCCACTGTTGAAATCAGCATGTCTCTGTTTCCAATGTGAGAAAGTTCATGACCAATCACGCCTTCCATTTCATTCTTTTCAAGTATCGCCAAAAGGCCAGTAGTGACCGCAACCACGGCATGATTTTTGTCTCTACCAGTAGCAAAGGCATTAGGAGCAGGATCATTTATCACATAGAGCTTTGGCATGGGAAGACCTGCCGTAATCGAAAGATTTTCGACAGTGGTGTACAGATCAAAGTATTCCTCCTTTCTGGCTTCTTTTGCCCCAGAGAGAGACAGCACCACTTTATCTGAAAACCAATAAGAAAATATATTCATCAAGATGCTGAATATTAGGAAGTAATACAGAATATTAGGATTGCCGTAATAGAAGGAAAAAAACCAGCCGAGTGCTATCACCACTGCCAGGAAGACCGTCATTAGTATCCAAGTCTTAGTAACATTTTTTGATTGTTCTGTGTATAGTGTCATAGATATTTTATAGCATAAGTATTAAAGTCTACCAACTACCTCCCCCGCCCCCGCCGAAACCTCCACCAGCAAATCCTCCACCGCCAGTCCCAGATCCACCGGAAGCAGCCGACATGCTACTGCCTATGGTCTCGGAAAATCCAGACATATGATTGGAAAAGGCTGAGACTGCCAAAGCTCCAGTCAGATGCCCCTGATACCATGACGGAGGAGATATATAAATGTTATCAAACTGCTTGGCCCATTTCTTTTCTACGCCCATGGCTATTGCATATGGCAGGAATTCCATAAACTGCTCCCCTGTCTTTTCTGGCGCATTATGAAAGGCTAATCTGTCCTTTTCAGTAACTGATAAAAAGAGCTTAAAGCCGAGAAGTCGGTCCTTTGCTTCTGCCCCAGCTTCTGTTCTTTTGCCCATCAAAAAGGCGAAGACAAGAACAATCAGGAATGAAAGGAAAGCAGAAATTGCCCCTATCGGACCTGCAATGCTAGTGAAAAGAAGGAGCCCAGCAAAAAGCGTAACCACCGCGATGATTAGATAAATACCAACTACTTTTTTGGGATTCTTGTGATAGTATCCACGATCAGCCATTTCTTGGTACATGTCTTTCAAAAATTTTGAAGCATGACTCGAAAATGAAGTATTGTTTTTAAATGAAGAAATTTTCTTTATATCTCCTGCCTTATGTGGCTCATCAAAAATTAATTTCAAAATATCCTGTTCGATTTTTTCAAGCCCCGAAAAATTGTCGTTCACTAGCTCAAGCTCGTAGTCCACACTGCCAAACATCCAAGACTTTTCCAATCTTTTTATTTTTAAATATCCTTGTTCGGCCAAATAAATTATACCAGCCGTGATATCTCGGGTTTCTGGTCGGCCGTCGATCAGTGCACCTACTAATGTAGGTTTCATTTCTCTAGGAGGTTCGTATTCGGCAATGATTGGTTGATATCCCTTTGGATCTTGGCCATGTTTTTTCCAAATCAATAGCATAGCTAAGAAAATAAATATAGGAAAAGCTAGGATCAGATTGTCGAGCAGAATGGCAAAAGATTTTTCCGTTTCGCTCGGCTCTCGTACGGTACCTTTTGGAAATGACACAGCAGTGGTAAGTCCTTCACCGGGATATAAAACGGTAGTGGAATTTACAAAAATTACATTGTCTTTTAGGCTTGCTTGGCAAGTTTCATTTGCTCCATCTTTCCCGTGAAAACAACTTACTTTAATTTCTTTATCTTCGTCAGTTTGGGGAAGTTCGATTCTAGTGTTCACTTGGGCAATTGATGCGGGCCAGCCAGCGCCAGTCACATTCCAGTAAAATTCATCATAATCTTCAAAGTAACTTATTGCTCCTTTTACTAGATAGGTGATTTCATAAAGGTGTTCACCACTGATGGTTTTGTCTTTATCCCCTATCTTTATTTCTACATTTGAGCCTTTATTTGTAACTTCATATGGCTCCAGAGCTCCGTCGCGAGTGACATTTTGTACCTCTAGTTTTATTGTTTTTTGTCCGAGCTTCGTCTTATATTTCACAGGCACATATCTAAAGATACCGTGCTTTTCTGCATCAAGGCTGTAAGTTATTTTTTCAACAACCAGAATACTCGCATATTCATTTACTTTTATATCTACAAAAAAACTTTTTATTTCCTCAACAGCAAAAGACGTTCTTCCTCCTATAGCAAGGAAGGTTAGGAAAACAAAAAGCCCTATGAAAATTTTCTTTTTCACTTCTTTTAGAATTTTACTTCTACTGGGTTTTGAGCAGCGTCGCCGTCTGGTAGATCAAAGAATTGCTTCTTTCCAAATCCAAATACTCCAGCAATCACATTCCCTGGGAAGCTTTCTAGGCTAGTGTTTAGGTCGCGAACATTTCCGTTGTAAAATCTTCGAGAAGCCTGAATTTTGTTTTCAGTATCGGATAGTTCACGCTGAAGTTCCAAGAAGTTTGTATTCGCTTTTAGGTCAGGATACGCTTCTGCAAGAGCGAAGATGGATTTTAAAGCTCCGGTAAGCATGTTTTCAGCTTCGGCATGTTGCGCGGTTGGACCTTGTGCACCCATCGCCACAGATCGAGCCTTTGTGACATTTTCAAAAGCGCTAGCTTCGTGAGTAGCGTAACCTTTTACAGTATTTACTAGATTTGGGATAAGATCATATCTTCTCTTTAGCTGTACTTCTATGTCTGCCCATGCTTCTTCGGTTCTGTTGCGAAGAGATATGAAATGGTTGTACATAGTAACCACCCATATCACCAAGAGGACTCCGATAGCAATCAGGTTAAATTCCCACGGAATTAGATCAAATAATCCGCTGGCTAGTAGTAAAATAATGATAATACCAAAGATAATATTCATATAAATAATAAGGAATTAGGGGTAATACTTCTATTATAGCATGCTTAGGTGTAAGGGGTCCCCTTACACTTTATCCACACCCACCACCCTTACCTGTGGATAACATGTAAGGGGTCCCCTTGCATGTTAGGCTTTACGTTTGTGCTCTTCCCACATCACGAGGACTGGGGAGGCGAAGAATATCGATGAATATACGCCGAAGATCATACCTGTAGTAAGCATGAATGCAAAGTATTTTGTAGCAGGTGGTCCAAAGAAAAATAGGGACAGCAATACCAATATAGTAGTGAGCGAAGTGAGTATGGATCGAGCATAAGACTGATCCAAGCTCTTGCCTACAATTTCTTCAAATTTTGAATGATGTTTTATATTGTCTTCGTTTCGAAGATTTTCTCGAATACGATCAAAGACCACAATAGTGTCAGCAATAGAAAGACCGACGATGGTAAGCGCAGCTACCACGAATAATGAATCCGCCTCTACTCCAGTAAATTTAGAAAGTAATGAAAATACTCCAGCTGCAATGATCACGTCGTGCAAAAGTGCAGCGATAGCGATCAGTCCGTATTTCCATGAAGAAACTGGATTAGAAACTTTTCTGAAAGCAAATGCGATAAAGCATACCACCGCGAAAGAAGAAAGGATGATGGCGGTAATGGCTTTTCTTGAAAGCTCTCTTCCTGTTGATGGACCGATGGAATTAAAGCTAGTCTCTACAAGCTCATACTCATCGCCTGCAGACATGACCGAAAGCAATGCTTGGTGTTCATCATCTGTGAGATCGCGAGTCTTTACGATATATCCTGATTCCCCTGTAGGCTGAAGCACCACGGAACCAAGACCAAGTAGCGCAAGCTCACTGTTTAAATCAACTTGTAGAGGTCTCTCCCCTACATAGGTTACTTCGGTAAGTGCACCTCCTTTAAAGTCTATCCCCATTTTTATTCCAAATACGGAAATAGAGATGATAGACAAAATCACTAGTATGATAGAGATAGCGACAAATATTTTTTTGTGTTTAATTACAAACATAATTATTTTTTAAATATTCTTGCATCGAATAAAAATCTAGCAACCTTTCCTTCTCCAATGAATGTCACCCCGTATAGGAACAATCTTGAAATCACTACGGCAGCAAACATAGAGACCAGCACACCCATTCCAAGCGTCAGAGCAAATCCTTTGATGAGGGAACTTCCAAACCAGAAAAGGATCACTGATGTAATCAGGGTAGAAATATTTGAATCACGAATAGAAAGCCATGCTCGGGCAAAACCACCATTGATGGAATCAAGAATGCTCTTTTCTTCTGCAAGCTCTTCTTTCATGCGCTCAAATATAAGGATATTGGCGTCGACGGCTATACCGAGGGAAATAATAAATCCAGCGATGCCAGCTGCCGTCAAGGTGACTGGAATCAATTTATATAAAGCTAAAATAACTGCCACATATACCGCCAAAGAAATGACGGCTAGTAATCCTGGCAGGCGGTACCAAAGAATCAAAAAGATTGCGATTGCAAGAAATCCAATTATAGCTGCTTTCACTCCAGCCTCTACTGCATTTTCTCCAAGGATTGCTCCGATGGTCTGCCTAGAAACCAAAGTAATCGGCACAGGCAAAGCTCCGGAATTTAATCTTCCGACAAGCGTCTTCGCTTCTTCAGGAGTAAACTGTCCAGAAATTTGTGCTACTCCATCTAAGATTGGTTCGTTTACTGTTGGTACTGAAATTGGTGCACCATCTAGATAGATTGCGACTGGCTTTCCGACATTTGCTTTTGTAATTTCTGCGAAGAGTTCTTTTCCTCTTTCATCAAATTCAATTCCAACCAAAGGCTGTCGTGTTGTAGGATCAAATTGTAAATTTGCTCTCTTTAAAAATCTTCCAGTAAGCTCCGTAGAAACAAATTGAGAATTTGGGTCTATTGTTAGCTCTCCTTCTTCGGTGATAGTGTAGTTTAGTTCTGTTCCCTCTGGGGCTTCAATTTTAAATTCCAAAATAGGAGTCTCACCGATCATGGCCGCTGCTTGGTCTACGTCAGTCACTCCGGGTAAGTCTACAATAAGTTTTTCTCCACCTCCTTCTACAAATCCGCCTCGCTGTATTTGAACGAGTGGCTCAGATACTCCAAAAAGATTTACTCGGCGCTCAATCACGTCTCTTAAGGCGTCCATTGATTCGCCAATTTCTCCGGGAGCTACTTCTGAAACGTCCGCTTCATAAACAAGATGACTTCCGCCCGAAAGGTCTAGTCCTAAGCGCAAAGGAAAATTGTGAAAGAAAGAAGTCTCATTTTCATAGTTCGTGTTTGCCCGTGGTTCTGATTTAAATACAAAAAATGCCACTGCGATTCCGAGCAGTAATATGATGAGCGCTCCTAGTCTTTTTTTCCACATACAGGTTGATATTACGACATTTTTTAAACGTTCGCAAGTTTTGGGCCAACATGCAAGGGGTCCCCTCCAAGGGTCCACCTTCGCCAGAGGCGAAGGTGGACCCTTTAACATGCAAGGGGACCCCTTACACTTTATCCACACCCACCCCCCTTACCTGTGGATAACATGCAAGGGGTCCCCTTACACCTAAAGTGCTATAATATAAGGATGGAAAATAATACTACACGTACATATACGCTTTTTGCCCTCATTTTGGGACTGTCTTTGGTTTTAAGTGCGATTATTGGCTCAATGACTTTTTATAAACTCCGCTCGATGGATTATATTTCTTCTACTGGCTCCGCTAAGAAAGCAGTGGTCTCCGACAAGGTGAAATGGTCTTCAAACATCAGCCGACCAGTTCGAACTTCTACTATCAAAAGCGGATACGCAAACATGGAAGCAGATTTAAAGGCGGTGCGCAATTTTCTTACCACTAACGGAATTCCGGCAGAGTCAATCGAAATCTCCCCTGTCTTTATGCACGAAGTATATGAACAAAATCCTGGAATAGAAAAAGCCTATACTCTCACTCAGAGTATCGAAGTAAGCTCTACCGATGTTGCAAAAATTGCAGAGCTTGCAAAAAACACTAGCTCTCTAGCAAACTCGGGCATGATCTTTTCTACAAACTCATTAGAATACTTTTACTCCCAACTTCCTGAAGCTCGTGTAGAACTCTTGGCTGCAGCAGTGGAAGATGCAAAAAATCGTGCAGGCCAAATAGCTAAGGCAGGAGGAAAGAAAATTGGTACTCTAAAATCTGCATCATCTGGCGTAGTGCAAGTAATGTCTGAAAACTCTATCGAAGTTTCAGACTACGGTATGTACGATACTTCTAAAATAAACAAAGAAATAATGGTGACAGTAAAGGCTAGCTTCGAGATTCGCTAGATTCTATAGACTGAAAAGATCTTTTTACTAAGTAGGCTATTATTGCTCCTACCACTAATCCCCCCAAAATATCAACTGGAGAATGCACTCCGGCTGATATTCGTGCGAGTCCAATCACTAAAGCAATAATAATAAACACTGTTCCAGCTTTTTTACTTGTCATGTAAATCGCAACAGCCAGCGCCATAAAGAAAGTGGTGTGCGAAGAAGGAAAACCGTAGCCAGACTCTTCAATAATAGGAGTAATGTCGGTGATGAAATCAAGTGGACGCGGAGTAGATAATATAATTTTTAAAACATTTGCCACTACCCAAGCGGACACTAGCGAAACTACTATCGGTGCGAATTTTTTCCAATTATTGAAAAAGTTTTTGAAAGGATTCCCTCTAGGTAACACGTCGTAATGATATGCTAAAAATATCCCCGCCCCCAAGAGGGCGATATACGGTAAGGTATCAGCTAAAAAATAAATCAGCTCATCTATCGTCTGTGACTGTCCTGTTAGATTATGAAAATATAAAAATATTTGTTCGTTCATATTATTTACCCCTCTTCTTTGCTACTTTTAATACATTTCCTAGAAGCATAGCCACGGTCACCGGACCAACACCGCCAGGCACTGGGGACACAAAGCTTGCCACCCCGCGCACAGATTCTAAATCTACATCCCCTACTATCCCTCCATTTGATTCAGAAGTACCAGCATCTATGATGACAGCTCCCTCTTTTATCATATCACCTGTGATATATTTTCCTCGGCCTATACCGGAGATGATCACGTCCGCTTCCTTGATGATTTTCTCTTTATCTTCGGTAGAACTTCGGACAGTCACCGGCTCTAATCCTCTAAAACGGAGGAGTGCCGTCACGGGCTTTCCCACCAAATCTCCTTGACCTAGCACTGCTATTTTCTTACCCATTAAATCAATATTAATGGAATCCAATATAGCCATACAGGCCAAAGCCGTAGGAAAACCAACTTCGTTTTTGCCTTCGTAAAATCTTTGGCTAGCTTTTTCTCCCAAACAGTCTACATCTATCTCTTCGGGTACGCTGTTTAATATTTCCTCTCTGTGCTCCGCCAAACCACTTGGCAATGGAAGCTGGACTATCACCCCGCACATCCCCGGCACGTCCTTTAATTTTTTAATTTCTTCCATTAATACTAGGGCGGAAATATCTGCGGGAAATTGCGCTCGATGGAAACGTATACCTATCCGCTCCGCAGTCTTTGCTTTCATATCTACATACTGCACGGAAGCAGGATCGCTTCCTACTAATACATCTGAAAACACGGGCTGAAAAGAAAGTAAAGATATTTCTTCTTTAGTCTTTTCGAGCATCTCCCCTCTCATTTTTTTCCCGTCGATTATGATTGTCATATTTGCGCGTATACTAGATTATTTTCAAAAAAATTATACTCCATAAAATTCATTTTTCATATCGTCTCGATGAGCTGGCCTAGAATATCTACGTGCGCTCATCATGATCCCAAGAGCCGCAAACTCGGTGAGCAAGTGTGATCCTCCGTAGCTCATAAAAGGTAGCGGGATTCCCGTCACGGGCATGAGACCCAGATTCATACCGATGTTGATAATAATATGACTCATGAGCATGATAGCCACGCCCATTCCAAACAGCATTTCAAAATTTGAAGCACCCAAGGAAGCTGTATATAAAATCCTCCATATCACCAAGCCGTACAAGAGAATAATAAAGACAGATCCAACAAAACCCCATTCTTCGGCAAAGGCGGCAAAGATAAAGTCGGTCTGAGGCTCCGGCAAAAACTGCAACCGAGACTGACTTCCATATCCTAGTCCTTTTCCTAGAGCCTGCCCAGAGCCCACGGCCACCGTAGATTGAAATGCGTTGTATCCAGAGCCGTGAATATCAGCTAGAGGATTTAGGAAAGTAACGATGCGGGCCTTTTGATATGGAGCAAAAACAAACATCCACATAGTCATAAATATCAAGGCTCCACCGGCAAATACTAGCAATAAGTGCTTTTTGGAAATACCTGAAACGAGCACCATTCCAAGCCAAATAAAGAAAATAATCATAGCGGATCCGAAGTCGGGCTGAAGGAGCACGAGTCCCACCGGAATGAGAACATATATAGCGGATATGAAAATATGCTTTATATTTTTGATCTCAACATGGCGACGAGAAAAATATTTAGCCAAGACCAACACTAACACTAGTTTCATCATGTCTGCCGGCTGAAAAGAAAATCCTGCAAAAGAAAACCAACTCTGTGATCCTTTGATAGTGCTACCTAAGAAAAATAGAGCCACAAGAAATCCACAAAAAACTAGGAAAAGTCCTACTAATACTTCTGTCCGGCGAAGAAAGCGAAAATCTATAAAAGAGAATCCAAAAAAGACTGCAAAAGAAATGGCAGCCCAGAGAACCTGTCTTTCAAAAAAATTCCCTCCCCCTTCAGGCGAAAAAGAATTCATGGTGACCAGACCTGCCAGTACTATCGGCACAATAAAGAAAACAAGTAGCCAGTCTATCCGTTGTAGAGTCCTCTGTACCATCTTTATTTAAGATTCGCCATAAAGATGTCATACATCGGTATGATTTCTTTAGCGATTATTGTTTCTTTAAATCCTTGTGGCCATGTAAAGGTTATTTCCTTGCTTTCACCTCTTTTTAATTCTTCTACGTATGTACGTGAAGCTGAGATTGCATTTCCATTTTCATCATAAAGGAGAGTCACCACATCTATATCAGGAACAATAAATAGTGAGTCATTCTTTATTTTCGCAGACAGTCTCGGATCTGTAGCTTCATTTTCTAGGGTTACCTCTGACACTAAAATATTTATATCTCTCATCCGATCCTCTGGCGCTTTTACCCAAACTGGAGTTTCTAAAAATTCAAAAGTGACATATACAGGGGCCGAATTTCCAAAATCGAGAGCAGGCTCAAATACGGCAAACTTTGCGGAAGGTGGGACCAAGGTTTCCCCTTCTCTCATTCCTATATAAATATTATCTTCATCTGCAAATCGAAATCTGTATTTTATTTTTCTAATTGCGCTAGTAGGGTTGTGATTTTCTAAATATGCGACAGCATTGTATCGGCCAGGAACTACTTCAAAAGCTCTGGACCATAATATTGAAACCTGATCTACTTGATACAGACACACCAAGGCACAAGAGCCTCCGCAGTCTACTCCTTGCTCGTCTCCATTTTGCCTGCCGTCTTCGCATGTAGGGAGACGATTTACAATCGGAGAAATAACCATATACCCCAAGGTACCAAGAAAAAGCACAAAAACCCCTATGAACATAAGTTGTCTTTTCAGACTCCACGTAAGTGTCATAGGGTTATTGTATCATAATTTAGAATTTCATTACTCTGTCCAAAAGACTTACGTAGAAGAGGTGTTTAGTTCCCCTACCTCAAAGACTTTTGTATATAGACTTTTCATTACTCTGTCCAAAAGACTTACGTAGGAGAGGTGTTTAGTTCCCCTACCTCAAAGACTTTTGTATATAGACTTTTCATTACTCTGTCCTGGCGACTGCCTACTTTCCCCAAAAGAGTATCATCGGCTCTGCAAGGCTTAACTTCTCTGTTCGGAATGGGAAGAGGTGTGACCCTTGCGACGAATCACCAAGACACAATAATGAAATTGCGATATATATACTGTCGCTCCCGCCGTGGCGGACGCGTTATGATTTTCAAATTTCTTAACAGGAATCGAACAATTAGTACTTCTCAGCTCTACACATTACTGTGCTTACACTTAAAGCCTATCAACCTGATCATCTCTCAGGGTTCTTAACGATTCCTAATCTTGAAGCTGGCTTCCCTCTTAGATGCTTTCAGAGGTTATCCATTCCCGACATAGCTACCGAGCAATCCACTTGGCAGTAGAGCTCGTACACCAGAGGTCAGTTCACGCCGGTCCTCTCGTACTAAGCGCAAATCTTCTCAAGAATCAACGAGTGCAGTAGATAGGAGACCAACCTGTCTCACGCATCTACGTCCATAATTACTTATGGGATTGGACTATAGCTTCATCTTTCTTCAGTTTTTACTTGAATAAGACTGCTGACGTTTAGTCTCTACGGGTTCCGCCTACTGGCAGATTCCCTCGGTATTGCCCTCACTTTCGTGATCGGGTTTCACCGATACTAGTCAGCTTCACGTCACGCATTTCTGTGTGACGCCGCCGTGATGTGCTAAAGCAAATGAATGCCATGCACGTGGTTGTTTTCGATTTATAACAGTCTAATTCGTTCTGAATTATTTTCCTCTGTAGGGTTCAGATCGTCAAAACCACAAGTTTGTCTTATGATCTCAACGGTCTGAACCCAGCTCGCGTACCTTTTTAATTGGCGAACAGCCAAACGCTTGGGAGCTTCTCCACCCCCGCGCTAAGGTGAGCCGACATCGAGGTGCCGAACTCCGCCGTCGATATGAACTCTTAGGCGGAACTAGCCTGTTATCCCTAGAGTAGCTTTTATCCGTTAATCTAAACCCGCATCTAATGCGAAATTTCGGTTCACTTAGTTCTGGTTTCCCACCTGCTCGGGAAGTACCCCTTACAGTCAAGCCATCTTATGCCTATACACTATCGGCACGGTTTCCATTCGCGCCTAGATGACCTTTAAACCCCTCCTTTACTTTTTAGGAGGGTACAGCCCCAGTAAAACTATCCACCAGATACTGTCTCAGTCCGTTTTTTCCGTACTGGTTAGAACATGCCTTCAAAAAGAATGGTATTTCACTGACGAGTAGATAACAGCCGAAACCGCTAACATCAGACCTCTCCCATCTATTCTACGCAGTTTAAAAACATGCTCAATATCAAGTTATAGTAAAGCTTCTAGGGTCTTTTCGTCTAACTGCACTTAACCGGCATCTTCACCGGTATTGTATTTTCACCGAGCTGGTCCCCGAGACAGTTTCCCAGTCATTACACCATTCGTGCGCGTCGGAACTTACCCGACAAGGTATTTCGCTCTTCTATACCCAAGAAGGACTCTATCTTCATCCTCTCCGAAGAGGTGGGATGCTTGACGCTGGTCTCTCGTTAGCCAAGTTTTGACTGTCTCTACATTACTCTAGAGCAGGTAGCATTCGAATAGTCTAATAATTTTTTAATTTAATTGTTTACTTTTTTCTACAACAGTCCCAGTCATTCCGCGCTCGTCTGCCATAGGCAAACAAATGCAGAACCTTAGGACCGTTATAGTTACGGCCGACATTCACCAGGGCTTATATCAGTCTGCATATCTCCATCTTGCGACAAAGAAACACCGCCGATATTTGACCTTCTGGCATTGGTCAGGTGTCACCCCCTATACATCCTCTTACCGAGTTCGCAGGGAGCTGTGTTTTTGGTAAACAGTTGCCAGGAATACTTTCGCTGCGGCCGGCATTTCTGCCGGCAAGCCTTATCCCGAAGTTACGGCTGCTTTTTTGCCGAGTTCCTTGGGGACCTCTCACTCGTTCGTCTTGGTCTACTCGACCTGATCACCTGTGTCGGTTTGCGGTACGGATTCCATATTTTTAAGTTTAGAGATTTTTCTTGGAAGCGTGCTTTGCGAAATTGCCCTCGGCCTAAACCGAAAACTTTTCACTTCTCTTGGATTCGCTATTTAAAGCAGCGCGCGGATTTTCCTACGCATCATCCTCAAGAAGCAAACTTAAATCCATTAATAAGCGACGCATACTACACTCCGTCCTCTCATCACAAAATATGGAAGTGCAGAAATATTAATCTGCTCTTCCATCGGGTGCGGATTTCTCCATCCCCTTAGGCCCGACTAACCCTTGGCTGATTATCATTACCAAGGAAACCTTGATCTTTCGACGTGATGCGTTCTCAGCATCATTGCGGTTACTTGTGCCAACATTCTTACTTCCACACGCTCCATAGGCCCTCACGGGTCCTACTTCACAGCAGAGTGGAACACTCTCCTACCACTCGTGAACTTCATAGAGGAGCCGATATTTTTTTATATCGGCTTTCAAACAATTTCGGGGTTCTCCGCAACATCAATCCACACGTTCAGAACACCATATTTAACGTATTGGAGAACCCAAAAGAACAAATCGTGCCCAGGAAGCGGGATTAAAACCCGACAAAGACCTTCGTCTTTGTATGCTTTGTTTTAACAAAAATTTTTTAAATTAGTTTTTATTTAAACATCGCCTGATTGTTACTACTACCGGCTCAATATATCATACACGATATACCAGTACGTAACCCTCCTGGGCTGGCCACCCACCTTGGATGCGAAACTCTTCCTCTATGAAATTCACGAATCCTCACATTCGGTACTATGCTTAGCCCCAATTATTTTCGACGCAAAATCTCTGGATGAGTGAGCTGTTACGCTATCTTTAAAGGATGGCTGCTTCTAAGCCAACCTCCTCATTGTCAGAGAAATTTCACCTTCTTGTCTTGCACTTAGCATAGATTTAGGGACCTTATATTGAGATCCGGGCTGTTTCCCTTTTCACCAATGGAGCTTAGCCCCCACGGTGTAACTGCCGCATTCTGGCTTCTGGTATTCGGAGTTTGATAGGTTTCGCGAGATTGCTCCCTGTCGAAACCTTCCAGTGCTCTACCCCCAAAAGAAACATGCGACGCTAGCCCTAAAGCTATTTCGGAGAGAACCAGCTATTACCAGGTTCGATTAGCTTTTCACTCCTTACCACAAGTCATCCCAACGCGTTGTACGACGAACGGGTTCGGACCTCCATAAGTCTTTCGACCTACTTCATCCTGCTCATGGCAAGCTCACCTGGCTTCGGGTCTTATGCATGATATATTTATTTCGCGCTATTAACACTCGGTTTCCCTACGGCTCTGCGGTTCTCCCGCTTAACCTACAACATGCATAAACTCGTTGGCTCATTCTTCAATAGGCACGCTGTCGCAGATATAAATACCTGCTCCAACTCCTTGTAGACATACGGTTTCAGGTCTATTTCACTGCCCTAATCGGGCTTCTTTTCACCTTTCCCTCACGGTACTAGTTCACTATCGATCTGTTAGAGTATTTAGCCTTAGCGGTTAGTTCCGCTGGATTCCCCCCGGCCATTCGTGTCCTGGGGTACTCAAGAACGGCAATAAAAGAGATAAATTATTTTCGCTTACGGGCCTATCACCCTCTATGGAACCGCTTTCCAGCAGTTTCAGCTAATAATTTATTTTTTTACTCTTCTAGTAATCTACATTGCCGCCTTACAACCCCCAAATATTGCTACTTGGGTTTGGGCTCTTTCCTTTTCGCTCGCCGCTACTTAGGAAATAATTTTTATTCTCTTTTCCACCTGGTACTGAGATGTTTCACTTCCCAGGGTGCGCTCTCTGAATCAAGTTCAGAGTTATTGAGGTTTGCTCAATAGGGTTTCCCCATTCGGAGATCTCCGGATATATTGGTTGCTAGGCACCTCCCCGGAGCTTATCGCAGCTATGCCACGTCCTTCATCGCCTCTAACAGTCTAGGCATCCACCGTACGCCCTTAATTTCCTGTTAAGAAATCTGAAAATCATAATTTTCATTTAGCTTTCTTTTCCGACCGCTCGGCATAAGAAAGCTGTTCTACCTACCGACATAAAGACCCCTTGGAAAGATTCATATCTTTACAAAAGAAATTGTCGTAGTAGCTTTAAGTTTTCAATCTTCAATCCGTTTCGGCAAACAAAAAACCGCCTTGTGGGCGGCTAAAAGAAAAAAACTTCTCTTTAGCGCCGCCTTTTGAGTTTCGTGTTTTTCGTTATTGTCATACTGATTGGGCTAGTATATATCAAAGGCTTTTCAATGTCAAGAAAAAGGCCTAAAACCCCCAGAAACGCCAAAAGCCCAGCATAAACCGGGCTTTTGTAAGGATTTGCAAGGGGTCTAGGTGTAAGGGGTCCCCTTGCATGTTATCCACATATTTGATTATTGTCTGTTGGAAACTTCTTCGCCAAGTCGAGAAATCAAACGAGAAGCGTGATCCTTTCCACCGAGTCCAAATGCTAGTGCTCCAGACAGGGCAAGCATCGCTACGATACCGGTGAACAAAATGCTCATGTATGCTTCAGCCACTCCTAGTTGTCCAAGAGCGATGATTAGAGCAAAGATCCAAACTGCATACTTTGCGATAGCAGCCAAAGTACGAGCAGATGAAACACTCACTGCTTTAGCGGAAGCTGATACTGCACCTGATGCAAAGTCAGCAACATATGCTGCGATGATCAAGATGAACGCTGCCACGATTACTCTAGGCAAGAAACCTAGAACATCGTATCTCAAGAAGGAAGCAAGGTAATCCAATCCAACCAAATTTAATGATGGAAGAAGGAAGATGATTATTACAAACCACTTCACAATCTGTCCCAAAAAGTAACCGGTATTCAACTTCATTCCTGCTCTATGAAGCAGATTCTCTAGTCCTAAAGATCTAAAAGCGTTGTCTACTTTAAGTGCACCGAAAACATGCTCGAAAGCTTTTGCAATCAAGTTACCTAGAACCCAACCGATGATAAACAAGATGATGGCAAGCAACAGTTTAGGAGTAAACTGTATGAAGCCCCACCATAGTTCTTGCAATGATGCATTAAACACATCACCCCAAGTAAGCCAAATATTATTCATAATCTAATGTTAAAAATACTGATAATTCTTAAGTTCGACCTTAAGATTCTTATGACCATATTATATCAATATTTCAAGGTCTTTTGAGTGCTTGTGTGGATAACTCTTTGGCGGACCACACGACCTCGTGAGGGAAATCGAGGATATCTCTGACCAATTTGTCGTACATATCCAATCTATATACAAATTCTTTAGTATCAAAAACAACGTAAGAAAGCTCAACTCCGATTTCTGCTTCAAGTCTTTTCACACCTTCTTCCACTTTCTTGGTCTTGATTTTATCTCCTACCACTAAAATATCAGCCCGAGTGTCTTTGTCTTTTATAAATACACCAGACACAATCAAGAGCTTTATCTTTCCTGATTTTCGGAAACTTTCGATTATGTTTTGCTTGTCGTAGCTTCCGGCATTTATTAATAAATCCTCAAATTCAGTTGTATAAGGGAAAGCTAGATTGAAGGTCCAACCTGCAGACATCTTTTTTACAAAATTTGCCGACGAAAGAAGAGCGAGCTCTTTGCGGACCACCGAAAGATTCACCCTACTTCTACTTACTATATCTTTATTGGTAAAAGCTTTGCTTTTGTTTTGCAAAAAAAGCCTCATCATTTTTACCCTAGACGGGCTTCCTAGTATTTTTCCTAATATTTCCATATGCTCTATATTATACCTCGCATGTAAGGGGTCCCCTTGCATGTTATCCACAGGTTGCAAAAATTAAAGTTAATGCTGGTAAAATCCTCTAGCTTCTGAATCCGGTATAAGAATAAGTTTTACTTCCCTATTTTTACATAATTCGATTATTTTTTCATCATTTACTGACCCGCTCGTAGAAAAAATCGTCTTTATTCCTCGGTCTATTAATACTTCTGGAGCATCAGGAAATGGGAAGAAACTGTCGCTGTATGCCGTGGCTCCTGTGAGGTCGGCTGTTTGTGTGCCCTCCTGTGCGCTTTGGGCGCTTTGGGCGCTCTCTGCGCTTTGGGCCTCTCCCATACTTGCTCGAAATCCGGCTGACTCATCGGCGCGAGAGATTGCAAGCTTTGCCGCTCCCACTCTGTCCTGCTGGCCGACTCCGTTTCCTAGTAGCTGTCCATCTTTTACTAGTGTAATGGTGTTGCTGTTTGAAGTACTACCTACTGCCCAAGCGAGCACTGCATCTTGGGGCAAGGCGTTTAGGGGTAAGGGGTCCCCTTGCATGTTTGCGTGTAAGGGGTCCCCTTGCATGTTATCCACAGGTACGAAGGTGTAGTTTGGTTGCTCTAAAAATCCACCTCGGACATATCGGAATCTTTTGGCTATATCGAGTGAGTCCTGCCCCGCCTTTTCAATCTTTGGATTTACTACCAAACGGCACTTCCCCTTTTTGCGAGAAAGTATTTCGATTGCTTCTTCGCTAAAAGAAGGCGCGGCCACCATGTCGAGCAATCTCCTCCCCTCCGCTACATATTTATGAATCAGGTCTTCTGCAATCTTTTCATCAACTGGAAAATTTACCATCACCATCCCGCCAAAGATTGCGCGTAAATCGCCAGTGAGCATTTTTTCCACTGCCACTCCGCCATCAGCATCTGACACTCCTGCCCCACATGGATTTCCATGCTTTACTCCAATAGCCACAAACGGAACTTGCGAAAAGTTTTTTTCAAACCCCGCTCCGATATGGGTGACTGTCTGGATCATCCGATCAAGATCACATATATTGTTGTAGCTCATGGCACTGCCTCCGACCTGCTTCCAATTGTGCACCGCTAGTGCATCCTTGCTTCCTAGATTTTCAAAGAGAGCCGCCGGCTTCTGATATGCATTTTCCCCGTAAGCACATTCGTAGTTTCTTTTTCCAAAAATTGCTTTGTATTCACCTCCACTATGATACTCTCCAGAAATGGAACAGTACCTTCCCACTACCGCTTCTGCCTTGGCAGAAAGTGCGTTTAGAAAATTTTCTTTCTCTGGTTCACCAGCTTGTAGCCATTCGATTACTCTTGGTCGATCGATAGGGTCGCAAATAGTGATCCTTCCTCCTTTGGCCGAAGCCCTGATCATGGTCGGTCCGCCAATGTCTGTTTTCTCTATCACTGATTCACGAGTGGCGTCCGGATTTGCAACCTCATCTTCTAAGGGATAGAAATCTACACACACCATATCGATGCGAGAGATTCCATATTTTTCCAAGTCCGCAATATGTTCCGGAGTATCGAGCGCTAAAAGTCCCCCGTGAATTTTTGGATGCAAGGTCGCTACTCGGTGTCCCAATATTGCCGGCATGCCCGTGATCTCCTCAACGTCCGTCACCGCTATTCCATTTTCCGAAAGATATTTTGCCGTCCCTCCCGAAGAGATTATTTTCCAGCCCATAGATACTAGGGCCTTGGCAAAATCTTCTAGACCATTTTTATTATAAACAGAAATGAGGGCCGTTTTTTGGTGTTGCATGTACGTATAATAACACAAAAACCCCTGAATACTTCTTGAGAAAAGCCTTCGGAGGCGCGACGGCGCCGGAGAGAGAAAATTTTCAGCAGAAAATTTTCGTGCTTTTCAAAAGAAGTATTCAGGGGTTTTAAGTTTTGTTATTTCAATTCCACTTTCGCACCAGCTTCTTCGAGCTTCTTCTTTAGGTCTTCAGCTTCATCTTTCTTCATACCTTCTTTCAAGGTTACTGGAGCGCCGTCTACTAAATCTTTAGCTTCTTTCAATCCGAGTGCTAGGACTTCTTTTACTACCTTCATCACTCCGATCTTTTGTTCACCAGCCGAAGCAAGAACTACTGTAAAGGAATCCTTTTCCTCTGCGGCTGCAGCTCCTGCGGCAGGACCAGCGGCAGCAACTGCTGCTGCGGACACTCCAAACTTTTCTTCAATTTCTTTGACGAGGTCATTCAACTCCATAACAGAAGCTGATTCCAAGTCTTTCATAAATGCGTCGAATTTTGACATATTATTTTAAAATATAAATTTATAATTATTTTTTCTTGGCAACTTCGCCGACAGCGATAGCCAATCTCTGCATAGGAGATTTGAGCAAGAATGCAATCTTTGAGAGAAGTACTTCCCTGCTTGGGATAGTAGCAATCTCGGTCATCTTTTCTGCGTCCACAAACTTTCCTTCAAAAATCCCTCCGAGAATGCTGAGCAATCCGTTGTGACTTTTATGAAAAGCGTAAACTTCACGTGCGCTTGCGATCGGATCGTTAGAGTAGGCCAATGCCACTTCTCCTGTTAGGGGTGGAAGTTCTCCTTCGGCTTTTCCTTCGAGGGCTCTTCGCAAAAGGCTTTTGCGAGACACTTTGTATCCCACTTCCTTTTCTCGAAGATCTCGGCGAAGCACAGTCTCGTCGGTCACATTTAATCCGTGGAAATCCACGAACACTACGGACTTTGAGCTATCGATAGCCTCCCCCAATCCTTTTACTATTTCTTCTTTTTTTGATCTTAATAATGCCATATGTATTTTTTCGCTTTTGCGAATTTTAAACAAAAAAACGGCTCAATGCTAATAAGAGCCGCAAGTGCCGATTTCATGCTCCGCCTTTGGGCAGAAAACGAAAACGGGTATCGACCACTCTACAGGACTTATGGATGCCTGTCGTCTTTGCGGTACCTCTACTATATCATAATATCCTTATTCTGCAAACCATTCTACTACCTCTTTTGCTCGAGGGTCTGCTCCTTCCATCCCACTTATCCAATACAATCCTAATAGGGCTAATAGAATCATAGCCGTAAATAGAAGGACGGTTTTGAAGAAATGCTTGGTGAGCATGAGTATATAATACCATATTAGGGGGAATATGTCGATTCGTAAACGGGAAGGGGTTTCAGAATCATATTAAATCCGCCGGAATAGGGAGGGAAAGGAGAATCTTCGATCGAAAACCATTCACCCGAAGGGAAAGTTTGGAAGTGATTTTCTGAACTGTTCCACCCGACCCAAGTATTTTCATCTAAACTTTCCACCACCACTTCTTCGTAGCCCACGAGCTGTTCCCCTCTTCTAAGATAATACGTATACCCCGTCGCCTTCCAAGTAATCGAAACGCTATATATTTCTCCATCCATATTATTTTGAGGATTATTTTTGAGAAGCGAAAGTGTAACATCAGAAGATTCGAATCCTTTTTGCGGATCGCGATTAAAGATACCTCGCTCCAAGAAATTTTCACTGCCCGTCCCTGATTCTGCAGTTTTTATTTTAAAATCTTGGCGAAGAAAACCATTTCTATAACTATTTTTCCAATCATATACATATGACCCATCAAAAGCCCAAATCTGCCAATATCGACCTAACTCATCTACACCAAAGGAATATTTAGGAATATATGTATAGGTCGGAGAAGTGACGGTAAATTTAAATTTCGTATCTGTTGTCGGAAAACGAAAAGTCTCGTCATCGTCGGTAGAAGTAAAATAATAATCATATTCTCCCGCTTCAAATGTTCCATCATATCCGTACATTTCACCGTTAGAAAAATCTCCGTCACTAAATATACCTTCTCCCGATGTTATTCTTTCCATAGAAAAATCTGAAAGTAGGGATGAATTTAAATTTTCCGTATGCAACATTACTTGCTCGGGTTCTCTATTAAGTGGACATGTATAAATCACTCGAAAAGAAAAAATTGTTTGGTTTTCATTTCCTTCCAGAATATTTAATCCATCGTTTTCATATGGACCGGAAGTGGTCGTGCTCAAATGTGGCAATAATGGCAGAGGAAGTCCAATGTATACAGCAAAAGGTTCCATCATCATACTACCCCCTCCTTCTAAGCCCGGAGAAGCATACGGTATTCCAATCCAATCCCCCGAAGGAAAAAATTTAAACGAATTAAATGACCCGTCCCAACCCACCCACATATTTTCATCAACTCCTGCAATGTCTGTATGTCCTGTAGCATGCACAGTATTATCATCCGACAAATTAGTAATTGTATAGGTGTAGCCAAGAGCATCCCACAGAATATCAACTAAGTATGTAGCGTCAATCATGTTATTTTGCGGACTATATTCAAGGGAAGAAATAGTAAGGTCAGTGCGAAGAAAGCCCAGCCTAGGATCACCGTTTTTAAATATTCCTCGTTCCAAGCACTGCGAACACCAGAATCCTCTGTATGTTTGAAGTTTGAATTTCTCATTTAAGTATCCATTTATATAAGTATCGGACCAGTCATATATATTTGAACCATTAAAAGCCCAGACTTGCCAATCACGTCCGTCTCCGTTCCCTGTTCCAAATTTATATTTATCAATATATTTGATCTGTCCCGGAATTGGCGGATCACTTTCCTCCCCGCCGCCATTTCCTCCTTCTTCGTTTCCGTTTTCTTCTTCATTTCCATTGTTCCCCCCTTCTTCATTGCTTTCTTCTTCGTTTCCATTTCCTTCGGAATCGTTGTCATCCTCTTCTTCTTCAGAATGGTTGTCCTCCTCATCAGGTGGAATCACGACAGGGTCTACGACCTCACTCACAGGTGAAGGAGAAACGTTCCGAGAGCTCCTGTTTCTACTTGGATTCAAAACAACAGAATCTGGTTTCGAAGGATCTATGTTTTCACTTGTGCTAGAAGTGCTAAGATTTGCGGCTTGATTCCAGATGGGTGCAATTTGAAAAGTTTGAGGAGGTGTGGAGGGAGAGATAGTTTGCTGAGTCGGTTCCGCCGATTTTTGCTTATCAGTTTGATCAGTAACAAGATTGTCGTATGCAATTACAGCGACCGATTCGTTTGGAATTTTCTCCGCCGTACTAGCTAGCTTGCTAAAAATCGAGAGCGCACCTTCTGCAATCTTCTGTGACAAATAGTCCGCCCCTTTCACCGCAGTTTTGATTATTGCTTTTCCCGCTAGCGCATATGGATCTGCAAGAAAAAAGAATCCCTCGAGAATACGATGCCCAAGCGTAGGATCGGGAGGAGCAATGCAATAATTTTCTTTCAATTGAACAGAATTATTGGAAAGTTCTCCGAGCGAATTATATACACCTCTTATAATGTCTCCTTTTAAATATTTTAGGTAAACATTTCGGAAATTGTGTCCATTAGAATCATCGCCAGGGTCTAAAGTTACTTTTGCATTTGCAGGCAACACGCTTACGATCTTTCCCGTCCGAATTAGATTTATGACCTTGTCAGTATCTGAAGTAAGATACTTTCCATCTCCGGCAACTCGACTAGTAGGAGTGGCTATTCCAAACAATCGTATAGACTCAGCGGGGATTCCTCCAGACCGATTGGCCACAGTGTCGTAGAAACTATTAGCATAAAAATTCCCTTGAGAATGGCCCACCAATAATACCTTCTGAGTGGTAATTTTTTTACTTGCCTCTTTTAAAATTTCAACTAGGTCAAAATCACGCACCTCCCTTTCGTCAAAATACTTTTGATATGCGGCAGCAAAAAGATCAGTGACGCCTCCTAAGTGAGTTGGATTATGAAGATAATCAACCTTAATTTCCTCAGTATTACGATTAAAAGGCAAAATTTTTCTGAGTCCTTCCATGTTGGCTACCGCTTCCTTTTCAGTAGTAAAAATGCCATTGATAGTGACTACCGTAAAATCATCCGGTGAGCAATACTGTGCAAACGCTTCCCCAAATCCAGCTAAAAATAAAAAGATGAAAAACAAAACTGTTATCAAAATTTTATTGAATGTTCTCATATCTTTAGATCACAAAATTCCTTTTGTGTTTGATTAAAGCTGCCAATTTTTTTGTAAAAGTTGTCGTCGGCCTTGATGCGCGCCGGAGTATTAAGCTGTAATTTTTCTACAAATTGAGCAAGCTCGTCGCTAATCTCCAAAATATTTTCTGTATCTTTCGGTAGATGACTGGCCAAACATTCATATGCTCGACTTTTTTCTTGAATGACTGCTGTGGCAATATCTTCATTTACATATTTTGTATTTGCCATAGTCTGTAGGGCAAAAGCGTACTGCATTAATTGGGCCCGTGTCACTAGATCAGGATAGGCATTTAATATTGAAAGCTCCACATCGTCCCTGATGCCGTTATTGTTTTCATCTATACCTTCCACGGTATCCTTTGATTTAGAACCCGTAAAAGAAGGCATGTTTTCACCTGTTATATCTGCCAAGGAAATCTTCGCCTCATGTATTTCCTTTAATTTTGCTTCTACGTCCTCTTGATGAAACAAAAATGCTATACGAGAAACCAGTCCCGAACCAAAAAGAATCACCGTCAGCCCAAGAACCCAGAGCATCACTTTGAGTGATTTATGATTGAATAGATTTTTCATTATTAGAGAAAATTACTTATAAAATAGAAAAAGACCAGACCTCGGCGGATCTAGTCACTCATCTTTCGATTATATTCTTTGTGTCCCCAACCTGTCAAAACTGTGGATAACATGTAAGGGGTCCCCTTACACGCAACATGCAAGGGGACCCCTTACCCCTTGCCGACCCTTACCCTTACCCTTGGCCCTCGCCCAAACCCTCATGTGTATTAAACAAAAGCCATTCTTTTATAAAATCATTAAAGTCATCGACTTTTTCAAAATATTCCGGAAAAGCTCCTTTGTTAATAATTTCTTCTTCTTGATAATTTTTCTGCTGGTAAATTAAATAGCTAGAATTTTGATAACTATTTAAATATCTCTCTGTCCTACGAATATCACTAATTCCGCTCTCTTTCCACTCTGGGTCAATTATTTTTACCGGATTTAAATGAATATAAGCAAATAAATATTTTAAGTATGTATCCGTGTTAACATGCTTCGCTTTAAATGCCCTCTCAAATACTGGCCCAGTCCTTTTGTGTTTTTTATTAAAATACATCGAATAGCCAGTAAGGAGCTTTAGCATAAATTGAGTTACTCCTCCTGGAATCTTTTCTTTTACTAAAATATGAAAGTGATTAGGCATGAGACAATATGCCCCTATGTCGACAAGTGTTCTTTTTCTGCGCACGAAAAATAGGTCAGAGAAAGTACGGCCGTTTTTGAAATGCCGAGCTATGTCTACAGAGTCTGAACTATTACACACATAGAGCAGAGCCTTAAATCTCAAATAATCCTTGGAATCGAGAAAAATCTCGTGCTTATCCGTACCACGGTTGTATAAATGATAATATTCGTTGATAGAAAAATTGATCTTCCGCTCCATATTATATGGAAGATCGCGTCTCTCGTATCAAAAATTATAGCAAAACTAGTAACCAAAAAGAAAGGTCCCCTCCACCTGTGGATAACATGCAAGGGGTCCCCTTACACTTTATCCACACCCTGTGGATAACATGCAAGGGGTCCCCTTACACCTTGATCAAACCTTCGTCAAAATCTCAGGCTCATGGTCGGTGATTAGGACGGTGAGCTCAAAGTGAGCACTAGGCTTTCCGTCCGATGTACGAAATGTATACCCGTCGTGCTCTAGCACTACGTTTTTCTTGCCCATGTTTAACATCGGCTCAATTGCTATCACCATTCCAGGCACTAGCTTTTCACCTGTTCCTTTTTTCCCAAAGTTTGGCACAAATGGATCTTCGTGAATATATTTTCCTACTCCATGGCCTGCCAAGACATCTACTATTCCATATTTATGGGGCTTCACATATTTTTCAATTGCGTGTCCGATATCCCCCACCCTACCTCCGCCCACTGCTGCGTCTATCCCTACATGCATGGCCTCCTCTGTCACCTCCAAAAGTTTTTTCATAGCAGGACTAATCTTTCCTACTGGTACGGTGATAGCCATATCGGTAAACATCCCTTTGTGTTTTAGTCCGAGATCTATGGTGATATTCTCTCCCTCTTTCAGTATCCTGTTTTTACTAGGAATCCCATGCACTACTTCTTCTCCCACTGACACACAGAGACTAGCTGGAAAAGCGCTCCTGGCTCCCTCAGGCTTGTAGTTTAAAAAAGCTGGCTCATCCCCTCCTTTCTTTATTAGCGAGTAGGCATAGTCATCTAGCTCTTTAGTAGAAACTCCAGGCACTACCTTTTCTTTTACTTTGTGCAAGATGGTCGCCAGTCTCCTGCCTCCCTCGCGAAGTATTTCAATTTCTTCTTTTGTTTTTATATAAATCATCGTATTACTGTTCCCGGGAACTCTTTTCCTTCTAGGTAATTTGCAAAATTTTGAATTGGATTGCCGTTCATTATAGCCACTTCTATGCCTTCATTTTCTGCTAGCTCTGATGCTATTGGATCAAAGGGGGTAGAAAGTCCAGGATTCCATTCTTTTGGAATGAATGCTCGGTATTCTTGCCAAGAAACTTTCTCAAGCTTTTTCGCATCAGGAAACTTTCGTGGATCTTTGTCGTAAGCATAATCAATGTTTGAAAGATTTACTACCTTTTTTGCTCCGAGCTGTTTTGCCAACATCACTGCATCATAATCCGTACTCCATCCAGGCTTCCATCCTCCCCCGAGCACTATTGGCCTGTCCATTTTCACAGGCAAAGTTGGATCAAGAATAATATTTTCTTCTACTAAATCTTTGAAAAGGATTTTGATAAACTCGGCATTAAATCGAGTAGAGTGAATTCCGAGCCAGTCCAATTCTTTTGCGCTCATTTCTTTTACTTCTTTTGCGGCGTCCTGATATTTTCTGCAAACTTTTCCTCCGCCGGCAATAATCACAAATCTCTTTCCTTTTTCTACTTCGGAAAGAATGAGCTCTCTAAAGCTTCTAAGGAAAACTACATCTACATCATCTGGAACAATGAGCGAACCTCCCAATGAAATGATGATAGTTTCCATAATGATTAGAGTCCTAGAGCTTTAATAATATCCTGGTGAACACTTTCGATGCTCTGCTCTCCATTAATGGCAAATATCTCGTACCCTGCTTTTCCTTTAAAATGATCCATTGCAGGAACGACATTGTTTACATACTCTTGGAACCGTCTTTTTATTCCCTCTTCTGTGTCATCAATTCTTCCGCGCAATAGATTTCTCTTCATCGCTTCTTGCTCAGAAAGTTCGATGTAGATAATCTTTATATTGTTACGCTTATAGAATTTCATCATCGACTCAAAACTTTCTGCCTGTCTGATGGTACGAGGATACCCGTCCGCGATAAAATGCTTTTCGTCTGTCAGTGACTCCATCAATATTCCAGTAAAAATAGAGGTGGTCAAAAAATCTGGTTGTAGCTCACCTCTGCCCACAGAATCCTTTATTAGATTGCCAGTATAGCTTCCGCTTTCTATGTGTTTGCGATATTCAGCTCCAGGATAGGCGTATGTTATTTCTTTATCGGATTTTCCTTTCAAAAAATCCATTAATAGTTTTACTTGAGTCCCTTTGCCGGAACCCACTATTCCAAAAAACACGAATGTTTGTGGTTGCATATTGTGTACAGGATACTAGATTTAGCTTGAATAATCAAGGTTTTTGTAATATGATGGCTGTACATGAAAAAAGAAATCATCTCTATCACCGGTACTTTAGGAAGCGGGAAATCTAGCACCGCCGACCGCGTGGCCCAAAATTTAGGATATCAAAGATTTTCTTCTGGGGATTTTATGAGAAAAATCGCTCTCGAAAGGAGGCTTTCCATAAACGAACTATCTGCCCAAGCTGAAAATGACCCGACTATAGATGTGAGTATTGACGACGAGGTACGAAAGGTTGGCGAGATGGATAAAATCGTGATTGATTCCCGCCTAGCGTTTCATTTTATTCCCAACTCTTTCAAAGTATATTTGGACCTCCCCCCTGAAATCGCCAAGGAAAGAATTTTGAACAACATCAAAGAAAATGCTCTCCGCCGACAAAGCGAAAGCTCCGAAAATCCCGACGAGATTTTTCATAAAATAAATGAACGTCTTGAGAGTGAAAAGAAAAGGTACAAAGATATATATGGCATCACAAATCACACAGACAAGAGCAATTTTGATATAGTAATAGACACAAACAAAAACAACCTCGATGAGGTTGTTAAAATCGTGCTTTCTGAATACCAAAAGTGGCTCAACTCCTAGGGTAAGGGGACCCCTTGCATGTTATCCACAGGTAAGGGTGGTGGGTGTGGAAAGGGTCCCCTTGCATGTGCACCTAGTACTCGCGCATGGAGACTTGCGCGTCCACTTTTTTGATGAGGTCTAGGACCACAGAAACTACGATGAGGAGGGCTGTACCGCCGAGGGCAATAGCTGTAATACCAGTCACAGCCTGAGTGACTAAAGGAAGGACTGCGATCAATCCCAAGAATACTGCACCGAGCAAGGTGATTCTACCCAACACTTTGGAAATATATTCAGCAGTAGAAGCACCTGGACGAATACCTGGAATGAATGCACCATTTTTCTGTAGATTTGTAGAAAGGGATTCTGGATCAAAAGTAACAGCGGTATAGAAGTAGGTAAACATAAATACAAGAATGAAGTACAACACTCCGTACAATAGCGAAGTCTGAGAAAAGGAAGCGAGTGATGTAGCCACTTTTTGCAAAGTAGGATTTGTTGCCCCAGCCAAAAAGTTTCCGATCATTTGAGGGAACAGAAGAATAGAAAGGGCAAAGATGATTGGGATCACTCCAGCCTGGTTTACGCGAAGAGGAATGTAGGTAGAGCCTCCGCCGTACATTTTCATTCCACGCACTCGTTTTGCGTAAGTGACCGGAATCGGTCGCTCAGCTTCCGTCACCACTACCACACCGGCGATTACCAGAATTCCCACCACCACAAAGGCTACCAAGAGTGGGATCTGCGAAGGTTCAAATGTAAATGCTAGCTGGCTGACTTCAGATGGAAGCACAGATACGATACCAGCAAAGATGAGCAAGGATACTCCGTTTCCGATTCCGAATTCTGAAATGAGCTCTCCGAGCCACATGGTCAAAAGTGCTCCAGCTACCACGATGATCACATTCATCACGCGATCAAAAGGAGTGAGGCCAGTCAAAATATTTTGCTGTTCCAAAATAGCGAGCAAGCTGTACCCCTGAATAGCAGCCAATGGCACAGTGAGATATCGAGAGTACTGAGTAAATCGCTTTCGTCCTGCCTCCCCTTCTTCATGATAAAGCTTCTTCAAAGAAGGCACCATGATAGTGAGGAGTTGCATGATGATGGAGCTCGTAATATATGGTCCTACTCCAAGCATGATTATAGAAAGGTTTGAAAGTCCACCTCCGGAAAAGATATTCAAAATCCCAAAGAATTGATTGTTGGACAAAAACTGATTTAGCGCCAGAGTATCGATGCTCGGAATTGGAATAGTAGAAAGCAATCGGAAGACAATCAAGGCGAAAAGCACAAACAGCACCTTCTTTCGGAGAGATGCATCTGTAAAGATCAGTTTAATTTTGTGCCAGAAATTCATAGCTTACTTTATTATTATCTTTCTTCCTTTTATACCAAGCTCTTTTCGGATCTCGGAAAAGGATTTCACTTTGCCTGCGGTAGATACTTTTTCCTTTACTACTACCTTGTCCTTTCGAGTAGAATTAAACTTGTATCCTCGCTTCTTTGGCAATCTCTTTATGATATCACGAAGCTCTGGTCGGCGCTTGTTTCCAGCGCGGGCAGTCTGCCCTTTACCTCCACGCCCAGAAGTCTTGGCGTGCTTTCCACCACGACCGACGATTCGGTCCTTTTTGTTTTTATTTTTTCTTTTTAATTCGTGTATCAACATAAAATTTATTCTTTAGCCACCTTACTTGCGGGCACTCTATCTTCTCTTGCGGGCGCTGCTTCCCGATTTCCGGGCCCTCCCTCTTTGGGTTCTGCTTTATCTATAACCTTTGTGTATTTTGAAGAAAGTGGTTCGAGTGCTTTCATCACTGCCTTTGTATTGTTCAACTTGTTTTTTGTTCCAGAAAATACCTTGCTAGTGATATCTTTTATTCCTGCTAGCTTGGCGATATCACGAATCACTGTTCCGGCTACTAGACCTCGTCCTTTGTTTGGCATCATCATCACGCTAGCGCTACCAAACTTTGCGGAAAGTTCAAAAGGAATTGAGGAAGATTCGGTAAGTTTCAAGGTCACCATGTTTTTCTTTGCATTTCGGAGAGCTTTGTTTATGGCAAGCGCAGTATCTCCTGCCTTTCCAAGACCAAGACCTACTGAACCCTTTCGGTCTCCAGCTACCAAGGATACGCTGAAAGAAAATCGGCGTCCTCCTGCAACCACACGAGTCACTCGGCGAATATCAAGAATCTTCTGATCGAATTCAGGCTTTGGACGTGCCCCACCATCTCGGCGTCGGGGTCCCCCTCTACCTCGCGGTGCGCGATTTTCATCTTGTCCCTGTATTCCTTTTTTTTCTTCTTTGTTTTCCATTTTTTTTATTAAAATTTAAGTCCACCACTTCTAGCTGCATCTGCTACTAGCTTTACTCGGCCAGTATATTTAAAACCATTACGATCAAATACTACCTTTTCGACTCCTATCTTTTTACATGCTTCAGCAACCATCTTTCCTACTTCTTGCGCTCTCTCTACCTTGGTTCCCTTTTCTACCTTTGCGTCGTTCGCTTCTGCCAAGGTATTTCCTAGGTCGTCATTAATGATCTGAGCATAAATAAATTTGTTTGAACGAAAGACCGAAAGACGTGGGCACTCAGAAGTACCATGCATCTTTGATTTGATCTTTGCCTTCAATCGTATTCTTTTTTCTTCTTTTGTCCTTTTCATGATTTTTTGAAATTTTCGATCGATCTTTAAAAACTATGTAGTCTTCTTACCTTGTTTTCGGCGAACTACTTCTCCCTCGTATCTCATTCCCTTTCCTTTATATGGCTCAGCCTTCTTTAGAGCTCGGATAGAAGCTGCGAAGCCTCCTACTAGCTCTTTGTCTACTCCACTGATAGTGATGTTGTTCTTTTCAGCAGTAGCGGTGATGCCTTCGGGGATTGGTACGATGACTGGGTGAGAAAATCCAAGCGCAAAATGAAATTCTTTTCCTTTCACTTCTGACTTAAATCCAACTCCTTCAAGAATAATCTTTTTCTGATATGGAGTCTCTACCCCTTCAACCATATTTTTGATAAGGGATGCGTATGTACCCCAAAGTGCTTTAGAAAACTTGTCGTTTCTCTTTATTTCCAAAGTTACTTTGTCTTCTGCAATATTGATCTTGATATCGTCTCGGAAAATTTTTGTGATAGACCCTTTGGATCCAGTCACAGTCAAATTGCTGCCGTCGCGTACCAGCTTTACTCCCTTCGGTATTACTAATTCTTGTTTTCCTATTCTTGACATGACTTTATATTTACCAAACTTTGAAAAGGGCTTCCCCTCCGACTTGTTCTTTCCTAGCTTCTTTTCCTCCTAAAATTCCTTTTGGAGTAGAAAGGACCAATAGCCCTCTACCTCCACGTACTACATGAATATCCTTTGTTCCAAAATACACTCTCTTTGACTGCTTGGAAATTCTTTCGATATCGCAAACCTTTGGCTTGTTGTCTTCTCCATAAAGAAGCTCGATTTCCAAAGATGGATGTCCTTTTTTAGCCTTTTTATCAATCGCTCCGATGTATCCTTCTTTGTGAAGACAATTTGCGATAGCGTGCTTTAATTTTGAATAAGGCATAGAAACACTCTCTTTGCGAGCGAGAGATGCATTCTTTATCATTACGATCATGTTTGAAATTGGGTCCATATTATTTTTCTACCAAGAAGATTTTCTTACTCCTGGTAATTTTCCTTCATTGGCAAATTCTCGGAAACAGATACGACACATGCCAAAATCTCGCATAAAACCTTTTCCTCGGCCACAACGAAAACATCGATTCTTTGCTCGAGTGCTAAACTTTGGTTTCTTTTTTGATCTTGCTACTACTGATGTTTTTGCCATAACGATATAACGGAACTTGAGCTTCGCAATATCACGTTTTGTTCCTCCAACTCTCTGTAAGTAAATCTACCCAAAGAATTAAAGGAGAAAAACGGATTAAACAAAGCATTGCTCCTTGGGGTTCATATTAGCAGAACCCCTAAAAAAGTCAAATTATTAAAAGAAATACGCCTTTCGCCAAAGGATTACTTGCTCTCCTCTTTCTTGAAAGGAACTCCAAGCAACTCAAAGAAGGCTGTTCCCTCTTTTTTTGTCTTGGCAGTTGAAACTACGGTGATAGCTAGTCCAAAAACGTCCTTGATATCTTCGTCAGCTGTCTCAGGAAAGATAGTGTGCTCTTTGATACCAATAGTCAGATTTCCAATACTGTCTACTGCCTTTATATTTAGGCCACGGAAGTCTTTTGTACGAGGAAGTGCCACATTCAAAAGCTTTTCAAGAAATGAGTACATTCTCTTTCCGCGAAGAGTGACCATCACTCCGATTGGATCTCCTTGTCTTATTTTGAAAGCAGAGACAGATTTTTTAGCTCCGCGCACTGCTCCTTTTTGTCCAGTGATCTTTGAGAATCGATCCAACACATGATTGTTTGCATCCTTGTTTTTCTTTACTAGGGTTCCGGTGCTTGCGCTTACAATCACTTTCTTTAAGCGAGGAGCCGCCATCATGCCCTTGTATCCGTATTCTCCCTTTAGCTTCTCATAGCTCTCTGCTTCTTTTTCTTTTACTGTTTGGTGTTTCATATATGTATATTAAAATTTACGCCTTCTTCACATTGGAGGCATGTATAGGCATTGCCATGTCCACAATGGAACCTTTTTCGTTGCTTTTTCGTGGTCGGCGGTGTCTTTTGAGTATATTCATTCCCTCTATCACCACCTTGTTTTTCTTAGGCAAAGAACGAAGAATTTTTCCCTTCTTTCCTTTATCCTTACCAGCCAAAATTATTACATTGTCTCCTTTTTTTAATTTCATGGTTTTGTTATTTATATTACTTCCTGTGCTAGAGAGATTATCTTCTGGTAACCCATTTCTGCAAGCTCTCTAGGAATTGGACCGAATACACGTCCTGCCTTTGGATCCATCTTTCCTTTTTCCAAGATCACTACTGCGTTGTCATCAAATCTGATGTATGAACCATCTTTTCGGCGGTATGCTTCTCGAGTGCGAACTACTACAGCTTCATGGACGTCCTTTTTCTTTACTGCTTTTCGAGGGCTTGCGATTTTTACGGAAATGATCACTCTCTCCCCTAGGGAAGCGTATCTCTTCTTGGAACTTCCAAGAACCTTGAAGACCTTTCCTACGGTACCTCCAGCGTTGTCTGTTATTTTAACTAATGTTTCTGTTTGGATCATATATTTATCCGACTATTTTAAAGCTTTTGTCTTTGGAAATTGGTCTGATTGACTCTATCTCTACCTGGTCGCCAGTCTTTGCCTTATTTTCTGGATCGTGCGCCTTGTATTTCTTGTTGATCTTGTAGTATTTTCCGTATTTAGGATGCTTCACGAATCGAGAAACAGAAACCACTACGGTCTTGTCCATCTTGTCCGATACTACTACTCCTTTTAAAATTTGTTTTGCTGTTGTCATATTATTTTTCTTTTCTTAACGGGCTATTTAACTCTGTCATTATTCGAGCAATTTCTTTTCGTAGAGTCATACCTTCTTTGACGTTTTTTGACTTGGATCCTTCTGCCTTGAATTTTATTACTCTCCCCTTTTCTTCAAGTTCGTGCAGTTTCTTTCGAAGGTCCTCCACTTTTACTTCTTTTAAGCTGTTCTTTTTGTCTTTCATATTATGCTCTTGAAATTATTCTTGTTTTAACTGGAAGCTTGGTTCCTGCTTTTCGTAGAGCTTCACGGGCAGTCTTTTCATCTACTCCGTCCACTTCAAAAAGAATACGTCCTGGCATTACCTGCATGCAGTATCCTTGTGGATCTCCTTTTCCCTTTCCCATTCCTACCTCTGCTGCTTTTGCAGTATATGGTCGATCTGGAAAAACACGAATCCAATATTTTCCGGTCTTGGTCAGGGTTCGAGCTACCACCTTTCGAGCAGATTCAAGCTGGTTGGACTTTACTCGGGCTGCTGTCTCTGCCTTTAGACCAAATGAGCCAAAGGAAAGACTAATACCGCGAGTATCCGCTGTAATCTTTTTTGGGTTTGTTCTCTGTGTCTGCCACTTTCTGAATTTTACTTTTTTTGGTATCAACATGGTAGTAAATTAAATTGTTATGCGCTCTTCTTTTCGTTAAAAATCTTTCCTCGGTAAATCCATACTTTTATTCCGATGGTACCGTATGGCAAGACTGCTCTTTCTCTCTTGAAATCAATGTCCGCGCGGAAAGTCTGAAGCGGAATGGATCCGCGCTTAAGTTCTTCCGTACGAGCGATTTCTGCTCCTCCCAATCTTCCACCAAGTACTATTCTTGCTCCTTCTACTCCCTGAGTAGCCATCACTTTTTCAATGATTTGCTTCATCACTCGGCGATATGGCATACGCTTTTCAAGTCCTTCGGCAATCATATATGCCACGATGGATGCATCTGCTTCAGGGTTTCCGATTTCTACGATTTCAAGCTTAAAGTCTTCGATCTTTGGAAGTTTCAATCTTGCCATCTGCTTTACCATATCAGCCTTAAGCTTGGTTGCTCCTTCTCCGTTTCGTCCGATGATAAGTCCTGGTCGTGATGTTTTCAAAATAAAGCGGGTAGCTTTTGGGCTTCGCTCGATTTCAATAGAAGAAACGTACATTCCACGCAATCTTTTTTCTAAATATTCTCGCAAAAGCACATCGCCTTTTAGGTATTCTTTGTATTTATGACCATCAGCAAACCAATGAGATTTCCAGTCTCTTAGGATTGTCAGTCTATGTGCGTATGGATGTACTATTTTACTCATATTATTTTGCGGTTGTTTTCTTAGCTGGCTTTTTTTCTTTTACTATCTTTACTTCTTTTATCTTTTTTGCAGGTTTTGAAACAGTGGCAGTGGTGGTCTTGTCTCCTAATACCAAGGTTACATGGCTAGTTCTCTTGTTGATACGAGCGCCTCGTCCCATTGCTCTTGGCATCATTCTCTTCATTACGATTCCTTTGTCAACTCGGATTTCTTTTACAAAAAGGTTGGATTTTTCAGCTCCTGTATATAGGGCATTTGAAACTGCTCCAGCAATAAGCTTCTTGATCGGAAGGGATGCTCTCTTTGGAAGGCTATCCAATATAACCAAAGCGCTTTCGGTCTTCTTTCCACGTACTAGGTCAGCCACAAGGCGAACCTTTCGAGGAGACTGTCTGTAATTTTTTAAAAATGCCTTCATGTTGTTGTTAAAAATTATTTCTTCTTGGTGTCGGTAACAGCGGTAGCAGTTTTTGCCTGAGCTATTTCAGCTTCCTTTTTCTTCTGCTCCATTTCCTTTTGCATCTTTCCTCCATGTTTCGTAAATTTGCGAGTAGGTGAAAATTCTCCTAGTCGGTGCCCTACCATGTCTTCGGTCACGATCACTTCGACATGCATTTTGCCGTTGTGTACTCCAAAAGTAAAGCCCACCATTTCAGGTGAAATCTGACTTGCTCTTTTCCATGTCTTGATGAGAGGAGTGCTCCTAGGATTTTTGCCTTCTATCTTTTTTAGAAGCTTCTCATCCACATATATTCCCTTTTTGATTGATCGTGTCATTTGATTACATACAAAAACAAGCTCGATTCCGAGCTTGTTTCATAATAGCAAAATATTAAATAAAGTCAAACTCGTCCTTGTATTATTAGCCCTGCTTCTTTCCCTTGCCTACTTTCCTTCGAGAAACAATGAAGATATCGGAGTACTTCTTTGGGTGTCGGGTCTTTCGTCCTCCGGTGACCTTTCCCCATAGTGTTTTCGGTCGCTTGGTACCTCTTCCCTGTCTTCCTTCTCCTCCTCCGTATGGGTGATCCACTGGGTTCATGGCTGTTCCTCGTACCGTTGGTCGGATTCCTTTCCATCGGGACCTACCGGCCTTACCGTAATTTTCCAAGTGATGTTCTTCGTTGGAAACTGTTCCGATACATGCAAAGCTCTCTTCATTTACTTTTCTAACTTCAGAAGAAGGCATCTTTATATTTGTATATCCTTCCGCGTTTGCCACCACCTGAGCAAAAACTCCTGCTCCTCGGGCAATCTTTGATCCACCTCCTGGTTTTAGTTCAATATTGTATACAAATGTTCCAACTGGAATATTTTTTAGTGGAAGTCGGTTTCCTGGAGCAAGCTCTGCCTTTTCAGAAACCAAAAATGTATCTCCGGGCTTTACGGACTTTGGCAAGATTACATATCTTTTTTCTCCATCTTTATAAAATGCCAATCCTATGAAAGCAGATCTGTTTGGATCGTACTCTACGCTTTTGATAGTAGCTGGAATATCTTTCTTGTTATATGAAAAATCAATATCTCGATAAAGACGCTTGTGTCCTGCTCCCTTGTGACGCATAGTGATTCTTCCCTGACTATTTCGTCCGACGGATCGGCGAAAACCATGGGTCAAAGACTTTTCTGGGGTTGTCTTGGTAAGCACTCCACGATAAGTAACGTTGGTCGCCTGCCTTCGGGATTTTGTTGTTGGTTTATATTTTTTCATCGCGATATATTATATAAATTCTATCTTGTCACCATCTTTCAGGTAGACCACAGCCTTTCTTCCACCTCCTTTCATTCCCTTTTTTCCTTTAGTAAACACTTGCTTTCGAGGAACACCAAGGATATTTACTCGAATTGCCTTCACCTTGTAAAGCTCAAAAATTGCTTTCTTTATTTCTGTCTTGTTTGCATTTTCTGTCACATCAAAGACATAAGCATTTTTTTCATAGCTCTCTGATGCCTTTTCGGTAATTCTTGGATTTTTAATTATTTTTGTAACGGATATCATAAAATTATTTTGCTCGGGCCTCTAAGAATTTCACACTTTCGGCAGGATTTTCTATCACCAAATACTGATAATTTAGGGCCTCCAAGGGGTTCAGATTTTTCAATAGCGAAACCTGCAATTGAGCCAAATTTCGGTATCCTTTTCGGGACTTACTGTTTTCATAGAAAGCAACCAATGCCTTCTTTTTCTTTGAAGAACCCACTGCTGCAACCCCTGAAACTTTGGAAATGTTTGCCATGACTTCTGCTGCATCCTTTGTCTTTCCGGTTTCTAAATTTAAGGAATCCACAAAGATGATTTCTCCATCTTTTAACTTTCGAGAAAGGACTGAGAATAGAGCTTCTGCTCTCATTTTTGTTGAGATCTTTCTCTTGTAGTTTTTGTCTTTAAGTGGACCATGAGTCACACCTCCTCCAACCCAGATTGGGCTTCGAGAAGATCCGTGTCGGGCTCGTCCAGTTCCTTTTTGTTTCCAAGGCTTCTTTCCTCCTCCGCGTACTTCTCCGCGATCTTTAGCGTGAGCAGTACCAGATCGGCCGTTGCTTCGCATGCCTTCTACTACTTGGTGAACCAAGTCAGAGCGCCATTTTGCTCCGAAAACTTTTTCGGGTAGTGCTACTGTGCCGGCTTCTTTTCCTTTTGTGTTGTAAATTTTTGCTTCCATGTGTGTATTTAATCAGCTCTAATTTCTACCAAGCTTCCGCGTACTCCCGGTACTGCTCCTTTTACGAGCATGGTGTTGGTATCTTTATCGATAAAGACTATCTCAAGATTCTTTTGGGTGATTCTGTCGCTTCCCATTCGGCCCGCCATTCTCATTCCTTTTGGAACGTGTGTACGTAGACCTCCTCCGATAGAACCGGCCTCTCTTTCAGAGTGCTTCTGTCCGTGGGTGCGAGGTCCTCCCCCGAATCCATGACGCTTCACTACTCCTTGGAAACCTTTACCTTTGGATGTTCCGGAAACCCATACTTTGTCTCCTGCTTTAAACATTCCGTCCACTGTAAACTGATCTCCTACTTTAAAATCTGGGGCGCTATCTAGACGGTATTCTTTCAGGTAACGGAAATTTCCTAAATCTTTCAAGTGACCCTTTTGTGCTTTGGATAGATTTTTTGCACCCTTTTCTCCATATCCAACCTGCACTGCAGTGTATCCATCTGTTTCCTTAGTCTTTAGCTGAGTCACAACAGTAGGACCAGCAGTGATGATGGTCACTGGAAATACCTTTCCGTCTTCGGAAAAATACTGGGTCATATTCTCTTTTTTGCCAAGAATGAATTTCATGATTTTATCTTCAATTACAGCATCTTTACGTCGATATCCACTCCAGATGGCAATGACATATTTGTCAGAGATTCTACCGTGCTGGCATTCGGATTAATGATGTCGATCAGACGCTTGTGTACTCGTATTTCAAACTGTTCTCGTGAATTTTTATACACAAAAGAAGCTCGATTGACGGTATACTTTTTTATTTCCGTTGGCAGTGGCACCGGCCCTACGATTTCTGCATCATAGCGCATAGCGGTGTCGATGATTTGTTTTACTGAAGCATCCAGGATCTTGCTCTCGTATGCTCGAACTCGGATTCGCAGTATCACCTTTCCTTCCTCTTTTTTTACAACCTTCTTGGAAGGAGCTTTCGGATTTTTTGCTTTTGTAGCCATTTGTGTTTTTTATTCCCCAATTAACCCAATATTTTTGTAACCACTCCTGCACCCACAGTCTTACCTCCTTCACGGATAGCAAATTTCTGTTGTTCTTCAAGAGCGATAGGTGTAACCAATTTTACAGTGATGCTCACAGTATCTCCTGGCATAACCATTTCGGTTCCTTCTGCCAAAGTAACATCTCCAGTCACGTCAGTAGTTCGGATGTAGAACTGAGGCTTGTAACCTTTAAAGAATGGAGTGTGACGTCCACCTTCTTCCTTTTTCAAAACGTAAATTTCAGCTGTGAAATTGTCGTGTGGAGTAACAGTTCCTGGCTTTACCAAAACCTGTCCACGAGTGATGTCTTCTTTCTTAAGACCTCGCAATAGGACTCCGGCGTTGTCTCCAGCCATACCTTCCTGAAGATTTTTGTTGAACATTTCGATACCAGTAACAGTAGTCTTTTGATTTGCTTTAATACCAACGATTTCGATTTCTTCACCAACCTTTACGATTCCTCTTTCAATCTTTCCTGTAACAACAGTTCCTCGTCCTTCGATTGAAAAGATGTCTTCTACTGGCATTAGGAATGGCTTGGTAACATCTCTTTCTGGAACTGGGATGTAAGTATCAAGTGCGTCTGTAAGTTCCAATACTTTCTTTGACCATTCATCATTTACATCTTGAGATTCAAGAGCCTTAAGAGCGGAACCTCGGATAACTGGAGCATTTGCGCCGTCAAAGCCTTGTTTTGTAAGGAGTTCACGGATTTCTTCTTCAACCATGTCTAGCATATCCTTGTCATCCACCATGTCGCATTTGTTCATGAAAACGATGATTCGAGGCACTCCAACTTGGCGAGCCAAGAGAACGTGTTCACGAGTCTGTGGCATAGCACCGTCAGTTGCAGCAACCACCAAAATAGCACCGTCCATTTGAGCGGCACCGGTGATCATGTTTTTAATATAGTCGGCGTGTCCCGGAGCATCGATGTGCGCGTAGTGACGTGCATCGGTAGCGTACTCGTTGTGGGAGATGTTAATGGTGATTCCACGGGCCTTTTCTTCTGGAGCGTTGTCGATCTGACTAACGTCCTTTAGGCGCACAGTCTTTCCTGCCATCTGGAGCACATGAAGGATAGCAGCAGTAAGGGTAGTCTTTCCATGGTCAACGTGACCGATGGTACCTACGTTTACGTGCGGCTTGTCTCTTTTAAATTCTTCTGCCATATGATTTTTTTGGCTAATAGCTCTAACTTAACGTACGAGAACCAGTCGCTAAGGCGGAGTTACTAACGCTTAATTAAACTAATAATTTATAATTAAAATCTACTTATTTTGTCATTTATTGCCTCTTTTTTTAAAATTAGCAACAAAAAAACCGCGAAAGTGCAGTTGCATCTATATTAACAGATTGCAAATTATTGTCAACATGGGTGTAAGGGGTCCCCTTGCATGTTATCCACAGGTTTAGGTGTAAGGGGTCCCCTTACACCTAAGTTTGCGTGCATTTTAAATCTAACCTATTGCTGGTTATTTTCTTCTGAGACTTTCAGGAGAACTCTGGCTAATCTTTCGCTATCTACTTCTTTACCACCATATTGATCATTTTTATAGAGTTCTTCATTCAAGAAATTCTTCTGTATTTTTTTAAAAGTATTCAGGAAGCCTAAATTCTCTATACGCTTCATAACTTCAGCATAAGGTAATTCTGACATGCGGTAGCCGGACAAATTGTCACTATTTAATGTTGAATCAAGAAAAAGGGGACCTATTTTTCTAAATATTTTTAATTCTTCTGGTGAATACATGACATCTTCCCCCTGATTGAAATTTGGTTTATTTTCCATTTGTTTTTATATTTAAATCTTATAATCCGCTGTTTTTAGACTGACGAGCTCGTTCAACTAATTCGTCTCTCATTTTCTCAGCATCTACTGCTGAAAGTCCTTTTAGTCTACCTTCCGACCCCATTCCTCTCATCCCGCGTCCGCCCATCATCCCCCCTCCTGCTGTCTGAATTTGTAAATCCGAAAGCCCTAGGAGGCGATCGATTATTCCCCTGTAAATATCCACGTTTTGAATTCGGTCATACGGAATGGTCACGTATTTTTTATAAATGACTCCCGATTCTTTCTTAAAACCATTTTCTGCTAGTTCATATCGATAATACTTATATGTAAGTCTTGCCCAAACATAGGAGACACCCACGACAAATAAGATATAAATGATTAACGCTACTGTTAATGGTCCCCATGATACCTGTTGAGGTTCTTCAGTAATCCAAAAAGAAGATAAAATAGCGCCCAGAATCCAAATAATAAAAATAAATCTAGGAATAAATGCTAAGACGAACAGCCATAATGCTTTTGGGTCAAGATGTTTCATAATTTGATTATACTCCACCTGTGGATAACATGTAAGGGGTCCCCTTGCATGTTCCCCTTGCATGTTACTTGCGGGTGGCGATGATAGTTTCGGCTACGTTTTGAGGCACGATGTCGTAGCGAATGAATTCCATAGTGAAAGATGCACGACCTTCAGTCATGGATCGTAGGCTGGTCATGTATCCGAACATTTCAGAAAGAGGAACTACGGCATTTACTACTTTGTTCATTCCGCGGTCTTCCATTCCTTCGATCAATCCTCGTTTTGAAGACAGATTACCTGTCACGTCTCCCATGAATTTATCTGGAGTGACAACTTCTACTTTCATCATAGGTTCCAAGATCACTGGAGTAGCTCGTCGGCAAGCATCTTGTACAGCCATAGAAGCGGCGATTTTGAAAGCCATTTCGTTTGAGTCCACTTCGTGATAAGAACCGTCCCATAGGTCTACTGATACGTTTACCATTTTGAATCCTGCCAAGATACCTCGGTCTAGTCCTTCTTTAAATCCTTTTTCACAAGCAGGGATATATTCCTGAGGGATCACTCCTCCTTTGATGTTGTTGATGAATTCAAATCCTTCACTTCTCTTTGTATTCTTTGGAAGATCTGACACTTCTTCTTTTGTAAGAGCTTGCATTGGCTTGATCTTGATCTTCACATGACCGTAGTTACCGCGACCTCCAGACTGCTTGATGTATTTTCCTTCAGCCTCAGAATTGTTGGTGATAGTTTCTCGATACGCAACCTGTGGTTTTCCGACATTTGCTTCAACAGAAAATTCTCGCTTCATGCGGTCAACGATGATTTCTAGGTGAAGCTCTCCCATTCCTGAGATGATAGTCTCCCCTGCTTCGTTGTCGCTTGAAACTTTAAAGGTAGGATCTTCTTGGGCAAGACGGTTTAGGGCCATTCCCATTTTTTCTTGGTCTGCCTTAGTTTTTGGTTCGATTCGAAGAGAGATCACTGGTTCAGGGAACACGATCTTATCAAGCTCGATAGGACTATTTTCATCACATAGAGTGTCGGAAGTAATGGTGTCTTTCAATCCCACCGCAGCTGCAATTTCTCCAGCAAATACTTTCTTTACTTCTTCTCGGTCGTTTGCATGCATACGTAAGATTCGGCCGATACGTTCTTTGTTTCGAGTACGAGGATTGTAAACATAAGATCCTGCACTCAGTGTTCCTGAATATACTCGGAAGAAAATAAGCTGTCCGACGAATGGATCAGTAGCCACCTTGAAAGCAAGAGCGGAAAAAGGTTCGCTATCATCTGCATGTCGAGCAATTTTAACTTCATCGTTTCCAGGATCAGTTCCTTCAATAGCGGGAATATCTAGAGGAGATGGAAGATAATCTACCACTCCGTCAAGCACTAACTGAACTCCTTTATTTTTTAGAGCAGTACCTGCATATACTGGGAAAACTTCATTGTTGATTACTCCTTTTCTCAAAAGCTTCTTTAAAGTTTCTGCATCAGGAATCTTTCCTTCCAAGTATTCACCCATCACTGTATCGTCTTGCTCAACGATTTTTTCGACAAGCTCATGGTGATACTTTTGGGCTTCTGCTTTTAGTTCTTCTGGAATTTCTTTTTCAACAACCTGACTTCCCATTTCTCCTTCAAAGTAGAATGCCTTCATTTTCAAAAGGTCCACTACACCTTCGTGCTTTTCTTCCAAGCCGATAGGAATCTGCATGCGAACTGCTTTCTTTGTCAGACGATCCAAAATAGTTGCAAATGAGCGTTCAAAAGAAGCACCGGTGCGATCAAGTTTATTGATGAAACAAATACGAGGCACTTTTGCTTCGTCGGCATAGCGCCAGTTGGTTTCAGACTGAGGCTCTACTCCTGCCACTCCGTCGAAAACTACTACAGCTCCGTCGAGTACGCGAAGTGATCGCTTTACTTCTACTGTAAAGTCGATGTGTCCAGGGGTGTCGATGATATTAAAACGATGTTTTTTGTTTTTGTCAGCAAGAGCATAGGTTGGAGTCCAGAAACAAGTAACAGCAGCAGAGGTAATAGTAATACCTCTCTCTCTTTCCTGTTCCATCCAGTCGGTCACAGTCTCCCCTTCATGCACTTCTCCGATCTTATGAGAAACTCCGGTATAAAAAAGCACCCGCTCAGTAGTGGTGGTTTTTCCTGCGTCGATATGCGCAATAATTCCTATATTCCTTACTTTTTCTAAAGGATAATCTCTTTCCATATTATTTTAATTACCAGCCGAAGTGGGCAAAAGCCTTGTTTGATTCGGCCATTTTATGAGTATCGTCTTTCTTTTTAATAGCTGCACCTTCATTCTTGGAAGCGGCAATCAATTCATCAGCGAGTTTCTGATGCATTGGTTTTCCCTTTCCTCCTCGAGCAGCATCACGAATCCAACGCATTGCTAGCGCTAGTCGTCGCTCTGGTCGAACTTCACGAGGAACCTGATAGTTTGCTCCTCCGATTCTCTTGGAGCGAACTTCAGTGATGGGACCTGCGTTCTTCATTGCAAGATCAAAAACTTCCAGCGGATTTGGGTTCCCGGTCTTTTCTTTTATTATTTCAAAGGCATCGTAAACTACGCTTCTAGCGGTTTCCTTTTTTCCAGACCACATGACGTAGTTGATAAACTTCTCCAATTTCTGAGAATTGTAAATGAAGTCAGGTGGGGTTACTTTTTTGTTTTTTATTGATCGTCGCATGTATTTCTATTCAAAATTATTTTCCTTTCGGCTTCTTGTTTCCATAAAGGGATCGGGATTGTCGGCGCTTTTCTACTCCCTGAGTATCCAAAACTCCACGAACGATATGGTATCGAACTCCGATAAGGTCTTTAACACGTCCTCCTCGAAGCATTACCACGGAGTGTTCCTGTAGATTGTGTCCTTCTCCTGGGATATATGCGGTCACTTCCATGCCATTAGTCAAACGCACTCTCGCAATCTTTCGGAGAGCTGAGTTTGGTTTCTTTGGAGTAGTGGTGGTGACTTTAGTGCAAACTCCTCTCTTAAATGGAGATGGGTAAAATACTGGCTTGTTTTTTAGGAAGTTGAATCCACGTTCAAGAGCCACAGTCTTTGGTTTGCGGCTTACTTTCTTTCTTTTCTTCTTGATTAATTGGTTTACTGTAGGCATTTAAATAAAATAGAGCCCAAGGACTCTTCCCAAGAATATACTATAAGCCTTTAAAAATTGCAAATCTATAGGGCAAAACCGGTGATGAGCTTGTAGAGGAATAGCAAAACAGGATACAAATATCGAGCAAAATAAAAGATAAAGATGAGAAGAATGAAGATTGAATATTTTTCTAGAAAATCTAGCACAGCATAAGCAGAAGAAGGTAAAAGAGAAAACAGCACCTTTGAACCATCAAGTGGTGGAATGGGAATAAGGTTAAAAATCCCTAGACCGATATTGATAAGGACGATTGAGGAGATTATAAAGAATGCATCAGGTGCTATGCCCGTTCCCGCAATAACTCGCAGAATCATTCCGAAAAATATTGCTAGAAGAAAGTTTGCAAGGACTCCAGCAGACGCAACCCAAAACGTCCCCCATCGGCGATTTGTAAAGTTGAGCGGATTATAAGGCACTGGTTTTGCCCATCCAAACAAAAATGGAGCTTTTGCTAGTATCAAAACGAGTGGAACAAGCACAGAACCAAATATGTCTAAATGTTTTAAGGGATTTAGGGTGAGTCTGCCTGCATGTCGAGCCGTCTTGTCGCCAAAATATTCAGCCGCGTATCCATGAGCTACTTCGTGGATCACTACGGACATGATAAGAATCACTATAAAAAAAATTGTATCTGCTCCTTGCATAATGATATTTTTATGATAGCATGAAAGAACTATGGCGAAAACATGTGCAATCACAAAGAGGGGTTCGATTGTAGGAGGCGGATATTCCAACCGTACTCGTGCAACCAAATTCAACCCTACCGGTAAAGCCCGAAAATATCTGAATCTTCAGAAAAAGAAGATATTCGTACCCGAACTTGGAAAATCGGTGATTGTTACCATTTCTACAAAAGGCCTACGAACTATAAAGAAAAACGGTGCCTACGCTACTCTGAAGAAAGCTGGACTAATTAAAGCCTAACCCGCAACATGTAAGGGGTCCCCTTGCATGTTATCCACAGGGTAAGGGGACCCCTTACACCTTGCATATAAAAACCCTGACTGAAATTCAGCCAGGGTTTTGAATGTTTTTACTTACTTTTTTAGGTTTTTATGGGGATTTTCGGTGGAATTATGCCCACTAGGGCACAGGTCCTATCTATTCCTCCACCGTCATCCCCTATGATTGCATGGCCTTCAAACCACTTGCAGGTTGCCGGGCCACTCGCAGTATCCCAAACTGTCATGTTAGGATACAGGCGAGAGAGCCCAGGCTGATCAATATTCAACTGAATCTGCGCAAACGGATTGATCAGTACTTTTCTTCTTTCATACTCAAGTTTTCCTGCTTCATGAGTTATCCACTGCGTTGCGGTCTTGATGAATTTTTCTGGTCTAAATACCCCTACCGTTATCTCCCCCTTGGGAATTTCTATTTTCCCTAAGGCAGGATTACCGGCTCTGTATTTATCAGCCAATTTAATGTCAATTGTGAGTTGAGTAATAACTAAAAAACTCCTGCTCTTGATAAAGTTCCAGAACAGGGTTCTTAATTCATTTTTAAATTCATGAGGATATTCCTCAAGAACCCTATTAATATCCTCTTCCTTGCATTCTTCCTCTTTTATTATTTCTTCAAAAAACTCCACTAAAAGACCTTCGGGGCTTTTTACAATTGGAAGTTCTGTCTCGCTCATGCTACTAACTCCTTTTCTTTTTTTATTATTTTTACAAAATGTTTGCTTATTTTTAGCACTTTAGAATAAATATGTCAAAACAAAAGCCCTGTCGTGAAGACAGGGCTTAAAAGATTATTTTGCCACGGCGCCAACCCATAGGGTTGCGCCCTTCAATTCGGTGGGTAAGTTGCAGAATTCCCCTTCCCAAACGATCCTTTCAGTATAAAAAGCATGAAAGATAATAAGGTAAACCTTATCTCCCTCCTTCCACAACGTTCCGTTGGGGTAGGTATCTGAAAAAAATAAATCTTGGATGTTTACTTGAGTTAAGGTAAACGGATCCACAAGTTTTAATTTTTTCTCGTTCAACTTTTTCTCAATCTCTCCCAAATCTCCAAGGGTAGAATAATCAAAAGGAAAAAACTTAACTTTTTTTATACCCTTGTTTCCCCTGGGAATCGATTCATTCAGGGATCTAGTATCAAGGATCATTTTTCTTTCCGTTTGCCATAAAATTGTTAACAGTGGCAGGCTTCGATCTATTTCCCCCTTTACTTCGACTTCTTTAACCTCATCCTGAGGTCTTTTGTAAGGTGAAAAAAATATGTTCATTTTGAACTCCATAATTTAATTTTTGAAAAGAATTTTTCTTGTTTTTAGCATTTACGGAGGCATAAGTCAAAGCAAACGACCAAGCAGGCAAGGATTGTCCTTGCCTGCTGCCTGTGGATAAAGTGTAAGGGGTCCCCTTGCATGTTATCCACATGTGGATAAAGTGTAAGGGGTCCCCTTACACCTTTAGATGAAAGTCAAAGCTGTGCCTTTCTTTCCGCTTCGACCTGTTCGGCCGATGCGATGTACATAGGTATCGTAGCTTTGAGGAATGTCGTAGTTGATCACATGCGTCACATCAGGAATATCCAATCCTCGAGCGGCTACGTCAGTAGCGATCAGGACAGTGATATGGTCTTTCTTAAAAGAATCCAATATCCGAATGCGTTCTCGGCTTCGTTTATCGCCGTGAATACCTGCAACTTTAAAACCAGATTTTGTGAGCTCTCGTGTCAGCTCGTCCACGCTGTGTTTCATCTCGCGAAAGATGAGCACCTTGCTTGAATCCACGTGTGAGAGCACTTCCTGTAGTTTTTCCAATCGATCTTCCTTGCTTCGAGTGCGAATGATATCCTGATCAATATTCTTTGCCGTTTCTCCAGCAATCACAGAAATATAAACAGGATTTTTCAAAAAACTCCCTGATAATTTCTTTATTTCCGGTGAAAGTGTTGCAGAGAAAAACAGAGTCTGTCTGTCGGGCGAACTTTTTCCGATAATAGAAACCATATCATCGCGAAATCCCATGTCGAGCATGCGATCTGCTTCGTCGAGCACTATTCTCTTGTATGAGGATAGATTTAATACTTTTCTTTTGATGAGGTCCATCACTCGTCCCGGCGTACCGATGACAAATGAAACTCCCCTTTCTACTTCGCGTATCTGTTTCATGATTGGAAGCCCCCCGACTACTGCTACTCCGTAGAGTCCTGAGCCAGAAGCGAGAGAGCGAAGCTCTTCTTCAATCTGGAGAGCAAGTTCCCGAGTAGGAGCAAGCACTAATACTTTTTCTGTACGGTCGTTCATCACCCGATCAAGCAAGGGTAAAAGAAATGCTGCCGTCTTTCCGGTACCAGTATTTGCCAAGCCAAAAACATCTTTTCCTTCTAGAATACTTGGAATAGCCTGGTCCTGAATAGGACGAGGATTTGCATATCCTTTCTTGGAAATATTTTTTTGAATTTGAGAATGGAAAGGAAAATCTGCAAAAGTATGTTTTGAAACATATTCCTTTTCTACCACGAATTGTGCTTTCTTTATGAAACGTGAAAAATCTATTCGCTCTCCACCTTTTCTTGCGAATCTTCCAGTAGATCGCCCTCTTAGAGAGCTACCACTATTTCTATTATTTCTTGCGCCAGCAAATCTGCTAGCGGGTTTTCCTCCCGCAAAACGAGAAGAAGAGCGTGTCGACCTTTGAGGGGGACGCGCAGAACTGCGTTTGTTTATCATATTCTTTTTTGTGTCATGGATATCAATCACAAGACACTAAAAGTCATAGATGATTTCCACAAACTCAGTCTCGTTTATATTTAATAGTAATTAGCCTAAATTGACGATATCGTGGCTAATTCGGTGAGAATGATGTATAGAGTTTAGCATTTCTAGACTTTTTTGTCAATATTTTGCTTGCTTATTTTTAAAAAGCTATAATCAACCCATGAAAGCATATCTAGATATTTTGAAAAAAGTTTTAGACGAAGGGGTAAAAGTAGAGACCCGCACGGGTACTTCTGCCTTTACTATTGCAGGAGCAATATTTGAGCACGACATGTCTCTCGGCTTCCCTCTTCTTACTACAAAAAAAGTTCCTTTTCGCCTAGTAGCCAGCGAGCTTGAATTTTTTATAAATGGAATCACAGACAAGAAATGGCTTCAGGATCGCAACAATCATATCTGGGATGAATGGGCAGCTCCAAAAAAAGCTCCCTACGGACACGACGAAGAATCTAAAAAAAGAATGCTCGAAGAGCGAGACCTCGGCCCTATCTATGGATTTCAGTGGCGCCACTTCAACGCACCGTATGAAAATTTTGACAGTGATTATGCTGGCAAAGGTTTTGATCAACTAAAAAAACTTGTGGAGACTTTGAAAACAAATCCTCGTGATCGACGAATGATTGTAAGCGCATGGAATCCTCTTCAGTTTGACGAGATGGGTCTGCCTCCATGCCACTATTCTTTTCAAGTGACCGTAGTAGATGGAAAGCTCAATTTACTTTGGAATCAGCGCTCAGTGGATACGATGCTTGGTCTTCCTTTCAACATTTCAAGCTATGCCTTACTTTTGCATCTCTTGGCAAAAGAAACGGGGCTGGCGGAAGGAAAACTGGTCGGTTTTCTCGGAGATGTGCATGTATATGAAAATCACATCGAAGGCGCCAAAGAACAACTCAGCCGAGATCCGAATAAATATCCTTTACCAAAAATTGAGACGGAAAATTGGAAATCTATTTTTGACTGGCACTTCGAAGATACTAAAGTTTTGAATTATGAAAGTTATCCGCGGATTCCCTTGCCGATTGCGGTGTAAAATTCAATATTAAAAAGGCATGTCGGATATTTACACCGTACATGCCTTATTTTTTAATAATAGCAAAGAAAGCAGACCGCGTCTGTGCTTCCGAGATTTCCTCCATCGTCAAGCCTAATCTCACCTTTCCTATTTAATTCTCGACTGGCTGGAGTAATTTCAAAGAAAAGGTCGTCATATTTTTCCAGTGGCTCATTCATGAGAAAGAGCCTACGGAGGTCAAAAACTTGCATTGCCTTTTCAGTCATACACTGTGATAGGAGGAAAGCAATCTGATAACCCATTTTTGCGGGTATAAGCCTTACTCCACTAGGTAAAACTAATCTTTTTTTCAGATTTGAAACAGACGGTAGTCTCTTTCTTCTCAGAATTAATATTTTCGAAAAAGAGTGAAAGTAAAAATGATACGCCTCCTGAAAAGAGAAGAATTTTTTCATAGTAATTATTTTTTCTTCCACTATTATCCCTTGTGACTCAAGAACCGAGAAAGATTCTTCAATCCTTTTTTGTTGCGCTTCAGAAGAATCAGGGTCTGCTTTTGACCAATCATACTTATAGAGCAGTAATTCTTTATTGCACTCTTTTTCTGCCCCAAATCTAATTCCGTGAACATCTGCATTAGGCGCTACCATACTTGCCAAATCCAGATAAATAAGATTACTAACGCTCACCCAATATTGGTGTGGTCCGGACGGTCCCGATGTCCAATACCCAAAAGGAATTTGGGGTATTTCCATAATAAGATTATTGCCATCTTCCATTTCTTTATTCCTTATCTTTATTTGAAATTACATTTATTTAAAATATCAATATTTATTCATTACAGCATGTTTCATAACGATTAGTCAATATGGCATAAAAAACGCCCGTAGGTTATACGGGCGGAAGATTTGTGAAATCTTCAAAACTTTTCGCGGACAAAGGGCAAAGTGTCAAAAAGACCACAGTGCCCCAAGTCCAGAGTGCTACTTACTGAAGCGGAGAGCGGGGTAGTTGGAGTTCCAGTTGTAGTCCAGCGAGCTCCAGATCAGCCAAACCTCGTCGCCGCTGACGTAGAGATACGGGACATACAGGTCGCCGTCACGGTTCTGCACGACCGACTTCCAGAGGTAGACGGCCTTCCCTTGGAAGAGTTCGCGGAATACCATTATCCCTTTCGCCCGAATTGCGAGTCCATCTTGAAGGTTCAGGCAACCCTCAAGAAGATTATTAACTTTAAAAGATTCGTAGATAGTGTTTCCACCAACTACTCCATTTTTTTGATCGTCGTGGAGCCACAGCTCCAGACTTGAGAGATCATAATTCTCTGGACCAGAATTTTGCAATTCTGGATTTATAATCTCCTCCACCCAGACAGGAAACTTGGCATTTACGGAACGATCAACATTAATGGAAAAATTAAAATCGGGCTTCGGGATTATGAATCCCCGAGAAATTGCGTTTTTAAGCTCATCGAGATTTCCTTCGTAATACTCGATTTGCTTTTTCGTTAAAATAACGAAGTTTGGGACCGCCTTAAGTCCCAAATTATAGGCACGAGCTAGCAAGGGTGTGTCTGTGTCCATGAGACGTTTCCTTTTTTTGTTATAAAATATCAATATTTATTCATTACAGCATGTTACATAGCAATTAGTCAATATGGCATAAAAAACGCCCGTAGGTTATACGGGCGGAGGATTTGTGAAATCTTCAAAACTTTTAAGCGGCCTACTTGCGGAGACCGGCAAACCACCAGTCGTCGTCCCAAACAATGTCGCTCTGAAAGACACCGACGCCGCGCCTGCCGCCCCAACGACTGAAGGAGGAGTAACACCACCGACCATCAGAATTTTTCCAGTGAGTACAGCTGGGATGGTTATCCCCAAATGTAGGGTCAACAGCATTAACAGCAGCCAAAGAATATGGATCAGCGGCTTCCAAGCCACGAATTTGATATTCTTTTTCCAAATCGTTGTCGCTTATAAAGCGACCAAGATTAAAGAATACTACCTCCACCTCATCACCTTCGCCTTTCGGCATTCCGGCGATAACTGAGTTATTCACATGTTGCTCCCGTCCTGTGGCGTCCAACACCTGCTGAGGTGTCAAACTGCGATTTACACGAATAGTCCTGACAATCAAATTACTCACAGCCTCAACACGGCTGCGAAAAATTGAAAACATATCATCAACGAGCCCACTTTGTCCAAGGGCTGTTTGTACCGCCCGTGAATCAAAGCTTTTGCTATGCTTTTCCAACATAGCTCGATAAAGACTAACAGCTTTATCAATCTGTCCAGATAGGGTCATGGTTTTTTCCATGGCGTTATCTCCTTATTATGTTATAAAACAACTTGTTACCTTTTTAATTACCGCATATTACATAGCAATTAGTCAATAGTACTATTTTAACACCATTAAAACTCTTATCTGCTAAAATATATCCATGCTCTCCATGATCGCGGCCATTGGTAAAAATAAAGAACTTGGAAAAGGAAACACACTCCTCTGGGATTTGCCGCTCGACATGAAGCATTTCCGATCAACTACTTCAGGTCATCCTGTGATCATGGGACAAAGGACATTTGAATCTATCGGTCGTCCCCTACCCAAGCGAAGAAATATAATCTTGACGAGGGACCGAGAGTATCATCCAGACGGGACCGAAATTGCGCATAGTATAGAAGAAGCTATCGCCCTCCTCGATGCAAGCGAAGAAAATTTCGTAGTAGGAGGCGGACAAATTTACACCCAATTTTTAGAAAAAGCTGACCGCCTGTATCTGACGGAAGTGGATGCCGACTTTCCTGACGCCGATGCTTTTTTCCCAGAATTTATTAAAGACGAATGGAAAGTGGTGGCAGAAGAGAAACACGAAAAAGACGCAGAGCACCAATACGATTTCGTTTTTAAAATTTACGAGAGAAAATAAATAACTCTGGTATAAAATACCAGAGTTAAATTTAAATTATTATTTGGCAAGGGGGAAAGATCATTTCCTTTTCCTTTGTACCCAACAATATTTTCCCTTCTTTTGGTTCTAGGAAAATTAACTGCCGGTTGGTGTACCCCACGATTGTAGGATACACTAGCCTCCTACTAAATGTATTTTTATCTTTCTCAAGCTCAAGATAAGAATACATTCTTGCCCAAATTTTATTCAACCGAGTTTTCCCCATTTTAAAATCTAGAACGATTTCCTTTGCCATTTTTTCATTAGGACTTTCATAAATACTTACAAGATAATCTCCTACCCAGCTCTCATCTCTCATGTTTAGAAAGATTCTGAACTCTAAAGCGACCATAACCTTGTCGCTGTTTAGAATTCTAGACTTTACAATTTCTATCTCTTCTTTGGGTTTTTTAATTTTATCGAAACCGACAAAACTATAATCCGTGGGGAATCTCAACTTTCTACCTCCATATTAATATTTTAAAAAACAAAAAGGCCTGATAGGCCCTTTACTCTTATGTTGACGATGACATCAGAGAATCCTGTCAAACCAAAATATTATGCTGAATTTACGGGTCTATGTCAGTTTTAATGCGAATAAAGACATCTTTTCCGTCGGGAGACTTTTCTTTTCTGTATTTTCTGTTTTTATTTATTTCAATCTTGCGGGCCAATTCTTTTTCCAGATCATAGCCGAGAATCTCTGACATTCCTAAAAGAAAAACTGCCACGTCGGCAAGCTCTTCGGCTACGCCCTCTTCTCTATGAAAATATTTTCTAAAAGCTTCAGAAAGTTCTTCATGGGCACGGCAAAATTCTTCCGCTACATCAGTGGTATTAAATCCTTTCTCTATTTTATTTCTCATTACTTCTTTCTGAAGTGCAGTTAAATCAATCATGATTATTGGTTATCGTATTTTTCAAATTCTCCATTAATTATTTCAAGTTCTACCCCGGCTTCCTTAAATATTTCCTTGCTTCTCGTTCCTGCATGATAATCTTTCATGGTTACTACTCTTTTTATGCCAGCACTGATGATACCCTTGGCACATGAATAGCATGGAGTCATTTTACAGTACAAAGTCGCACCATTTACCGCTATGCCAAATCTGGCTGCCTGAGCAATCGCGTTTTGTTCTGCATGAGCTGTGCGCACGCAATGCATGGACTCCGTTCCGTCTTCGTTTATTACCTTGTGCATCTCGTGTCCGGCTTCATCGCAGTGAGGAAGACCTGGTGGAGCACCGATATATCCAGTGGATATTACTCTTTTATCAAGAGTAATCACACATCCGCTCTTTCCCCTATCACACGTAGAGCGAGTACCGACATAATCAATCATTCCTATAAAATATTCATCCCAAGAGGGTCTTTCTAGAGCCATGTATTAAATATACTCCCAAATAAAATAAAAACCAACCAGCAAAACAGGGTAAGGGGACCCCTTACCCTGTGGATAACATGCAAGGGGACCCCTTACACCTAGTCTTTTACGTCGATTCCCATAGAGCGGGCAGAGCCTGCTACGATGCGGATAGCGCCTTCGATATCTTTTGCGTTTAGATCTGGCATTTTCTTTTCTGCGATTGCCTGTGCCTGTGCTTTAGTGATTTTTCCAGCCTTGCTGACAGTGTTTTTACCTGATCCCTTTTCGATTCCAGCAGCTTTCAAAATAAGTCCTGATACTGGAGGAGTCTTAACGACAAAATCGTAGCTTCGGTCTTCGTATACGGAAACATTTACAGATACTGTGTCGCCCATCATCTTAGAAGTGGCAGCGTTAAACTTGGTGACAAAGTCTCCGATATTGATTCCTGCCTGTCCAAGTGCTGGTCCAAGAGGAGGAGCTGGAGTAGCCTTTCCTGCTGGAATCTGAAGCTTTATTTTTTTTGTTACTTTTTTAGCCATATTTTTATATTTCTTTACTTAAAGCGCCCATGTCTCAACTGACAGATTACCCTATGTTCTCTTAACTTGCAAGAAGTCTAATTCTACTGGGGTTTCTCGGCCGAACATTGATACTAATACTTTTACCTTGCCTCTTTCTTGATCTACTGCATCCACTTTTCCTTCTAAATCTCTAAATGGACCGTCAGTGATGCGTACCATTTCTCCGATTGCAAGATCAATATTGTGCTTTGCTGGTTCTCCATCCATTTTCTTAAACAGAAAATCAACTTCGTCTTTTCGAAGGGGCACAGGATTTATTCCAGCTCCTACGAACCCAGTGACGCGTGGAGTGTTGCGCACTACGTACCATGAATCATCCGTCACTATCATATCCACCAATACGTATCCGGGATATATTTTTTCTTCGACTTCTACCCTCTTTCCTCCTTTTACTTTTATTTTCTTTTCTACCGGTACTACTACATTAAAAATTTTCTCGTGCATCATCAGAGAGTCTATGCGCTGCTTCAAATTGCGCAGAACGACATTTTCGTATCCTGCGTAAGTATGAATGGCGTACCAATTTCTTGTACCTTGGTTTTCTTGCTTTGACATATTATTTTTATTGTTAGAACAATAGCTCCAATGCTCGGAGGAAGATGAAGTCAAAGAGTCCGAGGAAATAAGCCACGAGGATGGAAAGAACAATAACGATAACAGTGTAATGCACTGTTTGCATCTTGCCTGGCCATACTACATGCCTCAATTCTCCTTTTATTTCTTTGAAATATTCGGTTACTTTTGCCATATTCTTTTAAAAAAGCCCCTCGTGGGGCTCTTTTAATATACTCCTTTCACAAAAAATGTCAATTTTAGGTGTAAGGGGTCCCCTTACACTTTATCCACACCCTGTGGATAACATGCAAGGGGACCCCTTGCCCCTTGCGCCTTGCGCTTAGCGGATGCGGTAAGTGATGGTTACGTTTGAGCTGATGGTATTTTCTCCGGCTGGTAGCTCGGCGGTCATTTTTGCTTCGTTGGCCATAGTTCGTACAGCAGAATCGTACATCATTGGATACATAGCTCCGTCGTTTTCCTCATAGAAAGATGCTACTCCTACAAGACGGACACCTAGATCCTTTGCTAATGCTTTTGCTTTTTCCCTGGCTTCATCGATTGCCTTCTTGCGAGCTTCTGCTGAGAGCTCATCTTTTTCATCGATTTCAAAGTTTGGACCTGATAGCTCTGTGACACCTACGGCTGCTAGGTCTTCCATGATTTTTCCAGCAGTATCAATGCTTCTAACTTTTACGCTAATAGTTTCAAAAGACTGATATCCAGTGATAGTATTTTTGCCTGGTCGAGGAGGACATCCGTATTGATTACATGGCAGAGCTGTTCCGTAAACATATTCATACTTTGGATTGAAAGAAGCGCTCACTGTCTTTATATCTTTCTCTTCAATTTCATTTGTTCTAAGAACTTCAAGAGCTTTTGTTTCGATAGTTGCTACTTGCTCCTGTGCATCAGAGACAGTCTTTGCTTCACCTCTGATGGTAAAAGAAATAGTTGCAATATCTGGTACTGCATTTACTTCCCCGCGTCCTGAGACTGTAATAGTATTTTCTAATCCGTCGTTACCTACGAAGCCAAATTCCTGAATGGACTTAATAGCAAAGTATACGGAAAGGATGATAAGGAAAACAATCGCAGCAAAAAACAGATTCTTTTTATATTGATTAGGTACGTCCATTTTAATTATTTATTATTGTATTGCTAATAGTTCAACTTCGAAGATAAGTACAGCATTTCCTGGAATCACGCCTGGAATTCCAACTGGTCCATATCCGAATTCTGGAGAAATCTCTAATAGTCTTTTTTCCCCTACTTTCATTCCAACCACTCCTTCATCCCATCCCTGTATTACCCGACCTTCGCCAAGAGTAAAGCTAAATGGTTCTACGTGTTGAAACTTTGGATCTACGTTTGAGTCAAAAACTGTTCCATTTTCAAGCCTTCCTGTGTAATTTACAGAAACTGTATCCCCTGTTTTTGCTTCTGCGCCCTGTCCTTCACTGACGGTGGTTGTCTTTACCCCAGTGATTTCTTCACTTTCCTCGATTTCATTTTCGTTTGGTGTATTCATAATTTGATCCAGAGAAGTGTCACTTCTGTAATTTTCGACATTTTTCCCTTTGCCATTAATGGTAATAAAAACTAAAACTGCTAACACTACTAATACTACTATTCCGTATATTATTGTTTTGTTATTCATAAGCTACATTATATTCACTTCTCGTTCTAAATTCAAGCCGAACTTTTCTTTTACTGAAATTATGATTTTTTGAGACAAATCCATTATTTCCTGTCCAGAGGCGCCTCCGTGATTTACTAAAACCAGTGCTTGTTTGTCATGCACCCCAGTACTCCCTATTTTCTTCCCTTTCCAACCACACTGCTCAATCAGCCACCCTGACGGAACCTTTACCATATCATCTTCTTCAAAAGAAGGGATCTCGGGATACTGTTTTTTTAATTCTTCCAACTTTTCTCGATCTACAAAAACGTTTTTAAAGAAACTGCCGGCATTTCCGGTCACTCGAGGATCCGGAAGTTTACTTTTTCTGATTGCTACCACTGCATCACTTATATCTTTTGGGCTTCGTGCCTCGATTTTATTTAATTCCAGATATTCCTGCAATACGCGATAGCTTGTATTCATTTTTCCTTTTTTACTGAGTACAAAATTCACCGCGGAAATAAAATATTTACCTTTTAGGCTGGTCTTGAAAACACTAGTTCGATATCCGAGCTCACATTCTTCTTTATTAAAAATTCTCTTCGCTCCAGTTTCGATTTCAAATGCTTCAACACTTTCCAGTGTTTCTTTTATTTCCACACCGTAGGCTCCGATATTTTGCATAGGAGCAGCTCCGACAGTACCGGGCACTAGGGATAGGTTTTCTAGCCCCCAATATTCCCGATCAACGCTAAACTTTACCAAGTCATGCCAAATCTCTCCACCCATCACCCGCACCACCACTTCTTCATCTGTTTCATTTATTATTTCAATGCCTTTCAAGCTATTTAAAATCACCAGCCCGTCAAAGTCGCGAGTAAAAAGAATATTACTTCCTCCACCTAAAAAAAGCTTTTGGTTATTTTTAAAAATTGGATCTCTGAAAAGCTCTGCAATCTCGACTTCCTCTTTTACTTCCACGAAATATTTTGCTTTAGCAGGAACGCCAAAAGTGTTTAGTGCCGACAAATCGTAATTTTCAAAAAATTTTATCATATCGTAATGTTGGGGAATTAATTATACACGGAATATTCGCTACGGAAAAAGTTTTTAAAAATTATGGAAGAATCAATGCGGCAAATCCAAGAAAGGCCAAGAAACCAAGGACGTCGGTAGCGGTAGTAATAAATATGGTAGCAGAAGTCGCAGGATCCTTTCCTATTTTTTTCATTATCAGTGGGACCAGTGTTCCAAAGAAACCCGCTACAAAAAGCGCCACCACCATGGCCATCGAGAGCACCAGAGCGAGCTTCAAATCGCGGTTTATAATATACACTATCACTGCCACAGCTATACCATTTATAAATCCATTTATCACCCCGGCCTCCATTTCTCTTTTTAAAACTACCCATGCATTTTTTAGATCAATTTGCTTGAGAGCGATTCCGCGAACCACTACCGCCAAGGACTGCGTACCCGCATTTCCTCCCATTCCTGCTACTATCGGCATGTATACCGCGAGCAACACGTACTTAGAAATCGTATCTTCAAAAAGCGACACTGTGAATGCAGCAAAGAAAGCAGTAGCGAGGTTTAAGATCAACCACCTGTATCTATTTTTTACTTTTTGTTTCACTGAATCTCCTACACTTTCCTCTGTGTTAACTCCAGCAAAATCGTAAAGAGATGCAGCCGCCTGTTTTTTCTCTATCCTCAAGAGGTCATCTGAATAAATAAATCCGATAATATTCTGGTCTTCTCCTATTACTCCTACTTTATTGTGGGGATGGTTACTAAAAATCTTCAAGACTTCCTCGTAGGATGCATCATGTTTTACGATCAATAGTTTTCGTACATATAAATCAATAGTCTCTTCGGGTTTAGCAAAGCCTAATTCATGAATAGGAAGGTAGCCGGAAATTTTTCCATCTTTCATCACCACCACCACGGGCAATCTTCCTGTCCTTTTTTCATGAACTTTAAATTGCTTTGCTACTTTGGAAAAAGTATCAGTATTTTCTGCCTTCACGAAATCTAGGTCCATCAGACCTGCCGCAGTAAGAGGATCGAATTTTGCCAGAAAAGAAACGCTCTCCCTAAATTCTTCTTTCAAGCGTGCAATTATTGATTTTTGTCTATATTTAGAGAGAAGCTGTACGATGTCTGTGGCAACATCAGGATCTAGATGTTCTAAAATGGCCACCACTTCTTCGTCCTTTAAATTTTTTAAAATCTCTCTTTTTATATTAGTACTAAGACGCAGAACAACCATAGCTCTATCCTTTTGAGATAGCCCTAAAAATATCTTCACTCTTTCGTGAGGATAAAAACTAATCCGATGAACCACGGAAGCAAGATCTGATTGGGGAATTTTTATATCAGGCATATATATAGTATAAGCTTATGCTCTTATCAAATCCACCGTCCCCTCAGGGTGAAGACGAATCACCCGTGAAGCCTTTCCTTCCACAGTTCCAGCGTCCAAGTATAAAGACACTTCATCTCCAAAATATTTTCTAGCTTCCTCGATAGTCAGAGCTGGATCGTGCCCCTCCCTATTTGCCGAAGGCGCTATCAATGGTCCTACTTTTTCTAACAATTCTCGCAGGTGTTCCGAAGCTGGCAACCGAAAAGCAAGGGATTTGGTTCCTCGATGTAAATATTTAAAATCCTCCGATGGGCAATCGAAAATAATACTAGTGGGACCAGGCCAATATTCCTCTATTTTTTCTTTTTGCAAAACGGAGAGCGAAATTTCAAATTTTTCTAACTGGTCAGCATTTCCGATTAGAATTATGCAAGGCTTTTCTTTATTTCTACCTCGCAGTTCATAAATTTTATCCACTGTTTCTGCATGCAGTGCGCTACCCACAATTCCATACAAAGTATCGGTTGGCATTACCAACACCTCCCCTCTTTTCAACATGTTTTCTAGTTCTTCGTTATTCCAAATATTATCAGAAGCCATGCATATATCTTAACACGGCTTCATTGCGTCTTTAATATCCTCCGGCAAAAATTAAAAAGACCCTGTCGGTGCAGGGTCTTTAAGTAGCACTAGATAGGTCTTTGGCCACCAATTACTCGGAGGATGATCGCCACAACGGCGATAACCAAAAGAAGATGGATCAAGCCTCCGAGAGTATAGGATGTCAATAATCCAAGCAACCAAAGCACGATGAGCACTACCGCTATTCCGTATAACATAGTATTTTTTTGATTAACGCTAATAATTATAATGCAACCGGACATCGGCCTCTAGGCCGTTTGCCACAATAGCTCTTTCATAGTTGCCGATGGAAGTAGGCTTGTCGAATGGACCTTGAATTACTTTTCCTTCAATAACCTGGCCTTCAATGATATTCATTTCGACACTTTCCTCAACTTCAAACATTGTATTTCTATCGTTAGAATCGCGGACATAGGTTTCTTCGCCTAACACAAACTGCGATTGACCAGATGAAGTATTTACCCGCAAAGTTTTGTCTGTTACTAATTCAAAATTCATTCTAGAATTTCCGCTAAGGTCCATTCCAACATTTGCACTTGATTCAAGATTTCCTCCGGATACGCTTAAAATATTATTCATTCCTTCGGCTACTGTGGCGTTGCTTCTCGATTCCATCATCACTACGGGAGCAAATATGTATTTCTCTTCATCTCCTTCAATCGCTACGTGTAGTGATTTATCCGCTAGAAAATCTATGAGGACGTATGAAGTCTGATTTTCTATCACTTCTACATTTACGTCTGCTACTATCTGAGAAGAAGGTATCTCTGCTCTCATACTCTCGCCATTAATTTTTTCAATGTCCACATTTCCAATAGTTACACGCACTCTTTCATAAGACCCCACCGCTACATCTTCTTTGGCATACAATTCCACTCTTTGATTATCGCGCAATTGAAACAAAGAATATTTCTCACTATTGGATGATACTGTCACCCATCCGTCAACTTCATTGTATATTTCTACTTTTTGAACTGATAATCTCACTTCGTTGATATTTTCTATATCCGCGGTCGCATCTGTCACTCCTATATATAGAGCTCCATTTTCCCTACTATCATCAGAAATTATTTTATTGCCGCTATAGGCCATCACGCCCCAAATGACCACCACCAGTAATATTACGATTCCTATTATTTTTCCTGTGTTATTGTTTTTCATAATCTAATTTCAGACGGTGAAATATAAGACTCATTACAATTATCAAAAAAGCCGTCCGAGGGGATGGCTTTTTTGCGTTCCGAGATATTAGATTTCTAAGTGTTCCCTCACCTTCGCAACAACATCTGCGATTTCCCAATCAGTTTTTATCAAATATTCATTGGTACCAAGCGCCAGCGCTTCTGCTGTTTTTTCATTACTACTGAGATTGGTGAGTAAAATTATTTTAGCGGTTTTACCCCAACCATCTTCACGTAACTTTTTTAGCATGGTTATGCCATCCATTTTCGGCATCACAATATCGAGCAAAATAATATCAGGATGTTCCTTTAAAGCCATCTCTAGTCCTTCTTCGCCGTTTCCAGCCTGGAAGACAAGCAGATTTTCGCGGGATAACTTTTCAACTAAGGCCCTGAGCAAGGCACGTTCGTCCTCTACTATAAGAATTTTTTTCATATTATTCTTTTCCTGTTTCGAGATGTAAGCGGATCTCCTTGATCATTTCGTCAAGGCGATGCTCAGCCTTAACGAAGTACTTAGTAATGCCAAAACGCAAATAACTTTGCACCTTGTCAGCGCTTGCAGTGTTTGAAACAACATAGATTGGAATATCTTTGCACCCTGACCCTTCGGCCTTACATCTTGCTACGAAATCAAGACCGCTTTCTTTGCCTAAAAGATAGTGGTCGAGCCATACAGCATCTATTTTTCCTATGTCTTCAATATAAGAATAGGCCTGCTCTGTACTCCGCGCAGTAACAACTGAAAAACCATTCAGTTCAAGCTTTCTCTTGATCGCTTCAAGAAGAGGTCTTTCATCTTCTACCACTAAAATTGTTTTTTCGTTGGATGTATCCATAAGATAATTCATTTTCTAAATATTAATTTATTCTGTGCATCAACTTTGCCCAGAAATTAAATGTGTTGTCCCTCTTTGCTCCCGCATGCCGGAAGCTGGCCAGTTTACATAAAATGTTGATCCTTTGTTCTCCTCCGACTCAAACCAAATTTTACCTCCAAGTTTTTCTAAAATCTTTTTTACCATATACAAACCAAGGCCCGTTCCATCGGTCACTATTCCTTGTATATTATCAGCCCGGAAAAGCTTTGTAAATATTTGATTCTGCTGATTTTTTTGAATGCCATATCCTGTGTCTTTGACTATAAGAGTTAATCCCTGCTTGCTTTCCAAATCAATAGTTATTGTTCCATTTTCCCCGGTATATTTTACTGCATTCAAAATAAGATTCTGAATAATAATATGGATAATACTTTTATCGGCTCGCAGTATTGGTATTTTCTTATCCTTATAGTGCTTATCAATCGTGTGTTTCTTTTCCTCTATCAAAGGCTCAAGTTCACTTAAAACATCGTCAATAACCTTGGCGACATCAACGGGTTCGTTCCCGATAAATATTGTGCTCGTCTCAATACGCGAGACATTAAGAAGAGCGTTCACTAGATTAATCATACGATTATTGCCAACATATATTTCACCAAGATATCTCTTTTGCTCTTCTGTTATTTCTCCGACATCTCCAGCTAGTAGCATTTCGGTATACCAAGAAACAGTGGATAATGGAGTGCGTAGCTGGTGCGAAGCGAGAGAAATGAACTCGTTTTTTGCTGTTTCCAACTCATGTTCTTTTGAAATGTCACGAAATACTTCAACGGCTCCTATAACATCACCATCAATTGAAACAGGAGAAACGGTTATACTAATAGGAAAGCGTGTACCATCCCGTCTCACCATCCAATAAGGAGTGAGCGCGTTTATTGTTATCTTTTTCCCCTTTAAGACTTCCTGTAAAATACTTTTTTTAAATTGGATTCGCTCGCCTGCTTCATTTTCTTTAGGAAGTACATCTTCAAGAAATTTCTCTCCGGTGACCTCATCCGGCCTCCATCCAGTCATCTCCCCCGCTGTGCGGTTTAACAAGAGGATCTTTCCTTCCTTATCAACCACAACCAGGCCTTCCCCAAGGGATTCTAAGACGGCATCTGCGCGTGCCTTAACCCATCGTAGATCCATATGTTCATTTTCCACAGGTTTGTTTTTGATCATAGTATTTTTAATTCTTAATTATACACAAAGATTAATGAAGGGACACTTGACCTTCACTTTTAGACATCCCCGCGACGGGAAAAAGTACATAAAATATTGTACCCTCCCCTACCTTCGAAACATACCAGGTAGCCCCCTTGGCGATATCTACTATTTCTTTTACTATGTATAAACCTAAGCCCGTACCATCCTGATCTTGCTCTCTCGCATTGTCGGCCCTGAAAAGTTTTGTAAATATCTTTTCTTGCTGACCTACTGGGATACCAATGCCATTATCTTTTACCTTTATTAGGAAAGAATCACCCTCTACTTTTTGTTCACCAACTTGCTCTCCAGAATTTTTCAATTCTATGGAAAATTCAATATTCCCTTTTTCTTTTGAATATTTAACAGCGTTAGTTAGCAAATTCTGGAAAACAATAGAAACTAGTTTTGGATCCATGTTTGCCTTGGATAAATTCTCTTCATATTTTTCAGTGAGAGTAAGCTGATTCTTCTCTATCAATGGTTTGAGCTCAGCGATTATGGTCTTGGCAAGTGAGACCATGTCGATGGGTTCTGGATCGACAATTAATCGCCCGAGCTCTAATCTGGAGACGTCAAGAAGAGCATTGACTAGGGTCACCATGCGCTGACTACCTACATATATCTCTTTCAAAAATTCACGCTGGTTTTCATTTAGAGGACCTGCGTCTCCACTTTCTAGCATCTCTGCATACCAATTTATTGTAGAGAGGGGTGTGCGTAACTGATGCGAAGCCAAGGATACGAATTCTGACTTAGCCTTATCCACCTCCATCTCTTTTGTAACGTCCCAGCTAAGTCCTACCATCTTAAGAGGCTTACCAGTATCATCACGCTCAACTGCTGCAATGGCACGTATATAATGCACCTCCGTGTTAGGCCAGACAACGCGAAATGTCGTGTTTAGTTCTTTCTTTCCTTCCAGGGCAAGTTTCGTCTCTTCTTCCTGCTTTTTCTTATCATCAGGATGTATTCCCGCCGTCAATTGCTCATACGTCATACCAGAATTCATTTTTTGTACTCCAAACAAAACACACAGCTGGTCATCGAGTCTAGTCGTATTGTTCACTACATCCCATTCGCCGACACCTATTTTAGCTGCCCGAGTAGCGAAAATAAATCGCTCCGTTAATCTAGCGAGCTCGTCTTTAGATTCTTGCAAATCCCGAGTCCTATCTTCAATCTTTTTTTCCAAACCTCTATGCAGTTCTTGCAGTTTTATAGCCATGTCGTTAAACGCAATACCTAGTTCTCCTATTTCATCATTAGAAATTATTTCTACACGCTCGCGTAAATCGCCTGCTTTAAATCTTTTTGTTACCTTTGTTAAAACCTGCAATGGTCTAGCCACAGCCCATTTAAAGAAAAAGAATAAGCTAATAGAAAAAAATAATAATAAAGTAGCACTCACTGTAATTACAAAAAGGAGTTGTTGTTGTTTCCTTTTTATACTATCTAAGCTGTCAGAGACAAGCTGTTGAGCCCGGTGTGTATTTAATAATGACTCTGTTTCTATTTGAGCAATCAAGGCATTTTCAGATATGTCCCGTGGCATGTGTCTTGGGGACTCCTCATTCGAACCCACTTCCATTTCATAGTGCGTGACTATTTGTTCAAACAATGTATCTATCAACTCTCCTGAGTGATAAATATCATTTATGAGGGTTTGTTCGTCCGGCGTTTTAAAGACTTCATCGTATTTGGACCTATCTTGCTTTAGCTGTTCACTCAAAATATACCATTGCTCCTTGGGTCGCTCTTCACGGTACATGATGTACTCCAGCACCAGCGTACGCCGTGCTAGTCTTTTTTCCAGAATTTTCTCGGCGATTTGGGCCTTTTCGGTCTCATCGTTTACGGTGCTTACTTCGTAATACACAAATACACCAGAAACAATAAAGATTAGCAGGACAAGAAAGAGGCTTATTAAAAGTTTGTTCTTTATCTTCATAGGGAATAAATTCCTATTTAATTATCGTCACTGCCTCAGGCGCAATGGCCCTTAGCCCATCTACATAAACTCGCTGTAAATAATTTGGGATGGCCGTATTTTCATTAGTCTTATTTAACAACACCCATCTTGCCTGAGTTTCAAGTATTGGCAATAATACTTGATCAAGGCGCACTGTAAAGACATGATTGTCCCATAACTGATCTATATAATCTTGGGTAAAAGAAAAGCTTTCCCGCACATCCTCTTTTGCCTGATCACTGTTTATTTGCACAAATTTTTCTGCTCGGATTAATGCTCGCAAAAAACCCTCAACCGCTTCGGGGTTTGAATCTATAAAAGCATCATTGCTGATGGCGTTAAATAAAAGTGGTTGATTGTATTGAGCTTGCCACGATCCTCCGTTGGGACCCAGAGCTCTGGCGATATTATATGCGTAAGGATTATTGATAATTACAGCGTCAACAGCCCCACTCGTAATCGCTTCTTCGGCCTCCTTGTAAGATAACTCCACAACGGTTAAATCATTAACTGTAAGGTCATTCATGGTCAAGAATCTGAGCAGCACAAAATGGGCAGCTGTTTGGGGTACCACTCCTATCCTTTTGCCTATAAGATCATTAGGGGAAGAAATTTCTGCGTCATTTCTCACGATGACCTCTACTGCATCCGCAGAATCAATCGTGGCAATAATCTTTACAGATGTATCCACTATACTATTATTAACAAAAGCAAAATCTGAAGCAGTGATGACATCTGTTGTTCCATCTTTTAGACCTTTAAAAGCACTCACCCCGCTTTCCTCTTTTGTGAGAATGACGTCTAAACCTTCATCTGCAAAGTATCCTTGTTTGTGTGCGACGATAGCCAAAGTTGAAAACTCTCCACCGGCATTTGCAATACCAAGACGCACTTCAATGGGATCCCGAAGAAGTGTTCTATCTTTTTTAGAGCTTTCCATCAGCATATAGCCCCCAACAAAAAGGGCAGAAATAGACAAAGATCCAACTATGGCAATTCTCTTAAGATGCAACATATAAATTCTACTACCTCGTCACACTAATGACAGCCTCTTGCTCCTCAAATTGTGCCTCAACAGTCACGCGTCCATTAGCATTTTTTCTTATCATATACCCCGCGCCGTTAGCATTAGTTTTTTGTGGTTCATTTGGGATAGAAACAAGATATTTTTCATTAGCTGTTAGGACAGACAAATCTATAAGACTAGTACATGGAGAACCCCCGGTGGCGCAAATTTCTGTAGCAGTCGTCGTGATAGTAGACGGAAGCGTTCCCTCATTATCAACCGCATACTGATACACGGCATTAAGTATTGTATTTACTCCAGCGTGACGCTCGGCGTTTCTAGTATCTCCAAGCTGTTTGCCCGGATTAATAGCGACGATAACAATACCTGCCAAGATAGCAATAGCGGCCACTACCAATAAAATTTCTAAAAGAGTGAACCCTTTTTGCGTGTGAGTTTGTATTTTCATATGTTATTATTATATTTTATTTATTAATTTTTAACAAATTTAGAAGTCTGCCACTTCTTGCCACGATGCAATCCCAATCGTCGGAGTTATTGAATTAATGACGATTTCTACTTTTCTAACTATGGTACCGACGTCACCTCTAGACGTAATAGTTCTACTCTCTCCGCCTTGGCTTGTAACTGTGTATGAACAAGTGCCCTCACCTATTGAAAGATTGCCGTTCCCGGTAAACAATATCGAATCCCTAATCTCTTGAAGCGCTTCCTCGGCACAAGTATTGGCAAGCGCCATCGCTTGGTTACTTTGCTGGAAGGCCAGGCTTGTCCTCGAACTGCTTACCCCAAGTAAAATCACTGAAACAGCTATCGCTACCCCAATCGCCCCAATCGCTAAAACGCTCACAAGCGTGACGAAGCCACTATTTTTTCTATTATATTTTTTTGCAAAATCGTGGAATAACATATTTTTTATAAATTACGGATGGCGTAAGGTAGCGGAACCAATAAATGTCTTTTGATAATCGTATTCGTTTCTATTTTCTGGATTAATATGGGAGAGCGTAAACTGTATACGGACAGTTCCAGGTGTATCTATACGCGAAAGATTTTGGAACGTGAGATCGGAAGCGAAAACTAGAGAATTAGTGAGAGCAATACCATCTTCAGTTATAACACCATCGGAAAGATCAAAAGAGTCCACAAAGTTTGTGTCTCCTGCATTTCGGCCAGTTTGAGTAATAATCTGCATTACATGCAAGCCCTGTTGTTCTACCTCCGTGAGAGTTTGATTCTTTACTCGAGATTGCAAAAGTTCTGCTAAAAAAAGAGATGTTAATAAAAGTATGACAGCGGCAATACTGATATACAGCAAAAGCTCTATGAGTGTAAAGCCCTGATTCGTCTGATTCGTCGATTTTGCATTTTTAAAAGTGAGTAATTTCATAATTTTATGGCGAAATTCCTGAAACAGTCTTCTCGCTTCCGTCACCCATTGTGTAAATTATGGTAAAAACGCGATTGTTCATATTATTACTAAATTGGTATTCAGTAGACAGTGCGGATGCACCAGCGACCAAAGTTGTATTTGAAATATCCAGAAGTGTGCCCGTGATCTCGCTTCCTGACCATACCGAAATCGCATCCGAAAGAATGTCTTGAATTCTACGATTACCGGTCGTGGGTGTCCATGAAACAGTAATTCTATCAATCACGAGGTCCCCACATCCAACCCCAGAATTTGCTACTGTAATTCCAACAAGATTTCTGTTTGCACTAGTCAGACCTACCGCTGATGTATCAACCGTCAAAAGTGTAGCCTGGTCTTCACACTGCCAAGCGTTGAGATACGAGGACAAAGATACGCTACCAGTACGTTGGGGATTTTGTTGCCATGTAACATTTGAGGTTACTAATTTTCTTCTAGCATCGATGGTCGAGATTACTATTTGCCGAGTAAAATTATTAACTGTGTCAGAAGAACCCGATAAATTCCATTGATTGCTAGCTATAGAGAGACCAAAGGAGCCATCGGCTACACCACTAATACCACTACTCCCATCACGAATATTTCGCACTGCTTCCAATCCTTCTTCGGCAAGCATTACTGCGCGGGCTCGATTGCCTGCAAGAACAGTTGCCTCCTGCCCATAAAGCCACACGCCTACGAGCGCGGTTACAAACAACATAAATACCGAACTGGCAAGAATAACTTCCACCAGAGAAAATCCCGCTTGTTTAGTATGTAATCGTTCCTTTGACATTGATTGTAATATTTCTGGTTTCATTCTCATTCAAGGTTAGGGTGAGGGTGCCTGTATTTTGCGGAATCCCTGACAATTTGGCATAAACAAATTCCTGTGTACCAGAGAGACTAAGTGCAGAAGAAATATTGGACACTTCGTCAAAATCAGAGTCTCTGTCATCATAGCTTGCTCCCTTAAAGAGGGTGACGCTTTCTTCCTCTACATAGACTCCCCAACTACTATCTCCGTCCATCGCACGAGAAAGTGTTTGAGCACGACGTAATGTTTGCGCAGTGAGGACAGCCGCTATGTCTAAATCATTGCGTGTCTGTAGCATATGGTACGCGGGAACTAACATTCCTGCCATGAGAGCAATCAGCGCAAGAGATAGTAAAATCTCAATTAATGTAAACCCAGCTTTTTTATTGTGTTTCATTGATCCTGACATATTGCCCAAAAACCCAACCCTCAGTGTCGTCAGATAATATAATCCTGTACCACCCGTTACTTTCCTCTATATATTGGTATGTTTCTCCAGGTAAAACTCGACCTGTGATTTGGCCATCGAGAGAGGGCTCGTCTCGCACATTAAGATACCCAAGGCCAGTTGAAAGAATTTCTAGGTTTAGTAACGATTCTGCGGGTACAGCCTCATTTAATTCTGCGAGCACAGCTTCCTCTGCTGGATCTTCTAATTCTGGCTCTTCGAAAATAATTTCTTGTCCTTCTGTTTCTTGCACCGAAACATTCGGCGCTACCTGGGGCCCCCTATTTAAGCCACCGATAAGACTGTATATAGGCAAAATAATAGCGAGCGCCACTGATACTACGCCAAGCCAGACAATTACTAAAAGAATCGGCTCCAAAATGACTGCAAGGTTTTTTGTGGTCGTCTCTATTTTGGCCTCATAAGTTTCATGGATTTTGCCAAGCGATGCAGAAAGGTTACCTGACTGCTCTCCGGCAACAATCAACTGTTCGACTGGAGCAGGAATAATGTGTTTCAGCTTTCGATAAAAAGCAAAACTTTTTTTGAAAGAATTTCCATCAGCAATACTCGCCTCCAGATATGTGTAAAAATTTTTGTACTTTGAAAAGGTAGTTGCTTCTCCAAGCGATCTTAGGGCACGGGTTACAGGAAGTCCTGCGTCAAGTAGCGTGCCTAAAAGATAGGAAAATCGGGCAAGCTCTACTTGCTTGATGAGCTCTCCCGTCCCAGGCAAGTGAAAAAGAATACTTTGACCAATATGTTTTGTCTTAGGAAATAAAAAAACAAAGTAAAAAATCAAAGCTATTAAAAAAAGGAAAATTGGAACGGCTGTTATGCCAGATTCTTCCAGATATTCCCCAGTAGCGATTAATATTTGTGTTAAGACCGGTAACTCAATGCGCAATTGATCAAAAACCAACGCGAGCTTAGGCAAAATGAACCAAGCAATACCAATACTAACAATGAGTGTAAGGGAGAGCACAAACGCAGGATACAGAAGTGCACTCGTAAGCTTGGAGCGAAACATTCGGTCTTTTTTTTGCTGTTCACTAACTAGTGCTAAATTTTGAGAAAGCTTGCCCGATTCCTCCCCAATTTTAATGAGGGATACCACATGGTCAGAAAAAAGTTTTGTTTGCTCAAGTGTATGGGCCAAAGACGACCCTGCGCTAATTTCTTCCTGAATCCACTTAGAAATACTTCGCATTTTTGAGGAGCGCAATTCTTTTCCAATAGATCCAATGGCTAAAGATATATTCATGCCTGAACCGACAAGCATGCTTAAATTTTCAATAAAATAATCAAGATCGGAAGTAAGGCCAATCTTTGTCCATATTTTTGGTTTGTGTATCGTTTTATTATCCTTCATTTATCAATTAATCTTGCGACATTTCAACGACGCGCTCTAGTTCTTCTAGAGTAGTAACACCGTTTTTTACTTTTTCGATACCGTCCTCAAACATTCCCTTTGCACTTTGCTTGCGCGCTAATTGCCACACTTCGGTCCGTGATGGATTTTTTAAAATAAGCTCCTGCATTTCTTTGGTCATACGAATAAGTTCAAAAACTGCTGTTCTACCTTTGTAACCAGTTCCACCACAATTATCACATCCCTTGCCTTGATAGAGCGTGATGGTCTTCTCTGAAAAAAAATCTTTAAGTGCTTTATGTTTTGTTATTATATCTTTTGAATGAACCTCTACACTATGACGACAGTGTTTGCAAATTTGTCTTACTAGACGCTGAGCTACTATGAGCTCAAGGGTGGAAGAGAGTAAAAACGGCTGTATTCCCATATCAAGAAGTCGAGGAATGGCGGTCGCGGCGTCATTGGCATGAAATGTTGAGAGGAGTAAGTGACCTGTCAGTGCTGCATTTACCGCAATCTCGGCAGTCTCTTTGTCTCTAATTTCTCCAACAAGAATAATGTCAGGGTCTTGGCGCACAATAGATCGCAAGCCTTTGGCGAAAGTAAGATTAGTTTGCAGGCTTACCTGAATCTGATTGATGCCTTTTAACTTGTACTCAACCGGATCTTCAATGGTGGTAATGTTTACTCGGGGCTGATTAAGCATGCGTAGGAGTGAGTAAAGTGTTGTGGTTTTCCCTGAGCCCGTCGGCCCAGCCACTAGTATCATCCCAAAGGGCTTTTTTGCCGTCACTTCAAAAATACTCTGGTCATCTTCTGAAAAACCAAGATCAGCGAGGGCAAGCCCTCGCACATACGAGGAAAGGATACGTAAAACCACTTTTTCTCCTTCTATGGTCGGCACAATAGATGTGCGCAGATCAAATTCTAAATTATCTTTTTTATAATGGAGAGAACCATCCTGGGCGGCAAAGTGCTCGTCTATACGCAAACCACTTGTTACTTTTATGCGGTTAAGAATATTTTCATAGTGCTCTTTAGAGATGCGCCCCGCTTCTTGCAATACACCATCTATGCGCAAACGAACCACGACTTCAGTCCCTTGGGGCTCAAAATGAATATCAGAAGCTTGGTAGGAAAACGCATCCTTGAATATCTCGTCTAGGATTTCGGGTGCGATATGTTCTTGTTTTTCAAGTATTTTTGTAAAACGAACGGTAAGTGCTTTGCGATAATGCGTAAAAGCTTTATCTATATCTTCTGGTAAACCATAAGCAATCGTAGTTTTTTGTTTAAAAATTTTTGAAAGGGTTTCAGAAAGTCCTTTTGCAGTAGGATTGTCTGTTGCCACCACCACGCCTTTCTCATCTTCAGAAAAAAGCACTGCGCGGAATTCTTTGGCAACATCCTCTGGGATTTTTAAAACCTGTTCACGTGAAGGAAAATTGGAATTAAGGTTGGCGTAGGGAATATTAAGCGCTTCGGCAATCGCCTGACCAAGTAAATCATTTGTGATGATTTCTTTTTTTAAAAGATAATTGATAAGTCCGTCCGCCCCCGCTTCCTTTTGGGCTTTTTCTATATCCTCTTTGGTTACATAGTTCTCACGAAGCAGGATATCTTTTAGTTTTGTAGTGTCGTAATTCATATATTTACTTGGCAAGGAAACGTTCTACTTCATCAACTATTTGCTTAATGGAAATATTTGATTTGATAAAAAATTCATGTGCGCCAAGCTCTGCGAGCTTTTTCTTGTCTTCATCCTGACTTAAGTTGGTCAAGACAAACACGGGCGTTTTGTCCTTTGTTTTCTTTAGCTCTTCCATCAACTTAAAGCCATCCATATGGGGCATTATTAAATCCATGACAATCACGTCAAACTTTTCTTCTTTGAGTATTGAAAGTGCTTCACGGCCGTCATACGCGTTTTTAACATCAAAGCCGTTGTGCTCAAATTTAAGCGCGAGTGCCTTAGCCATCGGTTTTTCATCTTCAACAATAAGAATTTTGTGTTGTGTTTTTTTCATCGAGGAGAACGATTATGACCACATTTTTATTATAGCATTTTTACATTCCAGAAAAAACACGAGCGCGCCAAAAAACGTGCGGGATTTTATTATTGGGTGCCTATCCGGATTCGAACCGGAGATAAAAGCTCCACAAGCTTCTGTGTTACCACTACACCATAGGCACCATATATGTGGAACTCCTTATATATACCAAAAAAATCCCCCGAAAGCTACTTCCTCTTTTTGTGGAGCCTTGTTCGAAAGACATATTTTGCTCCTTCTACCAAGGCAATATTTAGCGCGAGCCAAAAAACAATAAATGGAAGCCAGATGGCTGGCATAGGCGCAAGCTCAAAAATATTTTGCATAAAAGGAACCGTAACGCTAAAGACTAGAAGGGCGCTCGCAATCACTATGCTCCAGTTTAGTTTTGGATTAGAAAAAATGTTGTAAGAAAAAATAGGACGATGGAGACTTCGGAAAGAAAAGGCGATGGCTAAAATATATGACGAGAAGCAGACAAAGAAAATAGTGCGGGCTACAGCTGGCTCAATAGCAAACTTTACCAAGAAAAAGTGGAGAATGAAAAGCAACGTGGAGCTCAAGATTCCGACTCCGAAAGTAAGAAACTTTACTTCTTTTGAAAAAATTAATTTCAGATCTTTACCCGCATATCTTTCCCGATCAAAATCCTCATCAAATGCAAAGGCGAGCGCAGGCAGACTTCCAGTAAATAGATTGACCCAAATGATCTGGAGCGCAGTGATCGGGGTAGGCAGAGCAAACAGAAAACTTCCACCCACTACAAAGATGCCATCGAGAGAATTGGACATGAGATACACGATTGCCTTTCTAATATTGGAAAGAATTTTTCTACCTTCATCGATCGCCAGACTAATGATATTGAAATTGTCATCAAGGAGCACGAGGTCAGCTGCAGACTTGGCCACATCACTACCAGACCCGAGAGAGATTCCGATATCCATTGCCTTTAGAGCTGGCGCGTCATTTACTCCATCCCCTGTCATGGCCACTATCTCCCCTAGAGACTGATACAATTTTCCAACACGAAGCTTGTCTTCCGGTGTCACTCGAGCAAATATTTTTATCCTCGGCAAAATCGGCAACAATTCTTCGTCAGAAAGTTCACGCATATCTGTTCCTGTAATCACCTCTTCTTCTCCGACATTCCAATCAAGTTGCTTTGCCAAAGAAATAGCAGTTCCTTTTAAATCACCCGTCACCAACACGAGCTTGATACCATGTGATTCAATATTTTTTATTGCACTAGGAACTTCTGGACGGATTGGATCATAGAACACAAGCATTCCCAAGAATTTAATATCGGTGACTTCATCAGCGGTGATTCCATCATCTTTATGTTTTTTTCCTTTTGGCAAAGTAGCGATAGCAATCAAGCGTTTTCCGTCTTCGCTGGTCGCATTAATCCATCCTTCGAGTTTCAGATAGTCCTCTTTGGAAATCTTTGATCTTTTTAAAAGGACGTCAGGTGCACCCATTATTACGTATTCATCTTCGTATAATGAAACTGAAAATTTATTTGTAGAATTAAAAGGCAACACTAGATACGAGGCCAACGAGGAAACAGCAGTGAGAGGAACATCATGCAAAAGACAGGCCTTGGCAATGTTTACCTCAAAAGGCTTTCCGCGGAAAGTCCATTTTTTTTCTTCCTCTTCCCTGTTTTCAATAGTGATGTCCACATTGTAAAGTGCGTATTCTAAAATCTTTTTTTGAATGCTCGAAAATTTCTTGTGATCTTCTTTATGAGAAGAAGTCTTCAGTAATTCTTTTTTGTCATATACTCCGAGCAATTGCATGTCCGCCATGGTGAGAGTTCCCGTCTTGTCAGTCATGATGAGAGTAGCTGATCCGAGAGTCTCTGCTGCAGTGAGCTTTCTGATGATTCCCTTTTTGCTTGCGATCAAAGTAGCTCCTACTGCCAAAATGATGGTGAGGGTGATGGGGAGAGCCTCAGGCACAGCTCCTACGGCAATAGCGGCTGCGAGTACCAGCATCGGCAAGAGTTCCTCTCCTCGAGCAAGGCCAAGCAACATGATTCCCGTCACGATTACAATAGCGAGAAAGAAAATCACCCAAGCCAACTTGTCTACTCCTTTTTTTAAAGGAGTATCTACTCTATCTATCCGAGAAACAATGCCCGCAATTTTTCCAATCTCTGTATGGTTACCAGTGGCAAATACTACTGCCGTAGCATAACCTTGCACAATCAAAGTTCCGGAGTGAGCGATATTTTTTCGTTCTGCTACTAACGCTGACATAAGAACTGGCTTTTCATTTTTCTCAACTGGGATTGATTCCCCCGTCAAAATAGCTTCATCTGTACTAAAATTGTTTGAAGAAATGATTCGCGCATCGGCTGGCACTCTAAATCCATATGTTAATTTTATTATGTCTCCGGGAACCAAGAGCGATGAATCGATTTCTTCTTCTTTTCCATCTCGAATCACGCGTGCTCTGTCTTTAATATATGTTTTTAAATTGTTAAGTGTATTTTCTGCATGGTATTCGTGATAGAAGCCGAGTGATACATTTAAAAGAACGGCAAAAATAATAATAGAAGTATTTATCCATTCTCCTAATATGATGGTGATGATAGAAGCGCCCACCAATAGAAAAATGAGAGGGCTCACAAACTGCTTAGCAAAAAGCTTTACAGGATTAGACTTTTCTTTACTATGAAAAGTATTAGTTCCATATTCTTTTAGACGTTCTTCTGCTACTGTCTCCGACAAACCTTCCAGATTTATTCCAAGTGCATCAATTATCTCCTTGCCGGTCAGCGCCCACGGCTGATTTATTTCTGTTGTTTCTTTCATTTGTAGTTTGGACCTTCTTCCTGTATACCGCCTTTAAAATTTGACCATCGAGCCATAGCGTATAGCAAACTGGAAAGTCTATTTAAATATGCTCTAGTAAATTCACCTACTGGTCTTTGCTCTTCTTCTGCCACTGCCACCACTCTCCTTTCTGCTCTGCGAGAAATAGTGCGGGCAATATCAAAAAGCGAGGCAAGCTCTGTTCCTCCGGAAATGAAAAATGATTTTATTGGTGGAAGTTCTTTTTCTACTGCATCGATGATGGCTTCAGCCTCTTTTACTTTTTCTTCCTGAGTCGTCATTTCTGAGCCGGCCATTTCTGCTTGGATGATAAAAAGATTTTGCTGAACTAGGTGGAGCATCTCACTAGCAGATTCACCTCCCGGTAAAGAAAGATTCTCTTTGGCGGATTTTACTTTACACAATCCCAAAAAAGAGTTTATTTCATCGAGCGATCCGAGGGCTTCTGCGATGGCAGAGCTTTTAGAGATGCGTTGATCGCATCCAAAAGTCTTTGTGGTTCCATTGTCACCTTTTCTGGTATAAAGCATCTTTAATTAAAAATAAATTACTATGGTTACAATAAAAATCAGAATACAAACTGCGGAAGAAAAGAAACACCACGAACATCCTTTTTTTAATAAAAATATTTGCACATATAAAAGATATAGAGAAAACAGAAATGCAAAAAATGGAGCTGCCACCAAAAAAATCAAAAACCAAATTGGCAAAAGATAGGTTGCGAGAAAAATAAGCACTAAATAAAGAAGGGCCATAAATGCATAATAGACCATCCCTATCACCTCTAGCTCAATTCCGAGAAATTTTGAGTACTGGCTTTTGACTACTCCATCGCAGTCAAAATTTACCATGCATACGAGAGGCTTTCCTATTTTCTTTTTCTTATGTATATAGAAAGATATACCAAACCCCACTGCTCCGAGTACAAACAAAAGAATTCTCATCCACATATCGCTTGGTATAATCATATTTTTGATTATACTATAAAGATGGAAGGTAACAAACCAGAGCTATCAACAATTAAACATGACCCTTACACAGAAAAACTGGCTAACATTTTCGAAGCAGGCGAATTAGCTTCATATCTAAAAGACCAAAAGCAAATAAAAAAAAGCCCTGAGTGGGATCAAGCTGTAAAGGATTTATTTGAAATCTTCGAAAGAAAATGGGTGCATCTTGAAGGATACCCCGTAGCAGTCCTAGAAGCTCTTGAATACCCACCATCTTTTAAAGCAATAGTAAGCCAGGCCATCGAGGACTCTCTCCCTGAAGCACGGAATATGATGCGCACTAGCCTAGCTACATTTAAAAAAATAGAAACTGACCTCGATAACGCAAATAAGATATGTGTGACTATTTTTCTGAGACATTTCATGGATTTAGAGAGACGAAGTCAGGCCATGAAATACTCAAGTCAGATAGATAAAAAAATAAAAAAAGCTGAAGAAATTATAGAGTTTCTGGAAAAGAAACTAAGGCTGGAGAGATAATTTATTTTAAATTGGTGCCCAGGAGAGGACTCGAACCTCCACGCCTTTCGGCACTAGTACCTCATACTAGCATGTATACCAATTTCACCACCTGGGCATGAGAACACACAAAAAACACTTTAAAATAAGTTTAGCACATTTACCCAAACACATTTTCCCTTAGTACATTTACGCCTCTGTTTTTTCAGTTTCTGTAGCTTCTACTTCTGGAGCAGTTTCCACAGTTTCCTCTACCTCACCAGGAGCCTGATATGCAGTAGAGCGCAACTTTCGGCGAACGTCTTTGACGGCCTTTGTTCTAACATAATATAGTTTTGACTTTCGAGCGCGGGATTTTTTGGTGATTTCTATTTTATCAATCAATGGAGAATACAAAGGAAAGATTCTTTCTACGCCTACTCCGGATGCTACTTTGCGAACCGTAAAAGTGCCCCCAGCCTCGGTGCCATGTTTTCGTGCCAAAACTGTACCTTCGAAAGCTTGCAATCGGTATTTACCCTTTGCTTCCAAGATTTTTGACCATACCTTTACTGTGTCTCCTGAGTGGAAATCAAGCTTCTTTCGCGCCTCAATATCTACAGGACTGAATTTTATTTTAGCTGTTGCCATATGATGCTCTAATCTATCATATACTAGGTTTTTTTGCAATTTTTGCATGTAAGGGGTCCCCTTACCCTGTGGATAACATGCAAGGGGACCCCTTACACCTACACAATAATATTAGCAAATTCGGAAGGAAGGGGCGATTCTACTTTTATGGTCTCACCTTTTGGATTTTGAAACACGATCGATCGGGCATGCAGGGCAAGCCGACCGATATTAGGTGGGCAAGGATTTTTGGGCGCATATAAATTGTCGCAGGCCACAGGAAAATTCATAAACTTCATGTGTACCCGAATCTGATGCGTGCGACCAGTCTTAGGAAATGCTTCAACGAGAGTAAATTTATTACCCTTCGCATCTTCAAATTGCTTTAATACTTTATATTCTGTGATCGCCTCTCGCAACTCTCCGCGTGCACCCCGCCCCGCAAGACGGCGACGAAAATCACTCGGGCTTCGTCCGATAGGTTTGTCTATCACTCCATATTCTCTGTCTTTTGGTTGATTCAAATGTCCAGACACTATCGCAACATATACTTTTTTTATTTTCCTCTCCTTGAATTGTTTTTTTATAAACTGATGAGCTTCTTGGTTTTTGGCGAGGATCAATACTCCAGATGTTTCTCGATCTAGACGGTGCACGATACCAGGACGAGCGATATCTCCCAGTGGCTCCCCCACTTCCTTGGCTTCTGGATATTTTTTTACAAACCAATCGGAAATAGTTTCTTCTTTATTTTTTCCGTCAGGATGCACCGCCATCCCAGAAGGTTTGTCGATGACTATAATGTCGGAGTCTTCGTAAAGAATTTTGATTTTCATTTTAATACTATAACATAATAAAACGAACAGCGACAGTTGATATATACATATCCTAATCTATAATTAGAATATGAAATTTAGTGAAAAAACGGAAGCAATT
>DASTLQ010000009.1:0-40537 GCA_035714785.1 Minisyncoccota bacterium
TGGATAACAATAAAAGCCAGATACATTTTTGTATCTGGCTTTTGGCCGTGAAAATAGGCCAAACTATTTTCTATTTTACAAGAATCATTTTATTGGCAACAGTATAGTTGCCTGCGGTTAATCTATATACATAGACTCCGCTTGGAAGATTAGAGGCATTAAAGTCTACCTCGTAATTTCCGGATTCTTTTTCTTCGCTTACTAAAACCGCTACTTCTTGTCCGATAGTATTGTAAACCTTAAGACTTACAATACTCCTTTCGGTAAGAGAGTATCTAATTTTAGTTGAAGGATTAAATGGATTTGGGTAGTTCTGACTTAAACTTGCCGTTTCCGGCAAGAAACTAGGATCGTTCACAGAAACCGGACGATCATGGTAGTCATAGACCACCACAGAACCGTCAGCATTTAATCCTCGGAGATTTTTCACCCCGATACTGGCTCCAGTATATTCAGCCTCATGGGTACGGATAACCACGGTCAGGTAGATTCTACCGAAATTAGACATGGATTCTTTTACCCAGCTCATATCCCAACTCTTCATGTCCCAGTCCCCATTTAGGTTTAAAGATTTTCTCTGCTCCCAAATATATGTATTGCTATCCTGAATAGCAAATCCTACGGACATATTCTTAATAGAATTATGTCCGGAGACAAACTTGTAGTCCCATTTTAAAGTATCTGGGACGGAAGGATATTCTTCCCAAAACTCTTTTCTCCAATGGGTAGTCAAAATATACCCGTTATCAAGCTGATGGGACCCTCCGAACTGGTCGAAGGTTTGATACCCACTGTCTGCCCAGAAGTTTCTGGTGTTTGCTGAATCGCAATATGCTCCCAGCATTCCTGACAACTTCCATTCATTGACAGTTACAATTGATTGCCCCGACAGGAAAGAAAAAGAACCCATAATGACCGCAAGCACGGCCACCACAACTATAGTACCGAACTTGTTAGTCATGACGACTCCTTTATTTATTATTTATATAGTTAACAAAACACGCGATGATTCGTGGGCTTTATTAACTATATAAACAATGTTTGACAATGTTCAGCCTTTGTTGTATTGTATAGCATTTTTGAACCTTTTGTCAAGAGAAAACGCCCACAAAAACCCCTACAAATCACGAAAGGGTCCAAAATCAGCCCAAAAATCCCAATACAACACTAAAATCGATCCCATTTCAAGCCCTAAAACCCTTGCATCTAAACACTTTTTAATCCCCTCCTAATCTTCCCCCACTTATCCACAGGGTTTTCCAGAAATATCAAGGAAAAAGGCCTCTAGGGCTTACAAACTACTACTTTTCAAAACTTGCCCTGCTTCCCTCCTTGTGGTAGTATTTCCTCATACAAGTCCTGCAACCGGGGGCTTTTTTTATTGAAGAAGTCGGGCGCAGGAATAGTTTTGTGCGAAATGTGCGCTGGGCGACGGGCAACGTGCGAAAAATTTAATAGTAAGCGAAAATTTAATATGTTAGATATAAAAACATTCAAAAGTGCGTTAGAACAGCTAGAAGCTGAGAGAAAGATTCCGAAGGAAAAAATATTGGAAGCCATCGAGCAGGCCATGGCGGCTGCTTACAAAAAGGATTACGGAAAGCGCGGACAAATAATCCGTTCTCGATTTGATCCTGAAACTGGAGAAGTAGAATTCTTTCAGGTGAAAATAGTGGTGGACGAAACAATCGCCCGCATCGAGGAAGAGCAGGAAGACCATGCAAGCAATGAAGAAGAATTTTCTTTTCGAGAAGAAGGCGATGAGCGTGTGCGATTTAATTCTGAGCATCATATTTTGCTCGAAGATGCCAAGATCATAAAAAACGACGCTGAGCTAAACGACGAAATCATCTTTCCGCTTGAATCAAAAGATGATTACGGACGTATTGCCGCTCAGACTGCAAAGCAAGTAATCATTCAAAAAATTCGTGAAGCAGAGCGAACATCTATTCTCGACGAATACGGCGAGAGAGAAGGAGAAATCGTTTCCGGAGTGGTTCAAAAGATGGAACGCGGAAATATTTATGTAGACTTTAATAGAGCTACAGGAATTTTGCCTGCCGACGAACAGATTCAGCGAGAATATTTTGAAAGAGGTCAGAGAATAAAAGCATATCTATACTCAGTAGAAGATACGCCAAGAGGAGTATCACTTCGTCTTTCTCGTACTCATCCAAAATTTATTGAAAAACTTTTTAGCGTTGAAGCGCCTGAAATCGAAAGCGGAACGGTGGAAATAAAAGCGATCGCTCGCGAACCTGGAGCTCGCTCCAAGATTGCAGTATTTTCAAATGACGAACATATCGATCCAGTAGGGTCATGTGTCGGACAAAAAGGAACTCGCGTAAATACTGTATCTCAAGAACTCGGTGGAGAAAAGATAGACATCATACCTTGGTCCGAAGACCCAAAAGTCTTTATTTCCAATGCTCTTTCGCCAGCAAAGGTCATCACTATCGAAGTAGATGAAGAAGAGCACAAGGCTTTGGTAGAAGTGCCTGAATCAGAATTATCTCTAGCAATCGGAAAAGGTGGGCAAAATGTTCGCCTAGCTGCAAAGCTCACTGGCTGGAGGATTGATATCAAGGGAGACGGAGGTACAGAAGTAGTTTCCTCTGAAGAAGAGACCGAATCATAATTTGAAAAATGTGCGCAGTCGAATATAATTATTAAAAATTATTAATAAGTGCAACTAACAAATAAATATGAATTCAATTTTATTGTTTGCCTTAATCAGTTCGGTGCTTGCTATCGTGTATGGACTCTTTTTGGCTAAATCTATTTTAAAGAAAAGCGACGGTAATGAAAAAATGAGAGAGATCGCCGCAGCAATCGCTGAAGGAGCAAAGGCGTACCTAAACCGACAGTACAAAACTATCGGGATCATCGCTCTGGTACTATTCGTAGTACTTTGGATCGGTCTTGGTCTTTATTCTGCTATCGGATTTATCGTAGGAGCAGTGCTATCCGGATTAGCTGGATACGTCGGCATGAATGTTTCTGTTCGCACCAACGTACGCACCACAGAAGCAGCTCGCGGAGGATTGGAACCAGCTCTTTCACTTGCATTCAAGGGAGGAGCAGTGACAGGACTCTTGGTAGTAGGACTTGCGCTTCTCGGAGTAACTGGAATTTATGTACTGACGGGAGATGTAAAAGCTTTGATTGGTCTTGGCTTTGGAGCATCCCTCATTTCCGTTTTTGCCCGACTTGGAGGAGGAATATTTACTAAAGCAGCTGACGTAGGAGCAGACCTAGTCGGTAAAGTGGAAGCTGGAATCCCAGAAGATGATCCTCGAAACCCAGCGGTGATCGCTGACAACGTAGGAGACAACGTAGGAGACTGTGCAGGAATGGCAGCGGACCTTTTTGAAACATATGCTGTCACTTCTGTGGCTGCCATGCTTCTCGGATCTCTACTCTTTGTAGGATCTGAAAATGCGGTATTATTTCCGCTTGCAATCGGAGCAGTAGCAATCATCTGTTCTATCATCGGTACTTGGTTTGTAAAACTTTCAAAATCAAAAGATATAATGGGTGCCCTATACAAAGGATTGATCGCAGCTGGAGTACTTTCCGCTATCGCCTTTTATCCTCTAACAAACTGGATGATGGAGGGAGTTTCTGACGAATACACCACTTTTGGCTTGTTCATCTCTGCAATCGTAGGACTTTTGATCACTGGAGCATTGGTAGTCATCACTGAATACTTCACCTCTACCAAGAGAGCACCAGTAAAATCTATCGCCGAAGCTTCTGTTTCTGGACACGGTACAAATATCATTCAAGGTTTGGCAGTTTCCATGAAATCTACTGCGTGGCCTTTGATTGTAATCGTTCTCGGTATCATGGTGACATACCACTTTGGAGGACTTTATGGAATCGCAATCGCTGCAATGGCAATGCTTTCCATGACTGGAATCATCGTAGCAATCGACGCCTATGGACCAATCACTGACAACGCAGGAGGAATTGCGGAAATGGCAGGACTACCAGAAGAAGTGCGAGCTGTCACTGATCCACTAGATGCAGTAGGAAATACTACCAAAGCTGTGACCAAGGGTTACGCAATTGGTTCTGCAGGACTAGCGGCGCTTGTATTGTTTAGCGCATATACCGAAGAAATCCACGCCATCACTGGAGAAGTGATGAGATTTGATTTGAGCGACCCTCGGGTAATCGTAGGACTATTCATAGGAGGACTTCTCCCTTATTACTTTGCTGCTCTATGTATGGAAGCTGTCGGAAAAACAGCAGGAAAAGTGGTAGAGGAAGTTCGCCGACAATTTAGAGATATCAAAGGAATCATGGATGGAAGCGGAAAGCCTGAATACGGAACATGCGTAGATATCGTCACCACAAGTGCTATCAAACAAATGATTCTTCCAGCCCTAATCCCAGTCCTCGCCCCTATCCTTGTAGGATTCTTGCTAGGACCAGTAGCCCTCGGAGGACTTTTGGTTGGATCTATCATTACTGGACTCTTCGTCGCAATCTCTATGACTAGCGGAGGAGGAGCTTGGGACAATGCCAAGAAGCATATTGAAGAAGGAAATCACGGAGGAAAAGGTAGCGACGCTCACAAAGCTGCTGTCACTGGAGACACTGTAGGTGATCCATATAAAGACACCGCAGGCCCTGCTATCAATCCAATGATCAAGATTTTGAACATCATAGCTTTACTATTGGTAGCATTCCTTGTGTAGTTAGTAATATTGAAGTTTTTATTTCGTCATAAATGCTGTACACTCTAATAGGTGTGCAGCATTTTATTTAATAGTAACCAATTTAAAGTAATAATGAATAAGAAATATTTAAGTATATTAATCATTGCCGGAGTTATTCTCGGAGCAAACGCGGGAATAGCGAGTGCAAACATAGGCACAGGTGTAAACACTGATGCGTCATTAAAATTAAAGACAGCACCCATAAGAGCTGAGCTCAAAATGGATGCTGAGGCGCGAGTAGACCTAAACGCTGACCTTAAAACAAGGCGTGAGGCGGTCAATGCTGAGCTTCAGGTAAAAAGAGAGGGTCTTCGCAAAGAAATGGAAGTTCGTAAAGCTGAAATGGCTACTCAAAAAGCAGATGTAAACACAGAAGTAAAGAATGCTCGAGTAGAATTTACCAACAGAATCGCTATGAGCTTTGGAAAAATCACTGAAAATCTCGCTCAGATAAGCGCAAGAGTCAATTCTAGAATTGAAAAGATGAAAGCGGACGGTGCGGATGTAGCTGTAGCCGAAGAACTAATGCTGAAGGCAGAAACTAGCCTTGCACAGTCCATCGATCTAGCTACTATTGCTAAAGCAAAGCTTGACGCAGGAGCAGATACAGCAGAGATAAAGGCTGCCGCTGAAGCGGCACGAGATGCCCTAAAAGAAGCTCATAAATATATGCGAGAAGCGGTGAAGTCCTTAAAAGACAACATTAAGACCAACCGTGAAGTAGAAGTAAAGAGCAAAATTGATCTAAATTTGAAAAAGGTAGCAGAATAAGCGCCGTTAGGGCGCAGGGTAAGGGGTCCCCTTGCATGTTATCCACAGGGTAAGGGGTCCCCTTGCATGCGAGGTTGCGGATAATGCGAAAAATTGTATAATTGTATTGTGAGTAATTATCAATAATTTCGGCGCTACCTTGCGTCTAATATAAATGGAACCAGAAACAAACACAGCTCCAAAGAAATCAAACGGAGCATTAATTGGATCGATTATCATCATCCTAATCCTTATCATCGGTGGAATCTACCTTTTGGGAAGGACTCAGGAAGGAATGGAAGTAGAAACTCCAAACCTAGAGACTGATACTCTTTCTGAATCAGATGAACTAGAAAGCATCGAAGCAGACCTAGAAGGTGAAGTTGAAATCGAGCTTACCAACGAATCCGCCCAATAAGCTAGGCTAGATCGATAGACTCGATCAAACTGAATCAAATCGAAAAAGCCCGCCTCGCGCGGGTTTTTTCTTTTGAGATAAGTAAGGGTCCGCCTTCGCTCAAGGGTCCGCCTTCGCTCAAGGGTCCGCCTTCGCCTCTGGCGAAGGTGGACCCTTTGGGTAAATTTGAAAATGGCAGGGTTTTAGTATAGGATGAGACTTATGATACAAGTAAAAATAAACAAACTACCAAAGAGTGAGATCGAAATCGAAGGAGAACTTCCAGCTGAGACAGTAGAGGCATATTTTCCAAAGGCCCTAGCTGCTATCGGTGCAAACATCGAAATGGACGGATTCCGCAAGGGAAAAGTGCCAGAGAATATTTTGCTAGCGAAAATAGGCGAAATGGGTGTACTAGAAGAAGTAGCAGAAATGGCTTTAGGAGAAAACTATCCAAAAATTCTGGAAGAAAATAAAATTGACGCAATCGGCCGACCAGAAATCGCAATCACTAAGCTTGCCCGAAACAATCCTCTTGGTTTTAAAATAAAAACCGCTGTTTTGCCCGAAATGACTTTGCCAGATTATAAAAATATCGCAAAGGAAGTTGTAGTAGAAAGTACCGCGGCCCGAGCCGACATCACCGTAACGGATGAAGAGATAGAGAACACCATCATCGATATTCGAAAGTCACGCGCACCAAAGATAAAAATGGCAGAAAGCGCTGAGATCGCCAAAGAGGGTGAAGATGCGCCAGCGAAAGGTGGTGACGCTGATACTGCAGCGCCTGAGCAAAGTACTGACGCTGATGTAGCCGCAACTGAAGGCACCAAAAAGGCTCTAGCCGAAGCTTCCCTGCCAGAATGGAATGATGAATTCGTGCGAAGCTTGGGACCTTTTGCTGATATTGCAGATTTTACTACTAAGCTAAAAGAAAATCTTAAACTCGAAAAAGAAAACCAAGCCAAAGAAAAAATGCGTATCACTATTATTGAAAAAATAATTGATGCTACCAAGGCTGACCTGCCCGAAATCCTGATTGAATCCGAAATTGAAAAAATAATTTACCGTATGGAATCTGACATCACCGCCATGGGGCTTAAAATGGAAGATTACTTAAATCATCTAAAGAAAACAAAAGAAGACCTGCGCAAAGATTTCCGCAAAGATGCAGAAAAGAAGGCGATGCTTTCCCTCGTCTTACATAAAATTTCACAGGAAGAAAAACTTGAAGCAGACCAAGAGCTAGTAGCCAAAGAGGTGGCACATATTTTAGAGCACTACAAGGACGCAGATCCTGAGCGAGCACGTATGCATGCCGAAAACGTGCTCACTAATGAGCGTGTCTTTCAATTTTTGGAGGGACAAAGTTAGACAGCAACCTCAAACCAACTTAACTTCTTTATTTAGGGCGGTCGCAAGTTTATGAAGAGTTCTAAAGGAAAAACTTTGCCTGCCGTTCTCTATTCGGGCCACTACTGATTGAGGAACATTCGCTTTTAAGGCAACTCCTTTCTGTGTAAGTTTTTTATTTATTCGGGTCTCCCTAAGCTGTCTTACTATACGAAGACGAGCAATCTCTTCATGATAAACCTTGCGATAGGCTTCCGACTTCATGGATTTTCTAAAAACCTCTTCAGTGGAGTACCCTTTTATATATTTATTTTTCCCAATTTTTATTTGTTTCATTGATTTAATTATTATTTATAATTAACTTGCACAACCTCTCCGCTTTTTCTATGTGCGCCCTAGGTGTTTTATTTGTCTTTTTCATAAAAATACTAACGATGTATAAGCTTCCACGGTTAACAAAAAAAATAATGCGGTATCGTTTTACAATGAGTTCCTTTATTACTCCGGATAGCGTCTTTACATGGACAGACCTAAAATCACCTTGTTCCAGGAAAACAACGGCTGCGTGAATTTTTTTTCGTTCATTACTCCCTAAACTTTCAATAAACTTATTGGTTTCTCCTAACCAAATGGCAAAATAGATTTTCATTTATAAAAGATTATTTATAATGAAAATCTATAGTTTCTCTTTTATGAGTATAGCAAAATTGCTATACTATCGTCAAGATTGATTTATATATAGGGAATAGGTATAATTAAGTTTATGTTAATACCAACAGTTATAGAAAAATCACAATTTGGCGAAAGAGCTTATGATATCTATTCTCGCCTACTGCGGGAACGAATTATCTTCCTAGCAGGCCCTATCGACGACCATACAGCAAACATTGTCATCGCCCAGCTTCTATTCTTGGAATCCGAAGATCCCAAAAAAGATATCTTCTTTTATATAAACTCACCCGGTGGATCAGTGACATCTACTCTGGCTATTGTAGACACCATCAATCACATCCGACCAGACGTGGCTACTTTTTGTGTTGGAATCGCTGCTTCCGGTGCTGCTATCATTCTCTCTGCTGGAAAAAAAGGTAAGCGCTACATCCTTCCAAATGCTGAAGTGATGATTCACCAGCCACTCGGTGGTGTAGAGGGACAGGCCTCCGACATCGCTATCACCGCAAAACATATCTTGAAGACTCGAGACAATCTAAACAAGATGCTAGCAAAGAATACTGGCCGACCTGTTTCGCAAGTAGAAAAAGACGTGGAGCGTGACTTCTTTATGGACGCCGACGAAGCCAAAAAATACGGAATCATAGATGAGGTGGTGACTAAGTCGAAGGCGGGAGCAAGTGGTGCGAAGGAAAAATAATTTAAAATTAGAATAGACGCAAAAAACCTGCCACGCAAATGGCAGGTTTTTCAATTGGAACAAACTGGCTGATTATTTTATTATGTGGGAGAAACAGCGCTAAGAGGAGAGAGATTCTCGCCCCTAGCTTCGGAAGTCGGGGCGGTTCGCACCGTTGCCCCGAGATAACCTTTTCAGTCTAGCTTGCTCGCAATGAGCCCTCCATTTCACTTGCTAAGTGGCAAGCAAAATCAAGAACTCAATAGCAAGGGCGAACGCAAAGCGCTCGCCCGAATTTTAACCCTAACCCAACTAAATACTAAAACCACCTGACGTTGATACCTTTATGTTCAACTCTTTCCCTTTTTTGATTAAGGCATCAACGATGTCTGTTCTTGAATTATAAGCAATTTTCAGATTAAATGGCTCTGCTAGAACCCAGTCGTTTAATTCTTTTGTTTCTGCCACCTCTTGCAGAGAGGGCGTTCTATAATCAGAACCATTAGCAAATATACCGCAGATTACTTTTCCTGTCTCATCAGCTACGTAAGTAGCGTGATGATCCCTTCTCGTGTTCCCAAACCGGGAAACACTCAAGGTTCCGAAACTTTCCAGAAGTGACAGAATCTCCTTCACTCTTTGAGGTTTTGTTCTATACTCCTCTTTCATCCATGGAACCACACTTAATAAAACACTATAACCTATGCCCACATGCGCATTTTTATTATTGTCCCAATTCCTCTGCACCACTATCGAATCAGAATTTCCATCTTTATCGTGGGAAATTAACCCTATCATTTCTTCGCGGTCAGCATAATGATCTACTTGAGACATAACTTTGTTCAAACTTCCAGAGTATATATCACTCATTAGACGGATTTCCTTGTCTCCGTCCTGAATTTCCATCAAGTATCCTATAGAAAAGTTTTCTGCCTGCTCAAAAGCCATTTTGCTTTTTTCATCCTCTACCCAGCGATCGAATGTTTTCTTCAATAGTTCTACTCTTCTATCGTGCCGAATTTTTTCTTTCTCTTCATCAGTATTTGAGGATAAATCAATAAGCTTATCTTCTATTGAGTACCATTCTGTATCTTTTAATTCAAAAGAAATTTCCTCTCTACCCTCAGGACCTGTAACTTCTATCGAACACATGCCAGCCTTGTCTCCTATTACCCTTGCCGAGAACTCCTTACTCTTACTCATACTTTCGTAAGCATTTACGGCACTGGCCGTAAATATTTTCCAGTAATGCGTAGGAATTGAAGTAAGACTCTGAATTTTCTTTTCTATTTTTCCGAACAGTCCTTGATGATCACGGACCTCTTCAGCAATTTTTCCTAATGCTATACTGAAAAATCTCTGCTTGCTCATTCGCCTAGTAAAGGCATAAGCAAGATTTTTACCACTAAACATTTCAGACCTGTGTTCCTCGGGAAAGTTGGGTAAAATCCTTTCTATTTCCCGATTTTGATAGAGTTCCCAACCGCATACATAGTCACTCTGTCCTTCAAGAATAAACACTGACTCGCTTTTTATTTGCGACTTCAGCCTTATTCCTTTTTCTGCTGCGAAAGCAGATCCCGAATTTGAGTTTCCATGTGTTTCCAGTAATTTAACATGCGTACCAATATCAAGAATAAGCACCTCAACCGGTATAGGAAGAACCGTCAAACATTTTTTCTGACCAAAAAAAGGCATACTTAAAGAGCCAAGGACATGAGTTGACAATCTGGAATCTCTACGAACTATTTCCACAAAGCCAGACGAGGATTGAGCTTTGTAGCCAGTAACTGGGATTATTATAGGCATATCAAGGTTTTTGAAAACCCCACTTACAGTTAAATCACCAAGCATTCCAATCTCAGCACCGTAACGCAGAATAATACCGTTGGCCACTTTCGTGACCGATACTGTCATCACTGACAGCATTCTGTTGAGTGTATTTACAAACAATGCAACCATTTTGAACTCCTAATTTTATTTATATATTATTTAGTAACCAGTCCGAATGTTCTCGATGCAGAAAACACTCAAGCTGGCCACTAAATTTCAACAAAATTAGGAGTAAAATGAAACTTTACCTATTCAATTTTCAAAGACCCAGTCTCTACCACACAGCAAGTCTCTCTCCTCTATGTGCTCCATATATGTCTCCTCACATATATGGCTCCTTCGTAAAGACATTTCTGGAAACAAAAGTGGGTTAAGCTTTTCTTTCCAGCCGATCTCTTTACGAGTGCGGTTATGGATACTATGCATTCTATGCCTCGGTTTGCGGCTTTGGCTTTCGAAATGCGATCCATGGTGCAAACAGATTACAGATAATTGTTTCCGAGCTCCTCTCTCCTCTTTCCTAGCTTACCGGCCTAGGTACCGTCCGGGGCTTTCGCCCGAGATCAGAGATGAGCACCAATTTCCTGTAATCTCCTCAATGAACTTTCCTGCCTATATCATAGCATAGTTAGATTGTAATGTCAAGAATACATGATATAGTTTTTGTAAAGGGAATAATGTCCTTATTTTATAATGTATAAAAGTTATCCACATTGTCATATTTGCATGACAAAAACAGATATAGTATGATTATCCTATGCAAGAAGAAAACATTTTGATGCAGGCAGGTCTTTCAGAGGAGCAATCATTGGCGTATCAGGCCTTACTTGAAAAAGGGCCTCAAAAGGCCAGCGATCTCGCGCGATGGACCGGCATAAAGCGAGGACTTATATACAAAGTGCTGGAACAGCTTGAAAACATGGGTTTGGTGTCGGAGAAAGGAGGACCAGGAACGGTGGCGGTGTTTTCCCCCGCCCATCCAAGCATTCTCCTTTCAAATATTGAACGAAAAGAAAAAGAAGTAGCGCTCACTAAAGAGATGCTAGTAAATTCAATTGGTGCTTTTTCTTCAAAATTTAATCTGATCACTGGAAAGCCAAATGTGCAATTTTTTGAAGGGAAGGAAGGCATTTTGAAAATTGCACAGGATTCACTGTCTTCAAAAACAGATATTTGTTCGTTTGTTGACACTGATACTCTCTTAGAAATTTATCCCGAACTGAACAAAGAATATGTAAACAAGCGTCTAAAGAATAACGTAAAGAAAAAAATAATCTCCACTGATTCACCTAAGGTAAGAGAAGCTGTAAAAGAGGATGATAAAAACCTCACAGAACAAAGAGTGGTGAAAAAAAACATACATGAGGATACTATCGTGATGATCTACGACAACAAAGTGAGCTTCATAACTCTCGATCAAAATAAAAATATCGGCGTCCTTATTGAGGATGCTGATATTTATAAAACTCATCAGGCGATATTTGATTATATCTGGGAAACAGCAGAGATTGTCTAAGCAGCCATCTTGTACTTCTCCATCTTAGGTCTTTCTATTTCATAATAAATCTCTCCGGCATTTTCTTCTGCTGGCAATTCGCCGGTAATCTTGAAACCAAAACGCTTCTGGTACATGGGCAGTATTTTATTCTTGCTGTGAACAAGCGCCTTGAGATTAAAATCACCGAACTCGCTCATAATTGAATTCAATACAGCTACCGCCATAGCGGGATTTCTGGCTTCATCCACAAACGTCAATCCTCCTACATGCAAGGTGTCTTCATTTTCTTTATAAAAAGTAGCAAAAGCAATTATTTTTCCTTCAAATTTTACATTAAACACAAAAGTTTCTGCCCTGTTTAATGTTTCCCTAAATTCATCCACAAGTAATTTCAAATGTGCCTTATTCTCATAAGTTTCTGACGGACGGCCATTTTCGTAGACTTTGATAATCTCTTCTTTGTCTTTGTCAGACAGATCTTCTCCGGAAATTTTTTCTACCGACGTATGTTTGATTTCTTCAATAGGTATTTTTATTCCTTCTTTACATAGCTCTACATATGCAGAACCCATTATGATAGTGAGTGTTCTAATCTCCTCCAGTTTTTCAATTATTTCTTTCTCTGAAATTTTTTCTCCCTTGTTTATATTGTCTGCTAAATCTGACAGGAGCTTGGCACCTCTTTTTAGCAAAGTTTCTTTGATTGATTCATAAGTCTCAGTGGATATGTTTTCTTTATCATATATATTCTTCACTTCCTCTTCCGCCCGATCAGCCGCGTCTATTATTTCTCCGTATTTTTGAAATACCTTTTGAGCAACCGTTTCTGATAGTTTTTCTCCAAGTAGTACAATTTTGCTCCCCATTTCCTTACCACCATACTCTATAGACAAGAAAGTCCGTAATAAATCTGGATTGCTTCCTTGCTGATTGTATGCAAGCATAAATTTATGAAACTGATATAAGTTGCTAGAGAGAAGAAAATTATAAAGATATATCCTTTCACTAAAAGATAAATCAGATAGAGGTAAATCATAATTACTTTGTAAAAAATCATCAAAACTCATGAGGTTTATAATGTTTTTTGATGTAACTAGATCGGGATTAATATACGTGTACTCACGTATCTCTTCCACCTGCTTCCATCCTCCGTCTTCCATTTTTTTGTCCACTGAATCGGCTTTTATCCGGAAGACTTCGTTTTTATTTATGAAAGTTTCTCGTTTTAATCTTGTGTCTCTAACACTGGGCATGCTACCTAACAAAAGGGATAATTCTACGTTTTCCATATTTCCACCTGGTCCGAAATCCATAGCGTGATCCGATATCTCCATACCAAACTTTCGCCCAATTTCTCCAAGCTCCGCTACGTATTTTTGCATTATCAAATTCAATAAATATCCCGTTTTTTTCATACTTAGCATTGCACACAAAGAATCAACAAAATTTTGAATCGTATGGCCGAGATATTTCTTCAGTTCTAAATTTTTCTGTTTTTCTTCATTTTCTTTTTCATCTTCCATTAAAAGAGCATCTCTTATCCAATCAAAATCATCCTCTAACTTAAATAAGTTTGCAACAATTTTGCTTGGAACATCAAAATTGATACTATTGAAGAATTCTGTAATTTTTTTGTTAAAAATAATTATGTCCTCACTTTCCAAGCCAGGGATCGAACCAATCATTTGGCCCTTGAATTTTGATTCGTCTATTGAAGATAATTTTTCGCTCAACTTAATTCTTTCTTTAAAAAAATGTTCTCCTTCAGACTTATTTTCTTTCTTTGGCGGCTGCTCGAATTTCATACCTACATTATGCCGACAAATCAAAATTATGTCCATAAAGGACCGCCTGCCTCAAATCTTTATGCCCGGGGCCTTCAGCTTTACTTCCTGCCCTATATCTGGTACATTTTTAATGTAGACTTTTAGTAATTATTTCAATCGGTTTATAGGAATACACATATATGTTGTTGTCAGGGAAAATTTCAAAGAAAAACTCAAATATCTTTTTAAGGAAGCATTTAACTGTGCAAAAATAGACCCACAATATAGGGGCGTGTTCTTGTAAGCTGATCCAAAAGCTTATGAGCGAAATGACGATAATTCTTTTAGGAGTCCTAGTACTCCTTTTAGGGCTTGCTGTCGGGTATTATGTCCGACTAGTGGTGGCTCTCGGGAAAAAAAGATCCCTAGAGCTCGACATCAAGCAAATGATGGTTGGCGCCAAAGAAGAGGCGCAGAAAATAGTGGACGAGGCCAAGAAAAAGTACGAAGTTAGTTTGGCTGAAATCCGAGCAGAAGAAAAAAAGAAAGAGCAAGAGTTTAAAGAGACCGAAAAAAGACTCATTAAGAAAGATGAGTTTTTGGATACGCGTCAGCTTGAGATAGATAAGGAGATAGAAGGAATCAAGCACAAAGTAGAAGAAGTGAAGAAAATCCAAGAGCGAGTAACGAAAGTGGAGGAAGAGAAGCGTACCGAGCTCGAGCGAGTGGCAAATCTTACCCAAGAAGAGGCCAAGGAAGAACTGATGAAGGAAATCGAGAAGAAGCATGAAGAGGACATCATGGTCCGTATGCAGAAACTTGAAAATATGGGGCAGGAAAAGCTTGAAAACCGTGCCAAGGATATCTTGGCTACTTCTATTCAGCGCCTCGCTTCCAGTACCGCTTCTGAGCTTATGACCACTATCGTAAATATTCCAAACAATGACATCAAAGGAAAGGTCATTGGAAAAGAAGGAAGAAACATTCGAGCCTTTGAAAGAGCTGCGGGAGTAGAGCTCATCGTCGACGATACTCCAGGATCTATCATCATCTCCTCTTTTGATCCGGTGCGACGACAGGTTGCACGTCTGGCTCTAGAAAATCTAATCATGGACGGAAGAATTCAGCCAGCTAAGATAGAAGAGCTCGTAGAAAAGGCTCGCGAAGATATAAACAAGATCATAAAGGAAAAAGGAGAACAGGCCGTATTTGAATGCGGTGTGTTTAATTTTGATCCTAGAATCGTGGCTATCCTCGGTCGCCTATATTTCCGAACAAGCTACGGACAAAATGTTCTTCAGCACTCTATTGAAATGGCACATATAGCTGGAATGATCGCCGAAGAGCTTGGCGCAGATATCCAGATCGCAAAAGCAGGAGCGCTGGTGCACGACATCGGTAAAGCGCTTGACCACGAAGTACAGGGTACTCATGTAGAGATCGGTATTCGTATTTTGCAGAAATTTGGAGCTGATGAGCGCATAGTGACGGCCATGAAATCTCACCATGAAGACTATCCTTATGAAACAATCGAATCAGTAATCGTGCAAACAGCCGACGCTATCTCTGGAGGACGTCCAGGAGCCCGCCGTGACTCAGTAGAAAACTATATTAAGCGTCTGCAAGACTTGGAAGCCTTGGCAAACAGCTTTGAAGGCATCGAAAAAGCATATGCTCTGCAAGCTGGAAGAGAAATCCGCATATTTGTCACTCCCGACAAGATATCTGACGCTGAAGCAAAGATCATGGCTCGCGAAATTGCCCTTAAAATTGAACAAGAACTGAAATATCCGGGTGAAATTCGAGTCACTATGATCCGCGAAACCCGAGTGATTGAGTACGCAAGGTAAAAATCACCATAATGGCACAAAGTACCCTACCCCTTGCGCCAAAAAACCCTTGTTATATAATGAATGAAGACATTATAGGGTCGAAAGATTATTAAAAAATAACTTTAAGAACATGAATAAACAAGCATTAGTGGAATGGGTGCACGGAAAACTAGGTGGCACCAAAGTACAGGCAGAAGAAATCGTTGACGGACTATTTGGAGCTATCACTGACACCCTAAAAAGTGGTGGAGAAGTTTCAGTCGCTGGCTTCGGAATCTTTTCCGTAAAAGCAAGAGCTGCAAGAATGGCTCGCAACCCAAAGACTGGGGAGCAAGTAAAGGTTGCTGCAACAAAGGTTCCAAAGTTCCGACCTGCAAAAGCATTGAAGGACTCTGTGAAATAATCTTTGTCTCGAGACAAATAACAAAAAATCCCGACCGTAAGGTTTGGGATTTTTTGTTTAATATTTCCGGATGACTGCTTTGACTACGGCAGTGATGTTTAAGCTGTGTTCGGGGTATATGGGCTTGTAAGATTTGTTGGCGGGTTCGAGCCAAGTCTTGCCATTTGTTTTGCGGAGATACTTCATCGTAAACTCGCCGTCTACTTCGGCGATAACGATCTCGCCTTCTTTTGCGTTGTTGGTCTTTTCGACTAGCACCATATCTCCTTCTTCAATATGAGCATCGATCATGGAGTCGCCGTCTACTTCGAGCATGTAAGTCTTTCCGATGTCTTCTACAAGAAAATCATTTAGGTTCATTGTGTCGCGTACCTCTTCTGCATCAGATGGAAATCCTGCTTTAACAGAACCAAGCAGAGAAATTTCTCCAAATGAGCCAGTTGGGATCAGCCGACCGAGATGGTCCTTGGCCACCACTCCGGCATCAATCATTTTTTCTACTAATTTAAATACTGCGTTTTTGGATTTGAATCCGAAAAGTTTCATCATCTCCGAATACGTCGGCATGCGCTTATGAGTTTTGAAAAAAGATTCAATTTTTGCTTTTGGTGAATTATCCATGGATTATGCAGGGAGAACAGAAGAGAGCACGGGAAACCACCTTCTGAAAAAGCTTCGGCGGGTATGATATCGGACTTTGCGAAGCAGTAGCTTGTGATCCCTCGCCTCTCGGGCGTATGATTCTCCTTGTAGAATCTTAAGATCAATCTTTGTGTTAATCCTATGAATCTCTCTTTCTAACATTTTTAAATATTGTGCTTGAGACATATGTTTTCCGCCGAATGGCGAAGGGTTATTTTTATAAGCGAACTAAAGCGACCTATGTATAGAGTATAGGTGAACGCTCGTTCACTGTCAACCCCCAACCTGTGGATAACATGCAAGGGGACCCCTTACCCCGCGCGTAAGGGTCTGCCTTCGCCCATGGCGAAGGTGGACCCTTAAAGGTGGACCCTTTAAGGTGGACCCTTACCGTGGGCGGTATTGGAGGGCTTCGAGAATATGGTTCTTTTCGATGTCGGGCGAGGCGGAAAGATCTGCGATAGTTCGTGCCACTTTGATCACCCTATGATATGCTCGCACCGAGAGTGAGAGCCTCTTGGCACTTGCGTCTAGTATCTCTCTCACCTCTTTATTAAGCGGAGCATACTTTTCAATTTCCTTCGGGCCCATCTCGCTATTAGTTATGATTTTTTTTGGGCAATCTGAAAACCTCTCGCGCTCTATCCTTCGCGCTTCGGCTACCCTTTTTGCCACTATCTCACTACTCTCTCCTTCTGTTTTTCCAGAGAGTCTCTTGTATTCCACTCTCCCGACAGTGGTCCAAAGATCTATGCGATCCATGATGGGTCCAGAGATTTTCTTTTTATATTTCTCTATATCAGCCAGCCTGCATTTACACTCTTCTTCTTTAGAAAGTGCATGCCCGCACGGACATGGATTCATGGCTGTCACTAAAATAAAATTGGATGGAAAAGTAGCCGACCCGCGAGCACGAAAGACGGACACTGTATTATCTTCTAGCGGTTGGCGGAGTGCTTCTATCACCCGTTTATCAAACTCAGGAAATTCATCCAGAAAAAGTACTCCTCTGTGAGCAAGAGTGATTTCCCCAGGGCGAGGATATGCTCCTCCTCCGACCAACGAAGAGTACGATGAAGTATGGTGTGGAGATCTAAAAGGTGGAGCGCGAACTACACCCCGCGTGATTCCAGCGATGGAATGGATACTGGTCACTTCGAGAGACTCCTCCCAAGAAAGCTCAGGTAAAATTCCTGAAAAAGATTTCGCCAGCATAGTTTTGCCTGTTCCCGGTGGACCATGCATTGCAACATTGTGCCCACCTGCAGCGGCAATCTCGAGAGCACGCTTGGCACTTTCCTGACCTTTGATTTCACAGAAATCGATGGCCGGTTTTGAGCTAGAATAAATTCCATTGAAAGCTTCACTCAGAAATGGACTGAGCAACCTCACTCCCAGCAGATGATCTATCACTTCTCGCAAGGTGTTTGCTCCGAAAACCTTTACTCCTTTTACTAAGCCAGCCTCCTCTTTGTTTTCATTTGGTAAAAATATTTCTTTGAATGCTTCTTCTTTTGCCCGAGCGACCAAGGGGAGAACGCCCCGAATAGGCCTAAGCCTCCCATCGAGCCCGAGCTCTCCGAGAAAAATCTTGTCCGCGGAATTAAAATTTAATATTTCCGAGGCGAGCAAGTAGCATATCGCTATCGGAAGATCGAAAAAGGGTCCCTCTTTTTTTAAATTAGCAGGAGACAAAGAAACTGTGATTCTTTGATTTTTAGATTTCGGAGACTGATATCCTGAATTTTTTATAGCAGAACTCACGCGGTCTTTTGATTCCCCTACTGCCTTGTCGGGCAAACCCACTACAGAAAAAGTATGTAGTCCGTTTGAGATATCTACTTCTACCGCCACCACGACCGCAGAAAGTAAATTTATTTGTGCTGAAAATATTTTTGCGAAGTTCATTTTGCGAAATTTATGATATACATGCGCACCCCATAAAAACAAAAAACGGCTGTTAATATAACATCCGCTCTTTTGGCAGTATCTATTCTATTTTAAAATTCCATTCTGTCGGCTTTTGGGCTGTGCGCAATCCTATCCCTGTAGTTCCTATCCCTCCAAATGCTCTTTACAAGTTTTTGCTGCAGGATTTGCCTCCATTCGGTCTTCCTCGATTTCCTTTTCACAAACTTCACACTTTCCAAATGAATCGTTGTCTAAGTCTGCAAGAGAACTCTCTACACTAGAAAGCCTTTCTTCTAATACGTTTGTGGTAGAGCTACGGGATTCAAACTCTTCAAACCTATCAGCCATATCATTTTGATCTGACTCAGGCATGTCTTGTTTTTCTGGGACCGCTTCCCAGTCTCCTGTCGCAGGATCTCGTCGGCCAATATCTGCCAACTGCTCCATTAGCTCCTTCTTTTCCTTCTCCAGATTTTCTTTTATTTTTTTCTTATCTAACATAATTTGATATTAGCATAATAAGAGCACAAAATACAGCAAGCCCAAAAAAGCCTCTTGATCCCCTTTACTGCCGTATCTTGCTTCCTGCTAGGCGGACCATGGCCTCGCGAGCAGTAGGTATATCGTTTGCAATTACAATGGAATTATCATCTACAAATATGTACATGAGCACCAATTCTCCTTCGTTGTCATATAGTATGCGAGCGTTTTTATTTACTATCATGCCTGCTTCGAATTCTTTTAATTGGAGATAGCTGTTTTCAGGTGAAAGAGTGATCCCAAACATGTCATGAAGATCCAAAAACATTTTAGCTTCCCATGCGCGCATATGAGGAAATATGTCGGCGAAGCTTCTGACTTTTAAAAGAATAAAAAGGTTTCGATCCTCATCACTGGTGCGAGTAGCTCCAAACAGAAAACTATTTTGAACATGAGCCAAGCCTTCTTTTGGTAAACTGATATTTATTTTTTCAGCAAAAGCACCAAACCCCATCACTCTCTTGCTGTCAGTCAGATGAATGGCTTCTACTCCCCCGATCTTTACTTCGGTCAAGCGAACTTGGCCGGAAATCAATCCCGCCATCTCTTTTCGTGTCAGATCTCCTACTTCTGCAAAGAAACTCTTGTCCGCAAAAATAATCGGATTGTACTGGGGTTGCACTGGAGCAACAATTATTTTTTCTCTAAAAAGGAAGATGGAAATTAGCCCTATTACGGAAAACCCAACTAAAAAGAAACTAAGTGCTAAAAAAACTTTGTTTCGGGTACTTTCAGGAGAAAAATTCTTTTTAACTTTTTCCCGATGCTCCTCTTCTTGAATGATTTTTTTAATAGCCCCGGAAGAATCACTCTCAAGAACCTTGATCATTTCATCCGTTAGGGTAACCACATTTTTTATTTTTGGCTTTTCTTCCTTATCCATATTTATTTTAGTTTGGAATCTTCATTTTTTTTGAAAAATCCTTCGTCAGCTTCTCGGATAGATAGGCTGATTTTTCCTCTTTCAGAATCTATTTTTATCACTTTTACTGGTACAATCATGCCTTCTTTTATTATATCGCTAACTCTCTCTACACGGAAAGGAGCCATCTCGGAAATATGCACCATGCCATCTGTATACTCATTAAGGCGAACGAATGCTCCAAAGTCAGCTATCTTTACAACTTCTCCTTTTAGTATTTCCCCAGGGGTAAATTCGTGAGTCATTGATTCGATTATTTTCTTTGCTTCTTCTGGCGCCTCACCTTTTCCAGTTAGATACACAGTTCCATCGTCTTCAATGGTGATTTCCGCGCCTGTTTTTTCTTTAATTTCTTTTATTGTTTTTCCACCGCCACCGATCACCAACCCTATCTTGTCAGGATTTATTTTCATGATTACGATTTTTGGAGCGTTTGGAGAAATTTCGGCACGTGGCGCAGAAATTTCTTTTTCAATCTCGTCAATAATTGCAAATCTTGCTTTTGCGGATTGTCGCATTGCTTCGTCTAAAATTTTTATTGGCACTCCATCCACTTTTACATCGAGCTGAATTGCAGTGATACCATTTCTAGTACCTGCAATTTTAAAGTCCATGTCTCCATGATGGTCTTCTGGACCTTGAATGTCGGTCAGAATTTTATACTTTTCCAAAGAGTCATACATAAGCCCCATCGCAATTCCAGCAACCGGAGCTTTTATTGGAACTCCTCCATCCATTAGAGCCAGAGTAGAGGCACAAATCGAAGCCTGAGAAGTTGAACCGTTGGAGGCCATCGATTCAGAAACTATTCGCATAGTGTAAGGAAATTCTTCGATAGAAGGTAGGACCATGGCAAGCGCTTTTTCAGCCAAAGCTCCATGCCCCACTTCTCTTCTGTTTGTGAAACCTGCTCGGCCGGTTTCACCAGCAGAATATGGAGGGAAATTGTAGTGATGCATGAAACGGCGATCGGCCTTGGTCTGCATACCATCGATGAAGTTTCTGTCTTCAGGTCCGCCAAGAGTAAGAGCAGAAAGGACATGAGTTCCTCCACGATAGAATATTCCTGAGCCATGAAGAATTGAAGATATCCCTCCTGCTTGAGCATAGAGACCGCGGAGCTCATCCATTTTTCTTCCGTCGGCTCGCTTGCCTTCTTCTACTGCTTTTTTATGAAGAATTTCATTTTCGGTATCATCAAATAGATCATCTTCTAGGGAGAAATCTATTTTCTCTGGATCGTTTGTTTTGTAATATTCACGAACAGTATTGTTCCATTCTGTGTGAAGCGCGTCGATTTCTTTTTTCCCAGGACCAGAGAATATAGCAGATTCCATTTTTGGAAGAATCTTTTCATTAAATAGGGTGACGGACTGTGCAGGGATGGTTTCCTTTTCTATCACTCTCTTTTCTTTACCGATCTCTTTCACGATATTCTTTTGAAATTCTTCTAGGCGAGTGATCTCGGCACTAGCTAAGGTTAGGGCTTCGGTGATAGTGTCTTCACTTTCCTGATGAGCAGCGGCTTCGATCATATTTATGCTTCCATCCTTTCCGCATACAATCAAGTCGTATTTGTATTGCCAATCTTCTTCGCGAAGCTTGCGGGATGCATTGATTTTTAGAACATCGTCGTCATATTTCCCTACTCTCACTGCCCCCACTGGACCGTTCCATGGGATATTAGAAACTGATAGAGCAATAGATGCTGCGTTTACTGCCAACACCACTGGATCATTCTCATCAAGGGAAATCACAGTTACAATCACCTGCACTGCATGGCGGATAGATTGATCAAAAAGAGGACGCAAAGTACGGTCGATCACTCGGCTGGCAAGTACTGCATCTTCAGAAGGCCTACCTTCGCGACGCAAAAAACGAGAACCGAGAATTTTACCAGTTGCGTAAAATTTCTCTGCGAAATCCACGGTTAAATTGAAATATCCTAAGCCTTGCTGTCTGTCTTTAGACATACAAGCCGTGGCAAGCACGATAGTTTCGCCATATTTTAATAGAACAGAACCATGGGCCTGATCGGCCAAATCCGTAAAGATAGCGGTCATTGTTTTTCCGCCAATCTCTATACTATATTCTTTCTTTTGCATATTGTTTTTTAGGCTTCCCTTCAAACTAAAGTATTGTTCCAATGCATATTGGGAACACTACTGTCTGTCTGAAGGCAAACCAGATTAACTATTAATTACTTTCATCCTACCACAACATGCAAGGGGTCCCCTTGCATGTTATCCACAGGTAAGGGTGGTAAGGGTCCGCCTTCGCCTCTGGCGAAGGCGGACCCTTGGAGGGGACCCCTTACCCTAGCCGAGGAGGAATTTTTTAGGGTTTACTGAAAGGTCAACAAAATCATCAGCTGCTTCACGCAGTTTCATGGATGTTGATTTACCAAAGGATGCTACTTCTACTTGAGCACCAGTATAGTTTTGAAGATATTCTACGAGAGGAATAAAGTCTCCGTCGCCAGAAACGATGATCACGGCATCTAGTCTGTTTGCCATTCGCATCACATCCACGGTAAGGCCCACATCCCAGTCAGCTTTCTTGCTTCCAGAGCTAAATATCTGCAGATCCTTGGTTTTGGTTTCAATGCCAAGCTTGGTCAGAGCTTCGAAGAAATTCTTTTCGTCTCCTGCTTCGGTGGTGATGACATAGGCGATAGCTCGGACCAATTTTCTTCCAGCCACTGCTTCCTTCAAAACAGCGCCAAAATTTACTCGAGCCTTGTAAAGGTGTCGAGCGGAATGATAAACATTCTGAGTGTCTATGAAGACACCCACTCTTTGTTCTTTATGTTTTATTACTGCCATATGTTAGTAGAAACTAAGCTAGATCCATCTTTTTCATAAGCGCTTCGTGGCGAGGCTTGCTTTTTCTTTCCAAATACTTGAGATGAGCTCGTCGGTCAGCAACCATTTTGATAAGACCGCGTCGTGAGCTGTTGTCTTTTTTGTGTTTCTTTAAATGTTTGGCAAGCTCAGTAATCTGCTCAGAAAGAACCGCCACCTGTACTTCGGTAGAACCTGTGTCCTTTTCATGAACTGCATTTTTCTTGATTACTGCCTGTTTCTTTTTGGTTTTTAACATGTTTTAATCTTAGCACAATATGTATAAAAAAGCAAGCGGGCTTGGAAGCAAAGGGTTTCTCCCTCTTGGCGTAACATTTAACACCATTTGGGCGGCAAAATCCTGTTTTCTTGATATTTTGCGACGTGGTAGAATAAAAATATGGCTACAGAAATGGACCGATTGAAACGAGAATTCTTGGAACACTTAGAAATTGAAAAAGGTTCAAGTCTAAAAACCGTTGAAAACTATGAAAGATACATCACTCGATATTTTGAATTTGGGCAGATAAATTCCCCGCGCGATATCACCTCGGACAACATCCGCGAATTTCGCCTTTATCTAAATCGCCAAAAAGGAATCCGAACACGCGGGCAAATGGAAGGCACCATGAAGAAAAATACTCAGAATTACTATCTCATCGCCCTTCGAGTGTTTTTAAAATATTTAATGAAGAGAGATATCCCTGCCCTATCCCCCGAAAAAATCGAACTGGCAAAAATAAAAGAAAGAAGTCTAGACCTCATCACTTCTGACGAGCTCGACAGACTTTTGAAAAGTCCGAACGGAACTGAACTGCGGGATTTTAGGGACAGGGCGATACTTGAACTCTTTTTTTCCACCGGGCTTCGTGTATCGGAACTTGTGTCTCTAAATCGTGACTTGGATCTTTCAAAAGACGAATTTTCCATCAGAGGAAAAGGGGAGAAAGTGCGAGTAGTATTTCTTTCTGAAAGTGCTAAAGACGCCATCAAAGAATATCTTGCAAAAAGAAAGGACATGGAGGAAGCTATGTTCGTAAGTTTGCCGGCAATAAAAAAGAAAGGCGAAAAAAAGGAAGGCCAGACGGGTGGTCGCATTTCTTCTAGATCAATTCAGCGACTTGTAAAACACTACGCTATCAAGGCGGGCATTTCCCGAAAAGTGACTCCGCATGTTATTCGTCACTCGTTTGCTACTGACTTACTTTCCAACGGCGCCGACATCAGAAGCGTACAAGTGATGCTTGGGCATGCGAATATAGTGACTACTCAAATTTACACCCATGTCACCGACAAACAATTAAAAGAAGTGCATAAAAAATTTCACGGAAGAAAATAATATGAGAATAATTTCATGGAACGTAAATGGAATACGTGCGGTGCATAAAAAAGATTTATTTCTACCTTTTATAAAAAAATGGAATCCAGATATTCTTTGCCTACAGGAAACAAAGGCGATGAAAGGTCAGGCGGTTATTGATTTGCCCGAATACAGCGAGTATTGGAATTCTGCCACGCGAAAAGGTTATAGCGGAACGGCTATTTTTACAAAAAAGAAACCTCTGTCGGTGACCAACGGTTTTCCCGAAGTGATAAAGAAAAAATTTAAACTAAAAGATTCCTACGGGGATCCAAATGAAGAAGGACGGGTCATCACGGCAGAGTATGAAAAGTTTTTTGTCATTTCTGTGTATACTCCAAATGCTAAGGATGATCTTTCTCGCATCCCCTTGCGTCACAAACAATGGGACCCTGCGTTTTTGGAATTTGTAAAAAGTTTAGAAAAGAAAAAACCTGTGATATTTTGCGGTGACTTAAATGTGGCCCACACTGCGGACGACCTCGCTCGACCAAGGGCAAATGAAGGGAAGAAGGGATATACGAATGAAGAACGTGAAGGTATCGATTGGATAATCAAAGCAGGGTTTGTGGATACTTTCCGAATTTTTACTAAAGGAAACGGACACTATTCTTGGTGGAGCCACTTTGCAGGAGCTCGGGCCAGAAATGTAGGCTGGAGAATCGACTACATTTTTGCAAGTTCTAAAATAGCATCCAAAGTAAAGAGCGCGAAGATTTTGCCGGAAATCCTTGGCTCGGATCACTGTCCTGTGATGATTGAGATGTAATACTACTCTAGCTCGATTAGTTTTGAAGTATTTACATGCTTCCTGACACTATCGGTGATGTCGGTCACCAATATTTTCATACTCCCCTTTCGGGAGAGTTTTTTTTGAACTTCCACGTGCTTTTTTAAATACTCTTTTAGTTTCTTTGGAATTATTTCGTCTTGAGAAATTATTTTTATAGAGACCGGCAAATTTCGTTTGATCATTTTCTTAAACAAAGGATAATGAGTACAGCCCAGCACTATCGCCTCGGGCTTGCGGGCAATCAGAGGTTTAAGATATTTTTTTACAAATTCTTCTGCGAGCGCCATCTCCCCTTCTTCTGCTAGGGGTACTAATAGTGGAGCAGGATTTTGAAATACTTTTGCTCTTTTATTTATTTTTTTAATTTCCCGAGGGAAACTTTCCGAAATCACAGTCCCATGAGTCGCCAAGACTCCTACTTTTCCAAACTTTCCAGCCTCTTCGGCAGCTGGAATGAGGACACCCAGGATTTTTCGGTCAGGAAAATTTTGTGGAAGATATTTTTTTTGAAGAATTCTAAGCGCTCGCGCAGAAGCAGTGTTGCAGGCGAGCACAACAAGAGCGCAATTTTCTTTTTTAAACAAATAATCGACGCTTTGACGGGTGAACTCATACACGGATTGGTGCGAACGATTTCCATAGGGCACTCGTTTAGTGTCTCCGAGATATACATAATCATATTCCGGCATTTCTTTCCGAATTGCTTTTGCTATTATGAGTCCCCCTAGTCCTGAATCAAATATTCCTATCTTCATACGAGTATATTATCACAGCTAATATCATTATTGACAAATAAGGCCAGCGGGCTACACTTTCAACGTAGCTCCTTATTCATAAACAGTCCCGCCAACTTTAAATGGCCCACCAATGCAAGCACGTATTGAATGTGGATTTGCAGGAAAATCAATGGGTTTTGATTACCTGCAATGGATAAAAGACAAGGCCGAGGGTTATGGAATCACAGGTTTAACCTATCTAAAGGAAGATGGCACTATTGCTGTGGTTGCCGAAGGAGAAAAAAGAAAGCTCGAAAAATTTTCTATGAAGCTGTCAAAAGGGCACTTTTGGCATCAAATTGAAAATTTTTATTTAAATTGGTCCGATGCAAGTGGAACTTTCCCCTCTTTTGAAATCGCGACCGACGAAGTTAACTTCATGTAAGTGTAAGGGGAAGAGGTGTAAGGGGTCCCCTTACATGTTATCCACAGGGTAAGGGGTCCCCTTGCATGCAAATTTATGGAATATAAAATTATTATCGGCACAATTGCAGTAGCCATCCAGCTCGGAAGCTATGCAATATATTTTCACGGGATATGGAAGGGTAAAACCAAACCTCATGCTTTCACGTGGCTGGTTTGGGGAATATTAAGCGCTGTCGGGTTTGCAGCAGTAGCCGTCTCTGGAGGCGAAGCCGGTTCTTGGATTTTGGCTGTGAATACTGTGGCGTGTTTGACTATTGCTGGCATCGGCTTTAAACAAAAAAGGGTTCATTACGATCTTTATGATTGGCTCGCATTAGTAGGTGCTTTGATTGGTATTTTGCTTTGGTGGTTTACCAAAAATCCCCTATACGCCGTTATTTTGGTTGCCTTGTCTGATATTATATGTGCAATTCCAACTATCCGAAAAGCATACCGCCTACCTTTTGAAGAAAATGCTATTTCTTTTTCTATCGGAATATTTTATTATCCCCTCTCAATACTCGCCTTAGAAACTTTGTCGGTCACAACTTGGTTATATCCCGTCTCTATTACATTTATTGATATAGTTTTGGTGGCCATTATTTTAATAAGAAGAAAAAAGCTCGGCCGACCTGTGGATAACATGTAAGGGGACCCCTTACATGTTGGGGGTAAGGGGACCCCTTACCCTTACACCTTGGGTTGGGTTTCAGCGTAAAGGTCAGGATCTACCCAATTAAACTCATTCCATCTGGCATATACTGCCTTGGAAGCATAGTAGTACTCTTTCTTTTTTCCATTTTGTTTTCTTATTTTTGCAATTGGTGCTTTTCCTTCCCTATCATCTTTTAAAAGATAATCTTCGAGTTTCTTTTCACTAATTCCAGATGCCTCATGTGCTTCTTTTATAAATTGTTTAAAGACTTTTTCGGGACATCCGCCGTCGAGACGCGTGCGAGCAACTACTAGTTTATTTACATCCAATACGTAGTGACTTCTTTTGCCTTTTTCATTTTTGTTTGCTGGATCAACTATCTGAATTTCAAATTGACGTACATGCTGGGCCAAAGAGAAAAATTTATCTCCACTCGCAGTAGATTGCAACCTCCCTTCTATTTTTATATTCACATATCCTCCCATAGAAGTAATATTTGATTTACGATTTTTTATCAAAAAATTACCTTTTGGGAAAGCCTGCGCTAAGGAATGCTCAAGTTGCTTTAATTCTTCAGGTGAAAGAAAATATTGATTAATAATTGTTAAAAAGGGAACTTTTCTTTCTTTTTCCAACCATTTACATAAAATCGGTATTAACTCCATTGCTTTACCTTTCTCGATTGTGATTCTCGTACCAACACTATCTTTCTGAGCAGTTTCAGCGTTTGACTCAGGCCGAGTGATAAATTTTAACATTGTTTTTTGAAATTCTTTTCCTCGAGTCTCAACAAACCCCTTTAGGCTTCCGTTTTCTGAAGCATAAAAGTGCTTCCCGAGCTCATCTTCTTTTTTCTTTATTAGTGGGCTTTTATTTGCGCTATATTTTGTTATTGGTGAAACCAAGGAATCCTCAAATGACTCCGTTACTTCTTCAGATATTTCTGCGTCGTGTTTTATTGTTTCATAGGCAGCAATTGTCGCCTTAACTAACCTACAGTATAAAAGAGAGCGACTAAGACCCACGGCGCCACTCACTTGTGTTGTCTTTTTAAGAAGGTCTATTATATCTTTCTTGGAAGTAATCTCATTTGGACCTATCTCTACTTCTTCTTTGCTGTATTTTAAGGTTTCTTCTAGAAATAATTTACCTTGTTGATACGCGTAATCGATGATCTTGAATGCTTCCTTTGATTCAGGGCCGTTACCATTTATTACCTCCTTTTTTACACTTATCTCCTTTTCTATCCAATTTAGAAAATCGGATTCTTTGGAATCAGGGCGTAATGTATGTAAATCTAAAGCCGTAGGTCTTTCATTAGTATCCACATCATCGAAGGTTCCTTTTAATAAAAGCAACATCCAATCATATTTACGCTGGGTTACTTCAGGCGACTGTGCGGGGGGGATTATTCTTTTTTCAGGTATTGATTCAAATTTCATATTTTTATTATACTTGGGATCTTCTGATGGGGTGAGCCTTTGCCCGCCGACCTGTGGATAACATGTAAGGGGACCCCTTACATGTTATCCACAGGGTAAGGGGTCCCCTTACCCTAGGACCCTCTTGCTACTACGCTAGACGCCGTGTTTTTTGTGCAACTCCCCTATTTCTTTTTCCTCAAGCTCTTCTTTTTTCTCTTTACCTTTTTCGCCTAACTCTTTCAATTCTTTATCCGAAAGTGCATCCAACTCTTTCACTATTCCCGAAAGAGATTCTTCTGTGTTTTTTGTTGGATCTTCTAATACTTCTTCTAAGAGTGCGTGGAGTATCCACCCCATTCGTGGTCCAGGTTTTATTCCCATCTGGTTAGCTAAATAGTTTCCATCAATTTTAAGCTGGCTTACTGAAATTGGATCCCGGAGGGCCTCTTCGATCATGGCAAAGTATTTTCGCAGCCGATATGGTGCTTCTTTCTTTTTCATACCTACTCGATCAGCTTCACGAACGTTCATCAATAACCAGACATTCTCCTTCCCCACTTTTGCAATTATTCTCCTGACTGCAGAAAGAGTAATTTTTTCTGTATCTGAAAAAAACATATGGCTTCGCACCAGTTTTTCCACAAGTTCAATTTCTTTCTTGGAAAACTTTAAACGTTCCATTATATTTTTTGCCATCCTAGCTCCTACGACTTCATGTCCGTAAAAAGTATACTTTCCTTTTCCGCCTGCTTTTGTTCCATCAAAACGTCGAGTTCTGGGTTTTCCGATATCATGAAACAAGGCCGTCAGTCTTACTTCTAATGGCCAACCTTTATCAGCAGAGTGCTGGACAGCATGCAATATATGATTCCAAACATCATATATATGTTCTCCTAATTGCTCGCAATTTATCCCCTCTTCAAGCTCGGGAATAATATTCTTAAGCAATCCATATTTTTCTAGTAAAACAATTCCAGTCGCAGGTATGGGTGACATTATTAGTTGCGAAAACTCATCCCTAATTCTTTCTGCTGATATTTTCCTTATCAAATCAGCGTTCTTTGTAATGCTCTCGCTTGTTTCATGAGAAACTGTAAATCCTAATTGAACTGAAAAACGTACGGCGCGCAACATTCTTAGAGCATCTTCTTGCAATCTTTCATCCGGATTTCCTACTGTCCTTAATACTTTTTTTTCAATGTCCTTTATCCCATCAAACATGTCCGTTAGATGTCCTTTAGAATCCAAAGCCATCGCGTTCACTGTAAAATCTCTCCTCATTAAATCATCTTCCAGGTTTTCGCTAAATTTAACTTCGTCTGGATGACGACTATCTGTGTAATTTGATTCAGTTCGAAAAGGAGTTACTTCTACTTGTCTCAAGGATCCATCTTCAGTGTTTTCATTAATTACTGCGACTGTTCCGAAATCATTTTCATAAACGGTTTTCTCAAACAATTTTTCTATTTCCTCCGGCACGGCATTAGTAGTGACATCCCAATCCTTTGGAGCATTCCCCAGCACCAAATCTCTCACACACCCTCCTACGAGGTATGCGTTATGTCCTGCTCCTTCAAGCGTCTGCAATATCTGCAGAATTTCTTTTGGAACATTTTTTATAAGATTTTCTTGTGACTGATTCACAAAATTTTGTGCGGCCAGGGAGAATCGAACTCCCGTCTCATCCTTGGCAAGGACGTGTTCTACCACTAAACCATGACCGCTGAATTATTTTTAAATCGAGTTGATTATAATATTTTGTAGCGCTTATTGCAATTATCATTTCTTTAAAGGTATAATCCCCATATTGCACCCGTGGTGAAATGGATATCACAACAGTCTTCGGAACTGTCGTTGGGGGTTCGAATCCCTCCGGGTGCACAGATTACATTTAGTAACTAGTAAGAAATCTAGGGGCTTTGCCTGTCCATTAGAGCGCAAAATGGTGTCCATTTTGGTAATCCTTATTCCACAGCCTAAAAGTGAAAACTGTGGATAACTTTGGGGGTAATGGGTATAAAGGACGTCTTTTATGTTGTCCTATATCGGGCGTTTCCCGTGAAATATCTTTATTTCCCAACCTATATTGGAAATTTTCCGATAAAGGACCATATTTGTTTCACGTGCGGAAATTCCATAATTAACAGTGAATTGTGTATAACTGCCTCAATAATAGCCACTTTATGGTTAAATATGAAACCCTGATCCATAGAACCTCTATGCCAAAAACCTTTACTACAAAGCGTCAGAAGATTGGAAAGTTAGGAGAGCAGGTGGCTACTAGGTTTCTTATGAAACATAATCATAAAATACTAGACCAGAATTATACGCGTCCATGGGGTGAGATTGACATAGTTTCGTGTGAAAAGAGTGCCACGGGGAACATTTTGCATTTTATTGAGGTCAAGTCTTTAAAGGTCACGGACCTAAACTTGATGGATACTTCATACAACCCAGCTGAAAACCTTCACTACAGGAAACGCTTGCGTATGGCAAAAACAATCAAAACATATCTTTGGGCTAGCAAAATACCCGAAAATCAGCCTTATCAAGTTGATTTAATTATTGTTTATTTAGACTTAAAAAGACTAAAATCGAGGCTAAAAGTGGTAAATCAAATAATCTTATGATATATTGAATGCTATTGAGAATCGGGGTATAGTGTAATGGTAGCACGAGTCTTTTGGGAAGATTTAGTCTCGGTTCAAATCCGAGTACCCCGACATTGCGGGATTAGTTAAATGGTATAATAACAGTTTTCCAAACTGTGGTCAGGAGTTCGATTCTCCTATCCCGCACACACAACAATATTATCTACTTGCAAATGACTTGCATCTAAGTTATACTTTTTTCATGAGAGATTTATTAAAAGAGAGAGGGTACAAAGCTACCCCCGCAAGAATAGAAATTCTCAAAATTCTTGAGAACGTTCAAAAACCACTGAGTGTAGAACAGATTTCGCATGAACTTAAAAAGAAATCTGTTCTCATGAACGAAGCGACGATATACCGTACGCTTACATCCTTCGAAGAAGGTGGACTTCTGAGAAAAATTGATATGAGAAAAGATTCTTCATATTTTGAATTTAATGACTACCACCATCATCATATTGTATGTAAAAAATGCGATCGCATAGAAGATTTTGAAAGTAGGGAAATAGAGAAAGCTCTAGCGAGAATAGTCGATTCATCCTCGCTGTTTAAAAGAATAAGCGAACACTCCTTGGAACTTTTCGGTCTTTGCACGAAATGTGAATCGGGAAGAATTTAAATTATTATGACATCATTATTGTATCCTTTTATTGGCGTATTCATCGTAAGCTTAATATCATTCGTAGGAGTATTTACTCTTTCATTAAGAGAAGAGTCCTTGCGAAAATATATTTTTGCTTTTATCAGTTTGGCTGCGGGTGCACTTATTGGAGATGCGTTTATTCATCTCATCCCAGAAAGCTTAGAGGTATCTTCTAATACTCTCATCACAAGCCTCCTCATTATTGCTGGAATAATTATATTCTTTATTCTAGAGAAATTCTTTCACTGGCATCACCACGGAGAAGACAAAAACGAATCCCATATTCATCCAGCAGGGAAGTTGATTCTTTTTTCAGATGGACTACATAATCTCATTGATGGAATAATCATAGGAGCAAGCTTTCTCATCAGCGTTCCGGTAGGAATCGCTACTACTATTGCTGTTATACTACACGAAATTCCACAAGAAATGGGGGACTTTGCGGTTTTACTTCATGCTGGATATAAAAAAACCCGTGCCTTGCTTCTTAACTTTGCCTCAGCCTTGATGGCCTTTGTTGGAGTAGGGATTGCACTTCTCATAGGAGAAGCGGCTGAATCATCTATCACTTGGTTTCTTCCACTAGCCGCTGGAGGATTTATATATGTCGCTACCGCCGACCTCATCCCTGAGATGCATAAGACAAAAGAACTCAAGCAATCACTCCTACAGCTCAGTATTGTGATAACAGGAGTACTGATCATGGCCTCTCTCACACTGCTCGAACAACACTAGTCTTCAAAAACAAAAAACCCCATCGCTGGGGTTTTTTGTTTTGCTTATTACTATTCAAAATTTTCTTTAGAAAGGATTCCTTGCACCTTTTACTTCGATGTGTAGGTGGGGGCCAGTTGAACGTCCTGTGTTACCTATGTATCCAATCACTTGTCCTTGCTTAACTTGCGCACCAGTAGATGTTCCAAGTCTGGACATGTGGGCATACAGAGTTTCTGTTCCGTTAGGATGCTTGATAATCACCATGTTTCCAAATCCTCCGTTGTATCCTAGTCGGGCCAAAGATACTCGTCCCGAGGCAGCAGCGTAGATTGGGGTACCAGTCGGAGCGGCGAGGTCTACTCCATGGTGGGTGCTTGTAGGACCTCTGGTTCGTCGAGCACCTGGGACTGGATTAATAAAGTATCCATTCACTGCCTTTAGATTGCTTCCGGAAGCTTTTGATCCTGCTGGAGCCTTTATTACTACTTTTGGTTCTTCAATCTCTGCCCCTGGGATAATGAGCTTGTCTCCTACTGAAAGGGAGGCATCATCCTCGAGGTTATTGTGCCAAATGATATCATTTACTTCGATTTTGTACTTGCTTGCAATACTCTTTAGGGTTTCTCCTTTTTTAACGGTATGTTCTATTCCGCTTACTGGGAGAATAAGAAGGACATCTCCTTCTTTGATTTTGTCACTCTTTTTCATGTTGTTTGCCCATAAAATAGTGTTTTGGGAAACTTCAAACATCTCGGCTAGTTGGGAAAGGGTATCGCCTGCTCGTACTACATATACGGTAATTCCCCATGAAAAATCCTCTCTATCGGTGTTTTCAGGGCCTCCCATAGCGTTTACAGTAGGAACAAGAGCATTTTGGTCCACCACAAGCTCAGTATCTTCAGTATTTTGGCCATTTTCCTTCTTTTCCTTCTTTTCTATAAGAACGCCAGCAGAAGAGGCCTTTGTTTCCAAAAGAGCCATATTCTGTGAGGTTTCAGGCACATTTAAAAGGTTTCCGCCTTCGGCAGAGGCCTTGCTTCCAAATACTTCTGAAATGGAAGATAGGATGCTTGCTGTTACCGTAAAGGGGATGAAAAACGCCCCAAAAATAAGGGTAAAAAGCAAAAGAGAGTGCAATATGTTTAGTTTAGGTTTTATGTATCGAGTTGTTTATCACTAGAAAGTCCCGGCAAACGACCAAAATATAGCTCTATATTTGGACTTTCCGCGAAATTACTGTCGGTACTGCATATCTTCCATAAAAGTCGTGCTCCTGTATCTGACATATATAAGGGTAGCAAAAGGAGGGGAGAAGTCAACCCAGATGTGGAAAACGGGTGTGGTGTAAATTTTAGAAGAAACGGGCACTAAATTTTGATATAAATATATATTAATGTCATAATAAAAGATAAGATAATCAACATATAAATCTATGGAAAAAAAACCCATAAAAAATGATCCCCCAGAGGAGGAAGAGAAGAATAAACAGGAAAAAATAAACGCATTGGTCAGTCAAGTAATGGACCGTATAAAAAGCCGTAAGGAATTAACGGAAAAAATAGCAACTCTCGTGGAAGAAAGAAATAAACTCCTCGAACAAGGAGAAAGCCCTGAGGCTAAAATTTTATCATTAAAAGATGAAATTAATAAATTGAGAGAAGAGGAAAATAACTTAGTAGATAAGATTTCACAGGAGGAATCTAAGTTAATGAAGGCTCAAGAAAATATGGACAAGTTAACCAACGAGCATTGGGAGTTGGCAGAAAAAAGTCCAGGTCTTTTTAAATGGAGAGAACGGAAAAAGCACAAGGAGGATCTTAGCAGAGCACAAAGCGATAAGGAGCGCAGTATAGACGAAAGTAATATGATGCAGAAAAATCTTTCCGAAATGCTAGAGAAAAAGGATAAAATTATAAAAATACTTAGAGATAAACAAAAGGCCTTACGAGAACTCGAAAGAGATATAGAAGCAAAAAAAACAGAAAAAAAAATAAAGGAAGATCAAAATAAAAGACCTTTCTTGTACTACTTGCTTCAAAAAAACCAAAACCCTTACCTCAGTTTTAAAAATGAAGAAACTGGGCTTCAAGACATACGCAATTGCACGTGGGCAACTTCAAATGAAACAAGGGGCCAGTATGATTCATTGAAAAAAATAAACAATGGGGAAGGATATTTTTACTTCTCTTTTTCGGGTTTTGTATTAGCAATAAAAAATGTCGAGAGCCTACGTGGAAAAGATGGCATAGATGCCACCTCAGAAAAGGGGATTTTCAGGGTAGTTGGACCAGATGGAAAAACAGTAAACGACGATATTAAAGGATATTCAAAGGCCTATAGTTTATATAACGACGCAATAACCGCTTATGAAAACAAAATGAGGGAAGAATTTAATAATTTAAACAAATAAACATGCCTTCTGAAAAACCAAAAAAAACAATAGGAGAAATCGACAAGGAAATAGAGGCACTTCAGCAAAAACAGAAACAGGAGGAGGAGACAGATAAAGCGCTTCTAAAAACACTCATCAGTCTAGTCGGTGAAGATGATCCTCGAGTAAAGGAACTACGCATAAATCTGGGCATAGAAAAAACACCAGCAGAAAAAGAAGCACCAAAGCCAAAGGAATCCAAAGATGACCGTTTGGAAAAAATGAATGAAGCCCTGGAGAGGGTTGAGGCAAAGCGCAAGGAAAAGATAAGCACAGGGGCAGAAAGAGGAGATAAAATTTTATCGAAGGTAAGTAAAGGAATAGAATGGTGGGACAGTCTTGGAAAAAATGAGAAAGGTTTTAAAGGATTCGGAAAAAGGTTTGGGAAAATGGCGGTAAATTTAGGTTTAATAGGGTTAATTTCTTCTGTATCTGTAGAAGCCGCCGCCAAGGCCGGCATTGGGACCGCTACCGCATTAAGCGGAGGCCTAACTTCATACTTAGGAACAAAGATGTCCATCGGGCTTGGCATGGGAACACTCATGGAGCTCGGCACTTCCGCGAAAGCAAAGAAAATAATTAAATACAGTCTCATGGGGGCAATAGGAGTGGCATCCATCGCATCCGGTGCCTGGCTCGCCGCGGGAGTTTCCGCAGGTATTTCCTTTGGGGCGGGTTATGCTGCATCAAAATTTACCAGGGAAAGTTTCCAAAAGAAAATTGATGAGAGAAGTAAAAAAATAAAAGAAAGAAAAGAGGACTTTCTTTCTGGGAAGGAAAAGAGTCTGGAAAAAATTGAGGAGGAAATAGAAAACCTCCTTAAGCAAAACGAAAAAAGTCGCCTCATAGGGAAAGCGGCGGAGCTTCTTTTTGGGGTAGCCACTAGCGTGGCCATCCTTGAAGTTTCCGGCTTAGCTCAAGATTTTCATCAAGAAAAAATTGAGGAGGGGCATAAACAGGAACTGGAGAAGTCAGAGATGGAAACACAGGACAAAAAGATAGAGGAAGAAAAAACAGACTTTCAGAAGGACAAGGTGACCACCGATGTAGAAGAAAAGCCTAATGTGAACCCAGACGCCATCGTCGGCAAAGGCGAAGGTATAGAACATACTCTTATAAGACAGATAAAAAATGACCCCGAACTTGCAAAAGAATTGGGATATACGGGAGACCCGAGCGATAGTAAATCCCTTAACGAGTTTGCGGGAGTAAAAGCGCATGTGCTTGCAATAAAAGCCGGGTATGTAGACATGGAAGGCAATGAAGTACGGGTGGCTGAAGCGGACAAGGTGGCATATGTTCTAGGAATTGATAACGGACAGCCAACAGTGACAGAAATGTCATCCACTGGAGAAACTTTGGAAACCAATCAGGAAGGTCGTGAATTTGAAAGGGAAACTGATAAGCATGAATACTTTCATAAAAAACCAGAAGATATACCTGTAACGACAGAAGATGAAAAAATTGAAAACAGTGGTGTCATTCTTAATGACCAACAAAGAGATGAATTGTTAGACACATCTACGGAAGCCCAAGCAGAAAATCCGTTTGAAAGGAAATTGGTTGAAGTTACTACCGATAAAGAATTTACGCCTGAAACCTGGGCAGAGGCACCGGAGAATGTTTACAATATCTCGATGGAACAGTTTTTGGCAGTAAATGATTCATTCAACCACACCAAGGAAACTCTTATGGAGCTGGCAGGAGATGACCTACCTAATTTCACGGATACTCTGGAAAGAGGAAGGGCGGATGCATTTTTAGGTATAGAAGAAAAGGGTGTAGCTAAGTTATATCAGCCTCTTTGGAAAGAAGTTAATAAATTGCATGAAATAACCGAGTTGGAACCTTTAGAGCCCACACTCATATATCCACCTGAAACGCCTGAGAACTATCTCTACCGAGCCATGCATAAAGCTGTGTTGATGGACCGGCTGGATGAGGTGAAAGAAGGTATTGCGCTTGAAAATACAGAAAGTCTTTATGACACTGAAATAGGAATTGCGTATAATGAAAGATATCCTTCGCTTTACGGGGGAGAAGTACATTTCAATTACAACGATGAAGGTTATCCGACAGAATATAAAGTATCAGGGACCCTCATAGGATTGTCCCCGGCAAAATTACCGCTACTGCAAGGGTACGCTGAAACGATAGGGGATTACTGCAAAGAAAACAATTTTCCTTACCGAGGCTCGGAGGTACCTTATGTTGATATGACTGCTCGTTCTCTTTATGTTACTTCAGCTGCCTTTGAAGAAATCAGAGACAATCCTGCATACCACGAGGAAAGTGAACTTTTGAAAAATAGCATAGAACGTCAAATTAAAGAGATCAACAGATACGGCGAAGTGGTTGATGTAAGAAAACTACCTGAAGAAATTAGCAATTATCCATAATATATTATCATTAACTCATAATAACCATGTTTAATCTAAAAGACACATTAATAGGAATGTTTGAGTTGGACAAACTTGCTCCAGAAAAAGCTAGTGAAATGGTGGAGCGACTCGGAAAATTAATCTTTCAGTCGGTACTGGTAAGAGCGCTTCCGCTCCTGTCAGAAGAAGACATGCAAGAATATGAAAGAATTATCGAGGGGGATCAGGGAGGAGAAGCCCTGTTTAAATTTTTAGCGGAAAAGGTGCCTGATTTCCACACAATAGTCGCTGAGGAGGCTGAAGAATTAAAAAAAGAGTTGGCAGGTGAACTCAAAACCACAGAACTTTAATACATTGAAAATGACCGAAAACTTTTCTAACCAAGGAGAAACCTTGAATAAGCTCCTCAAAAAAGCTGACAATTGGATCAAAAGTCAAGATGCAATAGACAAGGAGCTTGAATCCCTAAAAAATGAAAGGGCACGTCTAATTCTTGAAATCAAGGCAGAAACCCCAGAAACGATTTCTGTCAAAGAACCAAATGCGTTAGACACTGCAAGGTATCTAACAGAGGAACAAATAGAGGAAGAGAGGAAAAATCTCATTATTCATGAAATTGAAGAAGATAGACGGGGAAAGCCTTATATTTATTTTGTAATTGAGAAAAATCATAATCCTTACATGCTACAAAAATTAATTGAACCCATGACAGGATTAATAGATCTCCGAAATATTTCAGGCGGCCCTAACAAAATTCATAATCCAGATTCTATAGAATGGGTAGTGCCAAACAAAGAAGGGGTTTATTCTTTCAGTTATTCAGGCTTTATGCTTATTATCTCTGACCTTGATGCGCACATTGACGATGCGAGATGGGCAGCCTTCTACGACAAAGACACAAATGCGCTTTCAAGCAATTTTAGTAGTGATCCCTTTTCAGAAGAATTTACTTTTAAAATTATTGACCCCAACGGCTTAACAATAAAAGAGTATATCAAGGGTTATACAAAGGCTTCTCTAATATTTCGCACAGAAGTAATTAATTATCAGAAAAAGATGGACGAAGAATACCATGTTTGACGACTTAAAAAGAAAGAGTAAAGAGAAAGAGCTAAAGAATATGGAGAAAAAGATTGCTGCATTAGAAAAGCAGGGGCATCTTGGCATTCAAATCGGAACACAGCTTTATCAGGAAATTAAAAAAATAAATCCTGATCATCCAATACTACAGGAGATGAAGCTGCGCTTAGGCGCTGAGCCAAACACTTATCTAGACCTGAAGAAAGAGAAGGCACCCAAAAAAGAAATCCCCAGATTGGATATGGCGAAAGTAAAACTTGAAATTAAGGAAGAAATTTCAAAACAGGAGGATGAACTTGGTATCAAATTTACAAGCGAGCAAGAGCGAGCAATTTCCGCATCCCTTCTCTTGCGAGCACAGGAAGATTTCAATAAAGAAGTTGGGGAATCGGAAGGACGCATTAAAAAAGCATGGAAAAAAACGGAAGCTTGGTGGAAAAATTTAGACGAAACAACAGGTGGAAGAAATGCAAAATTAGCTATGTCTGCCGCTTTCGTGACAGCAGGAATTGTCGGTGGTGCAATGTTGACAGGAGTTGCTCCAACTTTTTTGGGAACAGCTCAACGTTTAGGAATTAGAGGAGGAGTGGCTGTGGTTATTAACACCGGTATGGCAGGAGGATGGTTTGAAAAAATTGGGGGGAAGATAAAAGACTTAGTAGGAAGAAGGAAAGATCAGCCACAAGCCCCAACTACATACGAAAATGAAAGTAATGTAGCGCCAGAGTCTGATAAGATGCCAGAAGCTAAACAATCTTTACTCAGAAAAGCTTTTGCTAATAAAAAGACTCCCTACATTGGGGCTGCGCTAGGGGCTGGGGCTTCATACCTCCTAAGCGGAGGATTACTGGCAGGAGTAGGAGCAGCAGGTTTTGCGACCAGAAAAGTAACTCTTCATGTCATTGAGAAAAAAATGAAAAAATATACGCAGGAATTGGAGAAGGTTGAACAGGAAATCTCACTTGAAAAAAATAGAGAAATTAACGGTGACTTTGAAATTGAAAAATTTGTAGATAATTTAAATACGTTTGAAGAGGAGCATACAAAAATAGTTAAGAAACTCATAAGCCTCCGAAGGTTCAAGGCGCTGATGACAGGAGCAATCGCAATAGGTACGGGTATTTCTTCTGTGGCAGTCTATGAACCTAGGGTGGACACAGATGTTGAAGCAGTAAAATCTCCAGAAATAAATCTTGTACCCAACACCAGTGAATTGTCCTTAGAAGATGAAACCGAAGCAACCCCCATACCTCCTTCCGAAACTGAAACTCGCGAAGAGATTCCAGCAACTCCCGAATCTATACCAACTCCTCCTACGGATTCTGATCCCACACCAGTAGCTCCCGCAGAAGACGTAATTCCCAAAGCTCCTCAAACGGGACCTGTAAACCCAGATGCCATCGTTGGAAAAGGTGAGGGTATTCAGCATGCCCTCATCAGACAAATTGAAAATGATCCTGAGTTAGCAAAGGAGCTTGGCTACAAAGGGGACATCGCCGACCAAAAATCCCTGCATGCATTTGCGGGAGTGAAAGCTCATCTCCTCTCTATCAAAAACGGCTATGTGGGTCTCGACGGAAGTGAAGTACGAGTAGCCATACCGGATAAAATAGGATATGAAATTGAAATTGAAAACGGGGAAGCTATTATTCACGAACGAGATGCCTCTTCTGGAGAAATCTTTGAAACTCGAAATTCCACTTCGGGATTTGAAAATGAGCCAAATAAATATGAATACGGCCATGAAAAATCAGCCGAGCCTGTTGATCCAATTGATCAAACAAAGGAACCATTTATAGATGAATACCGCGAGGAGCCTATCATAGATGAAAGCCCAGAAACCCAAACCGCCCCAGATTCTGCGCCCGAAACAGAGAGCGGTGCTGACAAAAAAATTGATGGATATATTAATGAATACAGAGAAGAAGCAATCACAAAAAGAGGTATCGAAACTAATCTCATGGTAACAATCGGCCAACATGGTGATTATACAGAAGCCGAATGGGCTAATGCGTCCGAAAATATATATGGCCTATCCATTTCTCAATTCTTTGCAGCCAACGAAACTTTTAACGGACTAAAAAATAATCTCCTGGAACCTTTCACTGATGAAAAAGCTCGATTAAATTTTGAAGATACCCTAGTGAAGGGAAACGCTGACGCATATATAGGGACAAACACAAGCGGTGTTTCAAAAGAGTTACTCCCAGTTCACACATTAGTAAATAAATTACACGAAATAACTGGACTCGAACCATACTCAAAAACACCACTCTATCCCCCAGAAACTTCAATCAATTTCATATACAGAGCTACCAGCAATGCAGCCCTATCCGATCAGCTTGGTGAAATTAAAAATATAAGTTTAGAAAATTATAAATAATTAATAATAAAATGAATCCAAATATGCAAGATACACAAGCAGCAAAAAGTGAGATCAAAAAGAATATTTT
>DASTLQ010000010.1:0-2915 GCA_035714785.1 Minisyncoccota bacterium
GGGGTCCCCTTGCATGTTATCCACAGAAAAGAGTTCTTTTAAATTTCCCGAGAGCTTTTTACGCTTATGAGCAAAGCCTTTTTTAACTATTTCCCAAAATCTGTTTTCGTCTAGATTATTTTCGGTGAAAAATTTTCGTGAGATATCTTTTACGAGCAAAACTGCAGAATCTACCTTTGGGGAAGGAGAAAAAAACCGTGCTGGCACTTTCATGATCATTTTTGGCGAGCCATACGCCTTTACGGAGATAGAGAGGATGCTTTCTTTCCCGTCTCGGGCAACTATCCTCTGTGCCACTTCGTGTTGCACCAAGAGAACCATCCTCTCGGGCTGTACGTGGGAGGTGAGAAATTTTTTAAAAATTGCACCCGTTATATTGTAAGGAATATTGGCGATTATCTTTACGTGTAAGGGGTCCCCTTGCATGTTATCCACAGGTTGGTAGTCCAAGATGTCGGCTTCACGGAGGTCGAGCTTCCCTGTGCTGATTTCCTGCGCAAATTTTTCACGCAAAAAAACTACCAAGTCCCTGTCTTTTTCGATGGCGATCACCTTTCCTGCCCGTTCTAATAATTTTTCTGTGAGTGCGCCTTTTCCGGGACCAATTTCGAGGATAGTGTCGCTAGGCATGATTTCACCCGCCTCCACTATTTTGCTGAGAGCCGGTTTCGATTTCAAAAAGTTTTGACCTAAAGATTTTTTTGCGATGTGCTTCATAAATAAATTGTTTTTACTCTCTCGCCTTCGGTGTCGATCAAATCTCCGGGGATATCATAAATAAATTCAGAAGGTGCGTTGATGGTGCGAGAACCGAAGATGGTGCGATAGTTTGCGAATGATAGAAAAAGTTTTTCTCGAGCGCGAGTGAGGGCGACATAGAAAAGTCTACGCTCTTCTTCGGAATCCTCTGCGGATTTTGATTCTCCGTCTCGTTGGCTTGGGAAAAGTCCACTTTCTAGTCCTGTCACAAAAACATAATTAAATTCTAGACCCTTCGACGCATGCACTGTCATTAGTTTCACTGCATTAATTTTTTCTTTTTTACTTTCATGTCCGAGTAAACTATCTTGATCACTTGCAAGCGAAGCATCTTCTAAAAGTTTTTCAATCCCTTCTCCGTGTGGAAGATTTTCATATTTAAGTGCGAGAGTGGCTAGCTCTTTTATGTTTGCTAATCTTTCGATGTCTTCATCAGTTCCGTTTTGTAATTCTGCTTCTATTCCTGATTTTTTTACAGTAAACCGGATAGCCTCCGACACCGATTCCGTCTTTATTTTATGGGCTATTTCCTCCAGAAGCTTGTAAAAGCTATCAATTTTTATTTTTACTTTTATCGGTAAGTCGTCAGTATCTTTTGCAAAAATTTTTGCCAATGTTACTTTTCCAATTCCTCGTTTTGGGAAATTAATTATTCTTTTTATGTCAGACATGCTGTCGGGATTTAGAGCGGCACGTAAATATGCGAGGGTGTCTTTCACTTCTCTTCTTTCAAAAAATTTTACTCCGAGTACTTGGTATGGAATATTGTATCTAAGCATCGCTTCTTCCAGAATTCGTGATTGAAAGTTTGTGCGATAAAGGACTGCGATTGAGGACAACCCCCCACCATCTATTAGTTCCAAAATTTTAGTGGCCACAAAATCTGCTTCATCAGCTTCATCCAATCCTTCATACAGTCCGATCTTCTCCCCTTGTTTGTTTTTTGTAAAAAGATTTTTTTCCGGACGGAATTTATTTTTCTTGATAATAGTATTAGCTGCTTCTAAAATATTTTGAGTGGAGCGATAGTTTTGTTCAAGTAGTACTATGGTGGCATCTTTGTAGTCTCTCTCAAAGTTCATCATGTTTTTTATGTTGGCTCCTCTCCATGAGTAAACATTTTGATCCACATCTCCAACCACACAAATGTTTTTGTGCTCTGCGCACAAAAGTTTTGACATCAAATACTGCGCCTCGTTTGTATCTTGATATTCGTCAATATGTAAATATTCCCATCTTTGTTGATACATCTTTCTTACCTCTTCATTTTCCTTGAGTAGACGAACAGATTTCACCAGTAGGTCATCAAAATCTAGAGCGTTTTCTTTCGCTTTCTTACTTTCATAAATTTCCCATACTTCTCCTGCAATTTTAGCCATGTAGTCTTCTCGGTTGCGATAATCAGAAAGCAGGGTGAAATTTCCCTTTTCACGGCTGATTATCCCCTTTATTCTCCTTGGTTCATACTGCTTTGGATCCAAGCCCACCTCTTTTATGGCTTCTTTTATGATTGAAAGAGAGTCCCCGTCATCTAAAATAGTGAAATATTTAGTGAGGCCAAGCAAACGAGCGTTTTCTTTTATTATATATACCCCAAGGGAATGAAAAGTGCTGACAAAAGGCAATTTGTCTTGTCCTTGAGCGCTTTTTTCGATTTCCCCTATAATTCTTTCCCTCATTTCCTTTGCAGCTTTGTTGGTAAATGTTACTGCCAAGATTTTTTCAGGAGCGACCCCTTCTTTAATGAGATTGATTATTCTATGGGTAATCGTTTTGGTTTTTCCAGCTCCGGCGCCAGCAACGATGAGAAGCGGACCCCTAGTGTGGAGCGCCGCTTCTCTTTGTTTTTCATTTAGTCCTTGCAGGTGATCCATGTTGCTATATTAGCACATGGAAGCAGATTATATATTTTCTAAAATTTCAGCAGATTCTTTTCGGAAATTTTCAGTCTCATCTGCCACAATAGCGAGAAAATCTGGTATTTTGTCGAAAAAGAAATCCAAAAGTGCGTCTGGATCTGGGCTTTCTTCTACTAGTTTTTCATAAGCTGCCAAATCTTCATCATCAAGCATAGGCAAAACGCGAATGAGAATAGATTGAAAAATAATAGTACTAATGCGAGAGAGTGTCTCAGCTTGTTTTTCTTCAGACAATTT
>DASTLQ010000011.1:0-73168 GCA_035714785.1 Minisyncoccota bacterium
TGCAGGGGATTGGAAACGCAGATGCAGCTCCGCTTCGATTTAGTGCAGGCGAACAAGATGTTTTTTTAAATAACGAATTCAAGGCTTCAACTACCGTTTATGTGGTGCCTCCGACAGCAGGCGAGCTAACAAGCTATTTAAATAATCCACCTACGGGAGGAGGTGGATCCTATAATGCTAACTGTTCAGGATATGGATCCACGAGTGAGGCGGCTTGTAATACTGTGCTTGGTACAACCAATTGGGACCTGCGACCTTCATATGGAGCACCGGGTATAACCGCCCAGTATCAAAATCAGAATGGTTCATGGATAAATATTCCATTGGTAAGATGTGGAAATGAATGGATCTCAGGGACGGGTTGTGATACTTCTTTACATTCTCAGGTTTCAGGAGGATACCTTACTCTAAAAGCTAATAAAGCAAACTATCCTGACGGTGTGGTTGTTTCTTTTCGTCAGGTAAAAGGTCAGTCATATGTGCCAACTTTTAGAATTAAACCTTTTTTTGAAAAAGGTCAGTGGGCATTGTCTGGGGGTACGACCTGGGCTCGCGTACGAACAGATATGGGGGAAGACCCAGGATCATTTATAGTACGTTTCAAAAGCAAGCTGGATTCTAATCCTCGATTCGTTTGTATGGATTCCATTCAAACGACAGCTTCCGCGACTCTTTTTTATAACGGAAATACTTTTACATACAGCACACCAGGAAGCTCACTCACTGTCCCCGATTTCCCTGAAAATTTATTGAGTTCTGCTGTTGCTGTTGCGGGGAATCCAGCTACCATAAATTTTACCGCAAAGCCTATAAGCTTGGTTACTCAACCCTACTTTACCAATGTCACAGTTAGGTATATGCCGAAAATAGGTGGGTTTGATGATATCGCTACATTCACCACCATCGGAGTGACTGTAATGCCTCAAGGAGTTACATGTGGAAATACCACAACTATAACTGGCGACAACATTACTTTAAATCCAGAGGATCCTATAATTAGAACAAAAGCATATTCGGTTTCTACTAATAATTCAAATCCACTTCCTGTTTGGCAAGCTTCATGGGTAGGTGATCTTGTTTCTGGGGTAAGTATCACAGAGCCACTTCCCCGCATGACTTTTATTGGTCAGGGAGATCCTGCTTGCCAAGGAGGGGAGAATGAGTTAACTTTTTTGGAAAAAATATTCAGGAAAATATCTTATGCGGCTTCGACATGTTGGACGTACGAGCTTCCATCTGGTTTGACAACAAGTGTAGGAATAAGCACAAGATTGTTGGAGAGTGAAACGGTGCCACCCGATGGAATGATACGTACTTTGAGGCTGGTGACTTCTGGACCTGGAGGTACGGGCACCAAGGATGTCGTGGTGAATATTGCCTCTCTTCAAACTAATGTAAATCCTTCAGTAGTTGAAGCGGTGCCAGGGGGAGCGTCGGTTTCGGTTACTGTGAATGCAAGTAAGGCATATGTGAATCCGGGGATAGTTTTTGATTCTGAATCATTAAGTGACGACATACTCTCTAATATTGGTGGCTCGGGAGATAGCACTAGGCCACTTACTATTCGAGCAGCCAGCGGAACTCCAGCTGGAAACTACACTATTAAGGTGAAAGCTTCAGGAACCAACCTAGACGGAATACCTATTACCTCAGAAATGTTTGGCGAGACAGTAGTCACCGTGGTAGTAAAAGGCGTGGACCTCACCGCCGGCCCCATCACTCCTACGACTGTAAATGCAGGACAAAGCGTGCAGTATTCTTCTACGATTTCAAATCTCGGAGCGCTTTCTACTGGCGCGGGTTTCCCTGTATTGTTCCAGTGGACCAATATTGATCCAAACGGGGCAACCTCGGCCTTCGCTCCGAATGGCGACAGCGGAAACGCATTCTTTTCGATTCCTACGGCTCATGCTCAAACAGGATGCGTGCCTACAGCATCCACTCCATGTGTGTTAAACACTGTGTCAACGGCAGCTCTCGGAGCAAATAGTAGTCGAATAGTGCAAAGCTTGGCGCACACTTTCCAGACCGGGGGAACATATTGGATGCGCGCTTGTGCAGACAAAAATTCTCCATCTCATGCTGGAGTAATTGCTGAATCAGATGAAAATAACAACTGCGGACATCCTTGGACGAGAATCACTGTGGGATCTATCGCTGACCTTGTTGTAAACAAGGCCACTCTCTCGCCAACAGCCCCTGCAATCGGAACCCCTACTACTTTTTCTGCAACTGTTACCAACCAAGGAACAACTTCGACTATTGTAGCTTTCCCAAACATTGTACGAATTACTGATACTGACCCTACTCAGGCACCGGTTACAGGTTCTCGATTTATTAAAACTGTACATGCAGCCTTTGATAATTTCTATGGGGTAGGAACTAAGGGACCTCTTGCGGTTGGAGGCACGGCAACACTTACATACACATACACTCCTACTCAGGCAGGAAAACAGTGGGTGCAGTTTTGTGCGGACCAGACTTCTCCTAACATGGGAAGTGTAGTATCAGAAGCTGATGAAGGAAACAACTGTGGCGCTTGGACAGAATATACTGTATCAGGTCTTTCAGACCTCACTGCAGGTACGGTGACTCCTGGTACTGCTCTCACTGGCACTACCACCTTTTACGCACCGATCACAAATCAAAGCTCTACTCCTACTCCAACTGGAGTGACATTTACAAATGTATTCCAACTTGCAAATTACAATCCTGACTCCTCTTCTACTGGGGGATCTGGCTCGTCCTTTAATTTAAAGAATTTAATTAAGCAAGCATTTGCTCAGGTAGGTGAAGAACAAAATTGGATACAAAACTACACCACTCTCACTTCCATGTCTAATTTCGCTGCGGGAGAAACAAAGGTAGCAAATCGCCCTATCGCAATTCCAACTGCTGGAGAATATTGGATTCGAGCATGTGCTGACCTTCCATTGCCTGGAAAAATCACTGAAAGCGAAGAAGAAAACAACTGTTCAGGATGGAGAAAGATAGTAGTCGGCAATTTGCCAGACCTTACCGCAAGTGCTGTCACTCCTACCTACGCTACTATGAATGTTCCAGTCACCCTCACTTCTACAATCTCAAACATTGGTCTAACAGGAACCGGAGCCAGTTTCTCCAACTTCTTCCAAGTAGCAAACTATGATCCTACTCCACCACCTCCACCTGCAGGCTCGGGCACTAGCTTTAATTTCTGGAAAGAAGTATTTGCTGCAGAAGAACAAGGTATCGTTGATTACCCAGCTACCCTCATGAACGCATTGTCTGCCGGAGGAAACAATGGCACCTCTACCTCAGTGACCTTCCCATCAATCGGAAGCTACTGGGCAAGAGCTTGTGCCGACAAGAGTAGCTCAGCAAATGCGGGAACCATAAACGAACTATATGAAAACAACAACTGTGGTCCTTGGACAGAAGTAATAGTAGGATCCGACATGCTTCTTCCTGACCTTATCACTTCGCCTGTCACTCCCAACAAAGCTATCGTAGGAGAAAATCAACTGTTTGTTGCAGTAGTGACCAACCAGGGAACTACTTCTACTAATGGCGGATTCCCATTCTTCTTCCAGATAAGTGACGGGGATCCGAGTGGTGGAAGAGCCTCCAATGATGGATTCTTTGCTCGATTCAATATATTTAAATTGCTTGGTCCAAAGACCATCGCCCAAGTAGGAGAGCAGGATCCTGGGGGAGGACCTGGAGGGAATGAAATCGAAGAGCCAACCATCAATGAGAGTCCTGCCGGCTGGGCACCTGTGCTAGCACCAGGGGAAAAGACAAATATCAGTGAGTACCTCTCATTTGATAAAGAGAATACCTACTGGGTCCGAGCTTGTGCAGACATGGCTTCTTCGGGTGATGAGGGCGTGATTGAAGAATCTGATGAAAACAACAACTGTGGAGGATGGGTGGCAGTTGAAGTGCTTAGTGCCGACCAATCATTTGGACAGCTAAGTGCAGAAGATTGCTTAATCTTTGCGGGAGAATCTACTTGTTCCTCGACTGTTACATGGAGCGTCACCAATCCTCTTGGAGAAACAGCAGTGACAAAAAATGTACCAGAACCAAATACAATAATTGCAACAGACCCTCAAGGAAGCGTAGGAGATGAGATTGGCTATGGAAGAACTAATTATTATTTGTATCACAGTGGAAATGAACTCGCTTCAGATGGGGCGAATGCAAGCTGTGCACGAGGAACTGTTTGGAACGATAGGGATGGGCAGTGTACGGTCGTAAACTTCTCCCCAACTGCCTATCTTTCAGTAACTCCAAACACTATTATTGCGGGCGAGAGTGCTACTCTTAGTTGGTATTCATATAATACTGAGAGCTGTGAGGGTACAGGATTTTCTACTGATGGAAAGGTTAATGGTGGTGATGTATCCGTTAGTCCAACCACCACAACTACATATGCAATCGTATGTACTGGTCCATCAGGACAGGCTGCCCACTCCGCTCTCCTGACCGTAACCACCAAGGAAAAGAAGCCTATTTACAAGGAGAACTAAAGCGGGTTGCTAGATTAGCATCGAGTTTACTATAGTGTGCGAAAAATCCCCCGATACAGATTGGGGGATTTTTTGTTATACTTAAAGGATGGTCAAAAAGAAACTTATTATCGGCAATTGGAAAATGAATCCGCTTACTTTAAAAGAAGCAGAAAAGATTTTTAGCGCCATCAGTAAATCTGTATCCTCTATCGGAAAGTGCTCAGCGGTGATTTGCCCACCTTTTCCTTTTATAGAAAAATTAAAAAAATCTTCTAGGAAAATAACATTGGGAGCCCAAGATGCATTTGGAGAAATGTCTGCGACAGGAAAGGGAGTAGGGCCTTATACGGGAGAAGTTTCTGGAGCTATGCTCCACGACCTCGGAGTGCGATATGTGATACTCGGTCACTCAGAACGCAGAGCGCTTGGAGAAAAAGATGAAGAGATAAACAGAAAAGTGAAAGCATGTCTTGCTTCTGGTCTCACTCCAGTATTGTGCGTAGGAGAAAGAGAGAGAGACGAGAGCCATGAATATTTTAATATCGTAAAAAAGCAAATTGAGGATTGTTTGGAGAGAGTCGTAAAAAATTCTTTAGGAAAAATTGCGATTGCCTATGAACCCGTCTGGTCTATCTCTACTACCGTGGGCAGGCGCGATGCTACTCCAGCAGATTTTAAAGAGATGGCCATTTATATCCGAAAAGTATTGAGCGATAAGTTTGGTGCCAAGACCGAAATGCCCAGAATATTGTATGGCGGTTCCGTTTCGCCAAAAAATGCATATGGATTTTTAGTAGAAGGGGAGGCTGACGGACTTTTGGTCGGACGAGATAGTTTGGATCCAGAAAAATTTGGCGAGATTTTAAAAATATGCGATCAATCAGGAATTTAAAAAATTTAAAAGGAAAGGTGGTGCTGTTGCGGGTGGATTTCAATGTGCCGATTAAAGACGGAAAGGTGGCTGATGATTTTAGAATCAGAAAAGCGATCCCCACTATCAAATATTTGCACGACCGCGGAGCGAAAATAATCATTTTGGCGCACCTAGGAAAAGATGGAAGCGAAAGTCTCTCGCCCGTAGTGAAGAGTTTTTTTAGAATTTCTCGTCTGTCAAAAGATGATGTGTTTTTCTTTAATAATATTCGACAGTTTAAGGGGGAGATGAATAATGACGCCCGCTTTGCAAAGAAGTTGGCGGAGCTTGGTGATATATATGTAAATGATGCTTTTTCTGTTTCCCATCGCCCGCACGCTTCCGTAGTAGCAGTGGCAAAATATTTACCCTCGTACGCGGGTTTTCAGCTGGAGGAGGAGGTAAAGAATCTCTCCAAAGCGTTAGTGAAACCTCGTCGCCCTTTCCTATTTATTCTCGGTGGAGCAAAATTTTCTACCAAGATGCCTTTGATTAAAAAATATTTGAAATTGGCTGATTATGTTTTTATCGGAGGAGCTTTGGCCAGTGACTTTTTAAAAGCGCGCGGATATGAAGTCGGAAAATCTCTAGTAGATGGAAAAAGTGACGGCATTGCGACCCTGCTTCGAAACAAAAAGCTCATCCTGCCCACAGACGTGGTGGTGCGTTCTTCGAAAAAGTTGAAGAATAAAAAAGTAGAGGAAGTCGGCAAGAATGACTCAATCATAGACGTAGGTGAAGAGAGCTTGGAAAAATTAGCTGAGCTGGCGGTGGATGCAAAAATGGTTTTGTGGAATGGGCCTCTCGGTAAATATGAAGATGGAGGTGATGTTTCTACAAAAAAATTACTTCAGGTAGTTTCCCGCACTCGCGGTGAAAGTATCATCGGGGGAGGAGATACAGTGGCAGTGCTTTCAGAGATGAAGCTTGAGAAAAAATTTACCTTCGTATCTACGGGCGGTGGAGCTACCCTAGACTTTTTAGCCAAAGGGACCTTGCCAGGAATTAAGGCGTTAGACTAAAGCGCTTTCGTGATTTTTTGGGCGACCTCTTCTTTTTCGCCTTCGTGATAGTCTCGTCGGCCTTTCCAGGTGCCGAAACCGTCGTCACTTTTTCGTGGAATTACGTGAACGTGTGAATGGAAAATCACCTGACCCGCTGCAGGGTGATTGTTCATAGTCACATTTATGCCATCTGCTTGCATGGATTCTTTGATCGCTAAGCTTAGATGCTTGGCTACTCTCATGAGTTCGCACATGATTTCTTCAGGAGTTTCAAAAATATTTGGGTAGTGTTCTTTTGGTATGACTAGGGAGTGACCGATATTTACAGGCTTGGCATCTAGGAGTGCTAGCACTTTGTCGTTTTCGTATAGTTTGTAGCTCGGAATTTCTCCTTTTACAATTTTGCAAAATATGCAGTCTTCCATGCTGGCATTATACCACACCCCAAAAGTGTAAGGGGACCCCTTACATGTTATCCACAGTGTAAGGGGTCCCCTTGCATGTTATCCACAGGTTGGACGGGTATGGTAGAATGGCAATTATGCACCAATACGGCGAGCTTTTGAAAAACTTGCTAGAAAATAGAGGCCTCTCTGATGAAAAGCAAGCCGAAATATTCCTAAACCCTAGCTATGAGCGAGATTTTCATGATCCTTTTTTAATGAAAGACATGCAGAAGGCATGTACCCGTATTCTCGAGGCCATTGATAAAAATGAAAAAACGGTGGTCTATGCTGACTATGACTGTGACGGAATCCCTGGAGCCGTGATCCTAAACGATCTTTTTAAAAAGCTCGGATATGCCAATTTTGAAATTTATATTCCCGAACGAAATGCTGAGGGGTATGGACTAAACGAAGATGCCTTAAATCAGTTTGCCGAAAGCGGGACTCGGCTCCTCATCACTGTGGACCTCGGAATTACGGCCAAGGCTGAAGTAGAATACGCAAAGACAAAGGGGATAGATGTGATTATTACCGATCACCATATTCCTCCAGAGTCTTTATCTCCGGGTGAAAGTGGATTGCCAGATGCGGTGGCGATTTTGAATCCAAAGACAGATGAGTATCCAGAAAAAATGCTCTGCGGGGCAGGAGTGGTTTTTAAGTTGGCACAGGGTTTGGTAAAAATTTTAGAGATCAAAAGAAGCACGGAAGGAGACGCCGGAGACAAAAAAAGCGGCACGAGCTTGGAAAGCAAAGTTTCCCCTGGCTGGGAAAAGTGGTTACTCGACATGGCAGGGCTCGCTACTCTTTCGGATATGGTTCCACTTACTGGTGAAAATCGGGCCATCGCGCATTTTGGAATAAAAGTTTTACGAAAATCCCCTAGGCCGGGTTTGCAAAAACTTTTACAAAAAATGAAAATTGATCAGCGATACCTCACCGCTGACGATTTGGCTTTCATGGTGACGCCCAAGATTAATGCTGCTTCCCGGATGGATAGTCCTCATCGAGCATACGAGCTTCTTTCGACTGACGATGTGACCGAAGGGGGAGCGCTCGCGGATCATCTTTCAAAAATAAACGATGAGAGAAAAACTCTAGTGACCGGCATCATGCGTGAAGTGAATAAAAATTTTGAAAAAAGAAAATTGGAAGAAAAAATAGGCGACGTGATCGTAATCGGTAATCCGACATGGAAAGTAGGAGTGCTCGGTTTGGTGGCGAGCCGTATCTCGGAAGAATATGAGCGCCCTGTGTTTGTATGGGGGGCGGACGAAAAAGATTGTATTCGAGGGTCTTGCCGATCTGATGGCTCCGTTTCTTTAGTGGAGCTCATGACGGCTACCCGAGATTGCTTTACCGAGTTTGGAGGGCACGAGATGGCGGGCGGTTTTTCTTTGGTGCGTGAGAAAGTGCATTTTTTGGAAGAAACTCTTTCGACAGCTTTTGCTAAAGTGAAAAAAGATAAAGTCGGTGATCATGTGGCGTATGATATAAAAATGACTCTCCGCGAAGTGAATCGCAGAAACTGGCAGGAGATTGAAAAAATGGAACCCTTTGGTCTGGGCAATCACAAGCCTGTTTTTCTTTTTGAATCGGTAAAGATAGATGAAGTAAAAAAGTTTGGAAAAAATGGCGGAGAACATTTAGAGATTTCTTTTTCGGATGCAAGTGGTGGCAGGGTGAAGGCGATTTCATTTTTCTCAGGTGAAGATTCCTTTTCAGCGGCGGGTGCAACTTTGCAAAATGGAGGAGTAGTAAACTTGATTGCTACTTTCGACCTGTCACGTTTTCGAGGAAGAGAAGAGCTTCGACTCCGGATAGTTGATATAATATAATCGAGTAAAATATAAAATAAAAAGCCAGAATAAAAGCAAAAATGAAAAACGAAAAAATCACAATTTATACAGATGGATCAGCACGAGGAAATCCCGGCAAGGCGGGGTGGGGAGTAGTTTTTATTAGTGGAGATAAGGTGTGGGAGATGGGAGGTAGAAGCGAACATGCTACCAACAATCAAATGGAGCTTACTGCTGCCATTGAGGCCCTTCGACATGTGAAAAAGAGCAGTGGGGCTAGGGGGGCCACCAGCAAAGAAACTACGGCAAGGAATGGCGCAGAAAACCCCACGGTAGAAATTTTTTCTGATTCTAAATATGTGATTTTAGGTGTGACCGAATGGATTCATGGATGGATAAAAAATGGATGGAGAAATGCAGCCAAGAAGCCTGTACTAAATCGCGAGCTTTGGGAAGAGTTGCACGAGCTAAATAAAGAAGTGAAACCAAAATGGTCGTACGTCGCCGGCCACGCCGACAGTGTTTACAACAACCGCGCAGACGAGATTGCTACGAGTTATGCGGATAATCTACCAATGAAGCTAAAAACATGATCATGAAAAAATGAGGGACAAAATATTTTATAGTGTATGTTTCGGATTTCTTTTAGGAACGCTTATGCGTTCTTTTGTTTTTATGGAACCATATATTTTTTTCGTGCTCGCGTGTGGGCTTGCGCTTCTAGGTGTAAGGGGACCCCCTACACCTAGCTTGCATGCAAGGGGTCCCCTTACCCCCGCCACCTCCTTTGCCCTTCCCCGATTATCTGCCCGAGAGTTCCAGGCCTGTTTATCCGTTATATTTTTATGTTTTGGTTTGGGAGTTCTCCGGTTCCAATTTGCGGACAAAATGTTCCCGGCCGTTTTTGAAACTATGGCTGAGACAAAGATTGAGATCACTGGCACTATAATAGATGAACCAGACGTGCGGGAAAATAATCAGAAACTGACTGTCGAGATTTCTAAAGAAAATCAAAAGACTCGCATACTCGTGAATACAGGTTTAGAAAAATATTTTCACTACGGTGATGAGATTTTTTTGGCGGGCAAATTTGAGAAACCAAAAAATTTTCTTCCAAAAGAAGACGAGCCTGAAGCTCGAGAGTTTGATTATGTTTCGTATCTTCGAAAAGACGGAATCGGCTATATGATGAATTATCCAAAAATAGAAATTACAGGGAAGGGGAAAGGAAATCCAATCAGAGGATTTCTTTTTAGTACAAAAGAAAAATTTGTTCACAATATTGCTGTTACCGTGCGGAGCCCTGAGTCACTTCTGCTTGGTGGTCTAATTCTTGGGGAACGATCTTCTTTTGATAAGGAGATGCGACAAAAATTTATTGACACTGGTACCATCCATATCGTGGCACTTTCTGGATACAATGTCACAATTATTTCTGAGTGGATTATAAAAATATTTTCCTTTCTTCCACAGGCATTCGCGCTTAGTTTTGGAATCTTGGGAATTATTTTGTTTGTTACGATGACGGGCGGACACGCCACCGCTGTGCGAGCAGGAATCATGGCAGTACTCGCTCTCATCGCTCGGGCGACGGGGCGCAATTATGATGTAGCTAGAGGAATTGTTTTGGCAGCTGTGGTGATGGTTTTAATAAGCCCGCATGTGCTCGTCTATGATGTCTCCTTTCAGCTTTCATTCATCGCTACGATAGCTGTTATTTTTGTTTCACCAAAGATGGAAAAATATTTCTTGTGGATTCCTGCTAAATGGCTTCGCGATATCACGGCCACAACTTTTTCTGCATATATATTTGTACTACCTTTCGTTCTGTATAAAATGGGGAACCTTTCTTTGGTCGCCCTTCCTGCCAATGTTTTGGTACTGCCTACAATTCCCTTCACTATGGTGCTAGGTTTTATGACAGGGTTTGCAGAAATTTTCTCACCAATCCTCTCTGCTCCTTTTGCTTACGTTGCATATCTTTTGCTTCATTATCAACTCGGGGTGATAGATTTTTTTGCAAAGATTCCGTTCTCCGCATTTATGGTGCCGAGTTTTTCGTTTGTTTTTGTATTTCTTACTTACGCAATTTTCGCGTATCTATATTTTAGGAAACGTTCTTGAAATCACAGAAAAAACGCGAACCTTAGGAAACTTTCTTGAAATTTTCTTCGATCGATCCCCAGTTTAGATTTTCAAAAAAAGCTTCCACGTATTTTTTCTTTTCGGAAGTAGGATAGTCGTAAACATATGCGTGCTCCCACATATCGAGTCCCAAAATCCAATCCACTCCGTTTAGTTGCCCTATGTGTTGCTCGTCTATCCATACATGTACAAATTGTTTCAGTTGTCGATCCCAGCCGAGTACTGCCCATCCCACACCTCGGGTAGTAGCCAAAATTTTGAAGCTGGCTAGCCATCCATCAAACGAAGAAAATTGTTTTTCAATTTCGCTACGAAAAGCTGAGTCGGATGATAGAGGTTTCGCTCCTCCTTCGAGCGAGCGGAAATAGTATTCGTGGTTTCTCATACCGTTGTACTCAAATCCAAATCTTCTCTGTAGTTCTCCGATCACGTAAGTGTTAGCTTCTGGATCTACCATGTAGCCGGTAATTTTTTCCTGAATCAGGTTTGCGTGTTTCACATACCCAGCGTAGAGCTTTAAATGCTCTTCAATGTTTTTGGCTGAAATCCCTGAAAGCTCACCAATTTTAAATTTTTGTTCTTCAAATTTTTGCATATAGTTTTTATCTAATATTTATAATTTTATGTTTAAATTGTGACGCTTGGTCGCTTTAATAATTACACAAAAAGTATAACATGCCGAACCGTCGAAAAAACTCAAAGGTCCTATACGTCGTGTTTTTCCTGTTGCTCTTAAATGTGTTCTTATTTGTTCATGATAGGCGGGATTCAGATAGGGGGCTTGTGTTTGCTATGTTGGATGTTGGGCAAGGAGATGCACTATATATAGAGTCACCGACTGGCACACAGGTGTTAGTAGATGGAGGACCTCTGCGGAAAATTCTTGGAAAGCTTTCCGAGGTGATGCCTTCGTATGATCGCAAGATAGATGCCCTCATCATGACTCATTCAGACTCGGATCATATTTCGGGTTTCAGTGAAGTCCTGTCGGCGTATGAGGTTGGACAAATGTTTGAACCGGGCGTGGCCACTGATTCTCTAATTTATGAAAATCTAAAAAAAGAATTAGAAGAAAAAAAGATTCCAAGCGTGATTGCACGAAAGGGAATGCGACTCCATCTCGGTGGTGGTGCCGTGATTGATATAATTTTTCCAGATAGAGATGTGTATGATTGGGAGACAAATATGGCCTCTCTAGTTTTGAAACTCACCTATGGAGATGTTTCCTTCATGCTCACCGGAGATGCTTTGATCGAAACTGAAGAATTGATTTTAAAAGAAACGCCAGCAGAATTTTTAAAAAGCACATATCTAAAAGCTGGACATCATGGTTCAAAAACTTCCACTTCGCAGAAATTCGCTGAAGCAGTTTCTCCGGAGTACGCGTTAATTTCTGCGGGAAGGGAGAACAACTACGGCCACCCGCATCCCGAGGTTTTAGAGATTTTAAAAAGTATAGGTGCACAGATTTTACGCACTGACCATTCTGGCACCCTGTGGATAAAGTGTAAGGGGACCCCTTACCCCAACATGCAAGGGGACCCCTTGCATGTTATCCACAGGTTCCTATGATAGAATGAATCCATGAAAGACAAAACACTAGAAAAGTTAATCAAGGGCGAAGCCAAAAGGCAGGCAGAAGGGCTTGAGCTAATCCCTTCCGAAAACTATGTTTCAGAGGACGTGCTCCTAGCAAACGGCTCTATTTTTACCAACAAATATTCCGAGGGCTACCCAGGTCGCCGATACTATGGAGGGCAAGAATTCACAGACCAAGTAGAAACTCTAGCTATTGAGCGTGTAAAGAAACTTTTCAAGTGTAAGTTTGCAAACGTTCAGCCCCACTCTGGAGCTCCTGCAAATCTTGCGGTTTACGCTGCACTTCTTTCGCCTGGGGACACCGTTCTTGGAATGGACCTTTCTCATGGTGGGCATCTTACTCATGGACACCCTATGACCCTGCCCGCAAAGATTTACAACTTCGTCACTTATAAAATGAAAAATCCTGAAACGGGGGAGATAGACTACGAGGATCTTCGCAGAGTGGCGCTTGAGACTAGACCCAAAATTATTCTTGCTGGTTTTTCTGCATACCCTCGTACACTCAACTACAAAAAATTTGTGGAAATTGCCAAGGAGGTGGATGCAATCACAATGGCAGATATGGCTCACATCGCTGGACTGATTGCTGCAAAAGTTTTACGCAATCCATTTGACGATGGTTTTGATATTATCACTTCCACTACTCACAAAACACTTCGCGGTCCGCGCGGAGGTATTATTCTAGTTAGAGAAAGTGAAGAGATTGCGAAAAAAATTGATAAAGCGATCTTTCCAGGAATTCAAGGTGGTCCGCATATGCATATCATCGCTGCCAAGGCAGTAGCTTTTGGCGAAGCTATGAGTCCAAAGTTTAAACAGTATGCAAAACAAATTTTGAAAAATGCAAAAGCCATGGAGAAAGTTTTGAAAAAGAATAAAATCCGGATGATCGGGGGAGGGACTGACAACCATCTCATTCTAGCTGATGTTTTTGGATCACTCGGAGTGACAGGCAAGGAGGCGCAGACCGTGCTCGACGAAGTGGGCATCACTCTCAATATGAATTCGATTGCCGGTGATACTCGAAAGCCATTGGATCCTTCGGGTATTCGTTTCGGTACTCCTGCTATTACTACTCGAGGATTTAAAGAAAAAGAATGTGCGAGAGTGGCAGAGCTTATGATTTCAGTTTTGAAAGACAAAGAAAATGTAAAATTAAAAAAAGCAGTGAAAGCTGAAATTCAAAAAATGGCAAAAAAATTCCCCGTGCCTAAGAGATTTGTGTAGAGAATAATTAAATAAAGAATGTCACACATTCATGAAAAAATAGATTGGACAGTAGAAGTTTTTATTGTTCACAAAAATAGAGTACTTCTTCGCAAGCATGATAAATACAATATCTGGCTTTCAGTTGGTGGGCACATTGAGCTAGATGAGGATCCAGTCGAAGCAGCCAAGAGGGAAGTGAAAGAAGAAGTGGGACTAGATGTACAACTCATCGGAAGAGATAAAGGTAAAGGCGATGGAAGCGTAGCAGATCACGGATACTTGGATTTATTGCCACCAAAATACCTCGGAAGACATCCGATAAATGATAATCACGAACATATTACCTTGGTGTATTTTGCAACAACGGAAACCAGCGAAGCTAGCGACCCAAGTGATATTGAAGATGCGGAAATATTTTGGGCCACAAAGGAAGACCTTGAAAAGATGGACTTATCTCCAAATGTAAAATGGTATGCCCAGAAAGCTCTAGAAGAATTAAGCACCACATAGAAAGTTAACCGTTTTTCTGGTATATTTCTCATATGGCAAAATTAAATAAACAGGGAAAACTGATCGTAATAGATGGTACGGACGGAAGCGGAAAAGCGACTCAGGTAAAGCTATTAGAAAAAAGACTAAAGAAAGAAAAGAGAAAAGTGAAGGTGGTGGATTTCCCTGAATATTATGGAAATTTTTTTGGAGCCTTTATTGGGCACTGTCTCTCGGAGCAATACTATAATTGGACAAACATTCATCCCAAGATCGCTTCCATCGCATACGCGGCTGACCGCTGGGAATCTTCGGCACAAATTAAAAAATGGCTTGCCGAGGGATACATCGTGCTAGCCAATCGATATGTCAGTGCCAATCAAATCCACCAAGGTGGGAAAATAAAAAATGCATCCAAGCGTGCGTCTTATTTAAAATGGCTCGAAGAAATGGAGTACGGTGTTTTTAAAATCCCTCGACCCGATCGAGTGGTTTACCTAAATGTTCCAATGAAAGTAATTTTAAGATTGATAAAAGAAAGGAATAAAAAAACTGCTCGCGCTTATACGGGAAAGAAAAAGGATATAGTTGAAGGAAATGTGGAATATCTGTCTAACTCCACCAAAGCCGCGGAGTGGCTTTCACGAAGAGAAAAGGGTTGGATTAAAATAGATTGCGTAAAAGAGGGGATATTACGCACCCCAGAACTTATCCATGAGGAGATATATGGGAAGATAAAAATAATTCTATGAAAATTCCGATAGTAAACAAAAGTGACGAAATAGTGAGATATAAGGAACGCTATGAAACAACGACTGATGATATCAGAAGAATTATTATATTACATGTATTTAATGAAAATGATGAAGTACTTCTGGCAAAAAGATGTTCGCAAAAGATAATTGATCCTGACAAATGGGGACCATCTGTGGCTGGAACAGTAGAAGAGGGTTATGATTATGATTCGACTGTGATAAAAGAAGCAGAAGAAGAAATTGGTTTAAAAAATATAAAACCAATTTTTATTACGAAATTATTTTACGAAGTTTCGAATGCAAAGAGATTTGCTGCTGTTTATTATTACCACATAAATTCAAAAGAAAATGAGATTGTCTTGCAAGAGGAAGAAGTAGCAGAAGTAAAATGGATTGGATTTGAAGAATTAGATAAATGGTTTACAGCAAAACCAGAAGAATTCGTTCCTTCCTTTTCTCGGGCGATAGAAACTATAAAAATTGCAATATGATTCTAAAAGTTAAAAAATTAAGAGATGATGCGCGATTGCCGACCCATGGACATATGGGAGACGCGGGTATGGATTTCTATGCGATAGAAGAAGTGAGGTTTGCTCCGAGGGAGATGGCGCGCATCCCCACAGGCGTGGCTGTTGAAATTCCCGAAGGACATGTCGGACTGATATGGGACAAATCTGGGGTAGCTTTTAATCTTGGATTAAAGATAATGGGCGGAGTGGTGGATTCTGGGTATCGGGGAGAGATCATAATGTGCCTCCTTAATACTACCGACAAAGAGGTTATAATAGAGAAAGGACGAAAGGTGGCTCAGATGATAGTGCAAAAATTTGAGCATTGCGAGATTCTAGAGGTGGACGAAGTCTCTGAAAGTATACGCGGGGAAGGTAGAGAAGGAAGCACGGGACATATGTAAAAAAATGAAAGAAGAAATAAAAAAAATAATAAACGAAGCACTGCGAGAGCTTAAAATAGAAGAGACGGATTTTGCCGTGGAGCATCCAGCTGATTTAAAAAACGGGGACTACTCTGTAAACGTAGCAATGGTTTTAGCAAAACAGCTTGGCTCCAATCCTCGCGAACTTGCCGAACAGATCGCCCAAAGTGTAAGGGGTCAACATGTAAGGGGACCCCTTACCCCTGAACATGCAAGGGGTCCCCTTACACGTTATCCACAGGTTGAAAAGGTGGAGGTGGCTGGGGCGGGGTTTTTGAATTTCTATCTTTCGAGAAAATTTTTTGCGGATTCCATAGCGGAGATATTGGAAAAGAATGATAATTTTGGAAAAAACGAAGAAGGTAAAGGGAAAAAAGTAATAATAGAATATTCTTCCCCAAACATTGCAAAGCCTTTCACTATAGGACATTTGCGTTCTACTATTATTGGTCACGCCTTGGCTAATATTTTTGAATATAACGGATATGAAGTGCTTCGAGACAATCACCTCGGGGATTGGGGGACACAATTTGGAAAGCTGATCGTAGCCATCAAGCGATATGGTAATGAAGAAGAAATAGGAAAAGCCGAAAGACCAGTAAAAGCGCTCACAGAACTATATGTAAAATTTCATGCCGAGGCTGAGAAAGATAAAACATTAGAAGACGAAGCGAGAGCATGGTTTACAAAGCTTGAACAAGGAGATAAAGAAGCTAGAGCCATCTGGCAAAAGTGTGTAGATTGGTCAATGACAGAATTTTCAAAAATATATGAAAGATTAGGTGCTTCTTTTGATATGACTTTGGGAGAAAGTTTTTTTGAAGACAAAATGAAAACAGTGATAGAGGATTTGGAGAAGACTGATTTTTATAAAGAATCAGAAGGAGCAAAACTTGTTTTCTTTCCTGACGAAAAACATCCTCCACTCATGATACAAAAAAAAGATGGCAGTACTTTGTATGGGACTCGTGACCTTGCTACCGATAAATATAGGAGGGATACTTGGAACCCAGACTTAGTAGTAAACGAAGTAGGAATGGAGCAGTCATTATATTTCAAACAGCTTTTTGAAGTAGAAGAAATGCTTGGATATTTTAAAAAAGAACAAAGAGTCCACGTAGCTCATGGTCTGTATAAATTTAAAGAAGGAAAAATGAGTACCAGAAAAGGAAATGTAATCTGGCTTGAAGACGTGCTTGATGAAGCAAAAAAAAGAGCAGGCAAAATTAATGAAGAGACAGCGGAAGTGGTAGGCATAGGGGCGATAAAATTTAATGACCTTCGAAGTGAAAGTCGAAAAGATATTATATTCAACTGGGGGGACATTTTGAATTTGGATGGAGACTCTGGTCCTTATGTACAGTATTCGTACGTCCGCACAAAGGCGATAGAAAATAAGGCAAAAGAATTGGGAATAGAAAAAAGCATCGCTCAGCCAACCGAGGAGATATTTGAGATTGAGAAACTGCTGTATCGTTTTCCGGAAGTGGTATCTCGTGCACGGGAAACTTACGCTCCGCATGTCATCGCTCAATATCTTTTAGAAGTGGCACACGAATTCAGTTCGTTTTATGGAAATACTCAAGTATTGAAAGAGGAAGATCCTTTCTCTCCGTATAAGCTTGCCGTGGTCGAAGCGACAGGTATCGTAATCAAAAAAGGCCTTTGGATCCTCGGCATCCAGACCCCCGAAAAAATGTAACGTGCAAAGTGCAAGGGGGCTGTGGATAACATGTAAGGGGACCCCTTACACTTTATCCACACATACCACCCTTACCTGTGGATAACATGCAAGGGGACCCCTTACCCCTTATCCCGGCGCCCCTTACGTGCGGATTTATGCTATTATTTTTGAATGGCCGACGAAAACAAAGAAAACAAAGAAAATACGACTTCGAAATCCGAAAGCGCTCTGCGAGAAGAGGGCATTTTAAAATTTTGGGAAGAAAATCATACTTTTCAAAAAACCCTACAACGACCCTCCCCTAAAGGCGAATTCATTTTTTACGAAGGTCCTCCTACAGCAAACGGAAAGCCCGGCATCCATCACCTCGAAGCTCGCGCTTTCAAAGATGTTATCCCTCGATACAAAACCATGTCCGGCTACCATGTGCGCCGAAAGGGGGGCTGGGATACTCACGGCTTGCCAGTGGAATTACAGGTGGAAAAAAAGCTAGGACTTGATTCCAAGAAGGCGATCGAAGAGTATGGTATCGCAAAATTTAACGAAGAATGTAAAGAAAGTGTTTGGGAGTATGTGGATCTTTGGGAAAAATTTACCAGCAGGACAGGATATTGGCTGGACCAGAAAGATGCGTATGCTACTTATGACAACACATATATTGAATCAGTTTGGAATATTTTAAAACATGTAGACGAGCAAAAACTTCTATACAAAGATTACAAAGTGGTGCCATGGTGTCCACGTTGTGGAACGGTGCTATCTTCGCACGAACTTGCTCAAGGATATGAAGATGTAAAAGATCTTTCCGTGTATGCAAAATTTCGACTCGCCGATGGTAGCCTCGCCGATGCTGGCCTCGCCGATAACGACCTAGCGAATAAAGACACATACATTCTTGCATGGACCACTACTCCATGGACATTGCCCGGCAACGTCGCGCTAGCAGTAGGGGAGGATATTGATTATGTAAAAGCAAAAGTTGGCGAAGAAGTGCTAATCCTAGCCAAAGAAAGAATTTCTATTTTACCCGAAGGGTATGAAATTTTGGAAGAAATAAAAGGAGCCAAGCTCGTGGGCCTCGAATATGAACCCCTGTATCCATTCCTAGCAGAAACTATTTCCGAAACCGAAAAGCCAAAATTAGAAAAAGCATACAAGATATACAGCGCAGACTTCGTGACTACTACAGACGGTACTGGAGTGGTTCATACAGCAGTGATGTATGGACAGGACGACTTTGCGCTCGGCACTAAAATCGGACTTCCAAAACACCACCTCGTAGGCTTGGATGGAAAATTTCTACCAGGCACAGGAAACTTCGAAGGAAGATTTGTGCGTGATGAAGATGTGGCCGTAGATGTGATCAAAGATCTTGCTTCCCGCAATCTTTTATTTAAAAAAGAAAAATACGAACACTCATATCCGCATTGCTGGCGCTGTCACACTGCACTCATCTACTACGCTCGTGATTCATGGTATATAAAAATGTCTGATCCAAGGATCAAAGACAAAATGATCTCGGAAAACAAGAGCATTAACTGGGAGCCAGCCCATATTCGCGATGGAAGGTTTGGGGAATGGCTAAGAGAAATAAAAGATTGGGCAATTTCTCGAGAGCGATATTGGGGTACTCCTTTGCCAGTATGGGAATGTAATAAATGTCACAAGCGCGAAGTGATCGGTAGCCTCGAAGAGCTTCGAGGTAAGGCAAAAAAATCTGGCAACAAATATTGTGTGATGCGTCACGGGGAGACTGACAAGAATATCACTAATACTATATGTACTACTGTAAATAGCGGATCCCAACTTACAGAAAATGGAAAAAAGAGCACCCTCGCTACGGCCGAAAATCTTAAAAAAGAAAATATAAATATTATTATTACTTCTGAATTCCATCGCACTCGAGCAACGGCGGAAATAGTAGCTCCCTTGCTGGGAATTCCACAATCAGACATAGTCGTAGATCCTCGACTGGGAGAAATAAAAGTACCAAGCTATGAGGGAAAAAGCTGGACCGAATATCACAAAGATTATCCTCATACGGTAGAAAATTTTACTAAAGCTCCAGAGGGAAATGAATCATACGAAGACGTGAGAGCTCGCTTGGCAGATTTCCTTTGTGATATTGAAAGTAAATATCAAAATAAAAATATTCTTATCATCACTCATGGTGCTCCTTCATGGCTCATGACTGCTGTTTCGCGATTGCTTGATGTAGACGAGACACTTAAACTTGTTCAAAGTTCAAAAGATTATCATTACTTGGCAAATTCTGAAGCGCAGGTGCTTCCTTTCTCTCCTTTTCCTCATGACGGTAAAGGAAATCTAGATCTGCATCGCCCATACATCGACAATATGATCGTAGAGTGTGAATGTGGTGGTACTTCGGAGAGAGTGAAAGAGGTGGTGGACGTTTGGTTTGACTCCGGCGCTATGCCGTTTGCCCAAGATCATTATCCTTTCAAAAATAAAAAATGGGTAGATGGTCCCGGATATCCTGCGGACTATATTTCTGAAGCTATCGATCAGACTCGTGGTTGGTTTTATACCTTGCATGCTATCGGAGTACTTCTCGGAAAGGGAAAGGCATATAAAAATGTAATTTGTTTGGGGCACCTGCTGGATTCCGCTGGTAAAAAAATGTCCAAATCTCTCGGCAACATAGTGGATCCGTGGATTATGATAGAAAAATACGGAGTAGACACTTTGCGCCTGTGGATGTATTCAGTAAATCAACCTGGAGAATCAAAGAATTTCGATGAAAAAACAGTCACCTTGGTGCATCGTCAGTTTTTCGGTCTACTGTACAATGTGCTTTCTTTCTATGAACTCTATCGTGAAAAAGATTTGGAAAAAAATGAAGAACCAAAACCGCAAAACGTGCTCGATATTTGGATAATAGTGAGATTGCACGAACTGGTGGAGCTTTGTACAAAAGGTCTAAATGAATTTAAACTAATTGAACCAGTCCGAGCGATTCGTGATTTTATTGATGACCTATCCACCTGGTACTTGCGACGTTCGCGAGAGAGAATTAAAGAAGGGGACAAAGAAGCAAAAGCTACTCTGTATTATGTTTTGCGCACTCTTTCCCAATTGCTCGCTCCCTTTGCTCCATTTTCCGCCGAAGACATCTGGCAAAAATTGCGCCGAGAAGGAGATGAAGGAAGCGTACATCTTTCCACTTGGCCAAAAGTAAAAATTTCCATTTTGCGATCATTTACTAAGCGCGATACATATGTAATTGAACACATGATAAAAACTCGCGAGATAGTGACTCTTGGCTTGGAAGCAAGACAGCGAAGAGGAATAAAAGTACGTCAGCCTCTGGGAATGATTCGGGTCAAAGATTTTGGCTTGCCAGAAGAATATGCAGAGGTAGTGAGAGACGAGCTAAATGTAAAAGAAATTCGCAGAGACCCTGGCATCAAAGAAGAAGTGCACCTCGAAACAGAAATCACCCCGGAGCTTCGCCAAGAAGGTGACTATCGCGAAGTGGTCCGTGCGATACAAGATTTGCGAAAGAAAATCGGACTTATGCCAAACGACCTCGTCACTCTCACTATCTCCCTATCAGACCCCTTGAAATCCGTCATCGAAAAATACGAGCGTGAACTTTCTAAAGTAGTAGGAGCGACCGAAATAAAATACGAAGAAAATGATGGCGAGGAATCTAAGATTGGAGACGAAACTGTCAAAATAAAAATCCAGAAAAGATCCTAATGCACCACATATATCACACCGAAGGGTTGATACTCTCAAGTAGAAATTTTGGAGAGGCTGGAAAATACTACCGCATTTTTACTCGCGACCTCGGAATGATAAATGCTTCGGCCCAAGGTGTTCGCAAGATGTCTTCCAAGCTCCGCTTTATTCTGCAAGATTTTTCTTATGTAAAAGTAGACTTAGTCAAAGGCAAAGACTTTTGGCGTCTTACTAGCGCCTCCAAAACCAATCAGCTAGAAAAATTAGCCAAAGACCCTCAAAAATTTGCCATTTTCGCCAATATTTCGCGTCTTTTGAAAAGACTTTTGGCAGGAGAGGAGCCAAATAGTGATCTTTTTGATGATCTTAAAAATGGATTAAAGATCTTGGAGACTTTTTCTGACTCAAAAGATCTTAAAAATATTGAAGCTTTGCTAGTATTGCGGATTTTGGGCCGACTTGGATATATCGGAGACGCCGACGCACTCCTCGGCTGGGTGCAATCCCCTTTTGGGGAAGACTTAGTCAGGGAGGCTGACAAAAAGAGAAGTATAATTCTAAGGGAGATAAACAAGGCTTTGAAAGAAACTCAGCTCTAGTTTCGTCATCTCTAGGGTTATCGTTGTAGAGGCCCTCCTTTACTGCTATAATAAACCAGATATGCCGCATGACCCTGATAAATTAAACAGAATAGAGGAATTAAAAACAAAACTTTCCAGTAAAGGGTATGAAGTAAAGGCGAAAGCTCGAAACGTTTTTTCCGCTACTCCTCAAAAAACTGTACCGGATTCTTGGGAAAACGATACCCCAAGCAACGATTTCACTGAAAAATTTCTTATGAAAACCTCAGTATTCAAAAGATTTTTTATTTTTTCCATAGCATTCTTCCTTTTGGCTGCAGGTTTTGCTGCTTATACTTTTTTTGGTAAAGGAAATACTATCTCAAATGAAAATATTGAGATTTCAATTTTAGGAAATGCCTTTACTGCAGGAGGAGAAGAGCTTCCTTTACAGATTGAGATAATAAATCGTAATACTTCTCCACTTGAGCTTGCCGATTTGATCATAGAGTATCCTCGAAATGCTTCTTTTGATTTCACACGCGATACGGAAAGGCTTCGAGTTTCTCTAGGCACTGTTCCCTCGGGCGGAGTACGAAATGAAAATGTGAAAGTGGTACTTTTTGGAGAGCAGGGAAGCATCAAACCAATCCGAGTATCGCTTGAGTATCGTGTTGAAGGCTCGAATGCTATTTTCGTAAAGGAAAAGAGTTTTGAAGTTTCTATTAGTTCTACTCCGATCAATCTTTTCGTAGAAGGTCCGACTGCATTGAGTCCAAATCAGGATATTACCTTGGATATAAAAGCGATTTTAAATGCCACTCGAGCTGCTCAGCGAATGCTTATCAAAGTGGATTACCCTGTAGGTTTTCAGTTTGCCTCAGCTACTCCCGCTCCGACCATAGGAAACAATATGTGGAGCTTGGGGGATCTTTCTCCTGGAGCAGAAAGAAAGATTTCTATTTCTGGGAAAATGGTTGAAGTTTCCGATGGTGAAGAAAAAACTTTTCGTATATATAGCGGATCAGAATCTACTAGAGACAAGACCGAGATCGGCACCATTTTTAATTCTCTAGGACATACTGTAGCTATTCAAAAGCCATTCATTGAAGCCTCGCTTTCTATAAATGGTGCATACCAGCGTGAATACGCAGTAGATTCTAAGACCAAGATCCACGGAAGCATCGTATGGTCAAACAATTTAAATACTTCCATCAATGATGTGGTAATAAAAGCAAAAATTTCTGGGAATGCAGTAAATCGAAGCACCATTGAAACTCAAGGTTTCTATAATTCTTCCGAGGATACTATTACTTGGGATAAAAATTCTATCAGCGAGCTCGGTCAGGTAGGGCCTGGCCGTACTGGTACAGTTGCTTTTACTTTTGAATCTATCCCACTTACATCTCCAGGGGGAGGCATGCTTCCTGAGCCAAGCGCAAGAATTGATGTTTCCATTGCTGGTCGTCAGCCAATCACTGACAATGCCGAGGATTTGAAAAACACGGAATCAAAAATAATAAGAATTATCTCGGATGTAAATTTTGCCGCCAAGGCTTTGTATTATAGTGGTGCTTTCACTAACACGGGTCCTATTCCTCCAAAGGCTGAACAAAAGACGACCTACACTGTAGTCTGGTCTGTGACAAATACTGCTAACAATATTTCAAATGCACAGATTCGTTCTACTCTGCCACAATGGGTGCGATTCGTCGGACCAATTTCTCCTCCAGCCGAAAATCTAAATTTCAATCCTTCTACTAAAGAAATCATCTGGGAAATCGGAAATATGCCAAGGGGACTAGGAGTCACTGGCGCCGCGAGGGAAGTGAGCTTCCAAGTAGAGCTCCTAGCTTCGCTATCCCAAGTAGGCACTACGCCAGTTTTGGTAAACGATATGGTTTTGACCGGAAGAGACGATTTTGCTAAGGTTGATGTACGGGTAAACAAAGGATCTATTAATACCCGATTACAAAATGATCCTAGCTTCCCTGTTACGGGGGATAGAGTGGTAGAATAGTCTACATGAGCAAAGAAGAAAAAAATGATTTAATGGAAAAGATCGTGTCGCTATGTAAGCGTCGCGGTTTTGTGTTTCAAGGGTCCGAAGTTTACGGAGGGTTGGCGGGTACTTGGGATTACGGACACTTTGGGGTAGCTTTGCGAAATAATATAAAAAATTATTGGTGGAAAAGATTTGTGGATGGCCGGAGAGATATGTATGGAGTAGATGCAGCCATCTTGATGCGCGAAGAGGTTTGGCAAAATGCTGGACACGTAGAAAATTTTACTGATCCACTAGTAGAGTGTGAAAAATGTAAGCGCCGTTTTCGTGCAGACCAGCTCGAAGAGAAAGATTGTTGCTTGGACTGCGAGGGCAAGCTTGGCGAAGCGCGTCAATTTAACATGATGTTTGAGACAAAAGTGGGTGCATCGGAAGATTCGGCTGCTGTCTCGTACCTTCGTCCAGAAACTGCTCAAGGAATGTTTGTAAATTTTAAAAATACCGTGGACGCTTTTCATCCAAAGTTGCCATTTGGAATGGCTCAGATAGGAAAGGCTTTTAGAAATGAAATCACTCCGCGCGATTTTCTTTTTCGTCAGAGAGAATTTGAGCAGATGGAAATAGAATACTTTGTACGTCCCGAAGATTGGGAAAAATATTTTGAATATTGGAAAGATGAGATGCTCGAATGGATGGAAGAAGTGGGAATAGATATGAATAAAGTGCATGAGCTTGAAGTGCCCGACGAAGACCGAGCGCACTACTCCAAGCGCACCGTAGACTTTGAGTTTGAATATCCTTTTGGGAAAAAAGAACTTTTTGGATTGGCATATCGCACCGATTTTGATCTTACTAATCACAAACTCGAATATGTAGATGAAGATTCTTCGGCTGGCGTAGGTGGAAAAAGCGCAGGTGGTAAAATGGTGCCCCATGTGATTGAGCCGACTTTCGGATTAGACCGAGCGATGCTTGCCCTTGTGCTTTCTGCCTATACTGAAGAAGAAAAAGGAGGGGAAACTCGCGCCTTTTTGAAATTTAAACCTCATATCGCGCCTGTCATTTGCGCCGTGTCTCCGCTTTTGAAAAATAAGCCAGAGCTCGTAGAGTATGCTAATGCAAAAGTTTTCGCACCTTTGAAGGCTAAGTTTGGACGAGTGGCATGGGACGACAACGGCAACATCGGAAAGCGATATCGCCGACAGGATGAAATCGGTACTCCATGGTGCATCGTGGTTGATTTTGATACTCTCTCGGATGACACCGTCACAGTCCGAGATCGCGATACAGGTGAGCAGGAAAGAGTAAAAGTAAGCGACCTTTCTTCTTATATAGAAGAAAAAATCTAATTATGAAAATATCAAAGAAAATCTTACCAAACGGCTTGCGGGTGGTGACTATTCCGATGAAGGACAATCCTACCGTCACCGCGCTAGTGCTGGTGGAAGCTGGATCAAAATATGAAGACAAGCGAGTAAATGGAATTTCGCACTTTTTGGAACACATGTGTTTCAAAGGCACCGAGTCTCGCCCAAAAGCGATGACCATATTAAAAGAGCTAGACGCACTCGGGTGTTCTTACAATGCTTTTACATCGCAAGAATATACTGGCTACTATGCCAAGGCCGACGCTAAGCATTTTAAGAAGATTTTTGACGTAGTATCTGATATATATCTTCACTCTACTATGCCCGAAGAAGAAATATTGAAAGAGCGGGGAGTAGTGATCGAGGAAATAAATATGTACAAAGACATGCCTCACCGCCACGTGCAGGATCTTTTTACATATCTTTTGTACGGCGACCAACCCGCAGGACGAAGTATTTTAGGAACAAAAGAAAATATCCTCAGTATGAATCGAAAGGATTTTCTGGAGTATAAAAAAGCTCACTACTTGCCACAGGCGACTGTGATTGCAGTGGCGGGAAAAATCACCGAGAAAGAAGTACTTCGAGAAGCAAACAAGATTTTTGGTGGAATGAAAAAAGGTAAGAAGTCAGCTAAACCGAAAGTGATAGAAGGTCAAAAGAAACCAGCAATCCTACTAGAGTACAAGAAAACAGATCAGGCGCATTTTGTGCTGGGGTTCAGAAGTTTTTCGATGTTCGACAAGAGAAGTCCTGCGCTTTCCGTGCTATCGAGCGTTTTTGCGGGAGGAATGAGCTCGCGATTGTATGAGCGTCTGCGTGAAGAGATGGGAGTGGGGTACTATATGAATGCTTACAATGATACTTCTACCGATCACGGTGTATTTCAGATTTCAGCTGGAGTAGATAAAACTAGAATCAAAGAAGTGATCGAAGTAGTGCTTCGGGAATGTAAAAAGATAAAAGAAGAGGGGATATCAAGCGAAGAGCTTGCCCGCGCCAAGGAAATGCTAGTGGGCGGATTAAAGTTTGGGCTCGAATCCACCGATGATATCGCAAATTTTTACGGCGGACAGGAACTTTTGAAAAGAAAAATCTATACTGCCGATGAAAGAATCACTCGCATCAGGAAAGTCACTCAAAAAGAGGTACAGCAAGCCGCCGCCGATGTGTTCCAAGGCAAGACCTTAAGCATGGCCATGATCGGACCTTTCAAAAACTCCGACGAATTTTTAAAAATCCTAAAGTTCTGATAAAGTGTAAGGTGTAAGGGGCCCGGCGCAGGGTAAGGGGTCCCCTTACACTTTATCCACACCCTGTGGATAACATGCAAGGGGACCCCTTACCCCTAAATATGAAAAAAACATTCTATCTCACAACGACGCTTCCATACGTAAATGCCCCTCTTCATATGGGACACGCCCTTGAGTTTGTACGGGCGGATGCGGTGGTACGTTATAAGCGTTGGACAGGAAATGAGGTCTTTTTTAATACGGGAACTGATGAGCATGGTGCAAAAATCTTTGAAAAAGCCAGCGAAGCAGGAATGACGGCGCAGGAATTTGTGGACAAAGGATTTCAGGAGTTCAAAGAATCGCTTTCAATGTTTGGCATGTCGGAGGACATTCATTTCATCCGCACTACGGATGAAAATCATATAGAAGCGGCTCAAGAATTTTGGCGCCGTTGCGACAAGGCTGGATATATTTATAAAAAGAATTACCAAATCAAATATTGTATCGGTTGTGAGTCCGAAAAATCAGATTCTGAGCTCGAAGATGGCAAATGCACTATTCATCCTGATCGCGCACTTGAGCTCATCAGCGAAGAAAACTATTTTTTCAAATATTCTGAGTTCGGCGATAAATTGCTCGAATTTTATGAAAAGAATCCAGATTTTGTGGTGCCAGATTTTCGTTTTAATGAAGTAAAAAATTTCGTGCGCACGGGTTTGCAGGATTTTTCAATATCTCGCCTGAAAGAAAAGATGCCATGGGGCGTACCAGTACCGGGGGATGACACTCAGGTGATGTATGTCTGGTTTGATGCGCTTACAAACTATATTTCTACCTTGGGTTGGCCAACAGAAGGAGGTGATTTTGAAAAATTCTGGGTAAATGGAACTCCTACTCAGTATTGCGGAAAGGACAACACTCGCTTTCAGGCAGCTATGTGGCAAGCGATGCTCATGGGTGCAGGTGTGCCAAATTCTCGTCAAATAATAGTAAACGGATTCATCATGGGTGGCGGAGGAGTAAAGATGTCAAAGTCTCTTGGAAATGTAGTAGATCCAAAAGATGTGGCTAGCCAATATGGCACCGAGGCACTGCGATATTTTCTTTTAGGTGAAGTCGGAAGCTTTGAGGATAGTCCTTTTACCATAGAGCGTTTTAGCGATGCATACAATGCTAAGCTTTCAAACGGTCTCGGCAATCAGGCGTCCAGAATACTTGCTCTTTCAGAAAAGTATTTAGAAAAAGCTCCGCAGATTTCTGAGGGAGAATATAGCGAGTATCAAGAAATTTTTGAAAGTTACGATTTAAAGAAGGCGGTAGATTACATATGGGAAAAAATTTCCGCGCTGGATAAGTTTATACAAGAAACGGAACCATTCAAAGTGATTAAGAACGATGAGCAGGCCGGCAGGGAACTACTTTCTAAAATGATCGTGGATCTTTATCATATTGCAGAAATGCTGACACCAATCATGCCCGTGACCTCCGAAAAAATTAAAAGTTTAATCAAGCAGAACAAAAAACCCGAAGCACCCCTCTTTCCCCGCCTCTAGGGTAAGGGGTCCCCTTACACTTTATCCACACCCTGTGGATAACATGCAAGGGGACCCCTTACCCTTACACTATGAAATACATAGACATACATGGACATGTGAACTTCAAAGCCTACGACGAGGATCGTGGTGAGGTGGTGAAGCGTGCGCTTGAGGCAAACACTTGGATGATTTCCGTTGGTACCCAGCTCGATACTTCAGAAAAAGCAGTGGAGATGGCGCACCAATACTCTGAAGGAGTATACGCTATCGTAGGTCTCCATCCAATTCACACTAGCGCATCATTTCACGACGAAAAAGAGCTTGGAAAGGTAGGCGCGGGCGAAGAAGCTGGGTTTACTTCTCGCGGAGAAATTTTTGATAAAGAAAAATACAGAAAACTTTTAGCTGACCCAAAGACGGTGGCCATAGGTGAATGCGGGCTAGACTACTATCGTCTCGAAGCAGACTCAATTGAAAGACAAAAAGAAGCATTCATCGCTCAGATAGAGCTCGCAAACGAAATAGGCAAGCCCATCATGCTTCATATTAGAAACAATAAAGAAGATCCGACCAGAAACGCATATCGGGACAGTCTCGATCTATTAAAGGAGCACGCCAAAGTAAAAGGAAACGTGCATTTTTTTGCAGGAACATGGGAAGACGCCAAAGCTTTTCTAGATTTTGGATTCACTATTTCTTTTACGGGAGTAATTACCTTTGCGCGCGACTACGATGAAATAATCAGGAATACGCCGCTCGACATGATCATGTCTGAGACCGATTGCCCGTATCTAACACCCACTCCATACAGAGGAAAACGCAACGAACCAGTCTATGTGTGCGAAGTCACTAAAAAAATAGCCGAAATCAAGGGAATATCTGAAGAGGAGGCGTCGGAAGCTATTTTTGCGAACGCAAAGAGAGTTTTCGGCATATAATCGGCCATAAATTGGACTTTTTGAAATCTATCTGCTAATATGTAGGCCATGCCAGAAGCGGAAAATAATATAAATATAACACCCGAAGAAAACGGGAAGGACGACAGCAAAAAAGTATATGAACTTGGCTATCTTTTCGTTCCTACTATCGCTGAGGAAAACGCCCCAGCCTTATTTGGCAACCTAAAAGAGCAGATTGAAAGCCTGGGCGGAGAGATTATTTCAAGCGAAATGCCTCGCATGATGCACCTAGCATACGTAATGAGCAAGGTCATCACAAACGTCCGTCACCGATTTGACACAGCATATTTTGGCTGGATTAAATTTGACATGGAAGCAGATAAGCTCGCTACCCTAAAGAAACAGCTTGATTCAAATCCTGACCTTATCCGATTCCTCATCACCAAGACTGTTCGAGAAAATACTTTGGCTCCAAAAAGATATGCGGGAAGCTCCGCCGGCCGACCTAGAATGGCGCCGGAAAGAAGGGAAGAAAAAGATGCTGCCCCTATCGATAAAGTGGAGATAGACAAAGAAATAGATGCCCTGGTAGAGGAAGCATAATTATTAGCTAACCAGCCACCGGGATGGCGTTTATAAAATAAAATGTTTTTAAATAAAGTCATTTTAATAGGAAATCTTACTCGCGATCCGGAATTGCGCTCACTCCCTTCAGGAATAAAGGTCTGTTCTTTTTCTTTAGCTACCAATCGGGTATGGAAAGATAAAAACGGAGCTCGTCAGGAAGCCGCTGATTATCACAACGTAGTGGTTTTCGGTAGACAGGCTGAGACAGTAGCCCAATACATGAAGAAAGGAAACTCTCTTTTAGTAGAAGGTAGAATGCAGACTAGAAGTTGGGATGATAAATCAAGCGGTGAAAAGAAATATCGTACAGAAGTCATCGCAGACCGAACTCAATTTGGTCCAAAAGGAGGAGGAGGGGGAAGTACTAGCGGATCTGCTCCAAAAGCCGACTCACCAAAAGCTGATGAATTAGATTCCATCGAATACCCAGAAGAAGATATAAATCCAGAAGACATTCCATTTTAAACAAACAATAATAAAATTATGAAACAAGATTACTTTTCAGCAAACAATATAAAACATATAGACTATAAGGACGTAGATATTCTAAAGAGATTTTTGAATCCAAACGGAAAGATCGTCAGCCACAAGCGCACAGGTGTGACTTCAAAAAATCAGCGCAAACTGGCCACTGCCGTAAAAAATGCTCGATTCCTCGGCCTGCTTCCTTTCATAGCCAAATAAATTAGAAACTAATACATAGCGGTCGATGGCTTACCACCTCGACCGCTTTAAGTTACCATGTTGCAATACAACGAAATCAGAGAAAAGAAAATTATAATCCACAATGACGAACCCTGCGAAGTAGTGGATTCTCATGTAGCCCGCACCCAACAGCGAAAGCCTCAAAATCAGGTGAAGTTAAAGAGCTTGATTTCCGGCAAGACAATCGCTGCCACTTTCCATGTGTCTGACTCTGCCGATGAAGCAGAAATTGAAAAAAGAGAAGTAAAATTTCTATACCAAAACCGCGGAGAATACTGGTTTTGCGATATCAATGATCCAAAAAACAGATTCAAGCTCGAAGATTCTCTCATTGGCGAGTCTGGAAAGTTTCTGAAAGCAAACGAAAATGTACAAGTGCTGGTCTGGGATGACGATGGAGAAGAAAAGACCATCAAGCTCGCACTTCCGATCAAGATAGAATTTAAAGTAAAAGAAGCCCCACCTGCAGTGAAAGGAAACACTGCTCAGGGTGGAAGCAAGATAGTGACTCTCGAAAACGGCACCACTATCTCTACTCCTATGTTTATAAACGAGGGAGATATGATCAGAGTAAATACTGAAACAGGGGAATACGTGGAGAGAGTCAGCTAACCGTGCATATCCGCTAAGGGAGAACATACAAAACAAAAACAGCCTTCTCGAAATGTACGAAAAAATTCTGCTGAATTTTTTCTTTGCTCCGCGCCGTCGCGCTTCGCAAAACATTTCTCGAAGGCTGTTTTTATTTTGTATCTTCTCCTTTTTGCGCCCCTACGCCTGCTCCGCAAACTTTTTGCGGATTTCTTTTAGTATTTGATCGGCAATTTTGTGATTTTCTTTCAAGAAAGTACGAGTAGAATCATATCCACGACCGAGCTTCACTTCTTCGCCTCCAGCCGGAGTGTATGAATATGAGCTCCCGCTCTTTGAAAGTATCTGAAACTTTTCGCCGAGGGCGATGATTTCTCCTTCTTTGGAAATACCTTCGTTGTAGATGATATCAAATTCGGTCTGCTTAAACGGGGCGGCCACTTTGTTTTTGACCACTTTCACGCGGGTGCGAGAACCGACTACCTCTTCTCCTTTTTTGATTTGGGCAATCTTACGGATATCCAAGCGTACAGAAGTATAAAACTTTAGGGCCTTTCCTCCCGGTGTTGTCTCCGGGTTCCCGAACATCACCCCAATCTGCATTCTGATCTGGTTGATGAAAATCACCACAGTCTTGCTTCGTGCCACGATAGCAGTGAGCTTTCGTAGTGCCTGAGACATGAGGCGAGCCTGTTTTCCTACGTGGTATGCGCCCATATCTCCCTCAATTTCGTCTTTTGGAGTGAGGGCAGCCACAGAGTCCACCACTATCACATCAATTTTTCCTGTGCGCACCAAGCTTTCCACTATTTCTAGCGCCTGTTCTCCTGTATCTGGCTGGGAAATCAAAAGCTCGTTTATGTTCACCCCAAGACGCTTAGAATATTCAGGATCCATAGCATGCTCAGCATCGATGTAAGCGCAGATGCCACCTTTCTTTTGTGCTTCAGCTACGATGTGGAGGGATAGGGTAGTCTTTCCGCTACTCTCTGGTCCAAATATCTCTATGATTCTTCCTCGAGGGATTCCTCCTACACCTAGAGCCATATCAAGACCGAGCGAGCCGGTAGGGATGACATTGATGTCCACCTTTGGGCTGTCGCCAAACTTCATGATAGACCCTTCACCAAATTTGGTTTGCAGTGCTTTCAGGGTGTCGTCTAATATTGACGCGTCTCTTTTTTCGGCCTTAGCGTCGCTTGCTGGCTCGTTCTTTGCTTTTTTAGGCATAATGTTATTTTGCTTTCGCAAAAATTAACTGATAATTTTTTTCATCTCTGTTGCCGAATTTGTCCTTCGCCTGGATGTTGACCATATTATAACCCGGGAGGAAGGCGATTGCTTCATGAAAATTTCCTTCCTGATCTATCCATATTTCACGGCCGTTAATGCTGATCTCTATCGCATTCTTGGCATTTCCTCTAATCACAAAGATGCTTTCTTCGATCACAGCTCCTTCGGAAATATTTATATCCTTAATCTTTACCCCAAACAAAAGACCGCTTGCTCTAAATGTACCGTATCCCAAGATGAACAAGAGAAGAATAGAGAGGGAAACGATGCGAGCTATCTTTTTTCCATCGGTAGTCATAGCTAGATGACGTTTTGTCCCGACTCATCGCGATTAATTCTTTCTAGTACTTCTCTTGGCTTTGCTCCATCTCCGGGACCGATCACTCCGCGTTCTTCTAGGGTATCCATCAGTCTTGCTGCACGAGCGTATCCAAGCTTTAGCTTTCTTTGTAGGAATGAAGTAGAAGCTTTTCCTGACTCTACTACGCAGGCGCGAGCTTCTTCATACATTTCATCTTCGTCGCCATCGAGGGTGCTTTCAAAAATACTTTTATCAGCAGAAATTGAGCCTTCGGTAAAGGTGATCTCTTGATTTACCTCATCTCTATATGCATCAGCCAGATATTTTACAACGTTTTTCACTTCAAGCTCAGAGATAAAGGCGCTTTGCAAACGTTCAGGCTGAGCATCTCCAGAAGAATAGAGCATATCTCCAGCTCCGAGTAGTTTTTCTGCTCCTCCTGCATCCAAGATAGTGCGAGAGTCTATCTGAGAAGAAACCTTTAGGGCAATACGGGCAGGGATGTTTGCTTTGATGAGTCCAGTGATGACATTTACTTCAGGACGCTGTGTAGAAAGGATGAGGTGAATGCCGACAGCACGGGACATTTGTGCCAAGCGCACGATTGCGGATTCTAGTTCTCTAGGATATGAGCTCATGATGTCTGCCAATTCGTCGATGATGATGACAATATATGGCATTCGGTCCATTCCTTCTTCTCCATCATCGGTTTTACCCTTTTTCGCCTTTTCGCTGAGGATATTTTGGTGGTAAGAGGTGATATCACGCACAGATTCAGACTCAAGGATGTCATAGCGCCTATCCATTTCCTTTGCTGCCCATTTTAGGGCTAGGATAGCTTTCTTTGCGTCTGTAATGACTGGAGTGAGTAGGTGAGGGATGTTTTTATACAAAGTAAGCTCCACTCTCTTGGGGTCTATCAAGATGAATCTGAGGTCTTCTGGTCCGTTTCTATACAAAAGGGAAGTGACTATAGAGTGGATGGATACAGACTTACCGCTACCAGTGGTTCCTGCTACTAGACAGTGGGGCATTTTGGCCAAGTTTCCAAAAGCAGCACGTCCAGCGATAGATCGGCCGAGGGCGATGGTGAGGGGTTTGCCAGAATCCCTGAATTTTGCATCCGCCAGCATAGTAGCCAAGCCAACAGTAGACTTCACTCTGTTTGGGATCTCGATCCCCACGAGGGATTTGCCAGGGATAGGGGCTTCGATACGTATAGGGTGAGCAGCCAGAGCTAGGGCAAGGTCGTTTTGCAATCCTACGATACGAGATAGCTTCACTCCTTCGGCAGGCTTTAGGGCATAGCGAGTGACGGTAGGTCCGATGGTGATTTCATCCATTTCAACTTCGATGCCAAAGTTTTGCAGTGTGCGTTTGATGATGATGGAGTTTGCTTTCACATCTCCAGTATTTGGCTTTCCTTTGTCTTCCTCAAGGAGCGAGAGTGGGGGAGGGGTGTAGCTCGAAGCAAGCCCATGATTTTTTGTTTTTAGTTTTGTGAATCCAAAATCCTCTTCCTCCTCCTTTTTTCCATCTTTCTTTACCGGTTCGGTTACGATCGGCTCCTTTTCCATTGGCAGTTCAATTTTTTCTCCGAGAAGAATAGTAGGACCATCGTCTTCTTCATCTCCTAGAGCTTCGAGTTTTTCATCGAGCACATCTTTTTTGTTGGAGATCAGTCTGTAGAGAGATTTCAAAAGTGGGCCTAAGTCAGGACGTGCATCAAACATGAGGAATATAGAAATGATGAGGATGGCGCCGAGGAACACGATGCTCGCATAGATATCAAAAAGAGAAACAAAAGGCACCGCCAGTACCTGCCCAAGCACTCCTCCAGCATGAGATCCTGAAGCGACGTCTATCATGCCGAGACCAGAGAGTAAAAATAGAACGGAAGCAAAAACTTGCATCAGTCCGTACTGCGTTCTTTCAGGTTTCAAAAAAGCAGTTCCGATCATAGCAAAAAGAATCGGAATGAGCATGTATCCGATTCCTACCAAGTAATCAAAAAATTCATAAGTGACCCTGCCCGCTTTTCCAGCGAAGTCAAAGTACGACATCAAAAAGAATAAAGCGACCACAAATGAGACTACCGATGCGATGCCGTAGCGTGTGTCATTGGAGATAGGAACTTTGCGTTCCCGGGGGGATTCTTTTTGCGAAACGAGTTTAGATTTCTTCTTGCTGTTTTTTGCCATATGGATTATTCTACCACTTTCTTTATAGATTATTAAATTCCTCTACGGACAAACCCGTTTCTTTTAGAGTACTTTAAAGATTTGCTTTTTTCTCTGTCCTATATATAATGGACACATGTTTGGGGAGGAAAAAAAACTAAAAGACACAGCCGGGAATACTATAAAAGACACCGATTCCATGCCTGTCTCTTATGATTCCAGCGCTCCCACTTCTAATGTCAAAATAGGTACATATAGAAAGTCCGATAAGCTCGTGACCGCCCTATTTATGGTAACGGACATCCTAGACAAAGATGAGCCCATCCGCGGAAAGCTCCGATCCCTCGCCACCGACCTCCTATCAGACATCTACGCTATCTCTTCCGCATATCGGACAGGCAATGTCTCTCGGACTGCGATAGTACTCGGCACTGACACAAAAATCTCCCAGATCATTTCCTTCCTCGAAATCGCATCATCCATCGCTCTCATTTCCGAGATGAATGCGAGTATCTTAAAGAAAGAATTTTTTGAGCTAAAGAATGCTTTAAAAGACTTCACCGAAAGCGAAACCAAAGTATCATGGCTCGAAGAATTTCTGATCGAAAATCCTGCCGAAAATAATCCAGAAATTTTACCAGAAAAAAATTCATTTAGAGCGCTCGGCAATGCAGTCAAAAATGTTCACCTCCCATATCAAAACCCAAATGGTGTCCGTAAGACAGAAATATCAAAGAAGGTGATAGTGTCCGATAAAGCACCTGCGCACTCTAGTGTAAAGGACACATTCGACCACCTAAAAAGACAGCGACGAGATGAGATATTGAGGATAGTAAAGGGTAGTAATACAGGCAGTACGATAACGGACATTCGCACCAAGGCGACCGGCGTGTTAGCCTCCTGCGGAGAAAAGACACTACAGCGAGAACTAGTCTCAATGGTAGGGGACGGTGTCCTTAAGAAGGAGGGAGAGAAGCGCTGGAGCAGGTATTCTACCCGCTAAAATATCCTTAATTGACAACACTTAAAATTATGTTATACTGTATTTCAAGTCATATTTGACGATTCTTAATCGTCATAATATGCGAGATCACGATTATCTATTCTTTTGCTGGCCCAGCCATTTGAGAGAAAAGAGAAAACGGGATCGGTTTTCCACATAATATATTGCTGTAATACGTTACACGGTATATTATATTGGTACTGCAAATTACAGATCCTTTGTGGGTTTGTGAAATGCGTTTAGTTCGAATCTGTTCATTGTCTTCCTAAATCGTCTTTTTATAATTATTCGGCGAAGAGGGAATCCAATGATAGAGAAACATGCGTTAATAGTTTTGTTCCCACATACTAAAAATGTTGGAACATGTCGAGACTATAATAACGGCGCATAAAAACCTAAGTTCATTTCTATTATTTTTAAAATACTAGAGTGAGCAAAGGATTATAAAGTTAATATTATGAGTAATTTACTAAAATCAAAAGTCCTTCTTGGATTAATGGTTGTAGCAGTTATGGTCGCTGGAGTTTTTGCTTTCACAGCAAACACTGCAGACGCTCAGGTTGCATGTACAGTCGTTTCTACATTGAGGCAGGGTTCTGTTGGCACAGAAGTAATGTGTCTTCAGACCAAACTTGGAATCACTGCTGATGGCAAATTCGGTCCTATGACCGCAGCTGCTGTTAGAGCTTTCCAAACAGCAAACGGTCTATCCGCTGATGGCATTGTAGGTCCTATGACCCGCTCTGTCCTAGGGGGTGGAGCTGTTGTGACTCCTGGACTTCCAGCTGGTTGTACTTCAACCGCAGGATATAGCCCAGTAACAGGTCAGCCATGTTCAGGTGGTTCAGGCGTAAATCTTCCAGCAGGTTGTACTTCAACCGTTGGATACAGCCCAACTACCGGAGTAAAGTGTGATGGAACTTCAACCCCACCCGTAACAACTACAGGTGAAGGTGTTGTTACATTATCTTACGCTCCCGTTCCAGCCAACAGCACTTCTGTTGACAAAGGACAAAGCAAGAACGTAATGGCATTAGAGGTGAAGGCTACTGGTTCTGATATGAATGTTAACCGTATTTGGTTGAACATTGGTACACGAGCTTGGTTGTCTGCTAGTGAAGTAGCTATCATGGATGGATCAACAGTTATTGCGACTCTTCCACTTTCAGCTTCCACAGTTAGCGAAGTTACAGCAGGTTCTGTATGGCGTCTTGAGTTTAACGGTTTGAACATAAACGTTCCTGTTAATACTACAAAGACATTGACCTTCAAGGTTACTCGTCCAGAACTTACAAGTGCTAATGACAATATAGTTATTGCTACATCAAGTACCTTAAGAGCAACTGATGGAGCAGGATTCTCTGAGACTTACACTCTAGGGGGTCGCACATGGGTTATGTCATCTAACACTGCTGCAGTAGGTACATTGACAAACACTCTAAGCGCAAGCAATCCAAAAGCTCAGTCAAACTCTGGTCTTAGCACTACAGCTGGTAGTTTGACAGCAGTTGAATTACTTCGTTTCGACCTTAAAGCGAAAGACGGAGCTGTTAATGTTACTAGAGTTCAAGGTACAGTTGCTGTAGCTAGTGGAACTTGTGCGTTAGCAGAATGTCTTGCTTCCGTAGAACTTCGCGACGGTTCAACTGTTCTTTCTTCAAAGTCAGCGGCTTCACCGTTTGACTTTAACGAATTGGACATTGATATTGCTGAGGGCGCTACTAAGACTCTATCTGTTTGGGGTCAGGCTAATCACGTTGCTGCGAGCTTCGTAGTAAAAGGTGATGCCATCGTTGCTGCTGTAACAGCAGTGACTGGTACATCAGGTCCTTCCTTTACAGCTGCAAACGCTGCAAACACTGTAACTGGAAATAATCAATACCTCTTTGAGTATGCTCCTACAATCACGTTAGGTGCAGCTTCTGCAACGAACTCAGGAGTAGATAATAGAGATGGCTCGTTCTCACTTGCCTTCAATATTACTGCCCCAGCTGGAAGTGATATATATGTATCCAATACAGCTGTTTCTACTAACGCTGCTAGCAGGTTCTTTGCTGAAAAGACAGCAGCCATGGGAGGAACATTGGCTGTGTCCCTTTCCGCTACCAACGCTACTGCTGTAGGTGGAGACTTGGCTTATAGAATTTCCGCTGGACAAACTGCTACGTTTACCGTAACAGGATTGGTACCAGGTGCAACGGGAACAGCTGGCTTTACTGGTATGAAGTTGACTGAATTTGATTGGAATACTACTAATGCTACTGCTGGAGACGTAGACCAAACTTGGGGTCTAACAGACTTCAAGACGCCTGCAGTGTTTGTTACAGGCGCTTAGTCTCTTCTATCTCTCTGGTCAATACACCTTAAAACGTATTACAAAAAACCACCCTATGGGTGGTTTTTTGTTTTGCTGAGATCTCACCAAAAGATATCCACAGTCTCTATTTTATCTTTATATATTTGTAATTGGTATAATATAAACAGCTTTTAGAGCGTATCGCTTCTGGTCCGAAGTCGCGCTCGTTTAGTGTCTGTTTTCTTATTAAAAATAATTATTAGAAATAAAAATAATATGAGTAAAGTATTTAAAAATGTTTTTCTTTCAGTCGGAATGCTTGCCTTCACATTGGCATTGACTGGATTAGTTTCTACCAACACTGCAGAAGCGGCAGAATGTACTATGACCACAGGTACATGGACCGGTGTTGCGGGTGGTGTGAATGACGGTGCTACAAATGGTACTTCTGTATTCACTGGATGTACGGGTAATTTGACCCCAGCTGTAGGTGATACTCTTCTTATCCCTGCTAACGTTGTTCTTCAAATTACTGGTGCTGGTACAGCAACAGTAGCAGGAGTAACAATTGCTGACCCAGTAGCTACTGGAGCAAACGGTATTACTGTTGACACCGGTAAGACGTTTGCTGTTACTACTAATGTAATTTTTGCTGCAAATACCGGAGCTCTTAATCAGACCATAACATTGAGTGGTACTGCGGCTCTTGCAGTTACAGGCGACATTACCATGAACGGTACAAGTAGTGACGGAAACCAGTCCATTACAGGTGCGGGGGCAGGCGTGGTTAATGCTGCCAATATTACTATTGCGGGTGGCTCTGCCTCGGGCGCAACTTCTATAACAACAGCAACTGGAGTAATTCAAGTGAACGGTGCAACTGGTATTACGTTTAGCGGTAATGCGGCTAAAGCCCAAGTGGGTGTTAGTGGAGCAGGATCGCTTAATTTGGCTGGAACTACTTCAACTTTAGGAACAGGCGGTACAGTTACTCTAGCCGCTGCTTCAACTACTACTTTTTCCGGTTCAGGTAATCAAACTATAAATACATATACATATGGAAATTTAACGATTAGTGGAGCAGGTACAAAAAGCATTGTAGCAGCAGGTACGGCTACTGTCGCTGGTGCACTTACTTTAACTCACAGCCTTAACGTAGGGACTGGTACTATAGCTGTTACTGGTGCTACTACAATTGCTGATGCCAAGACACTTACAGTAGCTTCTGGTGGTACGGCTACTCTCGCAGCATTTACTGGTACTCTTACGGGATCTATAACAAACGCTGGTACTGTAACTGCTTCTGGTGCCATCACTCTTGGTGTTGGAGGAACAGTAACTAACAGTGGCACCTTCACTGCTGCTGGGACCTTTGGTACAGGCGCAGGTATTGTAGTTAATACCGGCACATTAAATTTGGCTGGAGCTGCTGGTAATGCTTTAAATATCACGACACTAACTGCAAACACAGCAGGTACTATCAACTACACTCTTGCTGGAGCACAGACAGTCTTTGCTGGTGCTTACTACAATCTTAGTTTGGGTGGTAGTGGAGCAAAGACAATTGCAACTGGTACATCAGTCGTTAATACACTGTCTATGATTACGGGAGTTTCAGGTACCATTACAACAGGTGGAACTTCAACTGCCCATATATTTAGATTTAATGGGTCAGCGCAAGCTACTGGTTCTTGGGGCACAGATACTTCAGCTGCCGCGAACAAAAGCGCTGTCTACTTTACAACTGGCGCGAATGGTACGATAACAGTTGCACATAGACCTAGCGCAGGATCAGCTCCTGTTTACACCACGCCATCTACTCCTACAACCACCCCTCCGGTTACAACCCCAGAAACCCCAGTCACTCCAGAAACTCCTGCAAATGATTTCGCAGGATGTGGAAACAGGACTACTGGATTTAGCACAAGCACAGGAAAATCTTGTGTGGGAAATACTGCCGGAGCTTCCGCAAACGATTTCGCTGGATGTGGAAATAGAACAACAGGATTTAGCCCAGCTACCGGTAAGTCTTGTGTAGGAAATACTGTTTCTGCTCCACAAGGCAATGCTTATGCCCTCGGTACTGCATTAGTTAAATCAGGATCAAAGGGCGAAGCTTGCAAGGCTTGGCAGATGTTCTTGAATGCTAAAGCAAATGCTGGACTTGCTACGGACGGAATGTGTGGACCAATGACCATGGCTAAAGCAAAAGCTTGGCAACAATCTGCAGGCTTGGTAGCTGATGGACTCTTGGGCGCAATGAGCCGAGCAAAGGCATTGATGCAATAAAGAGAAGATTTCGATTTGCAAGACCGCTTCCTCTCGCCACTGGCAGGGGAGCGGTTTTTGCGTTTTGGTATAGAGTTATGCACTTTTATTTTTGAAGAAATATTGCAAAGAGAGTATTATTAATGAAATAGAAATTTTTAAACAAATTAAAGGAGGCGGTCATGCCTCAGGATCATCGCAGAAACTTTGAAAATGCAACTAGAGAACATCATCAGTGCCAACAGTGTGCAACAAGCATTCCTCGTACAGAGGACTTAAGTTTTGAAAGTAAAAAAGGGGAATACCAGGATGAAGGATATACTTTGCGTCACTGGATATGCCCGGAATGCAAGAACAGAAATTTGCACGAACGGGTACCCGTGCAGGCACATTATAGATAAAAATTTATAAAAGCAGACCGAAAATCTGCTTTTTATTTTGCATGAACAATTTTCTAGGAGTACAATATCCATAATATGAACGAAAACAAAACTGGAAGAAGGATTGCGGGACCGGTGGTGCTCATGGTGCTCGATGGCTGGGGATATAGGGAAGACACGAAAGACAATGCCATTGCAGGCGCGCGAAAGCCCGTTTTTGATAGGTTATGGAGAGAATATCCTCATGCATTACTGAAGGCTTCCGGAGAGGCTGTGGGGCTTCCTGAGGGGCAAATGGGAAATAGCGAGGTGGGTCATATGACTATCGGAGCTGGACGGCCAGTGGATACAGATTTAGTGAGGATAGATAAAGCAATCAGCTCAGGAGATTTTGAAAAAAATCCTACATTTCTTGCGATTTTTGATCATGTAAAAAAGCACGGCTCTGTGCTTCATGTGCAAGGATTGGTTTCTCCAGGGGGAGTGCATAGTCATCAAAATCATCTTTATGCATTTTTACATTTAGCCAAGAAAAATGCTGTGCCAAAGGTGGCTATTCATGTGTTTACAGATGGGAGGGATACTGCTCCGCAGAGTGCTTCGGCGTATATGAAAGAGCTTGAGTCCGTGTTAGAGATTCTAAATGCAGACAGTGATCCAAAAAATCCCGCCTTCTTTATCGCCACTATCTCTGGTAGATATTTTGCAATGGACCGAGATCAAAACTGGGACCGCTTGGCAAAGACTGAGCAGGCTATGTTTGATTGCGAGGGGAATGTGTGTGAAATAAAGCCATCGGCGTACCTGGAAGAGCAATACCAAAAAGGAAAAAGTGATGAGCTTTTGGAGCCAGCAGTGTGTGCTACTCCACTTGGTCTTGGCTGTGCTATCGAAAAAAATGACGCAGTATTCTTTTTCAATTTTAGAGCAGACAGAGCGCGAATGCTTTCTGAAAAAATGCTTACTCGGCCAGATTTGCCAAATATTCTTTTTGCAACTATGACGGAGTACAGGGCGGACTTTTCTTCACTGATTGCTTTTCCGCCTTTTGAACCTAGAGCAACCCTTGGTGGAGAGATTGCGCGGGCTGACATGAAGCAGTGTCATGTTGCCGAGACAGAAAAATTTGCTCACGTTACTTACTTTTTTAATTGTGGGAGAGAGACGCCGTATGAGGGTGAGAAAGATATCCTCCTGAAGAGTAGGACGGATATAAAGACGCATGACGAGGCGCCTGAAATGCAAGCGAAGGGGATTGCGGATGCTGTGATTGCAGAAATTGAAAAAGGAGAATGTGATTTTATTCTATTAAATTTTGCTAACGCTGACATGGTGGGGCATACAGCCAACGTACCAGCCACTATTGAGGCGGTAGAGGTGGTAGACAGGGAGCTGGGGCGAATTATGGAGGCGTTAGAGAAAAAAGGTGGAGTGGCGCTCGTCACGGCCGATCATGGAAATGCGGAAGTAAATGTGGATCCTGCGACTGGAATCAGGCACACTGCGCACACTACTGCCTTGGTGCCGTTTGTGGTGACGGTTTCGGGGGAAATTGCGCACGTTGGTGGAGTGAAAGGTGATGCTCGAGCGGGCGGACTGGCCGACGTTGCGCCTACCGTACTTTCCTTGCTCGGACTAGAAATCCCTAACGAAATGACCGGCCGACCTCTCATCTAGATGTAAGGGGACCCCTTACACCTAAACCTGTGGATAACATGCAAGGGGACCCCTTACATGTTTCCCTTACATTCGTTTGTTGCTATAATGTAACCAATGGAAGGAACATTTCTCAAAGAAATGCCTCAATTTAAAACGCCTGAAGAGGAGTTAGCGTATTTGCGTGCTCACATGGAGAAAAGAGAAAAGGAACTCGCGGACTTGGGGCACATCGAACGGCCTCGTGAAAAAGCTGCTGAGGAAATTCTTGGAGAGTATAAAAATACTCCATTAAAGGACGCCATGCATCCGGATTCAACCATGAGCGAAAAGGAAGCAAAAGGAATTGTGCTTGCTCTGAAGTCTGAAGCGCATGATTCAATCATGGAAGAATTGCTCGGCATTGTGATGACTAAGGGCGTGAAGAACGCGCTTTCTGTGGTGGAAAATATGAACAATCCACACATCTCCGACGATTTTCACAGAATCCTCATTCAGTACCTGCGTGCGCCGGGTGTTCCGTATCCTTTCAAAGAAGGAACTGCACTGTATAAATCTTTTCACCTCACTCTTTTTGAAATTACTCTACCGCCTCCGCTCGATGAAGCAGACAAGCAAAAAAGTTTCAAAGAATTCATCGGTGCCATGGAGCAATTTTATGCCGGCATGCATTCTATTTCCCTAGGCAAAAACAATATCGAGGAAAATTATTTTGCTCTCGAAGTTGCGCTCTCGGCTGGAAGCGATGAAGTAGTAATCTATGCCGCAATTCCTGATCAGTACATCACACTTTTTGAAAAACAGGTGATGGCTTTTTACAATCAGGCAAAAATGATCGAGGTAAAAGATGATTTCAATATTTTTAATGAAAAAGGTGCAGCGGTGGGAGCATATGCCATGCTTTCTGAAAAAGCGGTCCTTCCTCTTCGCACTTATGAAAATCTCGACCATGATCCAATGAAAAATATTTTAAATGTTTTTTCAAAACTTGATATTCATGGAGAGGGTGCCGCTATCCAGATTGTAATAGCGCCAGCTGGTGAAAAATTCATTCAAGACTTCAATGCAATTTTAGAAGATGTGAAAGATGGAATGTCTGTCAAACACGCAGCTGACAATTTGTACAAGTTTAATAAGGCTTTTTTGAACATTTCTAAAGAATTTCTGTTCGGAACAAAAAAGAGCGAAGACAAATCTGACAAAAATATGTCGGGTAGGAGGCCAGTGGACGAAGGGGCCGCAGAGAAAATTGGTAAAAAACTTTCCAGCAGTATCATGAAAGCAAATATTCGAGTGATCGCATCTGCAGAGACTCATGCTCGTGCGGAAGCTATTCTCGGAGAAATTGAATCTTCGTTTAATCAGTTTACGGAGCCTGCAAGCAACTCCATAATTTTTGAAAAAGTGACCGGAAGCAAGGTAAAAAACTTTTTCCATGATTTTTCATATCGTGCTTTTAGTCGAGATTATACTCTGCCACTAAATTTAAAAGAACTTTCTTCTGTTTTCCATTTCCCAATAGGGATTGGAAGTATGCCCCAGCTCCGAGAAGCAAAGGCGGGAATTGCACCTGCTCCGATTCAGATGGGAGGAGAGGGAATTGTGCTTGGGATAAACAGCTATCGAGGAAAAGATACTCAAGTCCGGATGACGCGCGAAGATCGCATGCGTCATTTCTATGTGATCGGTCAGACAGGAACAGGAAAGACCAACATCATGCTCAATATGATCACGCAGGATATCGTGAACGGCGATGGTTGTTGCTATATAGATCCGCACGGCACCGATATTCAGACTATTCTTTCGCGTATTCCTAAAGAGCGCATTGACGATGTTATATATTTTGATCCCGCTTACATTGCTCGTCCGATGGGATTGAATATGCTCGAATACGATGTTCAATATCCTGAACAAAAGACATTCGTAGTGAATGAAATGATGAATATTTTCAACAAGCTTTTTGATATGAAAGTGGGAGGCGGGGCGATGTTTGAACAATATTTCCGCAATAGCGCCTTTCTAGTGATGGAAGACCCTGAATCTGGCTCTACTTTACTTGAAATTACTAGAGTGTTGGCGGATAAAGAATTTCGAGATATGAAACTTGCGAAGTGCAAGAATCCAATCATCAAACAATTTTGGATTTCGGCTGAGCAGACTACAGGAGAACAATCCTTGGCAAACTTTGTGCCCTACATTTCTTCTAAATTCGACAATTTCATTTCTAACGACATCATGCGACCCGTTGTGCTTCAGCAGAAATCCGTTTTTGATTTTAGAAAAATAATGGATGAGAAAAAAATACTGCTGGTGAATCTTTCTAAAGGAAGGCTTGGGGATATAAACGCAAACTTGATCGGGCTGGTGCTGGTTGGAAAAATTCAGATGGCAGCACTGTCGCGTGTAGATATGTTTGGAAAGCCTATGAATGATTTCTATCTGTATATAGACGAGTTCCAAAATGTGACCACAGATTCCATCGCTTCTATTCTTTCTGAAGCTCGAAAATATAGATTGTCTCTAAACATCGCGCACCAATATATTAATCAGCTTGAGGAAAGTATAAAAAATGCAGTGTTTGGAAACGTAGGATCGATGGCAGTATTCCGCGTGGGAACAGAAGACGCAAACTTTTTGGAACAGAAATTTAAGCCGGTATTTACGTCGGCGGACATCGCGCGACTCGATAACTACAATGCCTATATGAGTATGCTGGTAAAAGGGGAGCCGGTGAAGCCGTTTAATATAAAGACTTTGGCGCCTGAAGCGGGGAATCCAAGCATCGTGGATAGCTTGAAAGAACTTTCCTACTTGAAATATGGCCGAGACCGACAAGAAGTGGAAACCGAAATCATGTCTCGTTACAGCGGCCTCGAAGGCAAGGTGTAAGGGGACCCCTTCAAGGGTCCACCTTCGCCAGAGGCGAAGGCGGACCCTTACCTGTGGATAACATGCAAGGGGACCCCTTACACTTTATCCACCTGTGGATAACATGCAAGGGGACCCCTTCAAGGGTCCACCTTCACCAGAGGCGAAGGCGGACCCTTTTGCAAATAAAGGGCTTTCTGGTATACTCATAATATTAAAACCTAATTGGCGTAAGCCATTTTTTTGTATATATATGAAGCACCCAAAAGAAGAAAGAACATATGTGATGATTAAGCCCGACGGAGTAAGAAAGGGTTTGACAGGAGAGATTATTCGTCGTTTTGAACAGCGTGATCTAAAGATCGTGGCACTCGAAATGTTTCAGCCAGTTCATGAGCAGATAGATAATCACTACCCAAAAAATGAAGAATGGATCACTCGCCTTGGAGGCAAGACTCTTAGTACTTATGAAAAATACGGGTACGACGCTATGGCAGATTTTGGTACAACTGAAGCGGAAAAAATCGGTCCAGAGATCCGAAAGTGGCTTATGGACTATATGGTCAGCGCTCCTTTGGTAAAAATGGTGGTACAGGGTGTGCATGCAGTGGATGTAGTTCGAAAAATTGCAGGAGACACTATGCCTTACAAAGCAGATATGGGAACAATTCGCGGAGATTTCTCTATCGATTCTCCTGCGCTTGCAAATAAAGAAAAAAGGGCAGTGATGAATATCGTGCATTGTTCTGAAACTCCTGAAGAAGCTGAACACGAGATCAAACACTGGTTTGGAAATTCTGTGATTCACGAGTACAAGCGTTTTGGAGTGGATGCATAGTTTTTATAATTTAAAAACAAAAAAATGATTACGTCCAGTTGTCAGAAATTGGGTTTGGTCTATACTAAAAGTAGGGTTATTTTCAATTATTACCTAGTACACTACCCATAGGGAGCCTCGATCGTTTCGTGCCGTGGTATGAGATGTCTGGCACCCACCTGTAAAACAGGCTATGGTAATATATTGGAAATAACCCTAAGAAAACGTCTCCGCCCTGATGTATGGTTGCGGGGATTTTTTCTTAAGAGTTCTTTAGTGGTAGAATAATCTTATGGAAAGGAAAAAATTAGGAATACCGTTGGTAATACTCGTTTTTTTTATACTGTTCATCAACTATGTGGCGATGAAGTTTCATTGGTATTCTGCTCTTCCATGGTTTGATATGCCCATGCATTTTCTGGGAGGATTCTGGGTAGCTCTTTTGGTTGCATTTATTCTACCTAGTCGACACTTTTCTATACATTTTGTTTTAAAAATACTTGCTGGCGTTCTTTTGATCGGCATACTGTGGGAAATTTTTGAAGTGACATTAAATACTATTACCGTAAAAGATACTTTCGACATGGTGGACACTTTGTCGGATCTTTTCTTCGATATCGTTGGTGGCTTGGCTGCTACGCTAGTTCTTTATCGTAGCTCCAAAGTGTAAGGGGACCCCTTGCATGTTAAGGGTCCACCTTCGCCTCTGGCGAAGGCGGACCCTTGGGCGAAGGTGGACCCTTAACAATTTATGATATAATCTTCATATGACAAATGCCAAAATTACTTTCTGCGGAGGAGCAGGAACGGTGACAGGAGCAAACTTTCTTTTTGAAATAGATAATAAAAAAATATTAATAGACTGCGGGCTGACTCAATCTGCAAAAATCGCGGACGATGTAAACTGGAGTCCTTTTCCATACGATGCAAAGGAGATTGATATTCTCTTTGTTTCGCATGCCCATATTGACCATATAGGTAGAATTCCCAAGCTTATTCATGAAGGTTTTCGAGGAGAAATTTATTCTACCAAGCCCACCCACGATTTGGCTCACCCAATGCTCGAAGACACCGCCGGAATTCTTTCTAAGAACGAAAAACTACATCTCGAGGAAATTTATTCTGATGAAAATCTAAATACCACTGCTTCTCTTTGGAAAAGTTTCGACTATAGTGAAAAAATCAAGGTTAGCGAGGAAGTGGAAGTGCAATTTCTGAATGCGGGACATATTTTAGGGTCAGCTATGATTTTATTTACCTACAAGGGCAAAAAGATTCTCTTTACAGGAGACCTTGGAAACAGTCCGTCACCGCTTTTGCCTGATACCGAGCATATTGAGGACATCGACTACATGGTCATGGAAAGTGTTTATGGAGATCGCAATCATGAATCTCGTGATGAGCGCCGAAAAAAGCTCGAGGAAGTGATTGAGGATAATTATAAAAGAAAAGGAGTGCTGATCATTCCTACTTTTTCTCTAGAGCGTTCTCAAGAATTACTTTTTGAGCTGAACAATCTCGTAGAAGGGAAGCGTATTCCTGTAATGCCAGTTTTCTTAGATTCCCCTCTAGCTATTCGCCTCACTGAAATTTTTAAAAAATATAAGGACTATTTTAATGATGATGCTCAGAGAATAATGACTCACGATCCGCATCTTTTTGATTTTCCTGGGCTAAAATTTACCCTCGAAGCAGATGAATCCAAACAGATTGAAAAAACACCGAATCCAAAGATAATTATTGCTGGCTCAGGGATGTCTTCTGGGGGAAGAGTGGTGCATCACGAAAGACACTTTCTGCCAGACCCAAACAATACCTTGCTTTTGACGGGATATCAGGTGGTGGGCAGTCCGGGTAGGTTGATTCAAGAAGGTCTAAAAACCGTTAAGATTACGGGAGAATATGTAGATGTGCGATCTCATGTTGCCACCATTTACGGATATTCAGGTCACAAAGATTCTGATGGCCTCCTTCGATTTATTCAAGAAAAAAGAGAACATCTAAAAAAAGTTTTTGTAGTGATGGGGGAGCCGAAGTCCTCTATGTTTTTGGTGCAAAAAATTCGCGACAATCTAGGCATCGAAGCCCATGCCCCTGAGCAGGATGACAGTGTCGTCCTAGAATTCTAGCTAGGGTTGGGGTAAGGGGTCCCCTTGCATGTTATCCACAGGTAAGGGTGGTGGGTGTGGATAAAGTGTAAGGGGTCCCCTTACACCTTACTTTTTGCTATAATATAAATATGCAAAATACATCACACACACCAAATACTCAAAACTCACCACTTTGTGAAAGTCCGTTTACTAAACATGGACACAATCAGATTAAAATTTGTGTTTCCGGCGCAGCTGAAACGGGTCACTGCGGAGCGAACGCTCTGGAAAAAGCAAAAGAGCTCGGTAGGGAAATAGCTCGTCAAGGAGCGATCATCGTCACTGGCGCCACCACTGGCTTTCCGTTGTGGTCTGCCATGGGAGCAAAAGAAGAAGGAGGAATTTCTATCGGTCTTTCTCCAGCAGCTACTGAAAAAGAACACGCAGAATCTTACAAGCTACCACTAGACTACATGGACTTAATCATTTACACCGGCTTCGGATATCCCGGCCGAGATTTGCTCCTGACTCGCTCGGTGGATGCTGTCATTTGTGGATGCGGACGTATCGGAACTATTCACGAATTCACTATTGCCTTTGAAGATGGAAAAGTAATCGGAATATACGAAGGTCCATGGGAAATGGGCAATCAGCTAAAAGATATTTTGGCCAAAGGTCACCGTCCAAGCGACAAAATCGTAGCTAGCGACGACCCAAAAAAGCTAGTCGCCGACATCATAGCGAAAGTAAAAGAAGTGAAGGTAAAAGAATACAATATGGTAGAGACCGCTTAGCCCTCCATCGCCTCCTTTAATTTTTGAAAGCCGTTCTTGTCATAGGGAACGGTTTTTAAGTTTGGGAGTTTGCCGATATCCAAATCACTGAGAAAAATTTCACGATTTTCAACAAAAATAACTTTTTCATCCGGAAATTCTTGGCAGATTTTTTCGATTACCTCTTTCTTGCTACCAGACACCACTATAATTTCTTCAAAAAACGGTGCGATCCCGCTCATCTCGATTTTTTCAAGTTGAAATTCCTGCTCACCGTTGGTCACGATGTAGCAATTTTCCTTTCCAGTCGCAACTACTACGCTCATGAGTTCTTCATTTACTAAATCGGAGCATGTTTCCATTATTCTTTGATAAAGCTCCACTTTTTTCTTTTCATCGGTGAAAAATTTTCCAATATAATCCATCAAAGAAAATTCCTTGACGCGCATCTCTTTGTATAAAGTTTCAGATTGAATTCTAGGAATCCCTTCGGCCTCGAGCACAGAAAACATCCTTTCCTTAAAAAGGGGAGTGGTCCTAAACAATGTATCATCAAAATCAAAAATTAATTTCATTACTTCTTTGTTTTCTTAATTATATCCTCCACGCAAGACGCAATTTTAGTTGAATCGTGACGAATATAACTGCGAGCCTTTGCGCGGGCGTCGGATTTATTATATTTGATCACCGCATGAGAGATAAGGGGAGCGCGAATAGCCCTCGGATCGTCAAAATCGTCTTTAATTAGTACCCCGTTTCCTTCTTTGAGCTCATAACGTCGCACCTGTTCTTTGGAGGGTGGCTCGTTGTTTATCAGCACAAAATCCACTGGCCGTCCTAGATATTCTTCAATGGCCACTACATAATTGCTTACATTCCAACGCTTGGTGTGTCCTTTTTTGTTAGTGAGATTTATTGGAAAAATTAATTTGGCTTTGGTTTTTTGGATAGCATTTCGGAACCCTTCTACTAAAAGATTTGGCACCACGGATTCATAAAAATTGCCGGGGCCAAGCACAATATAGTCAGCGGTCAGGATTTCTTTTATCGCTTTGTCATTTATTTTTGCCCTTCCTTCATAAAAAATTTTGCGCAGCCCTTTTTTTTGAAAATCTGTATCGTCTATTTCTATCTGCCCTTTTACTACCGTTCCATCGCCCAGCATTGCACAGAGGTGAGTCTTGTTTTTTGTTACCGGCACCACTGTTCCTTCTACTTTTAAAATTTCAGAAGCTACTTCTACTCCAGTAGCAAAGTCACCAGTCACTTTTTCGAGAGCGGCGAGGAGAATATTTCCGAAGCTGTGACCTTTGAGTGTGCCGTCGTCATCAAAACGATAGCTCATGAGTTTTCGCACTACATCGCTATGCTCGCTTAGGGCTACTAGACATTGGCGAACATCCCCTGGGGGAAGTACTCCGAGTTCGTCACGCAATATTCTAGTAGAACCTCCATTGTCGGCCATCGAAACAATGGCAGTGAGAGAAACATTTTTTAGGTGTTTGAGTCCGGACAGGACAGTATAACTACCGGTGCCTCCACCTACAGTAACTATTTTTTTCATATAGCAAGTAGACGATTAAAAAGTAAGATTACTTCACGTTTGCGAGAACCTTAGCAAAAGAGCTTGGATGATTTTCAGCCAAATCAGCCAATATTTTTCTATTTAAAGAAATATTATTCTTTTTAAGTGCACCCATAAGCTTAGAATAGCTCAAACCGTTTTCGCGGGAAGTCGCATTGATCTTGATATTCCAAAGTTTTCGGTTGTGGGATTTCTTGTCTCGGCGGTGCGCAAAAGCATATGCTCCAGCGTGCAGAAGGGCTTCCTTTGCCTGACGTTCTTTAGTGCTTCGTCCATGGCGGAAACCTTTAGTCTGCTTTAAAATACTCTTTCTTCTTTTTAAGGCATGTACGCCTTTTTTAACTCTTGTCATGTTGGCTTAATGAATTAGGAAAATGGTAATAGGTGACTTTTTGGTTTGTTCTTGATGGTGAATTTCCCGCCTTTTCTGCCGGCGAGCTGGGTGGTTCGGGATTGTTTAGCATTGAAATGGTTAAAACCTGGCTTTCGGCTTATAACCTTACCGTTCTTTGTGACTTTTAGTCTTTTTGAAAATGATTTATTTGTTTTCATTATTTTGCTTTCTCTATTGTAATGGTTAGACCTTTCGGGCCCCGTTTGTATGTTTCGGATACTTTAAATTCTCCGGTAATGAGGTGGAGGACTCGGTCCAGTCGCTCTCTCAAGAATTTCTCATCCATGTATTTGCTTCGTCCTACAAGGAAAAGTTCTGCTTTGATTCTGTGTCCTTCGGCTAGCCATTTTGAAGCGGCCTTAGCTTTTAGTTCCAGATCATGCTCGCCAGTACCTATTTTAATCTGAATAGACTTGGTTTCGGTTGGCTTTGCACCCTTTGCTTTCTTTTGTTTTTTACTTGCTTCGTACTGATATTTTCCAAAATCGGTAATCTTGGCAACAGGGGGATTGGCATTTGGAGATATTTCAATCAGGTCCAAACCCGCTTCCTCTGCCTTGTCCAGAGCTTCTTTAAAGCTTAAAACGCCAAGGTTTTCATTGTTGCTTCCTATTACGCGGAGCTCTTTGGCTCTTATTTGGTTGTTTATTCGTTCTCGCAAGTGGTATATCGAAATTCCACAGAGGAATTTAACTTCGTAAGTTTAGCCCATTTGGGGGTTAAAGTCAAACGGGAAAGCGCGTATAGCCATTGAACGCCTAGGATAATAATTGTATAATATATATATGACAAATAAAGAGATGACCAATTTTATCAAGGAGCAATTAAAGTCTGGTACTTCACAAGAGAATATTACTACAGCTCTTATGACAAACGGCTGGACAGAAAATGATATCAAGGAAGGTTTCGAGAAGGCTACTGGAAAAATCAGCATGAAAAATATGATTTTATACACCCTCGTTGGTGTTATTTTTATTTTAGGTATTGGTGGGTATTATTTTAGAGAGGATATAAAATCATCTTCTTTGGTAAAGGATATGCTTTTGGTGGTAGGAATAGGGGAGGAATATCCCGTGTTAGTGGAAAATGAATTAGCTGGGGATTTTCTTTTGGCAGAAAAAAATACCGAGAGCGCTGTTTCTTCATCTGAACTTTCTGATTCTGAACTTTCTGAAAAGTCTGCTCCTGCTGAAAAGAAAGAGGGTGAAAAACCTCAGGTAGAGAAAAAAACTACAGGTCTTCCTGGTACTATGACCTTTACCAGTAAAACTCATAAGTTCTCTTTCGCTCATCTGGATACCTATCTCAATTTCTCAGAGGGATACCTTTTGGAAATGAAAAAAAATAATAACTTGGGAGAAAAAATGGAAGAAGCTTGTAGAAAAAAGGAGGACCCAGCTCTGTCTTACGAAGAATGTATTGCGCAAATGGAAAGAATGAAAGAAGTGTACCTTTATATTGCGAGCGAGTTTGAAGAACAACTAAAAGGTCCGACCGACATGGATGGCGACGACGAATTTAGTTATTATAAAGTGGACGATTTTAGTCGGATGGATGAATCCTTCAGATACTTTGTAAGAAGCCTGAACGAAAAAATTTTTATTCCTAGTGGGAGTCAGGGAGAATGGGTGACAATAAAGCTGAGTGAACACCAAGAGGCAGGTTTCCGACCGAATCTTTATTATGTTTATAAGGACGGAGGAATTTCTCAAGTTGAAGATGCAACGCTTGATATGCAGTCCATGGGAGAAGAAGGAAGACGACTGAATCCTCATGTGGTCCCCATGAAATATACTCCTCTTAAGCCGGTTGCTACTTCAGAAGCAGGGGTGCCTTTCTATAAAATTAACCAAGGGAAGACCCAGAGCCATTTAAATTTATACTGTGCAGTAGGAGGGAAGGTGGTGTGCTTTGATACAGAAAATCTGCTCTCCTTTGAAGATAGGATGAAAGGAAAAAATGATGTAGCGCTTGAAAAGAAAGTTATGGATCCAATCATGAAGACATTTAAGTTTTTGAAGTAAGGAATTTTTTCCCTGGGGAAATGAGAAAAAAAGAAATCCCGCCAGAGATCTTGCGATATGGCGGGATTAGCTTAGTTTAAGACCGTGATTGCTTGTAAGGCGATCAGGGTAATAATGATTACGCTGTTATAGAAAGAATGATAAGTAGTGCTTACCAATACCGCTTGTTCTTCGGCGCGTGTATGGTCGTTGTGCTCCTTTAATTCCTTCAAGTACGTCTTTCTGTACTTATTGGCATAAAAAAAACCAGTACCGATTAAGGCTATTCCCGCTGCGAGGGAAATGCCGACTAAACAATGGATAAGTCCAAACACAACAGATTGTTTGATAATGTCTGGCCACTTATGGTTGCCTTTCCTGAATATTTTTTCCTCCAAGTGGGCCAATAATGGTATTGCCACAAGGAAAAGGAGAAAGAAAAGAAATGGCAGGACTTGAACCCACCTGATACTGGTGTTTGCTGCTTCTATAATGGGAGCAATGTATATATTCCCTCCTTCATTATAAAAAAGGTTCATCCACCCATATTTAAACAATGGACTCCACCAAGCCAATAGGCTGTAAATTAGGAATGTTTGGAGTATAACCGCAAAGACTTCAAAGAACATTATTACCCTAAACCGTGACCAGATGGTCGTGACGAATTTAATATTATGCCGCTCTGTGTAAACCGTGTGAACGACAAGTGTCACTGTTACTAAGGCCAAGAAAACTTTCAATACAACGGAGAATGTATGCATGGCACACTCCTTTTTGTTGGTTATGGAAAATAATTTATTTTATATATGATGACATAGAATATATGAAAAGTCAAGATTGATACACGTATTCTAACCAATAGCTTGGACGGAATTAATCAATAATTGATTCGGCGTTTTGAAATTAATTCCCATATGCAACCGTTCTTGATTGTAGTATTGCAGGTATTTCTTTAGAGCGCAATTGATGGAATAGCTACTTATTCCATAATTGCGCAAGGGGGAAATTACCTGCTACCTTTTGCTTTCACCATTGGAAGCGGGGTAAAAGCAGTTTTTTCAATCATGTTCCGAACGGAAAAACTTCGCTGGACGAGATTTGAAAGCATGGTGAAATTGGATACTCGAGCCGGCGAAATCGAGTCACAGGTTTTCGCCTGCTGGCGAAACCCGCGACCCCGCCTCGCGCCGTCGCGCTCCGGCTATTCGATTTCCCTCTGCAGCCACCAGCAAAAAGAAAACAGAGTACCGAATGGTACTCTGTTTTCTTTTTGTGGAGATGGGGGAAATCGAATCCCCGTGCAAAAGAGTGCTACAACAAAGTCTACATGCATAGCGCGCTTATTTTCGCTTTCGCCTAGGGCGATCGCGGTTTAAGCTTTTAAACTAGTGAACGAGCGAAATATTTAAAAGCCGATCTTCTAAGTTTCGTCTCGAAAGCGAAGCTCAATCGAAACTATCCCGATAATTTTATGCCCCAACTCATGTATCGGAAGTCTATGAGTGAGACACCGGTTCGCGTTAAGCGAAAGCCGGAGCGAAAGCAAAGTCCTTCGCACCGAAGTACGGAGAAGCGATTGCTTTAACTTTTGAAGTTAATTCTGCAATTAACACTTGAACGAAATTTTTACGAGATTGCGTTCATACTCGGCATGCATTGAGGCAACAGGTCCTTTGTCTATGCCTTGCATCCCCATATATATTAAGACGCTTTGTGCGTCAGTAATCTTTCAACGTGCGTCGAAGCTCACGGTCGGATTCGCGCTTTTTGATGGTCTCGCGTTTGTCGCGATTTTTCTTTCCTTTTGCGAGAGCGATTTCCGCTTTGATCTTCTTACCTTTATTATACACCGCTAAAGGCACTATTGTCAAGCTTCTGTTTTTATCATTTCCGGCCAGCTCCGCAAGCTCTTTTTTGGTCAAAAGAAGCCTTCTATTTCGCAGGGGGTCGTAATCTAATGGTGCGTTCTTCGGCTGAAAGGGAGTGATGTTTGCGTTGATTAGGTAAGCCTCTCCTCCGCGGACAATTACAAAAGACCCATCGAGTGACATTTTTCCGTCACGCACAGACTTTGCTTCCATGCCTGTAAGCTCGATGCCTGCCACATATTTATCCATGATTTCGTACTCAAATCTGGCTTTTCTATTTTCTGCATAATGGCCCATGCCATTATCTTAGCACAGTTTTTCTTATAAATTTTAACTTTTGTGTTATAATAATTCGATGAATTTTAATCTTTTAGATAATAAAAATATGAAGAGGGGAAAGAAGCCGGAAAAGGGAGGCGGGCTCTCAGGGAGCATCGCTTCGGTCATTTTGATTTTTATGATTATCACCGCTCTGTATCTCCTCATTTCTGGAGGACCATCGGAGGCAAAAACTCAGATTTCTCTATCCGAGCTCGCGGGAGCTGTCTCAAGGGGAGAAGTGGAAGGCGTCGTAATTGAAGGAGAAAAACTGACTGCAACATACAAAAACGGAGAGATATATGAATCCAAAAAAGAAAAGGAGTCATCATTGTCTGAAACTCTTACAAACTACGGCGTGACCGCGGAATCTCTTTCTACTACTAATATAGAAGTTCAGGACCAAGGCGGATTTGGATTCTGGGCGCTAAATGTTCTACCGTTTCTTTTGCCGATTGTATTTATCGTAATTTTCTTCTGGTATATTTCTCGTCAGGTAAAAGGCGCAGGAGTGCAGGCATTTTCTTTTGGACAGTCCAAAGCACGCATCACCGATCCGAATGATAAAAAAAGTAAAATTACTTTTAAGGATGTGGCTGGTTGCAAAGAAGCAAAAGAAGAATTGAAAGAAATTGTAGATTTTTTGAAAAGCCCGAAAAAGTTTTTAGATATTGGAGCTCGAATTCCAAAAGGAGTGATCTTGATGGGAGCGCCGGGAACAGGGAAGACGCTTCTTGCTCGCGCAGTTGCCGGCGAGGCATCGGTTCCATTCTTCCATCTTTCCGGTTCTGAGTTCGTAGAAATGTTTGTGGGAGTTGGAGCATCACGCGTAAGAGATTTGTTTAAGCTTGCTAAAAAAGCTGCTCCAGCCATTGTATTTATTGACGAAATCGATGCTATTGGACGAACTCGAGGAGGAGGATTTGGTGGAGGAAATGACGAAAGAGAGCAGACCTTAAACCAGATCTTGGTGGAGATGGATGGTTTCGAACCCAATGAAAAGCTGATCGTGATGGCGGCCACAAACAGGCCAGATGTTTTGGATCCTGCGCTTGTGCGCCCAGGACGTTTTGATAGAAAGGTTGCGCTTGATTTACCTGATCGCTCAGACCGCGAAGAGATTTTGAAAATTCATGCTAGAGAAAAACCTCTTGCAGAAGATGTGAACTTGACCGTGATCGCAGAACGAACTCCAGGATTCTCTGGTGCTGATTTATATTCCCTCATGAACGAAGGAGCGATTTTGGCTGCACGAGAAAATCGTAAAAAAGTTTTCCAATTTGATTTAATTAGAGCAATCGAAAAAGTGATGCTAGGTCCAGAGAGGAAAAGCCACTTACTTTCAAAGAAAGAAAAAGAAATCACCGCCTACCACGAAGCAGGTCACGCTATCGTTGCATCAGTACTTCCATATGCTGACCCTGTGCACAAAGTTTCTATCATTGCCCGAGGACGTGCAGGAGGATACACCTTAAAACTTCCACTCGAAGAACGCCGACTACAATCCAAAAAAGAATTTATCGATGACATCGCAATGTCTCTCGGAGGATACGTTGCTGAAAAGATGATGTTTGGAGATATTACCACTGGTCCATCGAGCGACTTGCAGGTCTCTACTAGTCTTGCGCGAGCAATGGTCACTCGATTTGGAATGTCTGACGAAATCGGTCCGATCGCGCTTGCAGGTGGGGGAGGAAAGCCTCAATGGGGGGAGAGTATGGAAAAAGAATATTCGGAAGCAGTATTTACAAAAGTAGATAGTGAAGTTTCAAGAATCATAGGTGAGGGAATAAAGACAGCGGAAAGAGTGCTCGAAGAACACAAAAAAGCCTTTGTAGCTATTGCTAAAAAACTAATGGAAGTGGAAACACTAGAACAGGAAGAATATGAAAAAATCCTGACAGCTCACGGTATCGAACTCAAAAAGAAAGATAAACCTGCGGTGGCGATTGCGGACTAGAAATATATGGCCAAAAGAAAATTAAAAAAAGGGCAATAGAGCTGAGACTTTCAGGACATAGCTACAGCCAAATAAAGAAAGAATTAAAAGTCAGCAAGAGCACTTTGAGCAATTGGCTTTCTTGTTTCCCGTTGTCTTTAGAGAGAATAAGGGAGTTGAGAGACAATAGTCCTATTCGGATAAAGAATTATAAGAACACGGTAAAAATAAGAAATAAAAATCACATTGATAAAGTTTATAAAAAAGTTTCGAAAGATATAGGTTTGTTTTCTAAAAGAGATTTATTTATAGCAGGAATGTTTCTGTACTGGGGAGAAGGTACAAAAACTCAGGAAGCAATGGTTACTCTAACAAATACTAATCCAGCAATGCTTAAGTTGTATATTAAATGGCTTGGATTATTTAATGTTAGAAGAAAAGATCTAAAAGTTAAATTACATTTGTATTCCGATATGAATATTAATGAAAGTGTTATTTTTTGGTCTAAAGAGCTTAGGATTCCAATAAATCAATTTTGTAAGCCCTATATTAAAAAATCTAGTTTGAAATCAATATCCTACAAGAAGGGCTTTGGAAAAGGGACATGTAGTGTTATATTTGGCAGTAAGCCTCTTTGGGAATATATAATGTTTGGGTTAAAATACATAGGAGAGGTATGTAATAAAGAACCCCGCCCTTAGCTCAGTTGGTAGAGCAGACGACTTATACTCGTCTTGTCCTAGGTTCGAGTCCTAGAGGGCGGACAATGAAAAAATTTTCAAAAGAATTTGAAAGTCTCATAGATTTTGTTAATTTCACTCATGAGTTTAGAGAAGTGATAAGGATAGCAAGAGCGCCAAACGGCGAGCGGTTTGAAAACGACACCGAGCATTGCTACCAGCTCGCCATGGTTGCATGGTTTTTGATTGAGCAGGATAAATTAAAATTGAACAAAGAGCTTTGTTTCATGTATGCGCTTGCGCATGATCTTGTAGAAGTATACGCAGGTGATACATATGTTTTTGATAAAAAAAATGTAGCGTCGCAAGCTAAGAGAGAAAAAAATGCCTTGAAGAAAATACAGAAGCGTTTTTCTGGTTTTAAGAGTTTAGTAAAAATAATAGAAAAGTATGAACAAAGGAAAGACAAGGAGAGTAAATTTATTTATGCCCTAGATAAGCTTTTGCCTCCAATACAGGGATATTTGGAAAATGGAAAAATATGGAAAGAGAAAAAGCTTACTCTAAAAGGCGTTATGAAAGTTAAGAATGATAAGATTGCGGTCTCTAAGGAGGTGAATAAATATTGGAAGGAGCTTTTAGAAGAAATAAAAAGAAAAGAAAGCGATCTTTTCTAAAAGCTACCCGCAACATGCAAGGGGACCTGTGGATAACATGCAAGGGGACCCCTTACACTTTATCCACACCCACTAACATGCAAGGGGACCCCTTACACCTATTCGAAATGAAACTCTTTCAGTTTTTCTTTGACGCGGGCTTTTAGATTTGGGTATTTTTTAAGCTCGGGGTCTTGACTGATGAGGCGGACGGCTTCGGTGCGAGCAGCTTCTACCATTTTTAAATTTTTAATAGCTTCCATGGCGAGGTCGGATACGCCCCACTGCTTTCCGCCCGAGAGTTCGCCTGCGCCACGCAACGTGAGATCAAGCTCCGCTAATTCGAAACCATTTTTTGCAGTTTTTAGGGCTTTAAGTCGGTCCATTGTTTTTTGTGATTTGGCTTCAGCAAAAACATAGCAGTATGCCTGATCAGAACTTCTGATCACTCGGCCTCGAAGCTGATGAAGCTGGGCTAGTCCAAATCTTTCAGCCCCTTCTATTATTATGACGGTGGCATTTGGTACGTTTACTCCTACTTCCACCACTGATGTCGCGCACAGTATATGAATCTTTCCATCTGAAAAATCTTTCATCACTTCTTCTTTTTTTTGTTTACTCATCTTGCTGTGTAGCACCCCGATTTCATAATCAGGGAAAACCTCTTTTTTTAGTCGCTTTGCTTCTGCTACAGCGGATTTCGCAAGAAGTGCCATCTCTTTTTCTGGGTCTGGTTCAAATATTCGAGGACATATTACATATAGCTGTCGGCCTTCACCGAGTTCGCGGTGAATTTTTTCATAAGTGGCATCTCTTTTTTCGGGTGTAACTATTTCTGTGATGATTGGTTTTCTACCAGAAGGCATTTCGTCTAGTAAAGATAGATCGAGGTCGCCGTAAATAGTGAGAGCGAGAGTGCGGGGAATAGGGGTGGCTGTCATGGACAGGAGATGTGGAGCAACCTGTACTCCCTCAGAATCTTTTCGCACAAGTTTTCGTCGCTGAGCAGTTCCAAAACGATGCTGTTCGTCTATCACTGCAAAAGCAAGATTTTTAAATTTTACAGTTTTTTGAATGAGAGCATGTGTTCCAATTAAAATTGGAATCTCACCGCCTGCCACCCATTTCAAAAGCTGGGTGCGGGAAATATCGGTCCAGCCCACTGTGCCTCTGCCAGCGGAAACCTTTGAGGGAAACTTTCGGCAACCCGAACCCGTCAGGAGCCCAATGTTTATAGGCATATGAGCGAAATTTTTTATAAAAGATTCAAAATGCTGGGCAGCGAGTATTTCTGTAGGAGCCATATATGCTACTTGCAAACCCCTGCGAAGCCCTTTGGATGTCTTTTGATTTACGATGGCATGAGCAGCTGCGGCAGCTACGGCTGTTTTTCCAGATCCTACATCTCCTTCGAGTAGTCTCGACATGGGAATATCTTTTTGAATGTCGGCGAGAATAGTGTCGATCGATTTTTTTTGCGAAGCAGTGAGCTCAAAAGGAAAGCGCTTTAGAAATTCGTCCACTTCTTCCTTTGCGGAGCTAATTTTGAAAGATTTATTTTTTCTATATTCCATTCTGTCGTGTTGTCGTTCGAGCTGGATGAAAAAAACTTCTTCGAAAGCAAATCTTTTTCTAGCGGACTCTGCATCTTTTGGATTTTTTGGAGTATGAACCCAGATGAGTGCAGATTTCAAAGAAGGGAGATGGTATGTTTTTAAGATTTCTTCGGGAATATAGTCCTCAATATCCTCTAGAGTTTTGTCCTTAAAGATTTTTAGAATAGTGTGATATATCCATCGAGAAGTGATACCTTTCGTCTCAGGATATACAGGAAAAGAAAATCCTCTGTTTTCGCTTTCACCGTTTTCATTTTTAAAAAGAGTGTCATGTGAATCAATAGGCATGTAAGCAACTTTTTCAAATTCTGGATTGGCTAGATACAGGCCATACTTTCCCTCGGTCACATGTCCGGAAAGTTTTACATTTTCACCTTCGTGAATCATTTTGGCGAGGTACGCTTGATTGAACCATATTATTTTTATCTTACCCGAAAGATCTTCGATCTCCGCTTCTCCCATGGGAATTTTTGTCTTGAACCCCTTTTTTGTTTTAAGCTTGGAAACTCTTCCGTAAACTGTGGCCGTTTCTCCAGCCACTAGCTCGCTAATATTTTTAATTTCCCTGATATCGCTATACCTAGAAGGGAAATAGAAAAGAAGGTCCTGTACAGTCGCAAGACCTAATTTCTTCAAGGCTTTCTTTTGTTTTTCATCCAGTCGGAATTTGGCTTCCAATTTATCGTGGAGGTTCATGCCATGAGATTATACAGCAAAAAAGGGATCAGGATGTTTTTTGAAGTTCAATAGATTCATGCACTAGTATCATCAAGCCAGAAATGGCCAAGACGATATTTTTTATCACAAATTCTCCTGAAAGGGAAAGGACAGGGAAATATGGTGAAAACACTACATCCCATCCGAAGATAAAAGTAGTGAATGTTCCTAGTAGATGGAAAAAGACAATGAAATGAGTAAACAAGAGTGCTCTGTTTGATAAAAGCATGAGCCCGATTAAAACTTCAAAAATTCCAAGCCCTATTAATCCATACCCGTCTGCTAAAAATGGCATGATGGAATTATGGATGAGATCAAACACTGGATTGTATCCAAAGATTTTTAAAGCACCAAACCATACAAAGATGAGCGCAAGCGATATGCGAAGAATCGTTACTAATATTTTTTGATAATCATTTGAAAATAATTTTTGCATTCTGAAATTATAACTTATTCATGATATTATAGAAACATGTTTTCATTTTTTACAATAATGCTGGGGATATTGCTGTTGGGTCACGCTGTCGCATATCTTGTTTTCGTGGCACTCTTTCGGGACTTTGCCAATCAGCATCTTTTTCCTATTCGCAGTATATTTATTCTCCTTGCCGTTTCTTTTGTCGGAGCAACATTTTTAGTGCGTGAGTATGACTCGATAATTACTCAGATTTTTTACACACTGGCTGCCAGCTGGGTCGGCTTTCTTTTATACATCGTGATTGCAGGCATTCTTTTCTTTTTGATTTGGCTAGTGTCACATTTTGCATTTCCGGGAGTGTCAATTGTGTGGATTGGGAAAATACTTTTAGCTATTGCGCTCTTGGTGGGGGTATATGGAGTTTACAATGCCAACACTATAAGGGTGACAGAATATACTATCTCGCTACCAGGATTGCCTGAGAGCTGGAAGGGAAGAAAGGCAGTCTTTGTATCGGATATGCATCTTGGACCAGTCCGGAGGGAAAAGTTTGCGGACAAAGTTGCGAGGAAAATAAATGAACTTAATCCTGATATCGTGTTTGATGCCGGAGACTTATACGACGGCGGAACAGGGAACGCTGCTAGAATGATTGAGCCACTTCGAGGAATAAATGCTCCACTTGGATATTATTTTGTCACTGGAAATCATGAAGAGTATGGCGACACCAGTGTTTACAAAAATGCTATTTCCAATACAGGTATCGTGATTTTAGATGATCAAGCAGTAGAAGTTGAGGGAGTGAGAATCATCGGCGCTGAATATTCTACCACTCGGAATGCGCAAAGTTTACAATATGTCTTAGACAGAATTCCCGCCGAAAACGAGATGCCGACGATTTTGATAAAACACGTGCCGTTTGATCTTGATGTGGCGGAAAGCAATGGAATAAATTTGCAACTCTCAGGACATACTCATCGAGCGCAGGTGTGGCCTATGATGTATATCACTCGGGCAGTATATAAAGGATATGACTATGGATTAAAAAACCTCGGTGCCCTGCAGGTGCTGGTGACAGATGGTGTAGGTACTTGGGGGCCTCCACTTCGCGTCGGTACAAATTCCGAGCTCGTGCTGATTAGGTTTGAATAAAAAAAATAGATAGAAGAGAGCTTTTTCGAAAAGTGGAAAAAGTCCAGAAATATGCTAAAGTAGGGAAGTATTTTTATATACGGAGCCGTGTCAGAGTGGTCTAACGTACCTCTTTGCTAAAGAGGCAGGGGCTTTATAACCCCTCGCGAGTTCGAATCTCGCCGGCTCCGCCAGATTGCCAACTTCGTGCCAGTTATCGTTATTAGAAAGATTTGATAAAAAGTGAAATACAGACATCTTATTCCCCAGAAGACCAAAAAATTTACCAAATATACTGCGAAAAATGCTATCAGCAGGAAGTTTATTAATTTGCTTCTTGGATTCTTTTAGCACCAGAGGATATTATGAACTCATCCTTAGAACAAAAAACATTAGATGCTCTTGACTGGATTATAAAAATCTTAAACAGACTACAGATTGAATATCAAATTACTGGCGGTTTAGCGGGTAAAATTTTTGGATCAGAAAGAGAGTTGCATGATATTGATATAGACATATCAAAAAAAAATTTTAGTAAAATTATGCCTGAGATTTCCGATTTTATTATATTTGGCCCTGATCGTTATAGAGATGCAAAATGGGATTTGGAATTGATAACACTTGATTATCATGGGCAGGAGATAGATATTGGAGATTGTGACGATGCGTTAATTAGTAATAAAGAAAGAACAAAATGGATTTCATTTCCAGTTGATTTCTCTAAAGCCATTGATGTTGATTTAAATGGCAGGAAAATAAAAATAATCAATCCGAGTGACTTTATAAATTACAAAAAGGAATTAGATGGTGCTCATCAAGTTGAAGATGTAAAAGCGGCAGAAAATTATTTAAAAAATTCCAAACAGTAAGTCTTCGTTTTTAATCCATTTCTATTTATCCCACCGAAACCCTCTCCCAAAATGTCCCCAAACAGAAGTTTCTGAAAATCTCATAGTACCAAGCTCCAGTAGTGCGCGGATGCCTTTTGGCGAAAGGTCGTATCCTTCAATCGGTATTTCTTTTCCATCCACTAGTGCCACTGCCATCACTGGCTCCGCTTTTCCGATGGCGTAGGCGAGTTTGGTTTCTACAGTTTTTGCGTTGTATTTTTTTAAATAATCCACCGCTATTTTTCGAGCCATGTAGGCACCTGAGCGATCTACTTTTGTGTAGTCTTTTCCTGAAAATGATCCACCTCCTACTGTTACCTCTGGTCCATAATTGTCGATGATTATTTTTCTACCCGAAAGTCCTGTATCTGCATCAAAGCCACCTATGCTCCAATCGCCCGAAGGATTGATCAGATATTCGGGAGCTTGGATTATTTTTTGAACTAAATCTAGGAGCGCATCATGGGGTGCGTTTTGAAAGCTCACCACTACGGTTTTCACTTCTCCGTTTTTGGTAGTGACTTGAGTCTTTCCATCATATGGATACACTTCATAAACTTTTTGACAAAGATTTCGAGCAAGCTCGTACTCAACAGGCATAAAATTTTCGGTTTCGTTTGTGGCGTATCCTTTCATGATTCCTTGGTCGCCGGCCCCTCCAGTGTCTACTCCGCGAGAAATTTCTGGACTTTGGAGAGCGATGTTTGAATTTATTTTATATTGGTCACCGACGATATTTTTTACGATGGCGTCGAGGAGGGGAGAGGCCTTGCTGGTGACTTCTCCGTTGATGGTGATGAGGCCATGTCCACCCATCACTTCTATGGCTCCACGAGTTTCTTTGTCGTCGGCGAGGTAGGCGTCTAAAATAGCGTCTGCTATTTGGTCGCAGATTTTGTCAGGATGTCCTGGGCTCACAAATTCAGATGTTTTTATCATAATTTTTATAGCACTAAAATAAAAAATTCCTCTGGTAATGAGGAAAGATTTTTACGCTCTTTGCGTTCTTATCTTTCCTTTACGCCTTCGCGTAATGGTTGGATTTAGCACCTTGCTTCGGATTTCTCCATTTACAGGTTGCTGGGCGAGTCTATGAGCCAATTCTCTCGTCACCACTCTGGATAAATATTTGGTTGTGTTTTCAGTATACACTCAAAAAACCAAGACACAAGCAGGGTAAGAGTTTAGGTGTAAGGGGACCCCTTACCCTGTGGATAACATGCAAGGGGTCCCCTTACATGTTATCCACAGGTTTCATTTATTCTTTTTGTATTTGTGGTTTAAAAAAGTGATGAGAGGGGGAAGAATTGATAGAAAGATAATAACTAAAACTATCGGCAAAAGATAATCGCTCGCATTCGGAATTATTTCTCCTAAAAAGTATCCAACGAGAGTGACTCCTATGCCCCAAATCATCCCACCGACAATATTGTAAGTGACAAAAATTTTGTAGGGCATATTGCCGGCTCCAGCTACGATTGGAGCAAAAGTACGAACGATTGGAATGAAGCGGGCGATGATGATGGTTTCCTTGCCGTGCTTTTTGTAAAATTCTTCCGCATGAAATAGGTGTTTTTTCTGAAACCAGAATGAATCATCTTTATTGAAGATTCTAGGTCCGACTTTTCTTCCAAACCAATAGCCGACTTGGTCGCCAGCAATTGCCGCGATGAAGATTAAAAGTACAAGAGGAACAATTTCAAAATATCCACTTGATGCTAAAAGTCCTGCAGTGAAAAGTAGACTGTCGCCGGGTAGAAAAAAACCAAAAAAAAGTCCGGACTCCGCAAATACGATTAGAAATATTCCAATATAGCCGGCAGTCTTTGCAAAAGCCATCAAGTCGAAGTGAAAAAGTAATTCCATCCCGCAATTATATCATACGGGTTAGGTGTAAGGGGACCCCTTGCATGTTATCCACAGTTTTTTTATTTAGATAGAGTATAATTCTTATATGGTTGATCCCGAACTCATTTCGTACATAAGAAGCGCTATGTCAGAAGGACAGGCGAAAGAAAAAATCCTTGCAGATTTAGAGTCGCACGGGTGGGCAAAGGAAGAGATTGCTGAAGCATATACTCGTATCGAGAATCCACTTGCTTTAGAAGTACCTGAAAGAGTTCCACACTTTAGAAAAGACCGTCCATTTCTATGGCTCAAAGTTTTAATTCCATTTCTTATTTTACTCGCGCTGATTTTTCTTGCAGTTCAATACTATTTTGAAGACGTAATGGTTTTTCTAGGTATTTCGCCTGAAGCGCTGGGGGAAATCATTGACGAAAACCTTCAAATGCTCAAAAATTCTATCTAGGTGTAAGGGGTCCCCTTACCCCAGACCTAGTGGGCGAGGGTGAAGGCGATGGTGCGGAGGGCGCCGGCTTCTAATAGAGTCTTCCGAGCTTCTTCAAGTGTAGCTCCCGTAGTGGTGACGTCATCAATCAAAATTACATTTCGGCCAGCGACTGATCGACCAAGGACCGAACGATGCGCTCTAAATGTTCCCACAATGTTTCGCAAACGGAAGGATTTGTTTCTCGCCCGAGCTTGGTGTTCGTTGTCTACGACTTTTTGCAGCATACCTGTACCGTCCTCCAGATATTTTTCGCCAAACCTAGTCCTATGTTCGCCGCTAAAACTCCCGCTAAAACTCCCGCCAACTTTTTTACCCAACCTCCCACGAAACCTCCCTCCACCCCCAACCTCGAGAATCCCTTTCACTAAAATTTCACACTGATTGTATCCCCGTTCGCGCAACCTTTTGCGAGATAGGGGAATGGGCACCAATACTGGATTAGAGAAATTTTCAAGCAAAATAAGGTCAGAAAGTTCTTCCATCACCATCCCATTTAACCGTCCAGCAAAAATTTCCCCTAAAACCTTCTCATTTTTATACTTAAAAGACCGAATAGCTCTTTGAAGCCATGGATGCCGGTAGTCGTACAGCGAAAATACCCATTCCTTTGAGGGGTATCCGGGCGGAGGAATCCTGGATAGGCAAGGGGGACACAGCCGGGGGCCTTCGCGACGGCAAACCTGACATTTACCCCCAAAAATCAAGATTAAGATTGTGTTTAGTGTTCTCATATATGGTACAATATTAGCACAATGGATGATTCCCTTAAAAATTTATTGTCGAAAATAAATATCTTTAACTCTGGCTCGACAGATCGGGCTATTGGAGTGGATATTGGTTCTTCGGCAATCAAAGTTGTAGAAATAAAAAAGAAGGGAGGGAAAGCTAGCCTTGAGACCTATGGTGCTATTTCTCTTGGACCATATGCAGAAGGAGACATGGGACAGGTGACAAATCTTCCTGCTGACAAGATTGCACAGGCTCTGACAGAAGTTCTAAAACAATCTGAGACTTCTACAAATGCCGCCGCTATTTCTATTCCTGTTCAATCCAGTCTTATTTTTTCTGTTGCGCTTCCGAGCAATATTAAAGACAGTGACCTTGCTAATATCATTCCGACTGAAGCAAGAAAATATATCCCAGTTCCTATCACCGAAGTATCGCTTGATTATTTTTCTCTCCCCACAAAAGAACCATCTTACGAGGAAGCAAACAATCCCGAGCTTGCGACTAACCCAGTAGAAAAAAAAGAAGTACTAGTGGTGGCTATTCAAAATGAAGCAGTTTCAAAATATCGCGCGCTTGCTACTTCAGCAGGTTTACAGGCATCCTTTTTTGAATTAGAAATTTTTTCATCTATCCGTTCAAATTTCGAACACGAACTTTCACTTGTGCTTTTGATGGATTTTGGAGCTTCTCGCACCAAGCTTTCATTGGTGGAATTCGGAATGGTAAAGGCGCACCACACAATAAACCGTGGGGGAGCAGACATCACGGACTCTATCTCAAAGTCTTTTTCAATTCCTTTTGCTAAAGCGGAAGAAATGAAGAAAGAATTCGGACTATTTGAAAATCCTGCAGAGAAAGACTTGTCTGATATCATTCGCGTGCACTTGGATTACATTTTCTCTGAAACTACAAAAGTGCTTTCAAACTACGAAAAGAAATATAATCAAACAATTAGTAAAGTCATCCTCACGGGAGGGGGTACAATGCTAAAAGGTTTACCAGAAGTGGCTCTCGGAAACTTCCGAGCAGAGGTGGAGATAGGCCGTCCGTTTGCAAAAGTGACTGCGCCCGCATTTTTGGATAAAGTCTTGACCGCTACTGGTCCAGAATTCGCCGTAGCGCTTGGTTTGGCATTGCGTAAATTACAATAAATGAGATAATAGTATTAGTAGTACAAAATGGAAACAAATTTTCAAACTTCATTTATTCCAAAGAAGCCGATGGTTCCAGAGCGAACAGTAAAGTCCAAGCCTGTTGGTCTTTTAACCGTACTTTCTCTCTTGATTTTTTTCACCGCACTCATCTCCACAGTGGCCTTGTACTTGTACAAAGAAACTCTAGAAAAAAATATAGTTCGAATGGAAAATGACCTCAATCTCGCGAAAGCACGCTTTGAGCCAGAAAAAATTTCCCAATTAGGGCTTTTAAATAAAAGGTTGGAAGCAGGACAAGCAGTACTTAGCAAACACATAGCCATTTCTCCAATCTTCACAGCACTTTCCAATGTAACAATGAAAAGTGTTCGATATACTAAATTTTCATACGGAATTGAAGGAGAGAGAGACGTAAAAGTAGTAGTAAAGCTCGAAGGAGTGGCGAGCGATTATCGCTCGGTTGCTCTTCAATCTGATCTATTTAGCTCAAGTAAATATTTCAAAGAAACTGTTTTTTCAGAATTGTCGCTGGATGAAAAAGGAAAAGTGAAATTCAATCTGACATTTTCAGTAGACCCTGTGTTTGTGGATTATCAGAAATTGGTCGAAGGAACTAACCTACCAGAGGGAACACCTTCCCTCACAAACTAATATGTTTAAACTTGCCATACCCGTCATACTAGTAGGAATTTCCGTCGCCCTCTTTTTAGGGTTTGCTAATCCGATGTATCAGGAAATAAAAGAAGCCAAAATTCTTTCTGCTTCATACAATGAAGCATTAGATAATTCTAAAAGTTTAGAAATGGAAAGAGACAAGCTCACAGCGAAATATAATACTATTGATCCTGCAAACATCATGAAGCTCGAAAAGCTGATGCCAAACAACGTAGACAATATTCGCACGATTCTTGAGATTGAAAAGTTGGCCCTACCATACGGAATGGTTTTGAAAGACGTGAAATATGACACAATAACGAAAGAAGAAACGGCAACAGGAACAGCTGGTAGCGAGACTGCTGAGGCTCGCCCAGGTTCAAGCCGAGATCCATACGGTACTTGGGACCTAGCTTTCTCTACGGAAGGCACCTATCCAAACTTTGTAAGTTTTCTGCAAGACCTGGAAAAAAATCTCCGTATAGTAGATGTTTCTTCGATAGAATTTTCGGCCACAGATGCCGTAGGCATCAACCCAAATCTTCCGCAGGCTTATAAATATAGCTTTAAAATTAAGACATATTGGCTAAAGAATTAACATGAGTCCTATACTAAAAAACATTCTAATATTTGTAGCAGGCGGAGCAATATTGTTCTTTGTATACACATATTTTTCAAATAAGGCCCCACTTGAAGGAGAGCTTGTTTCATCGAATCCTGCTTTTGCGGGAGATTCTACTGGCCAGATCACTCAGGAATTTCTTTCTCTTCTTCTTTCCGTTCGAGGTATAAAGTTGGATGACTCGATTTTTTCTGACAAAGCCTTTGGCTCTTTGCGAGATTCTAGCGTGGTCTTGATTCCTGATGGTAATGAAGGACGACCAAATCCATTTGCACCAATTGGTATAGACATAGCACCTGTCGTCCCTCCTCCAGCTACAACACCAGCAACTACTACACCTCCCGCAACTACGACGTCTCCAGCAACCACTCCTACTTTACCTCAAGGAACACCAGGTTCTGCTTCTTCTACCACTACTACTCTAACTACCCCTAAACCTACTACTCCAGCTTCTACTTCTACTCCTCCTTCACCCCCAGGGTCTTCTACAGTACCGGACGCTACTCCCGAAGAACTATCTGCTCTTGGAGACGAACTTGATGCATTAGCAGGAGGGCTAGATGAATAAAATAATATGAGTTTTTTGGAAGAGCTGGCAAAAAAAGGCTTTATCAATCAAGGCCAAATAGATGACATAAAAATTTTGGCGCGTGACAAACACGCGGGGAATGTTGAAGAAGCATTAAAAGAGCTCGGCCTACCAGGCGACAAACTACTTGCTGTAAAAGGAGAGTATTTAAAAATTCCTGTTCGAAAAGTGAATACCGCTGAAATGTCTTTTGACGCGCTTAAATTTATCCCCGAGGATTCCGCTTCATACTATCATTTTGTTCCGATTGAGCTTAAAAATGGAGTGCTTGAGGTTGGAATTACGGATCCAGAAAATGTACAAGCGATGGATGCTCTTCAGTTTATTTCCGCAAAGTCAGGAGTGCCTTTTAAGGCATATTTGATTTCTCAAGAAGACTATAAGACCATAATAGAAAGTTATAGAGGAATTACCAGTCAGGTAGAAGAAGCTCTCGAGGAGCTTGGTCAAGAAGAGAAAGAAACAAAAAGTTCTACGGAAGCAAAAACTCTCAGCAAGGAAATTAAAAAAGCAGGACAGGAAGAAGCAAAAATAGTTGAAGACGCTCCTGTCATAAAAATCGTGGCGGTGCTTCTAAAAAATGCTTTGAATGAAGGTGCATCGGACATCCACATAGAACACACCGGCGAGAAAGTGAAGGTGAGATTTCGTGTGGACGGTGTCTTGCGTACTGCCTTGGTATTGCCTCCAAACGTATACAACGGTATTGTGGCCCGGGTAAAAATTTTAGCAAAGCTACGATTGGACGAAAAACGAAAACCGCAAGACGGATCGTTTAGTACTGTAGTGGAAGAGAGAAAAATCGACTTCCGTGTTTCTACCATGCCATCTTACTATGGAGAAAAAGTGGTGATGCGTATTCTCGACGCCGAAAAAGGAGTGAAGGCGCTCGACCAGCTTGGTCTTTCAAAAAGAAATTTAAAAATTATTCGAGATGCTATCAATAAACCTTTCGGTTTGATTTTGATTACAGGTCCGACTGGATCCGGAAAATCTACCACTCTCTATTCCATGATGAATGAACTCGACAAAGAGGGCAACAATATTGTTTCTCTCGAAGATCCGGTTGAATACCATATGCCAGATATAAACCAGTCTCAGATGATGCCGGAGATCGGTTACACCTTTGCCTCGGGTCTGCGTTCTATTCTTCGACAAGACCCAGACGTGATCATGGTGGGAGAGATCCGCGACAAGGAGACCGCCCAGCTTGCTATTCAAGCAGCCCTCACGGGACACTTGGTGCTCTCTACTTTGCACACCAATAGCGCGATTGGTGCAGTGCCCCGACTTGTAGACATGGGAGTGGATCCGTATCTGATTGCGCCTACCCTTATTCTGTCCATTGCCCAGCGTCTAGCCAGAATGGCTTGCCCTGATTCTAGAAAAGTGGTACCCATGGATCCAAGCATAAAAATGCAGATTGAGGATCAAGTAAAAGATTTGCCAGATGAATTTAAAAAAGAAATTGTTATTAAAGAAGAAATGTATGATATCGTGCCCACAGAAAAATGTCCTTCTGGAACAAAGGGGCGAATCGCTATCTTTGAAATGTTTGGCGTAAGCAAAGAGATGCAAGGTGTGATTTTAAAAAATCCGATTGATTCTGAAATCTACAAAGTGGCTAGAAAAGAGGGAATGCTGACTATGAGAGAGGATGCCACTCTGAAGGCCCTCGAAGGCATCATTCCATTTAAAGAAGTTTACAACTTCAGCAACGATAAGGAGTAATTGTGATATAATTTAACAATGGATTACAAAGCAAAATTTGAAGAACTGGTGCAAAACGTGATTCACGAAGGTGGTTCAGATTTACACCTAGGTGTAGCTCGAGTACCTGCTGTTCGAGTAAACGGAGAACTCATTTTTCTACTCAAGCAAAACCCACTTTCCAGAGAAGACGTGATGGGAATTTTGAAAGCAGTCATGGAGTCAAAAAAGTATGAGAAATTTTTAGAAACTCAAGAAATGGATTTCTCAGTTGATTTCAAAGCAGACGATCGCTTGCGAGGAAATGCATTTTTTCAAAAAGGGGAACCTGCAGTAGCATTTAGAATAGTTCCAAAAATTAAAACATTACAAGAATTACATTTACCTCCGATTTTAGCTGAGATTGCTCGAAAAAAACAAGGATTTTTCTTGGTGGTGGGTCCTGTGGGACAGGGAAAGTCCACTACACTTTCCGCCATGGTAAATCATATAAACACCGAACAAGCCCGACATGTCGTAACCGTCGAGGATCCAATTGAATACATATATACCCCCAACAAATCCATGATTAACCAGCGAGAAGTGGGAATCGATACGAAGGATTTCTACACTGCCCTAAAATCTGCTTTTCGTGAAGATGTAAATGTGCTCATGATCGGAGAGATGCGTAGTCCTGAAACTATCGCTGCTGCTGTCACTGCCGCCGAGACCGGACACTTGGTCCTCTCGACTCTACATACAAACAATGCTTCGCAGACTATCGACCGCATTATTGATTCTTTCCCAGGGCAACAGCAGGATCAAATTAGAGTTCAGCTTTCTCAGAGTTTGCTAGGGATATTTTCTCAACGCTTGATTCCAAAGATTACTGGTGGGCTCGTTCCAGCATACGAGCTTCTTTTAAATAATAATGCAGTGGCCCACTTGATTAGAGAAAAACGAACTCAGGAGATTGACGTTGCTATCGAAACAGGGGGCGAAGGCGGAATGGTTGATTTAAACCACTCACTGCTCGAGCTTGTTCGGGCTGGTGAGATTTCTATGGAGAGCGCTTATCAATATTCTCTTAACCCTAAAGGTCTCGAAAGGATAATCTAATAAAAATATGCTTTTTAAATATCAAGCTATCGACGAAAAGGGAGCAACAAAGACAGGAGATATTGATGCTCCAAATAGAGACCAAGCCATCAGCGGACTGCAAAGACGTGGACTGATTGTCGTTTCTATCAAGGACGAAAAAGAACAGAAATCTCTAATGGATATTTCTCTGTTTGAAAGGGTGCCAATGAAGGATATCGTGATTCTTTCCAGGCAGATCTCTACACTCTTTACTGCTCAAGTTTCTGCCCTGCGTGCCTTTACCATGCTTGCGACAAATGCAGAAAATAAACTTTTGGCTCGAAAGCTTACCGAAATCGGCGACGACCTCGCAGCCGGAGTATCTATTTCAGGAGCTCTATCAAAGCACCCCGATGTCTTCACGGACTTTTATGTAAACATGGTGAAGTCTGGAGAGGAGACAGGAAAGTTGAATGAAACTTTTGCTCATCTTGCAGACTACCTAAATCGTCAGTATGCCCTCACTTCAAAAACCAGAAACGCCCTTATTTATCCAGTCTTCGTTGTTGTTACATTCTTTGTAGTGATGGGACTCATGTTCACAGTGGTTATTCCAAAACTTTCTGCTATTATTCTCGATTCCGGACAAGAACCGCCTGTCTATACCAAGATTGTTATTGGTCTATCCAATTTTTTCGTAGACTACGGCATTTTTGTGATCATCTTTTTAATCCTTGGCGGAATTTGGCTGTGGAGACTTTCCAGTACAGAATCTGGAAAAGTATATATCGACAAAATAAGATTGCAGATTCCGGCAGTAGGAAATTTGTATAAAAAATTATATCTTTCTCGAATAGCAGACAACATGGACACCATGCTTACTTCTGGAATTCCAATCGTGCGAGCTATAGACATCACTGCCTTGGTGGTGGGAAGTAAGGTATACCGAGAAGTATTGAGTAGTGCAGCCGATGGAGTAAAATCTGGATTGACCCTGTCCGCCGCATTTGAGCGCCACCCAATAGAAATACCAGGAATCATGGTTCAGATGCTTAAGGTGGGAGAAGAGACTGGATCACTCGGTTCTATTTTGAACACCTTGGCAGAATTTTATAAAAGAGAAGTAGATGACGCCGTGGATACTCTCGTCGGTATGATCGAGCCGGTGATGATCGTGGTGCTTGGTCTTGGTGTAGGAGGATTGCTTGTGTCTGTCCTAATGCCTATATATAATTTGGCAGGGGGGATACAGTAGGTGTGGATAAATTGAGTTTGACACTAATTATTAATTTTATGTTAATATAAATATATGATGAAAAAATTAAATTTAAAAAGAGGTTTCACTTTGATTGAGCTACTTGTCGTCGTAGCCATCATCGGTATCTTGGCTTCGGTGGTGCTTGCATCACTTAACAGTGCGAGAGCAAAAGGTAACAATGCTGCAGTAAAATCC
>DASTLQ010000012.1:0-2223 GCA_035714785.1 Minisyncoccota bacterium
GACCCATATTTTCCGTACCTAAAGGCACGGGAATGTTTATTGGGGGCGTTATTACCCATATTTTCGTGCCCACAGGCACGAGGAGATTGGATAAGATGGTTGATATGGGCAAGGGTTACGATAACTTCCGGACACTTCGAGTGCCACTTCGAGTGCCTCAGTGCACCGCTCAGTGTCCTGTCGGTATGTTTGTGGTGTGTGGTTTCTATTAACATACCACCCCTAAAGGGGTTTAGGAAAAGAGTACGACCGCACTTCTACTTGCTTTAATAAAAGAGAAAAAAGAGTGACCTAAAAATTATATATTATTAATATCTGCTATTGCTGTTGTTTTTAAGTTAAAATTGCACGTATGTATGTTAAGGCTTAGGCATAGGTATCCCTTGAAGTATTTTATTAAAAAAAATTAAGAACCCGATGAGTTGGGGCTTATCTAGGCCTTCGAGCTATTCTTACTTACGTTTAATCTATATGCTTATTTATTTTAGTTAAGCTTATTTTCTATTCTGTCCGAAGGAACCCCAAGATGACCATCTAATCTGACCAACTGAGCGTATATACTATACCTCCTAAGTTGCGGTGCTATGGTCATCAGGTTCCTAAACTAATAAAGGTTCTTTTAACCTAAACCGGTGATTATACTTTTATTATATTATCTGTTAAAGTTGATCTTTTATATAAAGATCTTATTTAACACCATCATCATTTCAAAGAGCTTTGTTTCTAGGACTTATATGACTTCTTATAAATTACTATCCGGCTAAAGCTATCAATTCTTCCATACTTATCTGGTTTAACCTTGATCTTTTCTGATTCGCCTTTTTTTTCTTTACCTTCTCAAGTTCCTGATATTTTTCTTCCCACATTTGTAACTCCTCTATCTTCTGCTCTCTAAACTCATAGATGCGGTTCCCTTTTATTAAGGAGACTATTATTTTTAAGAGGACAGAGATTGCTGCTATAATATCTTTTTTATACCGTCCATTCTTCAGCTGTCGCTTGATAAAACGTATTCTTGCTTCAGGTATATGTCTTATTATCTGTTCCCCGATTGTGTATAAAAGCCTTCGTAGCCGTTTATTTCCTATCCTTGATATTACTCGGTTTCCACTTTGTTTACCGGAATCATTTAGCCTTAAATTTAAACCTGCCATTGCTTCTATTTTTCTATGGTTATCAAACCAACTAAGGTCTCTTAGTTCAGCTATTAGTCTTGATGCACCGTTTTCTGATAATCCTTTTATTGAAGTTAAAATCTTAAAATGAGGTGTCTTTTTTGCCAACTCAACAAGTTTAGCTTCAGTCTGTTTTAATAATTGCTTTAATAACTTAATTTGTTGAATATGACTTGAAACTATCATTTTATGTATCTCCAGTTCAAGGGGGGAAAGAGGCAAACCAATACTTTCCTTTGCAATTGATTTAATTTTCAATAATAATCTATAAGATTGGTAAGAGATTGCCTTTACTGTTTTTTCTTCCTCATCCACGTTGATATTTCTAAACTCCCCGGGGGTTAAATATTTGGAAAGAAGATAAAGTATTGTCTCAGAATCATAGTGTGAAATCTGGCTGCTAATCTCAGGGAAAAACTTTTCCACCTCGTCCCGCAGTCGTTGTATGGAAGCAGTGAGGTCTTCTCTTAACTTATCATAGTTTATGGTGAGGCTGTGCATGGCGTTACTGTTTTCATCAAATAACTTATAGTCGTTGTAGTAGCCGTTTTTTGCAACATTGGCAACTGAATAAGCATCTCGCGGATCGGTTCTGGAGAAGCTATTCATTTTTGGTCGTTCACGGGAGGTGGCAAGCGGGGAGGTGGTAACAACCTTATAGCCTTGGGAATGGAGGAAATAAGCTGTTTTTTGCCAAAGGTTAAGAGAGGTTTCAATGGAAAAAACAATCTTATGAGCCGGGACATCCGGAAGATATTTACTTAAATTATATTTTAAATCGGTATTGAAACCTTTAAAATTATTCTTAAATTTGAATGATTTCCCTACGGTTTCTCCGTCAGGGCTTAGAATATAGGCTTGGTTTGCGGCCTTAGCCGGATCAATGCCGATAATGAAACTGTCTTTAATTGTGTGCCTTTTTGCTGAGAGAGCTTTTGTATTCATGGATTGACTCCTAGGATTAGTGAATAAATTTTTTGAGTTAATTTTACAAAAAATTCTTAAAAGTGAAAGGGCACTTTTATTATGGCCTAAAGATAGAAATCGA
>DASTLQ010000013.1:0-6176 GCA_035714785.1 Minisyncoccota bacterium
GATAGTTGGGTAGCTACTACTCAATTGAGACTTGCAGAAGGAACATCTACTCACTGGTGTGTTGACTCCACAGGAAAAGCTGTGGGAGCCACAGCTGCTCAGTATACTTCAATAACTTCAGCTACGACCCTCTGTCCATAAGTTTTTGACACTAACAAAAACCACTCTTCTCGGGGTGGTTTTTGTTTTTAATATAGTGGTATAATATTAAGTATGGATTATTCTAAAAAAGGTTTTACTTTAATCGAACTATTAGTGGTAGTAGCAATTGTTGGTATATTAGCTAGTGTGACTTTGGGATATTTGGGCGACTCTAGAAAAAAAGGTGTTAAAACAGCAGTTATTTCAAATCTTTCCACCGTTAGAGCAGTTAGTAATATATTCTATATAAATAATAATGGGTTTCTTCCGAGCGGAGGATCTACGTTTGGTATTGCCACTTGCCCAGTCTATAACGCTTCAGGTACGAATATGTTGTCTCGCGACAGAGACATGGCTGCGGCAATAGCCGAAGCTGTCCTTAGGGGAGGGAATGGAAGTTCCTGTTACAACTCCGCAAATTTTTGGGCTGTAGCTGTTGGTTTAGATGCGACCACTTCCTGGTGTGTAGATCATTCTGGTGTTTCAAAAGAGGTATCTTCTGCTCCTTCTAGTGCCATTAACAACACAACATTTTTATGTAACTAAATGACACCCGCTCTAACATTTGTATTCTTTGGGCTCGGCCTCATTATCGGTAGTTTTTTGAATGTAGTCATTTTTCGATTCAATACCGGAAAAAGTTTTGGCGGAAGAAGTATGTGCTTGGCCTGCAAGAAGACACTTCACTCACACGAGCTAGTGCCACTGTTTAGCTATGCTTTTTTAGGAGGGAGATGCAAAGGATGTAAAACTAAAATCTCTATCCAGTATCCAATCATAGAATTAATTACTGGCCTCATCTTTGCCGGACTCTTTTATAAATTTGCCAACATCTTTTATTTCGATCCAGTTTCATTTGCTGTTACTTTTGGATACTATGCTGTGGTCTTTTCACTTCTCTTGGTGATTGCTGTACACGATTTCAAGCACAAAATCATTCCTGATTCATTAGCAATCTTTCTGGGAACTTTGGCCATCGTGGGGTTATTCTTGTTTGAAGGAAATATGTTTTATCCACATTTCCCTGACATGTGGGATTATTTGAGAGGTATCCTTTTTGCTCTCCCTTTTGCTGCTTTGTGGTTTTTCTCCAAGGGTACATGGATGGGACTTGGAGATGCAAAGATTGCCATCAGTATCGGATGGATTTTTGGTGTAACAGTGGGAATATCCGCTATCATTCTGGCATTTTGGATCGGTGCTTTAGTGGGAGTGGTGCTTTTATTGTTAAAAAAAGTAAGAGGAGTAAAAAGCGAAATGCCCTTGGCACCGTTTATAGCGCTAGGAGCACTGATCGCATTTTTGTTTGAGATTAACGTATTGCCTTTAGGATTTTAAATGATTAATTTTTCTTTCAAAAAATTTATAAAAAAAGGAGGATGGTCAGGTTTTCAAAAAGGTATGACCTATGTCGAGCTCATCGTAGTGCTCAGTATCTTTGCCACCATGACCAGCATCGTGATGTTTAATTACGGCGATTTCCAGCAAAAGATATATATCCGAAATCTGACTAGTGAAATCGCACTCAAGATAGTAGAAGCTCAAAAAGATGCTATGTCTGGAAAGAAACCTCCTCAATACACACCTCCTGGGTGGCGACCAGCTTACGGTGTTTCTTTTGGGAGCTATGCATATTTAGGAGCTTCCGAAGGGACCATGGATATGGTTTATTATGCTGATCTTGATAAAAACAATGACTTTAGTGATGGCTACTGTCGGCTTCCTCCGGTGAATAGTGCGGAGTGTATGGATATGTTAACCCTTACAAATGGAAACAGGATATCCAATCTAGAGGTTTTTCCAAACGGATTAGGCACTTCTGTTAGTGTAGAAAATCTCTCTATTACTTTCGAAAGACCTTATTCAAGAGCAGTCTTTGCTAGTAGTTATGGAGGGGACCCAGCATTTGTAGAAATTACAATAGTTTCCCCAAATGGAATCTCTGGTAAAATAAGGGTACATGCTACGGGTAGAATTGAAATATAAATGATTCATTTTAATAAAAACACACAAGGGGGATATACAATCATTGAAATGATGGTCGCTGTTTCAGTGTTTTTAGTAGTGCTCATGTACGGCATGGTGGCATTGCTTAATTCCAATATGCTGCAGATTAGATCCAAGGATGCTCATTCAATGATGGACAATCTAAGTTTTATCATGGAAGAAATTAGCCGTGATTTGCGTACTGGATATGATTATCACTGTATCGACGACAATAATACAAGTGCTAGCTCTCCCCATAGTTGCTCGTTTGGGAGAGGAATTTCTTTCATGCCTTCTTCGGACATTGAGACCGAAAGATGGGCGTATAATATAAATGGTGGGGTCTTGATGAAATCCATAGATGGTGGAAATTCCTTTTACCCTCTTACTTCTTCAGATATAAGTATTCATGAAGCATCTGGATTTTCTGTACTTGGAGCAGAGCCTCCTCCAAGTAAAGGCCAACCCTTGGCTCGAGTGTTTTTAGAGGGGACTATCAACAGTCGTGGGGGCGTTACAACTTTTTCTCTTCAGACTACCGTTTCTCAGAGATTATTAGATACACCACCAATCATTGATATTGGTGATGATGGAGGCGAAAATGAATAAAAAAAATAAAAAAAATAATAATCAGAGAGGATTTACGTTAGTGGAGACATTGATTGCCCTTTCTATTTTCAGTACCTCTGTCGTTGCCATGATGACTCTTTTAGGAGGAGGAATATCGGATATAAATTATGCTAAAAGTAAGATGACTGGGACATATCTTGCTCAGGAGGGAATTGAATATATGAGGAATATGCGTGATACATATATGATAGATTTCGATCCAGCAGATCCACAGAAAGGGTGGCAGGAATTTAAGTCAAGAGTGGAAAAATGTACCCCCGCTGGAAACAATAGAGAGAGAGCCTGTTATTTTCGTTCAGATGGTCTTTTTGAAAATGGAAGCATTATGGATATGGCCTTGCCAGCTTGTGGAAATGGGCAATGCATTGAATTAAAGAAGCGCCCAGGCGGAGCTTATGGCGAAGATTCTTCTGGAAGTGATTCTGGTTTTGTTCGTGGAATTAGCATGATAAATATTGGTACTGATGAGATTAAGGTTATTTCGACCGTGAGCTGGCAGCAAAAATCCGGGCCAATGAGCGTCACTTTTTCTGAGAATTTATATAATTGGATAGAATAATGAATTTAAAAAAATCACAATCAGGATTTGTTCTCCTCTTTACCACTCTTTTAGTGAGCGTTATTTTAGCTGTGACTATAGGCACAGCTAATATAGCATACAAAGAAATTTTGTTTGGAACTTCTGCAAAAGATACCAATGACGCTTTTTTTGCGGCGGACTCTGGGGCTGAATGCGTGCTCTACCATGATCGCGTAAATGGGGAGGTTTTTCCAGCTGGAGGCGAAGGGAAGGGACCTATAGTGTGCAATGCTGAAAGTATTCAGATATCTGAGGACGTTATTTCTACTAATTTGATCCAGTGGACATTTAGGGTGCCAGGTTTAGGAGGCGATGGTGCAGGGTGTGCGTCTGTCAGCATCACAAAAGATTCAGATGAGCGTGAAGTTGTTGTGGTGTCCAAAGGATATAATCGTGCTTCTCTTATAAATTCATATACTTGTGAAGGTCCAGTAGAGAGAGAGCTGGAGTTAACTTACGATTTTTAATGAAGGAACCAAAAGGGGAGAAAGAAGTCAAAGAGAGAATAAAAAAACTGCGTTCGGAAATAGCCCGTCTGCGGGAGCTTTATCATGTAAAAAATGCTCCTACCATCACGGATGATGTATATGACTCTCTGACAAAGGAATTGAATGCTTTGATTGTTCAGTTTCCCGAGTTTGCCGATCCAAACGCTCCGGAGAACCGAGTGGGAGGAAAGCCTTTGGAAAAGTTTGAGAAAGTAAGGCATTCTGCTCCAATGCTTTCAATTGGAAATGTTTTTTCGAAAGAAGAATTGTTTGCTTGGGAAAAACGAAATCTTAAATTGCTTCCTGTCGGGAGCCGGCCGGAATATTTTTGCGAGCTGAAGCTTGATGGCTTGGCCGTGTCTTTGATTTATGAGAAGGGCAATCTTGTTCGCGGAGCTACTCGAGGTGACGGTCTGGTAGGAGAAAATATCACTGAGAATTTGAAGATGATAAATACGGTGCCCTTGAAATTGCGGACTCCTTTTCCGGCTCGAATTGAAGTAAGGGGGGAGGCGCTGATGAAAAAAAATGTGCTCGAGGAATTGAATAGGCAAAATGAAAAGAAAGGATTGCCACTTTTTGCCAATTCTCGCAATGTAGCGGCTGGTTCTTTACGCCAGCTCGATCCGACTCTGGCGGGAAAGCGACGGCTTGATTTCTTTGCCTATGATGTGGTGAGCGTAGAAGGTGCAGAGTGGCTGGAAAAAATTGCTACGCATTCGGGCAAGCACCAAATACTTGAGAATCTGGGCTTTGCCGTTGAAGAGCACACAAAGAAAGCGTCCGACCTTGATTCTGTTTTTTCTTTTGTGGAAAAAATTTCCGAGAAGCGCGATGGTCTGGCTTTCAATATCGACGGAGTGGTGGTGAATATAGACGATACAAAGATGGCGCAGTCGCTCGGGGTGGCGGGAAAGGATCCTCGGGGTCTGATAGCTTACAAGTTTCCAGCGGAAAAAGCCACGACTCGGGTGAAAAATATTTTGATAAATGTAGGTAGAACGGGCGCCCTAACCCCGCTCGCAATTTTTGAACCTACGCTTGTGTCCGGTTCTACTGTTTCTAAGGCGACCTTGCATAATATGGATCAAATAGAAAAGCTGGATGTGCGGATAGGTGATACCGTGGTGATAGAAAAGGCGGGGGATGTGATACCGAAAGTGGTAGAAACTTTGGTAAAGCTTCGTACCGGGAAAGAAAAGAAATTTAAAATGCCGGAAGCGTGTCCGGTGTGCGGCGGCGGTATAGAAAAGAGGGCCAAGGGTTCCGAGGTGGGCTCTCTCACTAGTGCATACTATTGCGCAAACCCAAAGTGTCCTGCAAAAAATGAAAGATATCTGGAGCATTTTGTTTCTGCTTTTGAGATATACGAACTTGGCCCAAAGATTCTGCGCCGTTTCAAGGATCAAGGATTTATTTCTGATGCGGCTGACATATTTGTTTTGAAAAAAGAAGACATTGCTGTGCTTCCGCGCTTTGGAGAAAAATCAGCAGAGAATATCATAAATGAGATAAATGCAAAAAAAAGAGTGGCGTTGTGGCGATTTCTTTGGGCCCTAGGAATATTGCACGTAGGGGAAGAAACAGCTAGAGATTTGGCTGGGGGTTTTGGTACGATCGAAAAGATTACCAACGCAGAGAGAGAAGAATTGAATGCCATGGAGAATATCGGCTCCGCGGTTTCTGAGAGCATATATAGGTTTTTTCGGGATAAAAATAATCTAAGGTTTATCGAGAAGCTTTTCAAAAATGGAGTGACGGTGGAAAAAGAAGAAAAGAAAAAAGCAGGAAAATTTACCGGACTTACGTTCGTTTTGACTGGCACGATGGAGAGTATGGGAAGGGATGAAGCGAAAGCGAAGATAATCGCGCTTGGTGGAAAAGTGTCTGGCTCAGTGTCTAAAAATACATCATACGTGGTAGCAGGGGATGAGGCAGGATCCAAGCTTGATAATGCAAAAAAATTAGGGGTGAAGGTCTTAAACGAGCAAGAATTTCTGAAAATGTTGAGTTAGTAGAGGATTTTGTGTATATTGAGTCGGTGAGGAATTGAAAAAATGAAGAATAAGGAGGCGTCGGATAGCGGTTTATTCCACCACCTTGGAAAGGTGGCAGGCTCGAAAGGGTCTCGAGAGTTCGAATCTCTCCGCCTCCGCATAGTCGTGCAGGGCTATCCTGTACAAAGTGCCTGATGAACTAGTTGGGGAATATCCTTAATAAGAAAAAAATACATCATTAAAATCTTTTTCTTTGTTTATTCTAAACTCCATATAGAATTTAGACTCATCCTCGGCTATTTTCTCAATAAGTGAAAAAATTACAACGGCAAGGTCGTCATCAATCTCTTTTTC
>DASTLQ010000014.1:0-45082 GCA_035714785.1 Minisyncoccota bacterium
AATAGTTAAAAAATCTGCAGTAGGCTTAATGGTGTTAGCATTTGCAGTAGGTTCATTTGGTTTCTCATCAAATCAATTAGCGCCTGTAGCACATGCTGCTACAACATGGAACACGACAGGAAATTATGTTATTAACCAAAATTATTTGGGCACAGACTATCCTCAGGATTTGTCTTTAGTCCAAGATTCTTCAAACAATCTTACAGGTAATGGAGGAAGTCCAGCTGGATCTAATGTATACACATGGACAATAACTTCTGGAACAGTGGTAAACGACACAATCGATTTCTACGCTGACTATACAGCAACACCAGATGCAGTTACTCCACAGACGACTCTACATATGACAGGAACAATTGCAGCCAATGGAACAATCTCTGGTACGTGGTCTGACAATTATCAAGGAGGAACACGAGCAGGTACATTCTCTACAGTTAGTGGTGCGGCAACAACCAGTTCAACTCAAAAAGTTACGACCAATCCTGCTACATCAATCACTTCGACAAATGCAACCCTAAATGGAACAAACGGAAACAATGTAGCTCTAGGACATTCATTCTGGGCTTCGCTAAATACATTTAGCACAGCAAGTACTACAATCCCAGCGGGCGTGTATTCAACATCGGACATGGGTCCCCTTACAGCCAATGATACATTCTCTGCCTCACTTTCCTCTACTGGAATCACGGTAACACCTTCAACTACTTATTACTTCTCAGCTTGGTCTAATGTAGGTGGTACATGGTACCCCGGTGCAGTTTTGAGCTTTACTACCCCTCCAACCGGAGTACAAGGTAATGGAACTCTTCAAGTTACATCTATTGAAATGGTAAGCTCAACAGCTAAGGCAAACAATTCATTTGAGGATGGATGGAAATATGTATTCAACATCACTGTACCTGAAAATGAAACAGATATCTCAATGAAATTTGCAAACTGGCTAAAAACTGGTGGGACTGAAACTATCGCAGCTGGTAACAATATGAGAATCTCTTCAGCGCAGGCAAACAATGGTGGAGCAACGATTCTAATTACAGGAGCTAACACTTATTCTACTCCAAAACTAACAATGGTTACTGACCTTAATCCATCCCTTGCTGGAATTCAAGTGAAAGTAGTCGTGGAAGTAAAAATACCTACAGGCACATCTACTGGATCATATACTACAACCTACGGTGTTAAGTCAGAATAATAAAGAATACAAATCATGAAATACAAAACATTATTAAAACCTTTCTTGATTCTCACTCTGATAATTATCTTTTCGGTGCAAATAAATGCAACAAAGGTAATGGCCTGTACCTACTCAACAATCTGCGGTAAATTCGGCGGAACAGTAGTCGAAAATGTTTCAGAAGTCGAAGGAACGGTTGACAATGGGACTATCATTGGAAATGTCTCAGAAGTCGAAGGAACCTTTGGTAACGGGTCAATCACTGGTAACGTCTCGGAAGTCCAAGGAACCTTTGGTAACGGGTCAATCACTGGAACTGTCTCAGAAGTCGAAGGAACCTTTGGTAACGGGTCAATCACTGGAACTGTCGGTGGTAGCGGTGGCGGAAGTTCTAGTGGAGGAGGTGGAAGTAGCAGTAACCCCGGAACTGTGTTAGGTACGTCAACAGTGGCGCAACCTATCTATCCCGGACAAGTACTCGGAGCAACATATGTTCCAGGCTTCCCTACTACTGGATTAGGACTTCTTGCTTATGCAGATTCTGCTCTAATCCTGATGGTGCTTTCTCTACTTCTATTAGGAGGATATGGTATATATCGAAAATATAGAACGAGCTAGAAAGAGTAAATCAAGTGCGAGGTTATATTAACCGAAAGCAATAAAACATGCCTAAGAAGAAAACAACTTTCATCAGTCTTACTTTAGGAATAATATTTATTGCTTTTTTGGTTTTTATTTTTATAAAAATATACAGAGAAAATTCATACCCAAAGATATCTCCTTCTAATTCTCCATCCACAATAGAAAATTCGGAAAACTATCCCATAAATGCTTTTCCAGTTAGCCTAGAAATCCCTAGCATAGGAGTAAATGAAGAAATAATTCCCTTGGGATTAGACAAGGATGGTAAGATGGAAACCCCCACGAAGCCCATGGATCTCGGATGGTACAATCTTGGTCCCGCGCCCGGAGCCATAGGCAGTGCCGTCATCGCGGGTCACCGCGGATGGAAAATCGGACCGGCGGTTTTTGATAATCTTCACAAGGTAAATGTGGGCGACGAAGTAAAGGTGGTAGACGAAAAAGGAGTAGAATACATTTTTAAAGTACGCGAAACGCGTATATATAATGCTAGTGAAAAAATAACAGAAGTTTGGCACGGAAAGGATGGGAGTTATCTAAATCTTATTACCTGTTCTGGAAAACAAAATATTTTAACGGGTAGCGCCGAAAGTCGTCTAGTTGTTTTTACCGATTTAATTAGTTAAAAATATATTTTAGTTTCGGATATTAAGTGCTCTTCTAGTCGCAGGCCCCACGATGCCGTCTGCCACTAGTCCTCTAGCTCGCTGAAAAGAAACAACAGCAGCTTTAGTCTTTGGACCAAAAGCTCCGTCCGTGGTGACGCCAAGTATTGCCTGCATACATTTTACCTGATCCCCTCGACTACCCAGTCTTAGTGGAGCGACTAGTACGCAAGTAGCAGGATTATTATTTAGTGAAGTTGGAAAAGCCGGAAGTCCATTCAGTAAAAATCTTTGAACGTCTGGAATAACTGGAGCAGTCAGCCCAGCTCCAACTCCGCATGAAATTCCCGTAGATGGACTAAAGAAGAATCCGGGTAAACAATCACTCGGAATTATGAGAGGTGCAACAGGAACCAGGGGAACTGGAACCGCAGGAGCCACCACTGAAACAATAGTGCCTCCGCTACTACTTCCACCTCCACCACCGCCGCCACCTCCACCGCCGGATGATGGCTTTACTCTGAACGAAACTGAAATTGTGTGATTAGTCGTAACCTCACTAAAAAGATAGGTCGAAGGAGCTCCCACAGAAACGCCGTCTACTAACACATCATCGATGAGATAGGATCCTTCTGGGGTAAAAGTAAATGTCTGATCTTCTTCGTATAAAACTGTCACTGTTCCACTTGGACTAATACTTCCCCCCGAACCCGCCGAAGCAGTAATCACCGGATGGGCAACCTTTCCTTCTACAAAAACGGTGATTGCCGTACTAAGTGTCACCACTCCAGCATCTACTACCGATTGAGGATCTGCGTCCGTAATCAAAGATGCCTCGTTTATTGCAGTCTGTAAAATTTCTTTTGATCCGACTGCATACTGATCCGGCAATATTCCTTCTACTGCTTCATCATGCAAAGTTTGCGCTTCAGATATTTTTGCTGTCAGCGCGGAAATATCAGAAAACTCTGGATTTACAGAATCCAAAAATACTGAAACTGCGGTACCAAGATTTACTGATGCGGTAGCGATGTCTGGATCGGTAGACTCTGCATCATTTTTTATATTTGTAGCCGTACTGATTGCAGCTGAAAGTGTTTCTTTAGAACCAGTAGGGTACTGTCCTCCTACAATTCCCTCCTCTGCTCCATCATGTAAAACTTGCGCGCCAAATATCTGTGCTCCAAAAAGTGATTTTTGGGCGTTGATTCTTTTTCCTGAAACTGTTTTTTCATCAAGCGCTACCTTGATGTCGCCATTTGAAATTATTAAGTCGATGACTTGTTGATATGTAAGCCTGTTTTCATAACCCCACAAAAGTGCAGCAAGTCCTGCAACATATGGAGAAGCCATAGAGGTCCCATTCATATATCCATATTGATTATCTAAAACAGTACTCAATGTATTTACCCCCGGGGCTCCAACATCCACAGTAGTGGGACTATGATTGGAAAAACTCGCAAGGCCATCATTTTGATCAGTAGCTGCCACGGAAATAATATTGTCTAAGTTGTAGCCAGCTGGATACAAAATCTGATTTTGACTGAGACATCCATTTGCCACAAAATTTGCTCCTCCGCAATTTCCAGCCGCTGTCACAAATACTCCCCCAGCATTTCGGAAACGAGCAATCGCATCATATTCAGCCTGGGAATATTCGATTCCTCCGAAGCTCGCATTTATTATCTTGGCTCCATTTTGAATTGCAAAGTCAATTGCTTTTATTTCTGTAGATACCCATAGATCAAAACGAAGTGCCATTATTTTTGAATTAGGAGCGATACCAACGATTCCCTCATTGTTGTTTTTAGTTGCGCTTATTATCCCTGCCACATGGGTACCGTGAGAGCTATCTACAGGTAAAGGTGATTTGTCGTTGTCCGCAAAATCATATCCATGATTACATTCTCCGAGCGATGCACCATTTTCATCGAGACAGTTTGCCCCATCCCATAGATTTACTGAAAGATCCGGATGCGTGTACAGCACGCCAGTATCAATGACAGCCACCGTCACTCCGGATCCAACTCCTTCACTAATGGCCCAGCCCTCGGGTACATCCATGTCCGCGTCTGCACTACCCGCCACTCCATTTACATTTTGCCCTGTATTATTTAGACCCCACAAAAGTGCGCGATACGTATCATCTGTATTGATTGTAAAAATACTCCTCGTGTAGTTTGGTTCGGCATATTCTATACTTGGATCATTTTCTAATTCACTGATCACATCTTCAACCTTTCGATCATCATTGATTCGGACTAAGGAAATATTTTGCTTTGGAAAAAAATCTTCAGTTTGGAGTGCATGTTGTCTGCTTTTATTTTCCGCCATGGAGCGACCCCCGGATGTTTCTAAATTCATACGCGACTTTTTGTACTTCACCAATATTTCGCCTGGAGCGTACACGGAGGCCTCGCTAGAAACCTCGCCAGAAATGGACCCAGAAACTCTCTCACCAGCCGACAGGTCATCAGCCGACAGGTCAATCGGATTCGAAAACAACATCGTGATGAGAAATAGGACTGAAAGAAATTTTAGTTTACGTGTTAGATACACTGATTTTTTGGGTTTAAAGAAGGCCTTTTAATTCGCTTTGGTATTTTTGCATTACTTCACTAGCAGCTGTCATTTTTTCTTTACCACTTTTCACTTCGGCTTCGATTTCCAGCGCAATTTTCTTGAATAACTCAGGATTTTTTTCCATTAGCTTTAGAGCCATTTCAATCTGAGCATCATCTACCCCTTGGGCCTTCAGCATTTTCTTTAATAGCATGTTCTTGAACATAATTTTTGAATGTTATATATTAAGGTCTTTATACCAGCCTATAGTATAATAAATAGCGAGGGTCCCGCCAACTTCCATTTTTGATAAAAAAAGGCATAATAATGAAAGGAATTAGAGCGCTAATACGTCATATATGACAGATAGAAGAAAGAATAATTTAAGAGATTTGCTTGAAAAGACATACGAAGAGCATTCAGACGCTATTTTTAGGTACTGCTTCTACCATACCTCGAACCGCGAAAAAGCCCTGGATATCACCCAAGATACTTACGTAAAGACTTGGGAATATTTGGCTACTGAAAAAGGAGCTGAAGTTAAAAATATCCGAGCCTTCCTGTACAAGGTCGCAAGAAATCTAATCATCGATGGGCGCCGAAAAAAGACTTCCGGGTCATTGGATGAAATGCGAGAAAGTGGTTTTGATCTCACGAGGGAAGAAAATGAGATCCATATACGAGAAGATCAGTTTGAAGCAAAAAAAGCAGTCGAAGCCATCCAAAACTTGGACAGCAAATACAAGGATGTGATTTATATGCGATACATCGAAGACATGACCGTAAAAGAGATCGCCAAACAGCTTCGAAAAAATGAAAACACCGTTTCTGTCCGAATCCACAGAGGAATGGAAAAGCTGAAAAGCATGTTAGAAGAATTAGACGAAGAATAAAACAAAGTGAAACAAGATACAGAAAAATTAATAGAAGGTATAAAGAAAAGCCGGATGACCTCCGTGGAAAAAGCGCGCGTCCAGCTCGGCATCATGTCAGCTCTCGAAAGTACTCTTTCAAAGACTGACCATGTCGCTTCACCCTACACTCTCGCCCCTACTCCATACTTTTTCCGATTCAATTTCCAAGCATATGCTCGCATGTCTCTAGTAGCCATGCTTCTACTTGTATTCGTAGGAGGTGGACTTTCATATGCTTCAGCCAATGCACTACCGGGTGATTTTCTTTACCCAATAAAAATAAACATCAAAGAAGGAATCGAAGAAAACCTAGCCTTCACGCCAGAAAAGAAAATCGCTTTTCGTCAAAAGAGAATTGAAGACAGATTTGCTGAAGTAGAGACTCTGATAAAAGAAAAGCGTATTACTGCTGCAACTCTTTCAACTGCTCAATCTGAAATTCAAATAGAAAAGGAAAAACTAGGCGCCGACATCGAGGCCGTCAATAAAGAAAATCCCGTAGCAGTCGCTGTTGCAAAGATGGAGCTTGAATCCACTATCAGCCAACGATCAGAACAAATAGATATAAAAATTGAAGAAGATAACGCTATTGATACCATTGAAAAAGAACTTGCCGAGATTGACATCTTGCTTGGAAGTGAGGCTTTGACTGAAATTCCTCTTCTAGAAACCCCAACTCCAGTCGCTCCTTCAACTCTACCTTCTACACTGCCTTCTACCCTACCTGTTCCAAGTCAATAATCTTGAGATAATCTCGCCAGTAGAAGAATAAAGAGAAACTTCACTTTCGTCACCTGCACTAAACCCAGTAAGCCTGCCAGAAATGGTCAGGCTTTTTTTAGCTAAGATGATGCTATCTTTTGGAAAAATGAAGAATTTTCTTCCAGCGATGATAGACCAACCTGAGACATCTATTTCATATGCCGAATTATTCAAAAGCTCCACTCCAAAATCTTTCCATCCTCCCACTTTTTTTATCGAGACTTCGACAGGCACGGATTTTACAGTAATACGAGTCTCGTAATCAGGAGTTTCAGTAAATACACCACCATAATACTTCATCACCACAGCGTATTCACCTGGATAATAATATATATGAGATTGTTTTTTTGGATAATCTATTTCTGTAAGCGATGCACCATCTCCAAAGTTCCAATAATACTTTCCTCGATACGTCCCCTCTGTAGTATTTTCCATGATGGCTGCGCGGAAATTTGCAGGCTCCCCCGCAAAAACAACATTGCTTGAAAAAATCTTTGCTTTAATCTTTGGTTTTGAAATTGTCTTTGTCTTTCCCGTGGCAGTATCGTCATCTGTGCTTGATCCAGTATCTCTGTCTTCATCTTCATCCGATAATATTGGATTAAAAATATTTTCTTCTCCAGGAGTAGGTACTGAAGCCTTCCATGCTCTATCGATCAATTGCAGAGAGCTGCCATCCCCCTTTGCTCCTAATATTTCCTCATACGTCACTTTGTCTATCGGAGCATTTTTGTCACCAGTATTAATTTCTACGGTTGCTGTCTGTTCCCCGGCAACATTTGGCAAACTAAAACTTGCCGTAAAAATGTTTGTAGCACTCCACCTTTCAGTAAATCCTGTGACTTGAGAATTTACCACCACTACTCCATACTCCCCACCTAGAAGAGTCGAAGATCCGCTATATGACTTGATAGCATGGTTTGAAGTAGAGTTGCTCACCAAGAGTTTCAAGGTTGCGATATCTACCTGAGTGTCTCCAGTGTTATAAACTTCAATCCAGTCTACATCGGCCCCTTCGGCATCGTACATTATTTCGTTGATAATAATTTTAGCCTCAACGATATCTGAGCTCCCAAACAATATCCCTAAAAACAAAAACAGAGCGCACAATATTTTTTGAATCATCAAAAATCTTTTGCCGCTCGAGGTGGTCTGTTAATTGCCGTTTGGCAAATATACCTTGTAATATGCTAATATTAACCTATGTTCAATAAAAAAAGCAAGATAGACTTTCTAGCAATCGGTGACATTGTGACCGACTTATTTATCCGCCTCGATGATGCCCATGTTCACTGCAAAATAGACTCTGATGCATGTGAGCTTTGTGTACGTTTTGGCGACAAAGTACCATTTAGAGACAAGACAGAAGTGACTGCGGTGGGCAATAGCCCCAACGCCGCCGTTTCTGCTGCCAGACTCGGGCTAAACACCGCCCTACTAACAAGTATTGGTGACGACAAAGAAGGAGAAAAATGTATTGCATCCCTCCAAAAAGATGGAGTTTCAACAGAATATATAAAAACTGAAAAAGGCAAGCTCACAAATTATCACTACGTGCTTTGGTATGATGTAGATCGCACGATTTTGATTAAACATACAATGTTTGACTACAAGCTTCCTGAGCTTCCGGAAGTGTCTTGGATGTATTTGAGTTCCCTTGCAGAAAACTCTCTTCCGTATCATCAGGAGATTGCAGAGTATCTAAAAGCTCACCCAGAAACAAATCTTGCCTTTCAACCAGGGACTTTTCAAATAAAGTTTGGAAAGGAAAAATTGAAAGACATCTATGCCCTCACCAAAGTATTCTTTTGTAATCTAGAAGAAGCACAAAGAATTCTAGGAGTGGAGACACGAGAAATACTAGACCTTGCAAAAGGAGTACACGAGCTGGGACCAGAAATGGTAGTGATCAGCGACGGACCCGAAGGAGCGTATCTATATCACAATGGCGAGCTTTGGCACACTCCTATGTATCCCGATATGGCTCCCCCACTTGATCGTACCGGCGCAGGTGATTCTTTCTCCTCTACATTTGTGGCTGCACTGTCTTTAGGTTTGACTCCTGTTGAAGCCTTGATGTGGGGACCGATAAACTCTATGTCGGTGGTACAATATATAGGAGCCCAAGAAGGCTTACTTTCTAGAGAAAAGCTAGAGGAATATCTTAAAAACGCTCCGGCGGAATACAGGGCAGTAAAAATGAATTAAAATATTATGAGAATTTTTAACCTAACACCAAATATGGAAAACCGAAAACCACAGCAATTTAATACTTTAGAACAGCTAGAAAAGCAATTGAACGATGTGAAGGATGAAATATCTGACCGCATCGAAGAAATGAACAACATCACCATGCAAAGAGATTATCCTGAAATAAAAATCATAGATGAAAAAGCAGAAGTGCGAAAACAAAACGCAGATAGAATTGAAGAATTAAATAAAAAGCAATTAGAAATAGAAAACCAAATCCGTAACTTACGCCAAAAATAAAAACCGCAGTGTTCTGCGGTTTTACTAATTTAGATTATTGAAACTATCCAATCTTTTGCTGAGTTTTTCATACTCTAATCTTTCGTCTTCAAGACCTTTCTTTAAAAGAGTAACGTCCTCCCCTCTTTCCTCGGCCTCATAAATACTCTTTGAGTATTCCTGCTGGACAACTAGAGACGCTTCAATTCTTGCGATAGTATCATCTTCTACGGATGTGACATTACTTTTTCTTTCAAATTTTTCCATATGTACTCCTTATTTTTAATCAATTTATAATAAAAAACATTACTTTGCAAATTTTCTTTTTAAAACTTTGCGAGCTGATTCCATTATACTCAATATTCCCATGCCGTAAAGCTCAATGAGTTCTTCTGGTTCTCCTGACTGACCAAACCTATCACGTACTCCCACAAACTCTATCGGTACAGGGAAATTTTCTGCCAAAACCTCTGCTACCGCACTCCCCATTCCTCCCGCTATCTGATGCTCTTCTACTGTCACAATGGCCTTTGCTTCTTTAGCTAGAGCGATCAGTGCCTCGCGGTCTATTGGTTTGATGGAAGCCAAATTTAATACTTTTGTTTTTATTCCTTCCGCTTCCAATTTTTTTGCAGAAATGAGTGCATTATAGACAAGGCCACCAGTCACGACGATTCCGACATCTGCCAATCCAGTTTCTGGCACCCAATATATTTCTGCTTTTCCTATTTCAAACGGAGTTTCCTCGGTAGTGACGATCGGAGTCTTTTCTCGCACCAAGCGCAAGTACGCTGGCTTTCCAGATTTTGCCAAAGCGAGTACCGCTTTTTTTGCTTCGATTGAGTCGCACGGAGAAATCACTTCCATATTTGGAATCACTCTCATGAGAGCAATATCTTCGAGTGCTTGATGAGTCCCTCCATCTGGACCCACAGAAATTCCTGCATGAGATCCTACTACTTTTACTGGTCTATCATTATATGAGATTGTGGTGCGGATCTGTTCCCAATTTCTTCCGGGAGAAAATGTAGCATATGAAGAACAAAATGGAATCTTTCCCATAGCGGCCATTCCTGAAGCCACCGTCACTAAATTTTGCTCCGCTACACCTACCTCCACAAATCTCTCGGGGAATTTCTCCGCAAAAAGATGCATCTGAGTGGATTCAGTGAGGTCAGCACACAAAGCCACTATATTTTCGTCGGCTTCACCCGCCAAAGCTAACCCCACGCCAAAGCCTTTTCGGATTGGAGCTTTTTCCACGTCGGGATTAAACACTTTCGGATTTAATTTTAATTTGGGATTTAACATTTATATTTACTGATGCTCGCTTCTAATTTTCCCTCCAAGTGTTCGTAATTCTTTCAAAGCCATGTCTGCTTCCTCTTTGGTTGGAGGTTTTCCATGCCATTTGTAATCTCTCTCAAATTCTCTCACTCCTTTTCCAGGAATAGTATGAGCGATGATTACGGTAGGTTTTGCATAAACTGCTTGAGCCTCCTCTACTGCTTCATTTAGTGCTCGAAAGTCATGACCAGAAACATTTATCACGTGCCAATTAAATGCCGTCCATTTCTCAGTAAGTGGCTCAAGTGGCATTATATTTTCTGTAAAGCCATCAATCTGAATATTGTTTCGATCTACAATAGCAACTAAATTTCGCAACTTTTTTTTCCCCGCCAGCATGATGGCTTCCCAACTATTTCCCTCATTGAGCTCACCATCGGACATAAAGCAATAAACGAATCGGTCGTTATCTTTTTTATCTATTCTATCTGCTAGAGCCATTCCCACTGCTTGAGAAAGTCCTTCGCCCAATGGACCAGAAGAAGTATCTAAAAATGGTAAATATTCTCTATGAGGATGTCCTTGCAGTCGAGTGCCGAGCTTTCGTAGAGTTTTTAATTCTTCAACAGGAAAATATCCTGCATGTGCCATGGTGGCGTAAAGAATTGGACAAATATGGCCGTTTGATAGCACCACTCTGTCACGATCTTCCATCAAGGGATTTTTAGGATCGTGTTTGAGAATGTGAAAATAAAACAGAGTAAAAATATCAGCCATGCCAAGAGGCCCTGCGGTGTGACCGCTTCCTGCTTCCAGAAGCATTTCTATTATGGACTGACGAATATCATTTGCTTTCCCCGCCAGCTCCAATGATTTTTTGTCGCTTAAAAAACTCATTACAGATTTTTAAATTCCTCTATCGTTCCAATTATATCATCTGTATTAAAAATTGCTGAGCCTGCCACCAATCTATCGGCACCCGCGTCCAAAATTTCTGGCGCACAATCAAAATTTACTCCCCCATCAACTGAGACTATTAGATCTGGAAATTTTTCTTTAAGCGATGACACATATGAAAGTGCTCGCTCATCAAAGCTCTCTCCCTGGAAACCGGGCCTCGCAATCCCCATCACTTGAATGAAGTCTGCGTTGTTTGCAACTCTAAAAGCATCTTCTATTGGAGTATCCAGACTGACTGCCACCCCCATGCTTATTGTTTCTTTTATATAAGGATCTATGCCTTCAAGAAATTCGTTAAACACTTCTACATCTCCAACTGCTTTTAAATGAAAGACCATTCGCTTTGGTCCCAGCTTCGTATATATATCAAAATTTTCTACCGCGTCGCTCACCATGAGGTCTAGCTCAAAATCTATATCCTCCCAAAATGGCATTCCTTCTTCTTCTCTTTGAATCTTTTCAAAATGATAGTCCAACTTTCCTCCCGCAAATGGCCAAGTAGTATTTTTTACAAAAACTCCGTCACAAATATCTATCTGCACGATCGGAGCAAAACCGCGGACCAGGGCCACTTTGTTTTTCATGTCTTCGTAATTTTTTGGCAATACTGCCGGAATTATCTCAGGCATTGATCTTGTTGATTTTTTCCAAACGTCTCACATGTCTTTCACCCATTGAAAATGGAGTATTGAGCCATAGATTTACTGCTTCAAACATCATTTCTTCATTTAAGTATCGCGCACCCAAAGAAAGAATATTTGAATTGTTGTGCTCGCGAGACCTAGCGACCACATCCGCTTCGTCGTCTACGATGCATTCTGCTTTTCCATAAAATACTACTGCGCGTACATGGGGAAATTTGTTTGCCGTCATCGCTTCGCCCTGACCTGTAGCTCCAAAAACTATCCCCCGAGAACTTTCTGGGTCTTTAGAAACTGCTTTCGCGACGGGGATAATAAAATCAGGATAGTCGTCGGACTCCACATACTCAAATGCGCCCATATCCTCTACTTCATATCCCTGTCCTTTTAAAACAGGAATTAGGCTCTCCTTTAGAGCAAAACCCGCATGATCTGTTCCAATGTATATTTTCATTTTATTTAATGGTCTCACCTGTCTTTATTACATGATCCACTAATGTATGGGTATACCCCATTTCGTTGTCGTACCAACCGAGCACTTTTACAAGATTTCCTCCCACTACTCTGGTCATTTTTAGATCAGCGATTGAAGCATGAGATTCTCCTAAAATATCGCTAGAAACCAATTCTTCTTCGGTTACTGCAAAAACTTTTTGCCATTTTGGATCGGTGGCAGCTTTTTTCAAAATTTCATTTACTTCTTCGGCTGATGTATCTCTTTTGGAAATAAAAGTAATGTCAACGATTGATCCTGCTGGCACTGGAACTCGCATAGAAATTCCATCAAAGAGTCCATCTAGTTCAGGAAATGCTTTGGTGACAGCGATAGCAGCACCCGTAGAAGATGGTACGATGTTTTGAGCAGCAGCGCGCCCTTCGCGCAAATCTTTTTTGGACGGACCATCTACTAGAGCTTGTGAAGCGGTGTATCCGTGCACAGTATTTAGAGCCGCTTTTTCAATTCCAATTGCTTCATGCAAAATAGCGATAAGGGGGGATGCGGCATTCGTAGTGCAGGATGCATTCGAAGTGACGTCACATGTTCCAAATTTTTCTTCATTTACTGAGAGCAAAATAGTTTCTCCTTTTACAGATCCGTCACCTTCCTTTGCTGGAGCAGAAATGACAACTTTTTTTGCACCTGCCTTTAAGTGCTGTCCTGCTTTATCATAAGTAGTGAAAAATCCTGTGGACTCTACCACCACATCAATATCTAAATCCTTCCAAGGTAGAAGAGCTGGATCTTTTTCAGCCAGCAAACGAACTTTTTTTCCATCAATCAAAATATCCTGTCCATCAACTGAAACATCGTGTCCCCATCTCCTATACACCGTGTCATATTTCAAAAGATATGCCATGTTGGCAATATCTCCGAGGTCGTTTACTGCTACGATTTCAATTTCTGGCCTATCCCAAGAAACTTTTAAAAATGCTCTTCCGATTCTTCCAAAGCCATTTATGGCTACCCTAATTTTTTTCATATGAATATTGTACCATATGTGTGCTAATATATGGAAAATGAAAAAAGAGGAAAAATCGAGATTTGTGCATCTGCACACCCATTCCCACTATTCCCTTCTGGACGGACTTTCAAAGGTTGAAAGGCTGGTATCCCTAGCCAAGGAATTTGATATGCCTGCCATGGCGATCACCGACCACGGCAACATGTATGGAGCCATAGAATTTTACAAAAAAGCCAGAAAGAGTGGTGTAAAACCCATCATCGGAGTGGAAGCCTATATTGCGGAACGAACTAGACACGACAAAGAGCATGGCCTCGACAACAAACGATACCACCTCACCCTCTTAGCAAAAAATCTTACGGGTTATCGAAATTTGATAAAGCTAGTGACCCTAGCAAACCTCGAAGGCTACTATTACAAGCCTCGCATGGACAAAGAAATTCTCCGAAAATATAGCGAAGGTATAATCTGTCTGTCAGGATGTCTCGGCGGAGAGCTTTCTCGAGCGCTGGTTTCTAAAGATCTAGAAAAAGCGGAAGGGGTGATAAAAGAGCATCAGGAAATTTTTGGGAAAGAAAATTATTTCTTGGAAGTAATGAAGCATCCAAACGTCCCAGGAGATGAAGACGTGAGAAATCACATAGTAGAGCTTGGAAAGAAATTTAATATTCCCTTAGTGGCTACGGTGGACTCGCACTATCCATGTTCTGACGATCACAAAGCTCATGAAACTCTCTTAGCAATTCAGACTAATTCAGATGCGAATGATGAAAACAAATTTACATTTGGTGGAGATGACTACTCTTTTATTAACGAAGAAAAAGCTTTTGAGATCTTTAGCGATTTACCGGAAGCAGTGACCAACACCGTAAAAGTCGCTGATATGTGTGATGTGGAAATTCCACTTGGTAATTGGGTCTTTCCTGATTTTAAAATTGAAGGTAATAAAAACGCTGACGAAAAACTGAGGGAGCTTACTTATGATGGATTTAAAAGACTGGGCATAGAGGAGACGAGTGTATATAAAGAAAGAGCAGAATACGAGCTTGGTATTATTCAAAAAAAGGGATACTCACCATACTTTCTAGTAGTGGGAGATCTTCTGCGGCATGCTAAAGAAAGCGGAATCCTCACCACCATTAGAGGTTCGGTGGCAGGCTCGCTCGTCACCTATCTCATCGGCATCACCAACGTAAATCCGATCGAGTACAAACTTCCCTTTGAACGCTTCTTAAACCCTTTCCGTCCTTCTCCTCCTGATATCGACATGGACTTTGCCGACAACCGCCGAGACGAAATGATTGAATATGCAAAAAATAAATATGGTGAAGACAAAGTAGCACAGATCGGAACATTTGGAACGATGATGGCACGAGGTGCCGTGCGAGATGTAGCGAGGGCACTCGCCTATCCATATTCTATCGGCGACCGCATTTCAAAAATGATACCTCTTGGCTCACAAGGAATGCCTATGACCATAGACCACGCCATGGTCATCGTACCTGAATTAAAAGAAGCCTATGAAAAAGAAAATGATACGAAAGAAATCATCGATCTGGCGAAAAAAATGGAAGGATGTGTCCGACATATCTCCGTCCATGCTGCCGGTGTGGTGATTTCCCCTACTCCGCTAAATGAATACGTTCCTCTACAGCTTGACCCAAAGGGTGGAAAAATAATTACTCAGTACGACATGCACAGTGTGGAAGAAGCTGGTTTGCTGAAATTCGACTTTCTTGGAATCAGAAACCTGGCCATTCTAGGAGACGCCGTACGCCTTGTAAAAAAGTTTTACGATATAGATATAAATATTGAAAAAATCCCGCTTGATGATAAGAAAACATTTGAGCTTTTGGCAAATGGACAGACGGAAGGACTTTTCCAGCTCAATGGCGCAGGAATGACTCGATACTTAAAGGAACTAAAGCCTACTACTATTCACGATATCAACGCCATGGTGGCTCTCTACCGTCCTGGACCGATGGAATCCATTCCTGAATATATCAAACGAAAACACAATCCACATTTGGTTAAATTTTTCGATCCGAGGATGAAAAATTTCCTCCAAGAATCATACGGACTGATCGTGTATCAGGACGATCTTCTATTCTGCGCCTTGGAGCTTGCAGGATACAACTGGGAAGAAGCTGACAAATTTAGAAAGGCTGTTGGAAAAAAGATTCCTGCCGAAATGGCCGCTCAGTACAAAAAATTCACGGACGGAATCGTGGAAAATGGTCAGACTAAAAAATTTGCCGAAATGCTCTGGAAACTATTTGAGCCATTTCAGGCTTATGGATTCAATAAAGCTCATGCCGCGAGCTATGGACGAGTAGCGTATCAGACCGCCTACATGAAAGCCCACTATCCCGTGGAATATATGACCGCTATTCTGACGGCAGAATCAGGCGATGTTGAAAAGATAGCGGAAATCATTACTGAATGTAAAAACATGAACATTCCTGTTCTTCCGCCAGACATAAACGAATCGTTTGGAGGATTTACAGTGGTGAGAGAAGGAAACATAAGCAAAGAAATTCGCTTTGGACTTTATACTATCAAGAATCTTGGTACCGATATAGCCGATGCTATCATTGGGGAAAGAAAAACGGGAGGAAAATTTAAATCCATCTCCGATTTTCTGGAAAGAATTAAGCATAAAAATTTAAACAAAAAATCCATGGAAGCTCTGATAAAATCAGGAAGTATGGATAATTTTGGTGATCGCGGAGTATTACTTTTCAATCTAGAGAGCATGCTCGAATACAATCATGAATCTGGAAAACAAAATGCCAACCAAGTTTCACTTTTTGGTGGAATGGAAATTGAAAATCTTCCAGAGTTTAAATTGCAAGATGGACCTACAGCTAGCAAGGAAGAAAAATTACTCTGGGAAAAAGAACTGCTTGGATTGTACATTTCAGGCCACCCTCTCGATCGTCTTCGAGACAAGCTCGAAAAGCGTGACGTGAATATCAAGAAGATTAAAAATGATATGGGAAATGGTTTACCTGTCACAATCGCGGGAATCATCGAAACATCAAGAGTGGTCATCACCAAGAAAAATGACCGCATGGCTTTCATAAAGCTAGCCGATCTGACCGACTCCATAGAGGCTGTGGCCTTTCCTTCTGTGTTTTCAATTTCCAGCGATATCCTAGTTCCAGAAAAATGCATAGCTCTTTCGGGAAAAATCTCTGTCCGCAACGGCGAAAAAAGCATCATCATCGAAGCGGTGAAAGCCGTATAGGTGCAAGGACCCCAAGGGGCCTGTGGATAACATGCAAGGGGACCCCTTACACGTCCCCTTACACGTTATCCACAGGTAAGGGGTCCCCTTACACCTCCACCCCTTACATCTAATTATACAAACTCATGGCCTTTTCTTTGCTTTCAGTAAAGGTCACTTCGATGGCTTCCGCCACTTTCTTAGAAAGCTTTTTTACTGTCTCCAGTTCTTCTTTTTTAAAGTCACCGAGCAGAAATTTCAAGATCTTTTCCTCCCCTGCTGGTTTTTTTAATTTTCCGGTTGGAGTAGTTGGGCAAATTCCAACACGCACTCGCACAAACTCTCTGGATTTCACCGCGCGAATTATTGACTCAAGTCCGTTGTGTCCACCGGAAGATCGATCAAAAGATATTTTTATTTTTCCCAAAGGTAAATCAATATCATCGTATATCACCACCAAATCTTTCAAATCTTTTTTTGACTTTACAAGCGGTGCGACAGCCTTGCCCGAATTGTTCATAAAAGTATCTGGAGTAATAAACTTTATTTTTACTCCTTCAATCTTTTTATCCACCAACGGCACCAAAATGCGACCCACATTATGTCGGGTTTTTTCATATTCAATTCCTGGATTGCCGAGGCCTACCACTAATTTCATATATTAATCATATCAAAATATTCTTTTTAACTCTAATTTTTAATAAAAACACGTTTCCTTCTATTGTGTCAATATATCTTTAGTGCTATATTGTAAGCGTGGAAACAGAAAATCTAACAGAAGAACAGCCAAAACCAAAAGGCAAGCAATCATTTTGGGAGCTCGTCCGTTTTGCGGTACTTGCAGTATTGATCGTCGTTCCTGTCCGCATGTTTATCGCCCAACCTTTTATTGTTTCCGGATCATCCATGGCCCCTACTTTTGGTAGCGGAGACTACCTAGTAGTAGATGAAATCACCTACCGAATCAAGGACCCACAAAGATACGATGTGGTCATTTTCAAATATCCTAATGATCCTGAAAAATTTTTCATCAAGCGCATCATCGGTCTTCCAAATGAAACTGTAGAAATCAGAGGGAACGAAGTCACTATTCAAAACAGCGAAATTCCTGATGGCTTCCCTATCGAACAACCATATGTAAAATGGCAAGGAAACAACAATCTTCGTTTTGAGTTAAAGGAAGACGAGTTTTTTGTAATGGGAGACAATCGTAGTGCCAGTTCTGATTCAAGATACTGGGGCGCGGTACCGAGAGAACTTCTCTCGGGCAGAGCTCTCTTGCGCCTATTACCAGTGCATGAAATAGGCATCTTACCAGGAGGTTATAAAGAAGAAAGGTAAAAGTTTAAATGAGTAAAATAAAAATCAGCGGAGCGAAAACCGCCAAGAAAGAAAAGAAAGAACTCTCTACCCCAAAAGGGATGAGGGATATTATGAATGAGGATTACTACTGCTTTCAGGGATTTTTTGAGAAAGCCCAAGAAGTAGCTGTGTACTATGGATTTAAGCCAATCCAGACTCCCACCCTCGAACATGCCGATGTATTTACTCGAGGAGTAGGAGAAGGAACAGATATTGTCGATAAAGAAATGTATACCTTAAAGACCAAGGGTGGCGATCATTTAGCAATGAGGCCAGAATTCACAGCCGGGCTAATGAGAGCATATATCGAACACGGTATGCAGACTCTTCCCCAGCCTGTCCTTATGTATAAATTCGGTTCCGTATTTAGACATGACAATCCTCAAAAAGGAAGATATCGGGAATTCCGTCAGTTTGATCTCGACGCTCTCGGTTCGGACAAGAGCATCATGGATGCTTTAGTAATAAAAGCAGGTATGAGCATCTTGGAAGACGCAGGCGCAAAAAATCTCACTATTAATATAAACTCTATCGGAGACAAGGAATGCAGAAATGGCTACATCAAAGAGCTTGTGAATTATTATAAAAAACATCTTAACTCCCTCCCTACTATCGACCGCGAACGATTGAAGACCAATCCATTGCGTATTTTGGATTCTAAAGAAGAAAAAACTAAAGAAATTAACGAAGGGGCACCAGACTCAGTGAGCTTCCTTTGTTCTTCCTGTAAAAAACACTTCAAGGAAGTATTAGAGTATCTCGAAGAAATGGATATTCCTTATGCTATCAACAAAAATCTCGTACGAGGACTTTCATACTATACTCGAACCGTCTTTGAAGTAATTTCCGAAGAAGAATACGAAGAAAATGGAGAAAAGAAAACTCTTGAAATCGCTATCGCTGGAGGCGGGCGTTATGATTACTTAGCAAAATCTATCGGCAGCAAAAAAGATGTTCCTGCTGTAGGATTTTCTATCGGAGTAGATCGTATTATTGAATCAACTTGGTACAAGAGACTTTCACCTCGAATCTTAAAGAAACCAAAAATATGTTTCATTCAACTTGGCATTGAAGCAAAACTAAAGAGTCTTAATATTATTGATATTCTCCGCAAAGCACATATCCCTATCACTCAATCTCTATCTCGTGACAGCCTTGGATCTCAGCTTGCTATCGCAGAAAGGCTAGCAGTACCTTACGCTATTATCTTTGGTGTAAAGGAAGCACTTGATAAGACAGTCATTGTGCGAAACATGGAAAATCGTTCTCAAGAAACAGTAAAGATAGAGAAACTTCTCGAGTATCTTAAGGAACTAAAATAAATCATGAAAGCAATCCTTCAACAAGGAGAGGGCGACAAAGTACTACGAAAAGAAGCGCAAGAAATTCCCATTGAAGAAATCACTTCTCCAAAAATTAAAAAAATAATCAAGGAGATGACCGAGGCCCTCCGTAGTCAGGACGATGGAGTGGCACTAGCTGCACCTCAGGTGGGATACTCACTCTCTCTTTTTGTTGTGTCTGGAAGAATTTTTGATGAAAGTTTTTTAGAAAATAGGGATGGCAAGGAGACAGAGATTTCCCCTCTTCCTGTTCCTGAAGCGAAAAAAGAAGTTCCTAAGGACCTAGTTTTCATCAATCCGAAAATCTCGAAACTTTCCCGCGATAAAGAATGGCTACCCGAAGGCTGTCTTTCTGTGCGTTGGCTCTACGGCGAAGTGAGGCGTTCAAAAAAAGCTACCGTCACCGCCTACGACGAAAATGGTAAAAAATTTACTCGAGGTGCCTCTGGCCTCCTAGCCCAAATATTTCAGCACGAAACAGACCATTTGAAAGGCGTACTCTTTATAGACCTTGCCAAAGACGTACGCGACGAGCCACCCCAGGTGTAAGGGGTCCCCTTGCATGTTATCCACAGGGTAAGGGGTCCCCTTGCATGTTATCCACATGTTGATAAAGTGTAAGGGGTCCCCTTACACCTTACCCTAATATGAATAAACTAAACTTTGCATTTTTTGGTACACCAGAAGTAGCCAGCGAAACTCTTCAGATCCTTAAAGAGAATGGTTATTTGCCGTCCCTCATCGTCACTTCAATAGACAAACCCAAAGGGCGAAAACTAATCATGACCCCACCGCCCGCAAAGCTTTGGGCAATAGAAAACAATATTCCCTACATTCAGCCTGAAAAAATCTCTGAGCAAACATTTGACCAATATGACCTTTTTATCGTGGTTGCTTATGGAAAAATTTTACCAGAAAGAATAATCAACGCTCCCCGACTGGGATCTATAAACATTCATTATTCTCTCTTGCCAAAATATCGTGGAGCCTCCCCCGTAGAATCAGCCATCCTAAATGGAGAAAAAGTAACAGGCGTCACCATCCAGCAAATGGCATACGAAATGGATAGTGGTCCTATTTTAGCAAGAGAGACCACAGAGATTGACCCCGAGGAAACAGCCCCATCTTTGCGAAAGCGATTGATCGAGCTAGGAGGAAATCTACTCGTAAAAATTCTTCCTGACTTGGTTGAACAAAAAATTTCACCATCCTCGCAAAACGAAGCAGACGCCACTTTTTGTAAAAAAATAAAAAAAGAAGACGGGCAGATAGATCCCGCCCTAGACCCTACACTAAACTACAATAAATTTCGCGCTTACGCTGAGTGGCCTAGAACTTTCTTTTTTAAAGATGGAAAAAGAATCATCATCACTAAAGCAAAGCTCGAAAACGGCCTTTTCGTAATAGAAAAAGTAATCCCCGAAGGTGGCAAAGAAAAAGATTACACCCTTTAATGTACACTCTTTAATATTTAGCCGTATAAGGGTTCCTCTTTGAAAGTCCCTTCATCATCTTTTTGACACTAGTTGCTCCTCTTTTAAATAGGGTCTGCTTTCGGTCCTTTCTTCTGCTTATTTCTCTAAATAGGCTTTCTCGTACCTGGTCAATGGCCTGATATATATCCTCTTCGTCAGCGCTAGAATAATATTTTTCCCCAGCAGTATGAACTGCGCAATCTGCATGGAAGACTTCTCCGGATTTATGATGTTTAGTGCTTTTACCTACTTCAAAATTAATGATAGCTTCGTGGTCTTTTTCCAATAATTTTTCCAAATTTGTTACCTTTTTCTGGACGTAATCCTTTATAGAATCTGTTAATTCAATGTTTTTACTGGTTATATTTATTTTCATATGTACATTATATTATCCTCCGCTCTTTTGGTAAAGCCCAACCACGGGCTATGCTAAATAGAGTTTTTTAATAAAAGTTACTGCTAATAGTTTTGCGAATACGTATGATTACGTGAGCATACGCCCTCTTTGACGCCAAATTTCTCGGCGCATTACATGGACTAATATAAATTTAAAACTCTTGCAGAGTTGAAGCCATCTTGTCAATTATTGTGTTGATGGAAAAGGAATCCTGTTCTTCTTTACATTCCTCCTTTTTGTCTTCTTCGTAATTATCGCATTGTAATTTTCGTATACTAAAAGCAAAAACTATTTGCTTTCCATTTTTTGGGAAAGTATAAGTATATTGAGTATAAATGCTTCCCGCGGCACCTTCTGAGACTGTGGTGATGCAATATTCTGTGCCTTTGATTGTCTCAATCTTTGTTTCCCCTGCTCTACCTGTCTCTATTCCTGCTTCCGTACAGGTAAATGGAATATTCATGAGAATTGCTTGCGGAGGCCAATCCACAGGAACTATATATGCTGTATCAAAAGCCGGAGGATAATCAAATGAAATTTTCTGGCGTTGATCAATCGATGTAAGCCAATCGAAAGTTTGCGGGGCGTTTGATTCTTTAGGTAAAAAGAAAAAAGCAATAATTCCCCCTGCCAAAATTCCCGCAGAAAGGAGGAAGAGAAATTTCTTATGTTTTGGGTTAATCATATTATGCATGATTATTATTATCTTCCATTTCTTTTTTAATTTCTAAAATTTCTTTTTTAATTTCTTCTAAAACTCGCTCCTCCTTTCGTATCTCTTCTTCTGTCTTTTCATCTACGCGCTTTTCTGCCTTTATGCCAGAAATAATAATTTTATCTCCAATGAAGAAAGAAACAAAAAGGCCGGTAGTGACAGTGACTAACACTCCAAGGAGCAAAGAAACCCAGCCGGGCATGTTTATATCATCCGCCAACATCCAAATTCCACGCCAAATCAAAACTATTCCAAAGCTTCCGATGAGAGCGTATAGAATAGGGCGACGAGAGAGCCTAGACCTGATTCTGTCTTCCAAGCGGTCGAAATATTTCCATGTACTGTGAAAAATTTTCATAAAATGTAACAATTTAAACTGAGAATCGTCTATATTTAGCAGGTCAATTTAATAATTTATAACTATATAATACCATGGAAAACAGAATTTCACCAAGTTCGTTAATCGTTTGGATTCTTCTCGCTCTGGTCGTCGGAGCTTTAATCGGATATTTTATTCCAAGAACATCTGATGAAGGAAATCCTTCAAACAACATTAATATTGGACAAAACGGAAATCCTGCGGGCAACAACGTGCCTAATGATAATCCCCCAGCAACCGGCACTATTTCAACTCGTGTTGGAGAATATGTCTGCTTACCACACAGAAATGCAAACGGACCGACTACTTTAGAGTGCGCATTCGGGCTTCGTACGCCTGATGGTCTGTATTACGGTCTAAATATGCAGGATCTTCCTTCTGATATGCCAGGTTCTCTGAATACTGGGCAAAATGTTCGAGTGGATGGAAGGATTGATACCACGGCCGAGAGCAACATTATAATGGAAAGATACGCGGTTGTCGGCGTGATGCGAGTCACCTCTATCGTCCAAATTCCCTAGGTGTAAGGGGTAAGGGGTCCCCTTGCATGTTGGGGTAAGGGGTCCCCTTGCATGTTGGGGTAAGGGGTCCCCTTGCATGTTATCCACAGCCCCCCTTACATGTTCTGAAAATCGATTTCAAAAGGATACATTCCCATTCCGCAACTTCCTTGGAATAGGCCAACTTTTTGTACTCCAATATCTATATCTGTCGTTCCAGATTGTGGAAGAATTTGACTGACATTTACACTTGGCATCCGTACTGCAAGCGAACAATCAAATGTGCCTCGAGTATCAAATCTGACAATAGTAGGCAGACCAGCTTCCGCTACACTTCTTCGCGGTATGTATCCACCCTTGGCTGAAATTTTTACAATTTGTTTTCCATCTTCAATGCTTACATTATTTTTTGCATCAAAAGAATCCCCTGCTGACCCGTTGCTATTTACAAGCAAAAAAGCTCCGAAGATAAGGAGTGCCGCTACGCTAAGAGAAATTACAGTACTTTTCATAACAATAATATATCAGAAATTAAACAAAGGAGGAATGTATCCCATCACTGCCAAGCTATTCAAAAGATTAAACAGCGCAAACATAAGTACAATCAGCCCTGCCGTTTTGAAAAAGATTCCGCCATGTTTGCTGTCCTTTATGCTAAACGAACTGAAACTCACAAGAGCAAGCACTGGCAGTGTCCCGAGAGCAAAAGCAAGCATGGTAAGCCCTCCAGACATAAATCCACCAGTAGATAAGGTATATATTTGCATCGACTGCGTGAATCCGCACGGAAGGAAAAATGTAGCAACTCCCACCAACACTGGAGTCAACGTATGATTTAATTTAGAAACTCCATGAACATGCTTTGAAATGAATTTCGGCATGGAGGGTTGTAATTTTTTTGCCCAAGGAAAAACGTCGAGCAGATTTAATCCGAGAATAAGCATCACCACGGTGATAACAAGGCCGAGAATAAATGTGGCGGTAGTATTTAAAACAAAAGCTCCTCCGATGGCTCCAATTATTCCGCCTAATACAAAGAAGGCAACGATTCTTCCAAGATGAAACATTACCTGAGGCTTTACCTTATCCCCTTCTTTAGCAAAAGTGGCAGACATGGAAAGGACCAGCCCTCCAACCACCGCCATACAGGTCGAAAGCGAAGCAATCACTCCTATCATAAAAGATGTCCCGTAAGTCATGTTTTCCGCATTTACTAGATTTATTATTCCAACTTTTTGCAAAGCAATAAATAAAAGAATAAATCCCAAGGCGAATGGAAAGGCAATCTTAAAATCAGACCACTTCACCACATGCTTCGCTCTTTCTTTTGTAGAAATGACATACCCTTTTTCTTTCACATAACTTGTAAGCAATTCAGCAATTTCCTCTGGACTTTTTTCCCCGAAGTCACCTTCAACTTGAAGTGTATGATTCTGCAACGATGAATTAACTCGCGAAATATTTTGCAACTCTCCGAGCTCGCTATCGATAGTAAGCACACATGCATTACAATGCATACCGTGAATATTGAATGTGTATTTTTGTGTGTTCATAATATTAATGTAGCTTTTTAAAAGTTTTTTCCGCCATTACTGTGGCGATAAGTGTAGTAAGGGGAACTGCCAGTAATAGCCCAGAGGATGATACTAGTGTGCGGGCAATCTCTTCTGCCACCATTTCCATACTGACAAAATATCCAGCAGGCATTTCTCGAAGAGATAAAAGTAAAATCAAAGGAAGAGAGGCTCCAGTATAAGCGAGCACCAGTGTATTTATGACCGCTGAGATATGATCCCTTCCCACTCGCATTGCTTCTTTGAAAAGTTCTATTCCCCTAAGCTCTTTATTGGCAGAAGAAAGACTAAACACCACAGAAGCTTGAATGGCAGCCACATCATCAAGCACTCCCACGGCGGCGATGATTATTCCCGCAATCAAAAGACCCACCAAATTAATGGAGCTACTTGATTCCATATCTAGAAACATAGACACCTCACCTAAACCAGTAAACCCTAGCGCTTTGACAAGAATGCTTGATGTGATTCCCACAAAAACTAGAGCAATAATTATTCCCAAGAAGGCGGCTACAGATTTTTTATTCAATCCATATGACAGATACAAGGCGGGAATCAATATCAAAGTCGCGCCAACAATTCCGATGAGGACCGGAGGCGCTCCGTTTAATATTTGCGGAACCATGAAAGTAAAAATTACCGCGAAGCTAAACAGTAACCCCACCAAGGAGTACACCCCTTTCCATCCGCTTGTCAAAACCGCCAAGATGACAAAAAATATTGCCAAGATGGTGAGACCTCGGGTTCTAGAAACATCAGCAATGGTATATCCTGATTCATCAAACAATGAAAGTTGAACGTAAACCCTATCTCCTTCCTTTAGTGGTTTATAATCGTTAAGAATTTCTATTTCCTCTTTCTGGCCTCCCATTTTTACCTCTACTATAAGTTCTTGTTCAATGATATTTAAGGTGGTATCACCAATTGACTCGGTAATAGTATTTTGCGAAAGCACCTCTTTTACCACGCCAGGGAAAACTTCTTCCTCGGTGGGTTTAGTAAAGGTATAAAAAAGACCCCATAGCGAAAGTGCAAGAACTGCTATCACTACATACTTATTCGGTTTTTCTAGAGAATGATTATGTTCCATAAATGTATCTTATCATTTTTATAATTTCTTGGATTTAATCCGAAGCGAATTCCCTACCACCGAAACACTTGAAAATGCCATGGCAAATCCGGCAAAAGCAGGATTCAAAAGCCAGCCAAAGATCGGATAAAATAGTCCAGCAGCCAAAGGAATTCCTACGATATTGTAAATGAAAGCCCAAAAAAGATTTTGCTTTATTCCACGCATGGTCATCTTTGAAAGCTTTATGGCTTTTACCATTTTTGAAATATCGCCTCCTAAAAGAGTGATACCTGCAGACTCGATGGCTACATCGGTGCCTGTGCCCATAGCTATTCCCACATGTGCTTCAGCTAAAGCAGGCGCATCATTTATGCCGTCACCGGCCATGGCTACGATTCTCCCTTCTGATTTTAATTGTTTAATCTTTGCAAGTTTGTCTCCTGGCAGGACGTGCGCCACCACTTCGTCTATACCCACTAGTGACGCCATGTGCTTGGCGGCTTTTTCGTCGTCCCCAGTCAGCATGATCACTTTAATTCCGAGTTTATGAAGATCGGCCACGGCTTGTTTTGATTCACTCTTTATTTCATCTGAAACCATCACAAATCCGATCACCTTTTCTTTTGTCGCAAGCAATACTGGAGTTTTCCCCTCCGCGGTATATTTATCAATTTTTGAAAAATCATATGAAAGCCCGAGGTCATTTATTAATTTTGCATTTCCTGCATAATATTCTGTTCCGTTTACTGTGCCTTCTATTCCCCTGCCTTCAAGATTTTTAAAATTAGAAACTTCTGAAGTAGAAATATTTTTTTCATCTACATAAAGAGAAATTGCGCGAGCTATTGGGTGCTCGGATTTTCTCTCAAGAGATGCGAGTATCGAGATAAATTCTTCTGGCAATTCTATATTTACTAAAGTCGGCTTTCCGATGGTGATAGTACCAGTTTTATCCACTACTACCGTATCTACTTTGTAAAGCTTCTCTAGAGTTGCCGCATCTTTTACTAAAATTCCTTCTCTGGCTCCCTTACCCACACCTACAATAATTGCAGTCGGTGTTGCCAGTCCTAGGGCACATGGGCAGGCAATAACCAGTATTCCTACAAAAGAAACTAGCCCGAAGGAAAGAGCCTGTGAAAAACCAAAGTACTGTGTCCCTATTAGAAGCCAAAGTCCTAAAGTAACAAATGATATAACCAAAACAACAGGAACAAACACGGCCGATATTTTGTCTGCGAGTGCTTGAATAGGCGCCCGACTCCCTTGTGCCTCCTCCACCATTTTTATTATCTGAGCAAGTAAAGTTTCTTTGCCCACCTTTGTTGCCTTGAAAGAAAATGACCCGCTCGTATTTATAGTACCCGCCGCAACGCTATCTCCTATTTTTTTACCAACCGGCATCGGCTCCCCTGTGACCATGGATTCATCCACATAAGAAGACCCTTCGGTCACTATTCCGTCCACTGGGATTTTTGTTCCAGGTTTTACTATAATAATTTCTCCGTGCGTTACTTCATTTACGGAAATTTCTATTTCTTTTCCATCGCGAAGCACTAAGGCTGTTTTAGCCTGAAGATTTAAAAGTTTTTCTATCGCGTCTCCTGTTCGCAACTTTGATCGAGCCTCCAGATATTTTCCAAGAGTAATGAATGCAATCACAATAATAGTGACATCGTAATACGTTTCTCCCACGTTTACATACGGAGCTAGTACTTCTTCAAACGCTGTCACAGTAAAGCTGTATAGAAAGGCCGCAAGAGTTCCCATCCCAATCAAAGTATCCATATTTGCTTTTCCATATCGCAGGAATCTATAAAAACCAAGAAGATATGGTTTTCCGACTACAAAAAGAATATACGTAGCTATTACAGGAAGGAGATGATGGAAAAAATTTTCCCATATTGTTGGCATCATCGGCACAGTGCCAAATTTTGCAAGAATTTCCCAACCCATCACAAAAGCACTGATAATAGCAAGCGGGATGGCCGACATTACCAGATTTTTCATATTTTTTATTTCTGCCAATTTTTCTTGCTTGGACTGATTTAGCCCTAGATGTGCAGAATGATCTTCCGCACTCATACCCATCTCTTCTGCCGTCTGACTACTATTATGAGAAAGATCTAAAGAATACCCTAGATGTTCTATATTTTTTGAAAGAGTTTCGGCACTTGTCTTACTTTGGTCAAAATCGACGGCCGCAGTTTCGGTGCCAAAATTTACGTGAGCGGAATTTACTCCTTCAGTTTTTTTGAAAGCCTTTTCTATGATTCCTGCACAAGAAGCACAATGCATACCTTTGATTCTATAAGTTTTCATAAATTATTTTCTTTTTAGTCCATAAACTTTTAAAATTTCCTTGGTGGCTTTTTCACCCTCCCCTTTCTTGATTTGATTTACTACACAATGACCGAGATGTCCCTCTAGAAGCACATCTTCAATATTGGACAAGCCTTGCTTGATTGCTGAAGTCTGAGTGATCACATCGATACAGTAAGTATCATTGCTTACCATATTTTGCAATCCGCGAACCTGTCCTTCTATAATCTTTAGCCTTCGTATTATTTTTTCTTTGTTATTTGTATGCATTTTTATAGTATACCCCTAGGGGGGTATAAAAGCAAGTTTAGGTGTAAGGGGTCCCCTTACACCCAATAATTTTATTCTTGTGTTAAAATATATGTACATAATGAAAATCGACGCAGAACTAATACGAACTATGTTGCTCTACTCTGGATGGCCTGTACTAGTGCTTGGCGGTTTTTTTCTAATTAAGCAATCGATTAATTTTTACAAGTCCACCGGCAAAACTGTGCTCGGTAAATTAGTGATATACCTCACCATCAGCAATCTCCTCACTATGCTATGTCTTGGATTTGTTGCCACTATCTACATGCTACAGGATATAAACGCGGTAATACCGATTGTTCTTCCCATCTTTTTAGTATGGTTTTTAGTCATCACTATTGTTTCCTTGATAGCAACGGGCCTTGATAAACAGGCTATCGTTTACAACAGCACCATCACAGAGCTCTCTCGAGCTAAAGACGAATTTCTTGCCATTGCATCTCATCAGCTTCGCACTCCCCTCACCAGCATTAAATGGTCGCTCGATATGGCCCTGGCCAATAAAGAAATCTCAGAAGAAGAAAACAAAATATTTAACACTGTTTACAAAGAAAACGAAAAGCTAATAGAGCTGGTCTCAGAACTTTTGAGTGTGGCTAGAATAGAAACCGGGAAAATTAACACTCGTAAAGGAAAAGTTGATATCATGATTGCGATTCAAGATGCATACGATATACTCAAACCTCTTATTCAAAAAAATAATCAAGAAGTTGCAATGCCCAATATATCAACTCCAGTATACGTGGGAGCAGACAAGATGCTTTTGACTGAATCCGTAAAAAATATACTCAGCAACTCTATTAAATTTGGAGGTTCTAATACTAAGATTGAGCTTGAGGTAAAGCCTGGCAGAAAGTTGTGCACTTTCTCGGTCACAAACCACGGTCCCGAGATACCAGAAACTCAAAAAGAAAAGATGTTTAAGAAATTTTCCCGCGAGGAAGGAGCTCATAAAAGTATTGGGCAGGAAGTCGGAGGGCTTGGACTTTATATTACAAAAACTTTTGTGGAAGCAAATGGTGGAACAATCTGGTACAAATCAAAACAAGATGGGACCACTTTTTTCTTTACAGTTCCCTCCTATACCGAATCTATGGATCGCGAAAAATCTTTACCAGCTGAACAAATTGTGAAATAATATAGATATGGAAAAGAAAATCTTGATCGTGGAAGACGAAGAAATGATTCGCTCTCCCTTGGTTCAAAAATTAAACAGCGAAAACCTAAAAGTACTCGAAGCAGACAACGGCGACGATGGATTTCAACTAGCCCTCACTGAAAGACCTGCGGTAATACTCCTAGATATCAGCCTTCCCACCATCAGCGGTATGCAAGTAATGAAAATGATTCGCGAAAAAGATGAGTGGGGTAAAAAAGTACCCATCATTATTTTGACAAATCTAGAAGCAAACGACGAAATCATGGACGGGGTAGTAAATGACAACCCGGCCTACTATATAGTAAAAGCTAATTCTACCCTTGAATCTGTAGTAGAGAAAATTAAGTCTTGTCTACCCCTCTAACCTGTGGATAACATGCAAGGGGACCCCTTGCATGTTTGGGGTAAGGGGACCCCTTACACCTTACACCTTACACCTTTTCGGCGGTGACTACGAGACGCTGATTTCGGGTACGAAGTTCAGGTATCCAAGTACCGGTACAAGTGATGAGCTGGAGTAGTGAGGCATCTGTCTTCTTAAATATCTTGTCCGTAGGCGCATCGTATGGATATGCCTTTATCTCTGTTACTCTAAAACTGACCTCTACGCCATCTTTCCTCTCGACATGTACCTCGTCCCCTACTTTCAGATCTTTCAAATTCCAAAATACTGCCGGTAGCGCAAGGCCATTGTCTACGTGTCCAGAAATAATTGCACTTCCTGGATCTCCCGGTTCCGGACCATATCTATACCAACCAGCACGAGAAAAATATTTTGGAGCAGAAATGTTCCCTTTTGTATTTACTCCTACTTGATCTATCTTTGCGTCAATTCTGGCCGTTGGTATACGGATCCTCCCATAGGTTGCAGGTGGTGGATTTACAGGTTCAGACCTTGGTTCCACTTCTTCTTCTCTAACTACAGGGTCATTATCAGCCAAGACCACCGCTCCTCTCTGGTCAGGATAGAAGACCTCCAGCTCTGCTTCTCCACTAGGATTGTAGTAAACTGCTCGGGAAACCATGAATCCGACCAACAAGAAAGACGCGAGACAAAGGACTCCTAGCCCAATCAATTTTATTTTTTTGTAAATCTCTTTGTTCATAAATGTATGCAAAAAGAAAGAGATACGTTTTTCATACCCCTTTCTTTTTTCGAAGAACTATTTTGCCATGCGATAACGTCGAACAAAATATGCTGTTCCTAATACTGCCGCTGTTCCCAAGAATGAAAGCAGAGCTATATTAAGAGGGGCACTTCCTCCAAAACCTGTCGTAGGAAATCCTGGAAATATAGGAGTTCCTGGATTGACCACTACAGGAGCGGTGGCCACACTGGTCCCATTACATGGATCTCCATCAATGACACTGTAACCTACCATAGAGGTACAACCTGCCAAGACCTGGAGAGCCACTGAAGTTCCGCTACAAGGCTGTCCGTTTGTGACACTGTATCCAAGCGGAGTAGAACAGCCCGGAAGGTTGCTTAGAGTAGCGTTAGTAGTACCGTTACATGGCTGACCAGTAGTCACACTATATCCCATTCCTGAGGAACATCCTGATATAAAAGGAGAAGCTGTCTGGGCATAAGCCGGAGAAACAGCTACCACTCCTACCATCATGAAGGCCAACAAAAACACTGAAAATAATATTTTTTTTGTCATAATTAAGTTAGTTTATAATAATTAATAAGCAATAAAACACGACCTTTGGCAAGAATTTGACTTGCTACTTTTAATGACGTGCTTACTGCTATTACTATTACAACATAACCCTAACACCAATGACGGCTGGTATTACGCGGTAACTGGTTGTTTTTTTATGAAGTATGAAAGAAGCGGAGGAGTCAAGAGAGTAGTCAAAATAACCATAATCACGATGATGGAGAATACTTCTTCTGACACCACTCCGAGTCCTCTACCGATAGTGGCAAAAATCAAGCCCACTTCTCCGCGAGGCACCATTCCAAATCCAACAATATGTTTGTTTACTTTTCCCGCCGCAAGACCAGAAACGTATTTTCCAAGAAAAGCCACCACGGTGATGATCAAGGCCACCGTCAGTATTTTTGGATCAAACAAAGTTTCAATATTTACGCTCATTCCTGTAACCACAAAGAAAATCGGTACGAAAAAATGCGACAACGGCTCAATCAGATCTTCCACGTGTTTTTCAGAATGATGGTGAGCAACTTTTAACAATCTTTCTTTCACTACCCCATCAAGACCTTCAGCTTCTGCTTCTAGATCTTCAGAAATTTTTGGCTTCTTGAAATTTTTGAAGTGTACTGCATCTAGCACTAACCCTGCTGCAAAAGCTCCCACGATTGGGGCCAAGCCGATAAGTCCTGCAAAGTAGGCAAACAACAAAGCAAAAGCCACTGCAAGAGTAAATTTCATTCCCGCTCCCGTATTTATTTTTGAGAAAAGCCTACCTAGTGGAGCAGCTCCAAGCTGTCCTATCACGATTGCGCCTACTAAAAATAGTACCGACTTTGCGATGATCCAGCTAACTCCGCCGATAGATACGGCTCCCAGGGTAACAAGTGCCGAAACAACTGCAAGGATAATAAGACCAAGCACGTCGTCGATCACCGCAGCCCCGAGCACTATTTGAGCTTCCGGCATTTTTAGTTTTCCTAAATCTCTAAATACTCTCGCCGTGATACCTACTGAAGTAGCAGTAAGAGCGGCCCCTAAGAATAAGTACGTATTAGTGTCTAACCCAGGCATAAGCCATGGACCAACTACCCAAGTTCCCAATACAAATGGAACCACTACTCCGATAATAGCAACCAAAAGAGCGCTCACGCCCACCTTTCTCATCTGACTTATATTAGATTCCAATCCTACTTGGAAAAGAAGGATGATTACTCCCAGCTCAGCCAAGAACGGAATAAATGTATCAGTTTTTATTGGATCGAAAAAATTAATTCCAATCAACGCCAGATTTCCAAGAATTACTCCAGACACTAGCTCTCCGAGCACAGAGGGCTGTCCGATTTTTTCTACCAGTCCTGAAAGTTTAGCCACTACGAGCACTATCACTATCCAGAGCAATGTAATTGCTGCCCCATGTCCTGCTGTGGCTTCTCCCGTATCAGCAAAGAGTCTCGGCATAGTAGCCATTCCGAAAATGAAAAGTGCGGTTATTAAAAATAAAAACTTGCTTTTGGCAATTTTGTTAAGCATGCGTTATTTAATTTTTGTTAATGATAAATAATTGTCGGTCATTATAACCTACCTACCCCAAGCTCGTAAAGGGTGTAACCAAATAATCCCCCTCTCGTCAGGAAAGATATGTCGAATAAGAAATTTATTAAAAATTATTAATTATAAAAAAATGAAAAAAACAACCATAGGTGTATTCGTAAATCGAAGTGATGCAGAAAAGTTTATCAACTATATTCACAACAAAGTATCCGTCCCTACTGACGATATTTCGTACGTATATAAGAATACTTTCGGTGAAGAGAAGGAAATTGATGCAGGAGATGTGTCTTCTATGAGTACCGGTGAAGGGGCAGCGACCGGAGCAAAGACAGGGGCTGTGATTGGAGCCCTAGGAGGAATAGTAGCAGTAATAGGATTAGTACCAGGACTTGGACCTTTATTAGTGGCTGGCCCACTATTAGCAACGCTGGGGGTGACTGGTGCAATAGGAGCCACAGCAGCTGGAGCTATCACTGGAGCTGCGGTAGGAGGTTTACTAGGAGCACTACTTAATCTTGGAGTTGGCACTGAAAAAGCTAAAGTATACGAAGACAGAGTAATGGCGGGAGATATCCTCGTAGCCGTAAACTCTGAAAGCGATCAAGAAGTAGAAAAGGCGATGATGGACCACAACGCCATAGAAGTGGAAACACACCAAGTAACTGTATAAATCACTTCGGAATGTATAACCCTATTAATAAATGACCGCAGCTATTTAGCTGCGGCTTTTATTTTCTTAATCTCAGTGGCGATGCTTTCGAGTTCTTCCGATCCTTTCTTTATATATTCTGACATCACCGTCTCCATTTTTTTCTTTAAGTATAAATAATCTTTCCGACTCAAGAGGCTGATCTCTGCATCTTCTTTGTACAATATGTCGTGTTCAACTTCGGCCCATGCATGGTCAAGGATCAGAGTAAGTTGAACTTCACACTTCAGACCTTTGAATCTCTCGTACTCACTCAAACTCAAACGATTATTAGAAAATGAAACAATAGCGTGCATAGAGCGATACCCTGAAACTTTTGAAGTTTCTTCGAGCTTCACGGTCGAGCCAAACTCTTTTTTAAGCATTTTCATTAGTTCATCTCGATCGCTTCGATGATAAAAAACCACTCGCACGCCAGCTATGTCCTCGATATCTTTCAAGGACTTATAAACTTTCCCATTTTTCTCCTTTCTTTCAATCTTCTCATCAAGACTGGCAAATTCCTTTACCCGATAGCTCAAGTGATATTTATATGCCCCCTTTTTAAGCATACTCTCCATCACCTGGCCTATCGCCTGACAAAACTCTTGATATAGTTCGGATTTATTTTTGTAATCAGAAAGAATTTTTTGTTTGTATTTATTCATGATTGGGACTGCATTACTGCAGTAACATCCTAGAAATACGCAGCTTCATATTTCACCAACACTTCCTCTAAACAATCTGGACAAGTAGAGAAACGTACCGTAATCTCTTCTTCTCGGTCGCTCTCTCGGATAAAGTCGGGTTCCCTTATATGCCATTCACCTTCATACTTGAATGAATAGCACCCTTGGCACATCACCAACGACTTTCCATTTTCCTTGATTCGGAGTAATCTCTCGAGCTCAGGAATTTTTTTATTTTTATAACTTAATATTTTATTGAACATATTTATTTTTGACTAAAAATTAATAATTCGACCCATCCACACATTCCCCATGTTTATTAACAATCTTAATGTAATCTTAATTATATTTATATTCAAATATAAAGCAAACTAAACTAACCTTATTTATGGGGATTATCTGTGGATTACCTGTTTATAACTTTAATCATTTCTTAATGTTCATACTATAGCTTACCATACAACACTCTCCTTTACCATTGCGCAACTTTAATATGAATGGTACAATCGCAAATATGACAATACTAGTCGTGGAAGACGAGGAAAAATTGGTTCAGATATTAAAAAAGGCACTGACTCGAGAACGCTTTACTGTAGACTATGCACTTGACGGTGAAGAAGGGTTAAAGAAAGCGCTCCGTAATACTTATGACGTAATCATCCTCGACGTGGTACTCCCCCGTCGTGATGGATTTGATATTTGCCTCGAACTCCGAAGTCGCAACATCCATACTCCCGTAATCATGCTCACTGCTCGTAGCCTAATTGAAGACAGAGTGAAAGGTTTGGACATGGGAGCAGATGACTATCTAGTAAAACCTTTTGGAATCGAAGAACTCTTGGCACGCATTCGATCAGTACTGCGCCGACGAAAAACCGCTGATGGTGATATTTGGAAAGTAGCTGACCTCGTGCTCGACACCAAAAAACACGAACTTACTCGCGCAGGCCAAAACATTCCCCTCACTCCGAAAGAATATTCCTTGCTCCTTTCCCTCATTTCGCGCACCGGAGAAGCACTAAGTAAAAAGGAACTAATCGAAAGTGCTTGGGGGCCTCAATTTAAAGAATCTGGGAACAAACTTAACGTACATATCCGATATCTTCGCAAAAAAGTTGATCAACCTGGGATGAAGCCCCTAATCCGCACTGTGCGCGGTATGGGCTTTATGTTAAAAGAATAAATTTCAAACGGCATGGCTCCTAAAAAAACCAAAACATCGCCGAAAGAAAATGGGGCTGAAAACATCCTTCGCCAAGAAAGAGTGAAGGCCGATTTTATTGCCGATGCTACCCACGAATTTCGCACTCCCCTCGCCATCATCAAGGGTAATATTGATTTAGCTCTGCAGATAGAGGACCCAACTGGTGCCGCAGCAAAAAAAGCACTCAGGGCCATAAACAAAGAAGTAATGCATCTGGCCCACCTTCTATCAGACCTGACAGTACTCACCATGCATGGAAATGAATTTCAAAATAACCTCGTATTCGAACGAGTAGATGTTGCAGATATCATCAAAGATATGATGCATCGATGCCAAGCTCTAGTGCTTACCAACGATCGGAAAATTACTGTAAAAATCATAGGTAAAATTCCGTCTATCATCGTCTGGGGGCATGCACTATATCTTGAAAAACTTTTTTTAAATGTCATCAACAATGGAATCACGTACAGTAAGCAAAATGGCACAGTGGCATTGAGTGCAAAGATAGTAAAAAACAATGCCGTCATCACAATAAAAGACAACGGTATAGGCATCGTGAAAAAATCTCTTCCTCATATTTTTGAACGCTTTTATCGAATTGACAAAACGAGGGCTAGCCAGCACGGGGTTGGAATCGGCCTAGGGCTCCCAATCTCTAGATGGATTACTAAGATACATGGAGGGGAAATTACCGCGGACAGTAAAGGCGCGGACAAAGGTAGTACTTTCGTGATCACCCTTCCACTCATGAAAGAAAGTAAATAAAAATGAAAAACCCACCGAGGAGTGTGTTTTTCATCTCCGTGCGGTGGATCAATTATTACTTGGAATGCATCTGGCGATGAATTCCTTTTCTCCCTTTTTCTCCAAACGAATCTCCTCATTATTTCTTTGTGCATTCGCTATCCGAATGATACATTCGGCCTCCGTTTCCCTGATATAGGTCAACAGATATTCTTCCCCTGGCTTTAACTGCTCTACTTTGCTTAGATCAAAGTCTAGTAGAGCGTTATAGAATATATAAACCATAAGACCTCCAGTCTTAGTGATTTTAATGAAAACTTAATGTTCTTTTAATCAAAATACCATGTTCCCTTCTAGCTAGCAAATGGACCTGTGGATATCCTATGAAATATAATCTTGTTTATCCGTCTTAAATAAGGTAACAAACATTATAAGTAATTAATTAAAAAGTATATGAATATATTATTGTGGATTATATTTGGAGGTATTGCAGGTTGGCTTGCGTCAGTGATCATGGGAAGTGACGTAGGTTTAGGTATAGTCGGAAATATCATTGTCGGTATCATCGGTGCCTTTATCGGAGGCTGGATTGCGGACAAGACTGGTATCAAACCAGGAGGACCTGGAGCAGATCGTCCAACCGACATATGGGGGTTCGTCTGGGCAGTAGTTGGTGCTATCGTACTACTCTTCCTGATCAATCTTTTCTTCTAATTCTTCTAAAATATAAATAGAGTTAATCCAAAAAGAATCCGCCATCTAGGTGGATTCTTTTTTTACGTATTTTAAAATTTTTCCAATTTTTATTCCAACAGCATGATCACGAGAAGCGGAACTAAAATTCCGATAGCGACCCCGGCATAGACTTCGATTCTAGTATGAACTCTAATCAAAACTCTACTTATTCCAATACATAGAGCGATCATAAAGATCACACCTACTAAAGCATCTGCTCGTGGCAGATTTATACTCATTAAAATATAGGATATGGCAAAAGCAAAAGATACAGCCCCAGAAGCGTGACCACTAGGAAATGCATAATCATTTAAAAGTATTAGGGCATCAGAACGTCTATCTTTTTTTAAAGTTATTTTCAAAATTCCAGTCACAAAGATTGTGGCAACAAAGGAAAGAATTAAGATTTTTGCTTCCTGTAAATTTCCTTCAAAGTATAAAAATACGCAGGCAAATAACACAAAGCCGGCAAAAACTATCGGCGATGTTATTCTATCCACAAACGTGGCCAATCTAACTGTTTTGGACATATTCTAAATGCCTTGCAAATATTTTAATCCCCTGCTAAATAAAACACCCATCGGCCGTCCGCCATGATTCCTACTCGATAATAAATGTATGCACCAAACTGACGGTAACTTTCAATTTCTTCCTCTGTTAGATATGTACGCATCATGACTACATCTTCTTCGGTCCATTCTGTCGCTTCTTTTGTAAAGAAAGATGGCCAAGTGTAGAAACCATTGTTTTCAGTATATGGAAGTCGAAGAAGGATAGGCAGAATATCAAACGCACTTTCCCCTTCTGTCTCTGCGGAGAGTTTCATGAATCCAGAAAATCCTCCTTCGTATGGTCCGCCAAAACTATACTTTAAAGTTGAGTCTGCTTCATCTGCCAAGGTGTCATAATCACGAGAAAGTGCTGCCTGATATATGGCCTGCCTTTTTGCCTCTACAGCTTCAGGAAGGCCCTCCTGTGTCGCTAAACTAGTATCTGGGGATGTTGGCTCTGGAATCAGAGTATTTACTTCTTTCTGATTTTTCATCGCAAAAAAAGCGATTACTACTACTATTAATACTAAAAATGCTATTAAAATGATTGTATTATTCTTCATATAATATGTGACGGATAGTAAAGGATTGATTTCAAATTCTCAGATTACATTCCTAGCAAACTTAAAAAGTTCTTCAACTCTTTTCCTTCAATTTCTCTATATCTCCCTTCTTTTATTCCATCTATTTTAATGTTCATCACCCTAATTCTTTCGAGATCAGCCACTTCTTGAAACAAGGCAGAACACATCCTGCGGATCTGATGTTTCTTTCCTTCTGTAAGAATAATTTTAAAAGTATGGTCGTTTATGATTTCTACTTTTGCAGGAGCAGTGACTTCTCGCTCAATCCGCACCCCAGCTTCCATTTTTGATTTAAAACTCTGACGCAACTTTTCTTTGGTCTTTACGACGTATTCTTTTTCATGAGAATATTCTGGACTAAGCAATCGATCAGTGATGCGACCATCGTTGGTGAGGATAATCAGTCCATGAGAATCTTTGTCCAGCCTGCCAATAGGAAAAATTCCCTGAAGCGGTACTTGATCTAAAATCTCTTTTTCATTTTCTGCTGGGGAATGAGTGACGATCCCCCTTGGCTTATTGTAAGCCAGATACACATAGGGCTTTTGTTTGCCAGTAAATCTCACCTCTACATGATCCTTTTCTTGTACTTGATCACCCAGGACTGCTGGCCTGCCGTTTATAAACACCTTTTTACTGCGGATTAAATCATCGGCTCCGCGACGGGTGGAATGCTTTTTCCACGCCAAGTATTTATTTATTCGCATTGGGAATGCTGGATCATCCATTAGAGGGAGTATAGCATACTGTGTTAAGATATCTTTATGGAAAAAGGAGGGATACAGGGCGGAGTTGTGCATAAATTGCCTGCTGATTTACAAAAGGCGTTTATTGCTGATGCTAGGGCGGTATTAAAATGGAAAGATGTCACTCCGCTCGCCCGCAACGAATGGATCTGCTGGGTGATATCGGCTAAAAAACAAGAAACTAGGGACCGAAGAATAGGGAGAGCCATCGAAGATTTAAAGCAAGGCAAACGCCGACCATGTTGCTGGGCCGGATGCGTGCATCGGGAGGGGTAAAAATAAATACAACTCTAGTATTGATTGTCAGAGTTGTTTTTTTGTGGTCTGCTTTACTATTTCCTGATTTTGAGATAAGGTTCATATATAAATTTTTTGATAACAAAATAAAGGTAAGTAGAATGGGACACTCAATTATTCCCTATCCAGGGGAAAACCTTCTAGCCCTTGCGATACGTTGCGGGGCATTGTATCTATGTCCAAAGATCCGCGGTCTCCGAATAGGGCCTCTGGTCGCCTATGCGGGAAAAGACAGTCAAGGACGGAACCTCGTTGGAGACATATATTTCAACTTTCGGCGGATCGAAGTTCACCCGAAGGCAGTCGAGTCGTATGCCGAAGCTGCCTGTCAGAAACTCCGCGATCAGGATCTGCTCGACGCGTTCGATACTGTCTGCGGAATTCCGCAGGGTGGCCGGACGTTCGGTCAGATGCTTGCGCTCGTCGCCGGCAAGCGGTTCGCGTATGCGGACAAAAAGCCGAAGCCGACCGAAGCAGGCAAGAAACAGGAATACACCTGGGACCTCTCGCAGTTCGATTTCGAGCCAGGCGAACGTGTCGCTATCGCGGAAGATGTTTTCAACAATTTCCAAAATACTGACAGTACTCTAGCCGAAATTTCATCAACCGGAGCAAACATAGTGCTTCTCATCGGTGCACTCAATCGCTCTCCTGTGTACGAGACGACCTACAAGGGTCTACCGGTCATCGCTTCCATCCGCGAAGCGTATCCTGAATATGAGCAAGACGACCCTGCGGTTGCTGCCGACATCGCTGTCGGCAAGCTCGAACTGGAAGTGAAGAAAAATTGGGCGCGCCTCGTGGCCGCCATGCAACAATTCCATCAATAAACTAAAGGAAAAAAGTATGCTAAAGACACTGACACCGGAGGAACAATTGATCGTTGCCGCCGACTTCAAACCAACGGCTCCCAACGGAATGAACTGGGTGAAAGCCCAGGTTCTAGCATTGGCCGACAGCCTTAAAGGAACCGGAGTCTACCTCAAGGTGAACTCCGCTCTGCGAGCCTGTGGCTACAACCTTATTGGTGAAATCCAATCGCGCGGTTTGCGGGTCTTCGCAGACCTCAAACTCTTCGACATTGGCGAGACACTGTCCACGGACGGTGCTCTGCTGAAGGAGGCGAAGCCGGAAATCTTGACCACTGTCTGTGTGGCGGGAGTTACTGCCATGCAGGCTTTGAAAGCCGAATTGCCGGACACGGAAGTGCTCGGCGTGACGGTTCTCACGAGTCTCAAGGACGCTGACACACAGGCGATGTTCACCTGCTCGACTGAGGAAGCCGTATTGCGATTCGCTCGAGTCGCAAAAGACGCGGGAATCGACGGACTCATCTCGTCTCCTAATGAGGCAGAAATGCTCCGTGCAGAATTCGGCATCGTCTTCTCGCTCAACACTCCGGGCATCCGGCCAACATGGGCGATCGTTCCTGGTGATGATCAGAATCCCGATCGCATTATGACTCCCGCAAAGGCCATCAAGGCCGGCGCGGATCGTATCGTGGTCGGACGTCCGATCTTGCAGGCTAAAAATTATTACACTGCAGTCATGCGGACCATCGAGGAAATCGCTTCAGTTTAATAATTACGCACGCTTATGATAAAACCATAGGCGTGTTTTTTTATGCAAAATTTTAAATTACATACCAAACTTAAAAAACCGCCCAGGAAATTTTTCCTAGGCGGTTAATATTATGACAGAAGCACATTCTCCGGCACCCTTACTTCCCCTAACTTTGACATATCAGCCTGAAAATATTCTGGTTGATCAACTGTAGAAATAAAGTAAATATCTGTGTTTTCAACATTATATCTACTCGAATACACGTTTATTCCTTCTCTTAAATGATTTTCATCATAATAGTTTGTTATTACGTGTATGTATTCCCCCTTCTCCTTTTCTCTTTTACCCCACATTGTACGTACTATCTCAGATTGTTCGTAAACTCCTTTCATGACGAAGGCTCCAACCATCTTAGTGGAAATCACCAGGTGGTTAGGGTGATTCTTCAAAGGCTCAATCTTTGTTACCTCACTTAGCTCATAAAGAAATGGCCGATCTTCCGCGGGGGATAATTGCTTTCCTACAATTATCATCCCAACTTGAAAATTCACTGGGAAAACAGTCTTAAAACAGTCAGTCCATTTAGGCAAATCTGCCTCTGGGTTCATTTTGATGTTTGCTTCCATCATTCGTCCTTTCTATTTGTTGTTTTAATGATCTTTAATTATAGCTATAATAATACATTATATGTTCTCTTATGTCAATAGACCATAGATACATTGAGTGTCACATTTACAAATTCTACTTGTGTGTTATTTTTATGTAAACAATACAAAGGAGGTCCATATGGAAATAGCGTACCCCCAACAAGTAGTTCTTCCTTGGTTAAAAGAACTACTTGAGGGTCATAAATCAGAGGGAGTACCCATATTCGCAGTATGGGAAAAAGCGTCCGAGATATACCAAGCAGACTTCTCTCACTCTGTGAGAGAACTCTTAGGTAAATATCTCGAGGATCTAATCGAAAATGACGTAATAAAAATAATAACTTATAAATATTATTTATAATTACGTCAGCAATTTAAGACCCACTAGTTTAGTGGGTCTTTTTATTGATCACTCTCATTAAGTCACAGCGCTAAGCGCTAAAATCAGGGCATCAAAGGAAATGGAATAAATTCATCCATCATTAATCACAATCCTAATTCAAGAAGTATTATGACAAAATAATTTTTCCAAGAAATGAGTAGTATTATGTCTGAGATCAAAACAAAAAAACTATCCCAACAGCCACGTCACCATTGGAATACTTATAATCGATAAAATTGTAGTCACTAAAATAATATCTGCAGCTAGTTGATCATTTAGATTGTACTTCTCCGCTAAAATAAAGCCAGTCACCGCAGTAGGCATTGCTGATATTAAAACTGAAATTTGAATATACTCTTTGCTGTAACCAAGTAGAGATGAGATGAGAAATACAACCAATGGGAAGATTGCTAGCTTTGCCACAATAGCAAAACCACCCAACATCCAACTTTGCTTTGAAAATTTACGATACATAAATGCTCCGAGGGTAAACAGGGCCAAGGGGCTAGCAGTTTCTCCTAAAAGAGAAATCGGTTTAAAGATCTCATTCACAATCTGATTATGAGCAACAAGATTCAAAAGTACTCCTGCGATGACGGCGATCACTAGCGGATTTTTAGCTAAATCAAGAAAATAGACAGAAGATTTTTTTGTTTTGAGAACCATGTATTCTACTAAGAATACTCCCATCAAAAGCCCGACTATGAGCTGAATAGTACCGGCCCCCATGCTGACTTCTATCGGAAAAGCAGGATAGGCTGATTGCAAAATGGGGTAACCCATATATATCGTATTCCCTACCATCACTCCGAGTACCACTGCAATCTTTGTATTATTATTAATGGAAAAGAGAGACAAAAACAAAACTAACAGTAAACTCAAAACTATTATCAAAATGGCATGAAATCCCAAAAAACTCAGCGTGCTGGTGGTGAATTCAATTTTCCAAAACAAAGTAATGATAAGCGCGGGCAAAGAAACGTAATAAACAAAAAGATTTAAGGTCTTAATCCAATTTGACTTTACAATATGATAGCGATGTAGAAAATATCCAAAAGCGATAATTCCGCATATGGGAAGCAGAAGCAAAAAAGTATCCATCATGACTTTTTTATTATAGCAAAGGAAACCGTGAGTGCATAAGTACAATAATAAAAGCCTACCTTTATGGTAGGCTTTCGATATACTGTTTAACAATCTTCAAGATCTTCTCCCTTTCAAGACAAAGCTTGTTTAAGATCTCTTCTTCTTTCAAAGAAGCGTTGTTTTCAATTACAATACCTGCTTCTGAAAAATCTCGGTAAATTCTAAACGCAGCCCCATTTGAAGGGGTTGGTTTCAGCTTGGTGGGATCATACTCGTCTCTCGACAAGTAACAAGCTAGAATAGAATATTTATCTATCCTACCCTTTGAATCCCGGCTACGAATTTCAACGGATTCTGATTCCAAAAAACCAGCCGTCTTCTGAAAAAAGTCCAGAAGCTTCTCTATTTCTTGATTAAAATCACTTTTAACATTTTCCATTTACTTACTCCAGTTTTGTGAAATTTTTGTGAATTATTGATATCAAGGAACGCTAAGGGGCAATGAATCTAGCAGGAATGAGAGATATAATCTCACCTATTTTAGCTTTCTTATGACGATATACACCGACCGCAGAAAGTGCAATTATCACAATAAATATGAAAGTATCCATTATGGCTCCTTTTTTAAGTTAATGTTAGTCGAATTTTAATTCTTTAAAATGTTTTTTTAGAATATGACCCAATGTATATGGACCACTTATGTTTGCTATCACAAACACTGCGATAGTTGCATATTTCATCCATCCATCATTTAGATGGTCCCCTATTGCGATTTTATACACAACCACAAGCACTATAATGCGACCTATTCCATTTCCCTTAGTTCTAATTTTACTTGACATGGTACTTTCTGTGCTCTCATTATTTACTCCTGACTGGAATGATATTCCAGCAATTAGTAGTATACAGGCCCATGCTAAATAAAAGCTATGTAACAAAACAGCACCTACCGCTGTAATACCCACTCCCAGCGCTAGCAGGATGGCAATAAACTCTGCTTTTTTCATTATTCTATTCCTTATATTTGTTAGTAAATTTATTAGATCTTCTCTACTCCCTAGAAAGGATCAGAGAAGACCTAACAAATAACAACGAAGGAATATATTTCAAAGGGCAAAATACTGTGTATATAATACATCTATTTGGTCGTTATGTCAAGCTAGTCGTAATGGTTCAATAGTATTGGCCCATCCTAGAGGGTGTACTGCACTAAATTCAAGAGTCTTTCACTTCAAAACCAATTTATTATACAATATAGGCATGGCAAGAGAATTTATGGCAAATGCTGCCAAAATAGAGGGACTTGAGATAATGCCAATTCCCCAATTAGAGGTTAAAAGAGAACAAGGAATAGAACTTCTTGCAGGTTTATTAGCGAGTCGAGAACAACTACCCAAGGAAAATGATGAGGCAATGGAGTGGATAGCACTCACCTATGCTCATCCCGAATATAAAGACGAAGTGCTAAGTAAGATTAAAAAATATAAATCATTTATCAAAAACCCGGAAGAATTATACGAAAAAACAATCAACTCTCTCAGAGAATATGAGGAAAATGCACCTATCCTTGACGTAGATGATGAAATAAAGAAACGAGAAGAAACGATTTCCAAATATAAAGAACAAGTAACAAAATCAATAGAATATTTTCGCCCACACGTAAAGACTTCAAACATAAATAAAATTGGAATAATCCCTTGTGACAAGGTGCTTCCTAGGGTCAATATGGGACGAGGTATTGATATCGGAAATACCCTCTTTATAATGTCCCATACAGAAAATCCTGATACATTTGACCATGAATTCTTGCACGGACTCATAAATCCTATCACCGAGAAATTTACAAAATATTTCGAAAGTGAGGAACAAAGAAAAAAGATTTTTGAATTTACTAATGGCGGAATAGATGGTTATGGGGATTATCCAGTCAGCATATTAAATGAAGAAATCATTCAAACATATAACGAGTATATAAAAGATGGAGGGAAAACGCCTACCCTTTCCAAAATTAAAAAAGAATTTGAGCTTATGACGGAGCAAGATTTTATAAAAATTAAAAGTGGGCAAAAAGGCAGTGAATTCTTGCGCAATTCCTTTAAAGAATTTGATGCTCTAAAAGACTTACAAGCAAACATTGAAATCTATTACGAAAAATTTATAAAAGATCAGCAAATATTAAGAAACGAACTGAGAAAAAGACTGCTAGACTTCTACAGAGGATATGAGCATGAAAAGAAAACCAAAAGTTCGTTGTCTTTTGAAAAATACTTTTCAAATAATTATAAGCAAATTTTAAGTTAAGCTACCCTAATTCCTTACCATAAAACTGGTTACTTCTCCTTTATCAACCATAGAAAAACACTGATCAATTATGGATTGGTGACCCCAGCCGGAAATATTATTTATCAAATTACATATTTCTTTATCCATTTTCCTGACGGCTAATTCTGCATAACAAGTAACGCCCCAACCGCGTATATCCAAAGGAAGATTAGCACAAACAGAATAATCATTTTGCTGTATAGAAAATTCAGCATAACACTTAGATGTTTCCATATTAGATGTTATTGGACAAATTTCATCTAATTTATTATTTCCAATATTATTATTTGTGTTTAATTTCTCACTTTTTGAACTTT
>DASTLQ010000015.1:0-32768 GCA_035714785.1 Minisyncoccota bacterium
CTGAAAAAAATGCTCGAGTAAACCTGTGGATAACATGTAAGGGGACCCCTTACACCTTTGTTGTGAAATTTTATTCAATGTTGTAGAATTCACACATGATTTCAAGAATTTATGTGGTATCAAAGGCTACCGACAGTAGGGAAAAACTGTACCTCAAATCTTGGAAGGAACTCGGCCTAAAAGGGAAACCCTCCTCGGTGACCATTCTTGACTCATATATTATTGATTCACAATTTTCCAAGGAACAACTTGAACAAGTTGGAAATCTGCTCACTCATAGAGTGCTGGAAAATTTTTCCATAAACGAAATCCCAGCTAAAAGATTTAACTTCGCTCTAGAAATCGGCTTTCTCCCTGGGGTGACAGATAACGCCGGAAATACTGCCAAAGAAACTATTCTCGACTTTTTTCATTTGCCAAAAGAAACAGACCTGGCGGTATATACCTCTCGGGTTTTTTTAATTAAAGGCAAGCTAGGCTCTTCTGATTTAGAAAAAATCTCACAATCACTCCACAATCCATTAATTGAAAGATCATATATTGCCACAGAGAAAGAAATTAAAAAAGAAAAGACTCTGCCACAGAGTGCACCAGTAGTGATACTCGAAGAAAAGACACCAGTTGTAAAAGTATCGCTTAATGTAAGCGATGAAGAACTAATCAATATCGGCAAGGAAGGAATCGTTGATCCAGATGGCATGAGAAGAGGTCCGCTTGCTCTTGACCTAGAGTCCATGAAAGTAATTCAGAAATTTTTTGCAAAAGAAGGAAGAGATCCTACTGATATCGAACTCGAGTCTCTAGCTCAGACATGGTCTGAGCACTGCAAGCATACTATCTTTGCGAATCCAATCGATGAGATTAAGGATGGACTATATAAAACATATATAAAAGGGGCTACTAATCTAATTAGAAAAAGAAAAGGTTCTCGTGATTTTTGTGTATCTGTTTTTTCAGATAACTCCGGAGCTATTGCGTTTGATGATCACTATTTAATTACTCATAAAGTAGAGACTCACAACAGCCCTTCTGCGCTGGATCCATTTGGAGGAGCGATCACTGGAATCGTGGGTGTAAACCGCGATACCGTAGGATTTGGACTTGGCGCAAAACCAGTTGGAAATGTATATGGATTTTGTGTAGGTAATCCTCATGATACACGACCGCTCTACAGAGGGAAGAATAAGCAACAAAAAATGCTTTCTACAAGGCGCATAATGGATGGAGTGATCAGAGGAATAAATGTAGGAGGAAATTGTTCTGGGATTCCTACTCACTCCGGATTTATTAAATACGAAGATAGATATAGAGGAAAACCTCTTGTGTTTGCAGGTACCGTAGGAATAATTGAAAGAAAGGGAAATGGAAAATATTTGCACGAAAAAGAAGCTCAGGCAGGAGACTACATAGTAGTGATCGGAGGAAGAGTCGGAGCTGATGGAATTCACGGAGCGACTTTTTCTTCGGTTACGATGGATTCTACTTCGCCTGCAACTGCTGTGCAAATAGGAGACCCAATCACTCAGAAAAAACTTTCTGATGCAATTGTAAAAGAAGCCCGAGCAATGGATCTGTATACAAGCATCACCGACAACGGTGCCGGAGGAATATCTTGTTCTGTAGCAGAAATGGCGAAAGAATGTGGTGGAGCAGAAGTAGATCTTGAAAAAGTTCCCTTAAAATATCTTGGCCTTCGCCCATGGGAAATTTGGATTTCCGAATCCCAGGAGCGAATGACTCTCTCTGTACCAAAAAAGAAATGGGAGGTATTCCGTCGACTCATGGAGAGCCGAGGAGTAGAGGCCACAATCATCGGTGAGTTTACGAATTCAGGAAGATGTCGAGTAAAATTTAATGGCAAAAAGATCATGGATATGCCGATGGATTTTTTGCATGATGGTCTGCCTGTTAAAGAATTAAGAACTACTTTTCCTTCCCGAAAATATGTAGAGCCAAAACTGCCAGCGGGATTTGCTCGAACAAAAGTTTTAGAAAATCTGCTCAGCGAATTAAATATCGGAAGTTTTGCTTTTATATCCGAACAATACGATCACGAGGTGCAGGCATCATCTGTATTGAAACCACTTTCTGGAGCAGGAAGAATAAATACCGATGCGCAAATATTCCGCCCTGTTCATGGATCAAAAAAAGGAGCCGTACTTTCTTCCTCCCTATATCCTTTCTATGGAGATATCAGTGCGTACCATATGTCTGCCTGTGCCATAGACACCGCAATCAGAAATGTCATCACCGCAGGAGGGAGTCTTTCTACCCTAGCTATCTTAGACAACTTTTGCTGGTGTTCTTCAAATGAGTCCGACCGTCTCGGGGAGCTTAAAGAAGCAGTAAGGGCTTGCTATGACTACGCCGTAGGGTACGGTACTCCCTTTATTTCCGGCAAAGACAGTATGTTTAATGATTTCAAGGGCTATGACGAAAAAGGAAATCCATTAAAAATTTCTATTCCTCCAACTCTTCTAATTTCAGCCATAGGGGTGATGGACGATGTACTAAACGCGGTTTCTCCTGAATGGAAAGTTGCAGGAGATAATATCTATGTTCTCGGGGAAACTCATGATGAACTCGGCGCCAGTGAATATTTTAGAATGTTAGCAAAAGAATCAAAAAATCCGAATGCTATTGGAAACGATGTGCCGAAGGTAGACTTTGAAAAGAATATAAAAATATACTCCGCTTTTGAAGAAGCAGTGAGGGAAGGTATAGTTTCTTCAGCTATCTCCGTGACTTCTGGGGGTCTGGCTACTGCTCTCGCGAAAGCAAGCGTAGGAGGGATGCTTGGATGCAATGTTTCCCTTGAAAATCTTCATGGACATGCAAGCTCTATCGACAGCAAACTATTTTCTGAAAGTCAGGGGCGAATTCTAGTGTCTATCGCGCCATTTAACATGAAGAGATTTGAGAAAATAATGCGAAGAGTACCTGTTAGTATGATAGGAACTGTGTCAAAGGACAAAAAATTTATAGTAACTGACCAAAAAAAGAAAGTCATTGAATCAAACACCGATAAGCTTCACAAAAATTATCATAAGTTTTCCGAAAGCTGTGGATAACATGTAAGGGGACCCCTTACCCTGTGGATAACATGTAAGGGGTCCCCTTACACCTACCCCTTACACCTAACCCCTTAGACGCAAATATGAAAAAACCAAATGTAATAGTTTTGTCGGGATATGGATTAAACTGCGAAGAAGAAACAAAATTCGCATTTGAATCTGCGGGCGCCACGGCTGACATTGTGCATATCAATGATCTCATAGCAAAACCAGAGCAACTTTTGGAATACAATATTCTGGCTTTCCCGGGAGGATTTTCATATGGAGACGACACTGGGAGCGGAAAGGCTTATGCTAATAAATTCAAAAATCATTTAAGCAAAGAGCTTGCAGAATTTCTTTCCCGAGACACTCTCGTCATTGGCATCTGTAATGGATTTCAGATTCTGACCAACCTTGGCATATTGCCTGGTGCTTTGGCTCATAATAAAAAAGCGAGATACATCAATCGATGGGTAGACCTAAAGATTACAGGTAAAAGTCCTTGGCTAAAGGGAATCAAAAACATTTCTTTACCGATTGCTCATGGAGAGGGTAGGTATGTAATCAGCGAAAGCGAGTATAGAAAAATGAAAAAGTCAGGACAAATAGCTTTTGCATATGAAAAAGGGAAAATTTGCAAATATCAGAACCTAGAGACAAATCCAAATGGAGCAGTCCATGACATTGCAGGAGTTCTCGGATATAATGGCCGAGTGCTTGGCATGATGCCACACCCAGAGAGAGCTATGTTTTTTCATCAGAGTCCGATTTGGTTTCGAGAAAATGAAGAAGCTAAGCGAAAAGGGAAAAAAATTGATCTTCACAAATCAGAAGGGGAAGGATTGCAAATTTTTAGAAACGCAGTGAAATATTTCAAATGAGTGAACTAAAAGAAAAGTGTGGAATTGTAGGAATATATAAAAAAGATACAGACATAGCGAGGTTTGCTTTTTTTGCTTTGTTCGCACTTCAGCACCGCGGACAGGAAGCTTCAGGAATCACTACAAGCGACGGAACCACAATGCATTCTCATATCGGTCCTGGATTAGTTTCAAGCGTATACACAGAGGAAGCTATTAATTCGCTAAAAGGCTACATCGGAATTGGGCACAATAGATATTCGACCTCCTTGGGAGGTGCGATAGCTCATGCCCAACCAGTGGTAAATGAGTCGGGCACTTTTGCTCTGGCTCACAATGGAAATCTTCCCAGCGTAAAATTGCTCGAAGAGTTTCTCTCTTCAAAAGGAATTTTAAAGAAAGATCGCTCAGATTCAGAGCTAATGAGTGATGCTATAGAATTCTATATAAACCAAGGGAAAACGCTTCCTGAGGCCATTGAGGAGGCATTCCCATTGTTTACCGGAGCATTTTCACTCACCCTAATGACAAAAGATACCCTGGTGGCTGTCCGCGACCGCTATGGAATGCGACCCCTCGTAATTGGTACTTTAAAAGACGGCTACGTGATAGCTTCTGAAAGCTGTGCGTTAAAAACAATCGGAGCAGAACCACTTCGCGAAGTGGTCGAGGGTGAAATGATTGTGATCAACGATGCGGGAATTACATACAAGCAGATAGCGGAACCTACTCCAAAACATGATATTTTTGAATACGTATATTTCTCCCGACCTGATAGTATTTTAGGTGGGAAACTTATATACGATGTCAGAAAAAATTTCGGAAAAACTCTCGCCAAAGAGCGACCACTCGATGTAGATATCATCGTACCAGTGCCCGACACTGCTGTGCCTGTGGCTCTCGGATATTCCATTGCTTCTGGAATTCCGATAGAAATGGCATTAGTAAAAAATAGATACGTTCACAGAACATTTATCGAACCAGATCAAGAATCACGCAGACACAGTGTAGCTCTTAAACTTGTGCCCCTACCTGAAATGCTTCGTGGAAAGAAAGTCGCAGTGCTCGATGACTCTATCGTACGTGGACACACATCCAAACGCCTTGTACAGACACTTTTTGATGCAGGTGCCATCGAGGTTCATTTGATCATCTCTTCTCCTCCTGTACGCTTTCCTGATTTTTATGGAATCGATACTCCTCGCCAAAGCGAGCTGATCGCTTCCCAAAAAACGGTAGAGGAAATCCGTGAATTTCTCGGCGCCACATCTTTGCATTTTCTATCCCTAGAAGGGCTAATCGAATCCATTGGTATTCCAAAAGAAAATCTTTGCACTTCATTTTTTACCGGCGAGTATCCTATCGATATCCTTGAACGCAAAAGCGAAGTAAAATATGACACTCCAACTTCCTAAAAATGATCTTGAAAAAGAAATCCGCTTAGCGCTACTAATTTCTGGTGGAGGAACCACCATGGAGGCGATAATAAAGGCTACCAAAAACGGTACGCTCACTAATGTGAATCCTGTTTTAGTGATAGCTAGTAAAGAAACTGCGGGAGGTATAGAGAAGGCCAAAGCACTAGGAATTTCCGGAGAAAATATCATCGTGCTCGAGAGAAAGAAATTTAAAGATAGCGTCGAATTTGGAGAAGCAATAATAAGCGAATGCGAAAAACGAAATGTAAATATGATAGGGCAGTATGGCTGGATGGTACTCACTCCGCAAAACGTAATCAAAAGATTTGAAAAAAGAATTGTAAACCAACATCCTGGTCCACTTGATACGGGGCGACCCGATTTTGGAGGAGAAGGAATGTATGGCCTGCGAGTGCATGAAGCGCGCCGACTTTTTGTAAAAAATGTGAACCGCGATTTTTTTACCGAAGCAACCTGTCACTATGTGACCGAAGAATTTGATAAAGGAGAGGTAATAAAACGAAATGTAATGGAATTTTCACTAGATGATCTAGCTACAGATATACAACAAAAACTTTTACCAATAGAACATCAAACTCAAATAGAAGCCTTGCAAGATATCGCCAGTGACAGGATAGAAATATTTAAAAGAGAAATTCCGTTAGTAAATGAAGGTGAAGAAGAAATTTTAAAAGAATGTAAACAATCTGCAAAGCTAGCTTACCCAAATGGATAATACAAAACAGAAAATTTTAATAATCGGAGGAGGAGGTAGAGAGCACGCTGTAGGTTGGAAGATCGCACAGTCAAAAAATCCTATCGAGCTTTTCTTCGCTCCGGGAAATGCAGGCACGGCCTCGCTTGGAAAGAATATCCCCATAAAAGCAACCGACATAGACCAACTACTCAAATTCGCAGAGAAAGAAAATATAAATCTCACCTTGGCCTTGCCTGACGATCCACTAGCCTTGGGGATAGTAGATACTTTCAAAGCTAAAGGCCAGAGAATCTTTGGTCCGACAAAAGACGCTGCTCGCTTAGAATCATCTAAGGCATACGCAAAAAATTTCATGCAGAAGTATGGATTGCCCACTGCAAAATTCATGACCTTCACGGACTCTCAAAACGCAAAAAAATATGTAGAAACACATACTTTACCCGTAGTAGTAAAAGTGAGCGGTCTTGCCCTCGGCAAAGGTGTCTTTATTTGCCAGACACACGACGAAGCAAAAAATGCCATAAGCGAAATCATGGAAAAAAATTCCTTTGGCGAAGCAGGCAAAGAAATAGTAATCGAAGAATTTCTAGCTGGTAAAGAAATATCCATTCACGCATTTTGTGATGGAGAAAACTTTTCTCTCTTTCCATCTTCTCAGGACCACAAAAGAATTGGGGAAGGGAACACTGGCCCAAATACCGGCGGAATGGGAACTATCGCCCCACTTCCATTTGTAGATGAAAATCTAATGAAAAAAATTGCAGAGACTATAGTGGCACCTACTCTCGCTGGCATGAAAAAAGAAGGTGCTCCATTTCAAGGAATATTATACCCGGGCCTAATCCTCACCAATGATGGTCCAAAAATATTAGAATACAACGCACGCTTTGGCGATCCAGAGACTCAAAGCTATATGCGACTACTTGAAACTGATTTACTTGAAATCATGGAGGCTTGCATGGACCAAAATATCAAAGAGCTCCCTATCAAATGGACAGATGCGAGCGCATGCACTATTATTCTCGCTTCCCAGGGATATCCAGGAGATTATAGAAAAGGAGAAGTCATTTCAGGAATAGATAAGGCGGAGGAAAACAAAGACATCGTAGTTTTTCACGCGGGCACCAGTATAGGCGCTGGAGGCGAACTTTTGACAAATGGGGGCAGGGTACTAGGCGTAAGTGCCATTGGAAAAAATCTAACCGAAGCACTCGCCACTGCTTATTCTGCCATCTCGCATATTAATTTTTCCGGAATGCAGTATCGGAAGGATATTGGGAATACTAATTTGACAAATTAATACCCCAATGGTATTTTCAAATTAAAAGTAGAGGTTTCCAATGGAAAAGTTTATAGCGGTCACGGGACCAAGAGGCGCAGGAAAAGAAATCATCCTAAACAAGATTCTGCGCCTGGATGTCATTAAAAGCAGGGGGTTTAATAGAATTATTCCCTTCACTACTCGCGCTTCCAGAAAGAGTGAAGTAGATGGGAGAGAATACTATTTTATGTCACCCAACGAAGTACAGAAGTTCTCAAATGGGGAAATTTTGTACAAAGTTAAAATAGGTGAAGGAAACAAAGCATATTATTCAGGAACGTTGGCAGAAGAATTTTATCGTCACCAAAATGGAATCATTGATGTGACGGTAGAAGGGGGGAAAGTTCTTTCAAGCTATTCCAAAAGTTCTCTGCTTCTTTATGTGTACGCTTCTGAAGAAGAGAGGATAGGGAGAGTAATGGAAAGACAAAATCTGACTATTACAGAAGCTGCCAATCTGATTTCAAATGAGCCATGTCCTAGCACCTGGCAAGTTCTAAAAAAATTGTATGGGGATTTTCACCTCATTCATAATCCAAACGGATATAATCCGGATTATGAAATTGAGGGAATAATATGCGAATTCTTAAAAGCGTCAGTAGCCTGACGCTTTTTTATTTTTCTTGATATAATCATTTTATGCCGAAAACCATCGGAATAGTAGGAGGAGGACAGCTGGGAAGAATGCTCACGGAGGCTGCACATAAGCTGGGTTTTAGGGTGGTAGTGCTTGATCCCACACCAAACTCTCCCGCTGGGCAGATTGCCGATGGCCAAGTAATCGGAGGGTTTAAAGACAGGGAGAAAATCTTAGAGTTGGCCAACATGTCAGATTATATTACTTTTGAAATTGAATCAGCCGACAACAAAACACTAGACGAAATAAGTAAAAGCGGAAAGCAAGTAAACCCAGATCCAGAAACTCTCCGTATCATCAAAGACAAATTTAGACAAAAAGCATTTCTACAAGAGCACGATATCCCAGTCGCGGATTTTGCTCTCATCGACACCGAAGAAGATTGCATCCGCCAAGGAGAAATTTTTGGATACCCCTTTTTACTAAAATCTCGTTTTGATGCCTACGACGGGAGAGGAAATTTTGTCATCAAACACAAAGAAGATATCAGTGAAGCATTTGAAAAACTTTCAGGAGGACAACTATATGCAGAAAAATTTGTACCATTTGTAAAAGAATTGGCGGTGGTAGCGGCCCGAGACGCGCAAGGCTCCGTCGTATCATATCCAGTAGTAGAGACTATTCATCGAAACAATATATGCCATATAGTACGCTCACCCGCACCTGTTTCCGAATCAGTAAAAGAAAAGGCTGAGGTCTTGGCTGGAAAAGTACTATCTGCCTTGGGCGGAGTAGGAGTATTTGGAATAGAGATGTTTCTAACTCCAAACCGACAGGTTTTAATAAACGAAATAGCTCCCCGCGTTCATAATTCGGGACATCACACGATCGAAGCATTCAGCGCATCGCAATTTGAACAACACATCAGAGCCATCACTGGTATGTCCCTTGAAATTCCGAAAAAGTTTTCTGAAGCTGCAGTGATGATAAATATTTTAGGCGAAAGGGAAGGCGAGGCCGAGCCAAAAGGCATAAATGAAGTCGATGCTCTTGGGTATGCCAAAGCTCATATATATGGTAAAATGTTGACCAAGCCTGAGCGAAAAATGGGACATATCACAGTACTAGCAAGCTCGGTTGAAAAAGCAGAAAGAATAGCTAAAAAAGCAAGAAAAAATATTTCAATATGAAATCAAAGGCAAAAGTAGGAATAATCATGGGTTCAGATTCCGATCTACCGATCATGAAAGAGTCGGCAGAAATTTTAGAGAGTCTTGGAGTAGCTTATGAAATATCCATCGTTTCCGCTCATCGTACTCCGGACTATTTATATAAATATGGAAACAGTGCCCAGAAAAAGGGTATCTCTGTGATCATAGCGGGCGCTGGAGGATCTGCTCATCTACCTGGCATGACCGCATCGATGACCACCCTTCCTGTCATTGGAGTCCCCATCAAAACCAAATCGATGGATGGGCTTGATTCTCTGCTATCTATCGCTCAAATGCCTCCTGGTGTCCCTGTAGCTACGGTAGCAGTAAACGGAGCGAAGAATGCAGGACTCTTAGCGGCCCAAATACTTGCGACCTCTGATGCGAAACTTTCAAAAAAACTTTCGATATTTAAACAAAAGATGAACAAGGAGGTAATGACCAAAAGTTTGAAACTTACCAAAGGGGGATATGCGAAATATTTAAATAAATGAGCGAATTAATTAGAGCGATTAAAGAAACTAGACTATCTGCCGTAAAAATTGCGACTAATATCGTGAAAGATATTGATGGAAAATCTGAAGTTGAGGTGAGAGATTTAATTTTAAAAGAAATGGCAAACAATCCGGAAATGTACCCTATGGGCTGGTACGATCCACCCCTAGGAGGAGTAGGTGTGTTATTTGATACTGTGCCTTTCACGAGATTGCAATTTGAAAGTCTACGACTTCCTGAATATTTTCCACGAGACAATTTCACTTTTGAAAAAGAAAGTGTTGGAATGATTTATCTCTCACCGGTAAATAAATCTACAAATATGATAGGGGATTTTGGTTTTACTTTATACAAAGGTGAAGATGAAGCGACAAAAGATCACATCAGAGTTTGCTATGAGACTATTCTAGATATAGCTAAACATGCCGAGGTGGGTATGGATTTTGAAGAATTATGTAATTATGCAAAAGATACTTTCGAGCAAAAAAACAAAACAAAAAATTGGATTAAACTTTTTCACCATCCCTTATCGGAGAACAGTATCAATATCGGACATACAGTTCCAGGGTCATTTGAAAAAGACCTTGATTTTGGAAACAATTTTGAAGAGATTAGAGAAAATATAAGAACCAAGCGTATATATATAAATTCTGGAGAAAGGTTTGTAATTCCAGAAACTTGTGCTTTCACTATAGAAGCCAGATTAGCCGACCGAGAAAATGAAAATTTACCAAATACTTTTTTTCACTTCATTGTCACCTTCGAAAATGGCAAGAAGGAAATTTTAAATAATTTTGATTTTTTAAACCTATGAATATAAATTCTAAAAATAAAGCCTACTCAATTGATGGTGTAAACGTAGAAGAAGAAGCTTCTTTTTCTAGTTTTGCTGGATCAATATGCAAAGCTAGCTACAACAACTCTCCGTTTGTAGAAGTACACGATCTTTCAGGAGGAAGTTTTCGAGGACCTCGACCTTTCACTTTAAAAAATCTACCGGAAGGATATTTCATTGAAGCCTCAGCTGACGGAATAGGTACCAAAGGTATCATCATAGACGCTGCCAAGACGCATCATCAAGCAGCATACGACATCATCGCCATGACGGCGAGTGATATAACACGCTTTGGGGGCATTCCGCTAGTTTTCATAAATATTCTCGACACTTCTACGGTAGGAAACGCGGGAGATGAAACTAGCAAAGCGTACAAGGGACTGATGAGCGGATTAGGAGAAGTAGTGAAAAATGAGAAGATAGTAGTACTAAAAGGTGAGACTGCTCAAATGGGAGTAGCTCTTGGTTCTGAGATAAGTGACTCAAAAACCAAACTAAACTGGTCAGGGGTAATGATAGGTGCATATCATAAAGATAAAATGATCACGGGAGATACACTAGCAAATGGGCAAGTAATCATCGCTCTTAAAGAAAACGGTTTCCGATGCAATGGAATAAGTTCCCTGCGAGCAGCCCTCCGAGAAAAATATGGCACCGAATGGTGGAAGAATCCTGAAGCACAAGAAGACATAAAATCGGCCGCTACTCCTTCCGTCTTGTATGATACTTTCATCAATACTTTGCACGGTTGGTATAACAAAGACTTTAAATCAGAAATGGATATACATGCAGTGGTTCATCTCTCTGGCGGAGCCTTCAGTGAAAAATTGGCAAAAGATATTCTATTTCCTAGAGGTCTATCCGCGATGCTTACCAATCTTTTTGATCCTCCAGAGATTATGAGGAAGTGTGCAGAATGGAGAAAAATCGATGACGAAGAATTTTACGAAGTATGGAATGGTGGACAAGGTATGTTGTTGGTAGTAAATGAAAATGATGCAGAACGTTGTGTAAAGATGGCTTCAGACTTTGGAATTACTGCGAACATCGCAGGAACAATCACAAAAGAAGAGCGACCTATAGTCACGATTATTTCTAAGCTTAATGACAAAAAAATAGTCTATGAACATAGAGGAAATTAAAAACCACATAAACGACACGATAAATGAGACTGATTTTCCCGAGCTTGGGCAAAAGAAAGTGGGGAAGGTTCGTGATATTTATGTAGCAAACGACCATATTACTCTCGTCGCCACAGATAGACATTCTTCTTTTGACCGAAATATTGCCCTCATACCTTTCAAGGGAGAAATATTGAATCAAATTAGTTTGTTTTGGTTTGATAAGACTAAGGACATCATTCAAAATCATGTGCTTCACTCTCCTGATCCAAACGTATTAGTGGCAAAAAAATGTACACCCCTACCTATCGAATGCGTAGTGCGCGGATACATCACTGGAGTGACAGGAACTTCACTTTGGACTCATTACAAAAATGGCAAACGTGATTTTGGAAATTTCATCCTGCCTGAAGGAATGACAAAAGATCAAAAACTTGCTGAGCCAGTCTTTACTCCAACTACAAAATCTGACGAGCACGATAGACCAATCACTCCGGCAGAAATCGTAAGCGAGGGAATCCTTTCTAAAGAAATGACGGAGCGACTCGAAAATACTGCGAAAGCTATATTTGCGCGAGGACAGGAAATAGCCCGCGAAAGGGGACTACTACTTGTAGATACAAAGTACGAATTTGGATTAGATGAAAGTGGAGAACTCACCTTGATCGACGAAATTCATACACCCGATTCATCTCGATACTGGAAAGCCGATAGCTATGAGTCGCGCATTGCGGAAGGAAAAGAACCAGAATATTTTGATAAAGAATTCTTGCGTCTCTGGCTCATGGAAAGATGCGATCCATATAAGGATGCTGTATTGCCCGAGATTCCAGGCGAGCTTGTGGCGGAGCTTTCGAGGAGGTATATTGAGATATACGAGACGATTACTGGCAAACATTTTGACCATGATTTTAGCCAACCAGCCATGGAAAGAATTAAGAAAAACTTAAATATATGAATGAAACCCTTAGCCCAATAGACAATAGATATGGAAGCAAAACAAAAGCTCTTTTGCCGTATTTTTCTGAAAAAGCTTTAGCGAAATATAGAGTCACCGTAGAAGGGGAATATCTGATTGCCCTCCGAAAACTAAAAGGTGCGCAGGCTGTGAAAATCCGTTCGCTTTACAATATCTCTGACGCAGATTTTAAAATAATTTCTGATTTAGAAACAAAGGGTTACAAAAATATAAAAGCTACTGATCACGATGTAAAAGCTGTGGAGTATTTTATAAAAGAAAAAATAAAGGATCCAAAACTGACTGAATGGGTACACTTTGCGCTTACTTCAGAAGATGTAAACAACATTGCATATGCCCTCATGATTCGAGACAGCCTCGAGGAAGTTATTAAACCCAAGATTAAAGAAATCGTGCGCGAGCTTGACCAACTGGCAAAAAAATATAAATCCCTCCCTATGCTTGCCCGCACTCATGGCCAACCTGCCAGCCCCACTACTTTTGGAAAAGAAATGAAAGTATTTGTAGCTAGGCTTGAAAAGAGGATCGATGATCTTTCGGGCATAAAGATACAAGCAAAGCTAAACGGAGCAAGTGGTAACTGGAATGCTCATGTCGTCGCATTTCCGAACACTGATTGGCCTAAATGGAGCCAGAAATTCATAGAAGCATTCAATAAAGGGCACCAACAAAGGCTTGAGGCAAACCTAATCACCACTCAAATAGAGTGTCACGACAGCTACGTAGCAGTATTTGATACTGTTCGACAAATTAACACCATCCTCCTAGATTTCAATCAGGATATCTGGCGCTACATTAGCGATGAATGGATAGTGCAGAAACCAAAAGAGGGAACTATCGGATCTTCTACTATGCCTCATAAAATCAATCCGATTAAATTTGAAAACAGCGAAGGAAATCTCGGCATTGCAAATGCACTCTTTGAATTTTTTGCTCGCAAGCTTCCTATCTCTCGTCTTCAGCGTGATCTTTCTGACTCTACTGTAGAGCGAAACATCGGTGTGGCATTTGCTCACTCACTCGTGGCCTACGAATATCTTCTCGCGGGTCTCTCTCGAATCGAAGTGAATAAAGAAAAAATAGTAAGCGTCTTAGAAAATCATCCTGAAGTAATCGCTGAAGCAATCCAAACTATTTTGCGTAGGGAAGGGGAACCATTTCCTTATGAAAAATTAAAGGATCTCACTCGTGGCAAAAAAGTGACCATGGAAGATTTCTCAAAATTCATCGACGAGCTACCAGTTTCCGAAAAAATCAAGAAAGAGCTCCGGCACATTTCCCCAAAAAATTACATTGGAATTGCCCCCAAAATAGTGTAAAATGACAGTATGTTATTGCGGATTCTGGCTTCAGTCATTCTATTAATTTCCATTGTATATTTGCCTTTCTGGGTATCCGCTATTCTGGCTTTTGCCGGCATGATTTATTTTGCCTTTTATTTCGAGGCGGTAGGTCTTTTCCTAATCTCGGATTTGTTGTATGGTGCTCCCGAAGAAAGATATTACGGGATGGTTTTTGTAACCATGATCTTTGCCCTAGTTCTTCTTGGCATTATAGAGTTTGCAAAAAAGAAAATTCGTTTTTATCCTGACGACAACCAATGATCACCAATTTTAATCGCAGAAGGAAAAAGAAAAGCAATCTATTCGTCGACCCAGATGAAATTTTTCTCGATTCTCACAATCTAGAAAATTTTGATCGTCAGCAATTTGAAGGAAGAATAGAGAAAGCAATTTCCAAAAAGACAATCCTTTTTCTTGGAGTATTCTTTCTAATCACTGCTTTTACTTTTTCGGCTCGCCTCGGCTACTTGCAAATTAAAAAAGGAGAAGCCTACATGCAAAGAAGCGAAAACAACATGCTTGGAAAAGTAATCATCTTTAGTGATCGCGGAATTATTTATGATCGAAACGGAAAGGAAATTGCATGGAATCAAAAAACTGAAACTACTGAAGGGCAAGAGCGAGGACTAGATTTTCCAATGCGAAAATATATGACCCCTGGTTTTTCTCATCTTTTAGGATACCTAAGCTACCCAACCAAGGATAAAAGCGGAAAATACTGGCAAACTGATTTTATCGGGAAAGAAGGCCTAGAAAAGCAGTATGATGAGTATTTAAAGGGCAGAAATGGAGCAAAGATAGTGGAAACTGACGCTCGAGGAGGAATTCACTCTGAAAATAAAGTAAACGACCCTGTCCACGGAAGGGATTTAACCACTACCGTCGATTCTCGGATTCAAAAACAGCTTCATATTTTTATCCGAGATTTCGCTGGAAATAACTCGTTCCGAGGTGGCGCAGGAGTAATCATGGATGCATGGAATGGAGAAATTATTTCTGCTGTCAGTTTTCCTGAATACGATTCTGCTATTCTTTCTCGCGGAGAAGATAAAGAAGAAATTAATCGATATCTCAATGATGATCGAAAAGTATTTCTCGATAGAACAAAATCAGGTCTTTATACTCCGGGATCTATCGTGAAGCCTTTCTTTGCTATGGCTGCATTATCAGAGGGCGTGATTGATCCTTACAAAAAAATTCTTTCTACTGGATCCATTTCTATTCCGAATCCTTACTTTCCAGACAAGCCAACCATCTTTAAAGACTGGAAAGCGCATGGCTGGGTAGATATGCGCCAAGCGATAGCCGTTTCAAGCGACATATATTTCTATGCTATTGGAGGAGGCTTTGAAGGTCAAAAAGGAGTAGGCATTCTCAATCTTGAAAAATATTCTAAAATATTTGGAATTGGAGAAATCACGGGGGTAGATCATCAAGGAGAAAAAGGTGGTGTGATTCCTAGCCCCGAGTGGAAAGCAAAAAATTTCAAAGGTGATCCATGGAGAGTAGGAGACACTTACAACACTTCTATCGGCCAATATGGCTACCAAGTGACATTGCTCGAAATGACTCGCGCAGTTTCTGCAATTGCAAACACAGGAATTCTTCCTGCGCCACACTTTGTGAAAGATGATTTAGCAAAAGAGGCAGAAGCACGAAGAATCGAAAAAGAATTCAGTCCCGAGATTTACCAAGTTGCACGCGAAGGAATGCGCGAAGTTGTACTCTCTGGAACAGCTACGGTATTACGAGTCCCTTATGTAGAAGTTGCAGCCAAGACAGGAACGGCACAGGTGGGAATTTCTAAAAGCCGAGTGAACTCATGGATCATGGGATATTTCCCTTATGACAATCCTCGCTACTCTTTCACCATCATGATGGAATCAGGACCTGCCGGAGGGACAGCGGCGGCTTCAGCAGTGATGAGACAGCTCCTGGACTGGATGAACCAAAACACCCCAGAATACTTTGATTAAAGGATATTAACAATATTTGTGACTCTCTCGTTTTGTTGCTATACTAACCACATGAGTAAGACAAAAATAATTTTAGGAATGGGAATCTGGGTCGCTCTTTTACCGTACTTAGGCTTTCCTCAAATGGTTAAAAGCCTTTTATTCACCCTGTCAGGTCTTGCCATCGTTCTTTATGCATACCTGATTCATCGCGATAGCAAGAAAGTAGACGAAAAAGAAGAGAGCGCTTATGAAAATTTCTCTGAAAACGTGGATTTCATCAGAGAGCAAGAGGTCTTTCATCAATAATTATGCATTTAGATACCACTAAAATTAAACATACAATTTTTAGTATTCTCGTGGCTCTTGGATTGTTTGCTTTTGGCCTATATGTCGGCTCAGCAAACGGTGCAGAAGTAGGAGTTTCTGGTTTGGGCAGGGGAGCAGCAGTTGCCAATGGATCGGATTTGGCTGCTTTTTGGAAAGTATGGAATGCTCTTCTAGAAAAACATCCTGATGCTGAAAAAATGACTGAGCAAGAAATGGTCTACGGAGCAATCTCAGGGCTTGTAGACTCTTTTGACGACCCATACAGCACCTTCTTTGAACCGGAAGAAGCCAAAATGTTTGAAGAAGATATATCTGGAAATTTTAGCGGAGTGGGAATGGAAGTAGGAATGAAAGATAAAATTTTGACCGTGATTGCACCTCTTAAAGACACGCCCGCATTTCGAGCAGGTATTCGCTCAGGGGATAAAATTTTAAAAATTGATGAGACTGAAAGCACCAACCTCAGCCTCGACCAAGCTATTAAATTGATTCGTGGAGAAAAAGGTACTGAGGTCACTCTATCAATCTTCCGAGAGGAATTTGAGAGTCCCAAAGAATTCAAGGTGGTGCGCGATATCATAAATGTTCCCGTCATCGACACTGAAATGCGCGGAGACCGCATCTTTGTTATCCGTCTATATAGCTTTACCGGAAACTCTACAAGAATGTTCAAGGATGCTCTTCAGCAATTCCGTGATTCTAAATCAGACAAGCTCTTGATCGATTTGCGAGGAAATCCAGGTGGATATTTGGATGCTTCTGTAGAAATGGCTAGCTGGTTCCTACCATCAGGAAAGACCATCGTTATAGAAGACTACGGAGTAGAATCTAAGCAAAAGATATATCGTAGCCATGGATACAACGTTTTTAGCGACAAACTTAAGCTGGTGATTCTAATCGACGGAGGTTCTGCTTCAGCTTCAGAAATTTTAGCAGGAGCACTACAGGATCATAAAAAGGCACTACTGGTAGGTACTCAAAGCTTTGGAAAAGGTTCTGTTCAAGAAGTAGTAAAAATTTCTAACGGAACATTACTAAAAGTCACCGTAGCAAAATGGCTCACTCCAAACGGTAATTCTATTTCCCAAGTTGGATTAAAGCCCGACCATGAAGTAACAATCTCCAGTGCTGACCTAGAAAGAAAGAATGATCCTCAACTAGAAAAAGCTATAAACTTGCTGAACACCTGGCCAGGGATAGAATAATGTTAAGAAATTTACCAGAAATAATTTTTAAAAAATGAAAGTAATATTTTTACAAAACGTACCACGAGTAGGGAACAAGCATGAAATAAAAGAAGTGAACGATGGATACGCTACCAACTTTCTCTTTCCCAGAAAATTAGCTGAAATGGCGACTGCATCTGCTGTGACTAGACTTGAGCTTCGCAAAAAAGAAGTCCAAGTAGAAAAAGAAATCCAAGAAGAATTGCTTGATAAAAACTTGGCGGAAATAAAAGGAAAGGTAGTGACCATCTCTGCCAAAGCAGATGAAAAGGGTCATCTTTTCTCGGGTATTCATAAAAAAGAAATTGCCGACGCAATGCTAAAAGAGCATCGTTCATCTATCGGAGAAGAATATATCGTACTCGAAAAACCTATAAAGCAAGTAGGGGAATTTGAAATTCCAGTTGAAATAAAAAACAAAAAATCATCCTTCCAACTCGTCGTCACCAGCATATAACAGTGTTGGGGTAAGGGGTCCCCTTGCATGTTAGTGTTGGGGTAAGGGGACCCCTTGCATGTTATCCACAGGTAAGGTGGGTGGAAAAGAATCTTCTCGCACCATATACATATACATACCAAAAAAAATGCCTCTTTCGGTGATGAAAGAGGCATTAAACTTTTTAAATTTCATATTCTTTCAGCGAAGAAAGAATTTGAAATTTTATTATAATCCTGCCCACTGCTCTCTCCTTCGAAAGATGCGTATGTGTGGGCAGGAAACTAACTTCTTATTCATACTAAGTTTATCATACCCATGAATCCTGTCAATATGACGCCAAGAGGCTTCTAAAAGCCCCTTATGTTTGAGGCAAAAATAAAAACCCTGCATATTACAAGGTTTTAAAATGAAGAGTCTTCACGGACTTTAACCGTTATAAAGATTAGTGATAGTATTTTTTGAACTATCAACTGGAATTTATTTTTTTGCAAAGTTCTTTTTATAGACTCATTTGCATTAATAAATTCATAACTCTTTATCCCACACGGGATTGAAGACTCTTTTTTATATTATAAAATTATGCCTGCTCTTTCCAAACCTGAAGAGGGCGCTTCTTAGGTCCGAAAGCCCCATAAGAGCAGGCAATTTAACTATTTGGAGGAACTACTAGCTGTATCCAACTTAGCATACCTGTGGATAACATGCAAGGGGAACATGCAAGGGGACCCCTTACCCTTACACTACGCTAGCGGTCTTTTTTACGACGGTCTTGCCGTTGAAAGAAGTCTTTCGTCGGCTGCCAAATTTTACTACTCCGTCTTTTAGAGCAAATAGGGTGTGATCTTTTCCGATACCAACATTTGTACCAGCCATGATAGCAGTTCCTCGTTGTCGTACAATCACAGATCCAGCTTGAGCTCTCGCTCCATCAGCTAATTTTGTACCTAGGTACTTTGGGTTTGAATCTCTTAAATTTTTCGCCGTTCCGCCGGCCTTTCTATGTGCCATTTTTCTTTATCTAATCTTTATATTTAATATATAGAATATACACAATATGTTTAAAAAAATCAAGCATTTCTTTATTGAAACAGAAAATGGCAGAAATATCTTGCTAACCTGCATTATTATCCTATGTAGTAGTAGCTCATTTTTGCTCGGTAGGCTCTCAAAAAGCACCCTAAGGCCTGGTATAGAGATTGAGTACCCAAAGCTTGAAATTGACCAAAAAGCCTCAGCCATAGGTGCTCTAGAGCCTACAATAGGGGATATGGAGCCTATTATTGACATCCAGCCAGCGATAGGCACAAAAGGCAATTTCTTTGGTTCTAAGAAAGGAAAGAAATATTATCCGGTTGGATGTTCAGCGGGGAAGAATTTAAAAATAGAAAACAGAATATATTTTCAGACAGCAAAAGAAGCAGAGGAGGCGGGATACACAAAGTCGAGTTCGTGCAGGTAAAATCTAAAGGGAAGTGGTATATAGGGAATATATGGATACGTCGCACAATATATCTTTTGTGTCACGTATATATATAAATAAGCCTTTAGGCCGGTAAACCCGGAGATGCTTCTTCAAACTCAGTTGGCTTCCCGTCTCTTACTCTCTCTAGATTATTTATAAAGGCTTCCCAAAGAAGTCCGACGATGATTGTATTCCATACATACCCTGCTGGTTCTTCTAAATACCTCTCCCAGACAGTTTTACTACTATCTGTGACGTATTGCACGTTTTCTTGCGTCTCAGGGCTTTCTACGACGTCCCTGATGTTTATCTTAAAGTAGCTCAACACCAATATGATAATAGCAATCCAAAAGATGATCTTTAGGATACCAAAGCCCCGAGTTGTATATAGTTTGTTCATTCTTGATTGAACCTCTACTTGTATGTATAAATTTTACCACTTTGGGTAGAACAATGGCAACTATTATTGGGTATAAGGTGGCAGATAATACATTGGATCAAGATACGCACTTGTAGCCGCAATCGGCTGTTTTAGAATTTTTCCAGGGCAAGCTTTTGATGGTACTGCATCCAACTTCACTGCATTGGCCGCATACAAAGAGACATGTAAATGAGGGCCAGTGACTCTTCCAGTTCCTCCAGTGTACCCTACTACGTCTCCCCTTTTTACCGCTTGACCTTCTCGAGCAGTTATGGTGGAAAGATGTCCGTAGGTACTTCCCAAACCATTATTGTATTCAATGTAAACCCATCGTCCGAAAGAAGCTCCCGGACAAGCTAAGTCTGTATCCCCTACACCTTTCACTATCCCATCGGCCATAGCCATTGCTCTCACTGGTGTACGAGCTCTAAAGTCTGTACCGCTATGTCCGCTCACATAAGTACGATGCGGTCCTGTCTTTGCTCCAAACTGTTGGGTGACATAAACATGATCAAGTGGCCAGCTAAGTACGCCCGGGCCAGGCAAAGTTTTTGGATCTAAAATATATTTTAACTGAGATTGATAATCAAAAATTTCTTTTTCAAAGAGAGCTTTTTTTGCTTCCTGATCTTTTAGAAGTCTCTGGTAGCTTGCTTCGCTGTTTTGCGTCTGACTCAAAAGTTTCTTTTTTTCACTAGTATTATCATCTACCACTTTCTTTTGATCAGAAAGTTGCGAGCGCAAGGCTACGAGCTCGTTCTTGGCTTGGGTTGTCACATCTCTAGTATCTTCTAATACCACTTTTACACCACGAAGCTCTTCGGTGCGGTTTATAATGGCTTCACGCACTGACATCATGTTATCAATATCAGTCCATATTTCAGTGAAAGTTTTATCCGAAAGCATGGTCACTATCGGATTTGCCATATCAAGCTCATGAGCTCTCCGGATCTCTGCGGCGATTGCATTCATGTTGTTTCTGATGATGCCTTCCTTGTCGCCAATTTCTAAACTTAATTCTTGAATTCTAAAATTTGTTTTATCAATTTTATTTTCAGTGACCGAAATATCTGCAATCAGTTTGCGACGGCTAACATCAAGCTGTTTGATAGAATTACTGAGAGAAGTTTTTTCTTTTCCAAGCTTATCAATCTCCTGTTGAAAAGCTCGAATCTCTCGCTCTAGTTTGGCGATTTCCGCGTTCTTTTCATTGATTCTGGAAGTAAGCTCGGCTGCTGTCTGCGCCCGAGATGAAAAAGCCGGCAGGACGAGGAGAGCTACCAGCAAGGCAAAACCACAGTATTTATAATACTTTTTGTAATCTTTGAATTGTTTCATCTTTTCCTAAAATTTCTGAAATAATAAATGGATCAGGCGACTTTTCGCGACCAGAAAGCGCATAGCGCACGGGATGCAAAAGTGCACCTCTTTTTGGAAGATTGTCTCCTAATTTCATTAAAACTTCTTTGACATTTTCTTTGGTGAAATCTTTGAGATCCTGTAGAGCGGAAATAGCGTCAGTAATATTTTTCTTTGCCTCCTCGAGAGAAGAATCTTTGAAAACCAACTTTTCTAAATCAATTTTTGGAGCAACAAAAAACAGATCCCACTCCCCTTCTTCGCTCATTTTTTGAATGTCACTCCATTTTGATATTCTTTCCAAAATCAGCGGGACAATTTTAGGATTTCTCCTGTCTTCAGGCAACCACTCCAAAACTTTTGCCGTGGCTTCCTCTGTAGGCAATTTTTTGATGTGCTCATTGTTTACCCAGTCGAGCTTTTCTTCGTTTAACATCGCTCCGGATTTTTGGATTCGCTCGATTTCAAATGCTTGAATTAATTCTTCTTTAGAAAAGATTTCTCTATCGTCCCCAGGATTCCAACCCAAGAGCGCAAGGAAATTTACCATCGCCTCTGGCATGTACCCTTCTTTTCTATATTCCAAAAGATCCTTTGCTCCGTCGCGCTTACCGAGTTTTTTCTTTCCATCTGGAGCAAGGATTGGCGGAAGAGTTGCGAAAAGCGGAGGCTTCACTTCTAGCGCCTCATATATTGCTAAAAATTTTGGAGTAGAAGAAATAAATTCCTGCCCTCGCATCACATGAGTGACTCCCATCTCTATGTCGTCTACGATGTGGGCAAAATTGTATGTAGGAAACCCATCACCTTTTATGAGAATAAAGTCATCAAGTGCTTCAGGGCCTGCCGTGAGATCACCATAGACTAAATCATTCCATGCTGATGTTTTTATTTCTGGAGTTTTAAAGCGCAGTGGCTTGCTCTCGTCCCATTTTTCAAAAGTTTCTGGTCGATGATCACGGTAAAGAAACGGTCGCTTTTCTAGCTCCGCTTTTTTTCTAAAATCTTCGAGTTCTTCTTCGGTATATGGATCCGGATATGCGTATCCTTTATTAATTAAGATTTGAGCGTATCTTTTGTATAAATCTAGTCGTTCGGACTGAAGGTATGGATACTGTGGCCCTCCAATATCAGGACCGTGATCCCACTCTAGGCCAAGCCATTTTAAACATTCTTTGATGTGATCAATTGAGCCTGCTACCTCTCTTTCTTTATCAGTGTCCTCTATTCGCAGGATAAAAGTACCATTATTTTTACGAGCCCAAAGGAAGGCATATAAAGCCGTCCGAATCCCTCCTACGTGCATAAATCCAGTAGGGCTTGGGGCAAATCTAGTAACAACTCTCTTTTCAGCCATATGTAATGCATTTTAACATTTTTTTCGCCAAATTACGAAAACCAACAAATTACAAAACAAAATCAGGCAAAATAAAATGCCGACACGAGATTGTGTCAGCATTATTCTTTAAATTTGTCGTATATTCCAAACTTAGCTAGGATAATGATTAATATTGCTAATATAAAGTAATTAATAATCATCATTACAATCCCAATAAAACTTTTTAATCCTGCCGAGAGAGCATCTAGGTTGTATATATACATCATGATCTCAAGCGAAAGGAAAACAGTGAATATGAACAATGCAAATTGTTCTGCCAAAAATTTTATCATTTTACTCCTCTCACGCCTTGGTGTAAGTTTGTTGATTTGAAAAGAATTTATTAGCGCCATTATATCACAAAAATGTCAACTCCGCAACCTTTAGGTGTAAGGGGTCCCCTTACATGTTATCCACAGGTGTAGGTGTAAGGGGTCCCCTTACACCTTGCCTTGCCCCTTGCCTTGACCCCTTACGTATTAGCGTTCGTGCCCAAGCGCAATGTCTACGATTTCTCGAGCAATTTTTAGAGAAGCATCAGGCTTGTGAAATGCTTTAGCAGATTTTGTCATTCTTTCGTACACTTCCTTATCCCCTACTATTCTATCTATTTCCGAACACAAAATATTTGCGGTCATGTTTGCCTCCTCTACCACGCTGGCCCCGCCAGCATGAGCAAAAGCAAAAGCGTTACTACGTTGATGATCTCCATTTGAAGAATTAATTGGAACTAAAATAGAAGGCACACCCCATGATGCTATCTCGAAAAGACCAGAACCAGATCTAGACACTATTAGGGTTGAAGCGCCTGCAGCCATTTTCATACCGAGCGAATTTAAATATGCGATAGGAGTATATCTGTTTTTGTGTCCACTATCCGAAAGTACTACGTCTGCTCTTCCCATTACATTTTTATAATTCAAAACTCCTGTCTGATGAATCACTTGATAATTTTCAACTAGCCTAGGAAGTGCATCAATCACAGTGTTATTTATCAACTCAGCTCCCTGAGAACCGCCCATCACCAACACCACAGGCAGACTTGATTCAAATTTAAAATATGAAAGGGCCTGAACTCTGTCAGACTTTTGCTCTACCTCTCGGCGAATCGGCTGACCCGTCCATGCAGTTTTTTTAAGTGGAAAATAGCTGGAAGCCTCTTTGAAAGATACTGCTATTCTTTTAGCAAATTTCCCTGCCCATTTATTTACTCTGCCTGGCGCAGAATCTGACTCATGGATAATCACGGGAATACGCAAGAGCCTAGCTGCAAACACAACTGGAAAAGATGCATATCCTCCTTTACCAAAAACTACATCCGGATAAATTGAAAACAAAAGATATGTTGAATTAATTATTCCAAAAAATGTTCTAAACAAATCCGAGAAATTCTTCAGAGAAAAATATGTTCTCATTTTTCCAGCTCTTATTTCTTCATACAATAAGCCATTCTCAAATAGAAGTTCTCGATCGTATGGATCAGTAGAAATATAATAGAGTTTTGCTCCTAAAATATTTTCATCATCTATGATTTGATTTACTTTCTGGGCAATGGCAATAATCGGATAGAAATGTCCGCCGGTGCCTCCCCCTGTAAAGACTATTTTCATACGTTCGTTTTCTGGTATTTAGATATGTTCAATAAAATTCCGATGGCTGTGAGATATATCATCAGCGAAGTTCCTCCATGACTCATAAAGACGAGTGGAACCCCAGTCAACGGAAATACGCCCGTAATCGATGCAATATTCATAAACGACTGGGCTGTAATCATTATAACAATACCCGCCGCTAATAGTCTACTAAAGGTATCTGGGGTTCTAGTGGCCAAGCGTAAGCCCCTCATGGCAAAAATTAGATACAACATTATCACCGTCGTAGCACCCACAAACCCAAGCTCTTCTCCGATTATGGCAAAAATTGAATCGCCTTGTGGTTCTGGAAGAAAAGAGAATTTTTGAATACTTTGACCATAGCCTCTGCCCAACATTCCCCCGGAACCGATTGCAATCATGGATTGCTGAATCTGATATGATGCACCCCTTGGATCATTTGAAGGGTCGATAAAAGTCTTCACCCTATTCTGCAAATACGGAGTGGTAAATACTAGTCCTCCTAAAAGAATGGCTGTAACCAGTCCTGTTCCAAAAATATATTTAAACGGAACATCCGACAGAAATAGCATCCCGATACCGGTCAGAGTAATTAAAATAAAACTCTTTGTGTCAGGCTGATTAAATAAAACCGCAGCAATTATTCCCAGCATGATTATTAGGGGCAAAACTCCAAATTTAAAATTCTGGGCACGATTTTTTGCCCAAGAAAGCCACGCAGCAAAATATATTATGAAACCAAATTTTAAAAATTCTACAGGTTGAAATGATATTGGCCCTAGACTTATCCATCTCAAACCTCCTTTATAACTCAAACCAAAATATGGAATAAATACTGCTGCAGTCAAAAGAATCGAACCAATAAAAATATAAAAAGAATATTTTCTCCAGAACTTATAATTAATTTTCAATGCAAAATACATTCCTACTAGTCCAAAAGGTAGCCCCAGAGCTAACTGACTAACTAGTACTGAATAAAAAGTAGATTCACGTCGATCTAGGATACCAAGCGATGCTGAGATAAACATTGCGATACCAATTAAAAGCAAAAGTCCTACAGTAATCAACAAAAATTTGTCTACTTTTTTTTCTTTCATAATAAGACTCTCTTTACCTCTAACTAATTACCGACAAGATCACTCCCACGATGGCAAAGACTACGGACAGAATCCAGAAACGCATCGTCACTTTGTAAGAGGGCCAGCCAAGTGATTCAAAATGGTGGTGTATTGGAGTAATGCGAAAAACTTTTTTTCCATTTCTAAATTTTTTCGAAAGCATCTGAATAATGACAGACCCCGAGGAAAGAACTAATGGAAATGCAATTATAGGTAAAATTAAAACGGAATCAGTGAGAAATGCTAATGTGGCTAGCACTATTGTAAGTCCCATCATGCCAGTTTCTCCCATATAAAATCTGGCGGGTGGAATATTAAACCAAAGAAATGCGAGGGTCGCTCCAGTCAGTACCGCAGAAAAGGCGGCCAAGTCGATTTGATTGTTCGTAAATGCAATCACTGAATATGCTGTAAATATAGATGCGAACACTCCTCCTGAAAGTCCATCGAGTCCATCGATTACTCCTCCCGAAAAAGTAGCTAGAGCAACAATAATAAAGGCAGGAATAATAAGTGCTCCCAGATAGAGATCGCCACCAAAAGGAATGTGGATAGAAACCATCCCGAGCTTGTAGTAAAACCAAGCACCGATCAAGAGTGCAATGAGAGAGACCAGGAGTGCCTTCCACTTTCTCCAAGAGACATCGTCCTGTGCAATCTTTCCCTTTCCGTATATTTGCACTAGGTCATCCCACAATCCTAAAAATGATCCTAGAAGTAGAGTAAAGAAAGGAATCAGGGTTTGATTTCGACTCAGAAAATTCAATTTATCAGTCAGAGTGTTAGAAAAAAATACTGCACCGAAAAAAAAGATGATGGTAGTGAGGAGAACGGACATCCATATGATTATTCCGCCTACCCGAGGAGTCTTTAATTCCTCTTCCCCGTTGTGAATCTTATGAAATTCCTCTCCACAGCTGTCATCTCGGCAATATCTCTTCCACATCCTGTGTTGAAAGAAATAATGAGTAGCAATGGGCGTAATAAAAAGACCTATAAAAAAGGCCATCGCCGTCGGCGCAAAAATCTTTACCACATCCAAAAACATATGGAGGTATTATAGCACATGCAAGGTGTAAGGGGTCCCCTTGCATGTTATCCACAGGTTTAGGTGTAAGGGGTCCCCTTGCATGTTATCCACAGGTTTAGGTGTAAGGGGTCCCCTTGCATGTTATCCACAGGTAAGGGTGGAGGGTGGAGGGAAAGGGTCCAACTTCGCCTCTGGCGAAGGCGGACCCTTGGAGGGGTCCCCTTACCCTTTATTTATACAATGCCTCTACTATTTTTTCAATGTCAGCAAAACGCCCAAGGGCAGTAGAGCCAAGCACGGTAACAGCTATTTGGTGTCCCCTGCTATCTTCAAATATTATAGACAAATTTCCTCCCGCGATATTGGTATTACCAGTCTTAGAAAATAAAAGTCCAGGGATTTTTTCAACCGAGGTATTAGTATTCTTCACATTGTGACTAAATCCAGAAGCAGAAACCAAATTCATCTCTGGCACTATTGTGGCACCAAATATTTCTGGATACAGACGATACGCGTGAACAGAAAGTAAATTCATATCCTCGGCTGAAGAATATGCTCCGGGTTTTGATTTTGCGGGCAAAAAACTATCTGCTTCCTCTGGAATATCAAGACCAGTAAAATTTAAAAAAGTAGTATTCTTCATTCCCATCCGAGTAGCTCTCTGATTCATTTTCTCTAACGGATTTTCTTTTTCTCCAAGCAAAGCAAAGGCTCCGTCGTTGGCAGAACTTATCATAGTAAACTTGGCCAAATCAGTTGCATCCCATTTTTCATTAACAAAAAGCCCATAGTCTCCGTATTGATAGATAGCATTTGGAGTGATGCGAACCACTCTAGGCATTTCTTCATCTTTATCTTCCAAGAGAGCCGTGAGGACTGTCATAGTTTTTGCAAGTGATGCGATAGGCATAGAGACATCATCATTTTTACCATAAAGCTTTTTGTTGTCTGTAGCATCATAAACTGAAACTGCCTTTGCGATGTATCCCAATCCATCAAGCTTGTTCCAAGTCTCCATGGCAATTCTTTCTTCCTCCGCCAAGGCTCTTTCTATTTCCATTTCTACTTTATAGTAATTATGAAAGAAAAAAGCGGCTATTATCGCCGTTATGCCAAAGAGCACTATTAAGCTACGTTCATATGGTGTTTTCATTTTTTTCTAGCTCACTGCTTTGCGACTCTTCGCTCTTTTTATTTTCTTCATCAAGATTTTCACTTACTTTATTCAAGCTCTCAATAGTATCTCTATACCCGGGCAACTCTTCTACGCTTTTCACTCCTAAGAACGAAAGCACGTCAAAAGTTGGTTTGTATATATATTTTCGACTGTCGCTCGGATCTACTTCTTTTTGCACTAAACCTCGAACCGACAAAGCTCGAAGAATGAAACTCGAATTTACTCCTCGAATATAATCGATCTCCGCCCGATGTGCTCCATTTTTATACAGAATTATAGAAAGAGTTTCAAGGGAAGCCTTGGACAGATCCTTGGAAAGTTCTTCTTTTTGCATTTTTTCAAAGAGCCTTGAAAGCTCTGGCGCAGTACCCAAGGTCAGCTCATTTTCGTTTTCCATAAGCACTATTCCCCTACCCTCAAAAGAAATTTTCAATCTTTCTATCGCTTCATTTATTTCCATCATTCCCGCCTCTAAAATATCTCCAAGTTTTTTTCGAGACACTGGCTCCCCTTTAAAAAATAAAACGGCTTCTATTTTTTGTTCTAAATTCATATATTTGCTGAGACCGATTCTTCTATCTGCCTCTCTATCATAATATCCTCAAAACTATTTTCTTGCACGGCTTCCAATAATCCTTGGCGCACAAGCTCAAGCATTGCTAAAAATGAAACTATTACAGTGACCCTTTCTTCCTTGGTAGCCCCTTTACCCGTCCACTCTTTGAAACTCATGCGTAGTGAAGTCTGTATTCTCTGTGTGAGATTATCTATCATCTCTTCGATACTGATTACTTTTTTCACTTCCACTTCAGGAATAAATTCTTTCTTTGGCATTCTGCCAAGTACCCCGGACACTAAGGTCATCATGTTTTCTTTTGTGATTTGATTGTCGGGTAGAAACATCACAGTTTCCTGTTTTCTTTCAAGCGGGGCAAAAATTATTTTTTTTCCAAAAATTGGTTTGATCTCTCCTCCAAGTCGGATATACATTTCATAGAGTTTCAATCGATCAGTGAGGTTGCTGATATCGCTCTCTTCCTCGGCAGTAAGCTCTAGATTTGGTAAAAGTGATTTTGACTTTATTAAAATGAGGGTCGCCGCCACGATCATAAAGCTCGCCACTTCGAGCGGATTAGTTTTTTCAAGCAGGTTAATGTATCGGAGATAGTCTTCGGTCACGCTCGCCAAAGAAACGTCATTAATGAAAAGCTTCCTGTCTTCCACCATTGAAAGCAGAATTCCAAAAGGCCCCTCGAATACTGGGGTTTTTACTGTATAGACATTTTCCAGAGTTTCCGTATCCATTATATAAATTGTGTCTATTTTAACATTTTTTAGAGAAAGGAGCGAGCAGATTTAAAATAGGCAATAAAAAATGCCTGGGTGTTAATCCAGGCAAGAATTATATATTTTCGGGAGTTTCCTTATTCCTCCCTTTTTGTTTTTCTTCGTCAAGTATTCCCACGTAGAAAACCAATAGGAAGCACGCGGATATTATCCAAGCCACCACCATCACCGGCTGCAGGATTTCAAATAAATCTCTATCTAAATATATAATTATATCCGAATCAGGAATGAAAATTATTAAATAGAGCCAGCTAGCCAATATAAATATCGTTCCCCATAAATACTTCTTATCTTTCTTATCCGCATATATATATGCTAAAAAAATTACGAAGAGCGCCGGAACCAAAGTAAACATTAACATAAGAACCTCCAAATTTTTCCAAATCATACAATAAAAAATGAGAAAAATCAAAATCAAAGCAATCTTGTATCAATCTGCAAAAAAAGTTATATTTAACAAATGCAAAAGAAAAAACCAAATAAGGTGCGACTGTCGAGTGATGTCTTCCCGTCGAAATATGATATAGCTCTACGCCCTGATCTTGAAAACTTCACCTTCACCGGTATCGAGACTATTTATTTATCATTACTTAAGAAGACTTCCACTTTTACCTTACACTCTAAAGATATAGATATCGAAACTGCAAATATCAGTCTAGGAAAAGATAACAAGATTTTCGCCAAAAAAATCACTTACGACCAAAAAGCAGAGACCGTCACTTTTATTTTTCCTCAATCCTTCCCTGCCGGAAAAATCAAACTCACTATTGTCTTTCAGGGGATCTTGAACGACAAGATGCGAGGATTCTATCGAAGTCGTTATCACATCGACGGCAAAGAACACCATCTAGCTACTACCCAATTTGAAGCCACCGACGCTCGTCGAGCTTTTCCTTGTTTTGATGAGCCAGCAAAAAAAGCAGTCTTCAATGTTTCTCTCACTATTCCAAAAGGACACGTGGCAATTTCAAATACCTTGCCAGTGTCGGTAAGTGAACACGAAGCAGGCTATGAGGTTGTAAAATTCTCCCCTACCCCAAAAATGTCCACATACCTCCTCGCTTTTATCGTGGGCCATTTTGAATATTTAGAAGCTGAATCAAAAAGTGGAGTTTTAGTGCGAGTATTTACCACTCCCGGGAAAAAACATCAGGCCGGCTTTGCTCTCGAATGCACTTTAAAAACTTTGGAATTTTATGAAAAATATTTTGATATCCCCTACCCACTTCCAACGCTCGATATGATCGCAGTTCCCGACTTCTCTTCTTTAGCTATGGAAAACTGGGGTGCAATTACTTTTAGAGAAATCGGGCTTTTAGTTGATGAAAAAAATACTTCCGGCAGTTCAAAAGAAATGATTGCAACTGTGATCGCTCACGAGCTTGCCCATCAGTGGTTTGGAAATCTGGTCACCATGGAATGGTGGACTCATCTTTGGTTAAACGAAGGATTTGCTTCATATATTCCCTATCTAGCTATTGAGAAAATATTTCCAAGCTGGAATATTTGGGAAAGATTTACTACAAATACTCAAAATATTGCTCTTCGATTGGATGCCCTTAAAAACACTCACCCAATTGAAGTGGAAGTACACCATCCTGACGAAATCGGAGAAATATTTGATGATGTATCATATTCAAAAGGTGCTTCAGTGATCGCCATGCTGGCTGATTATCTCGGAGAAGAAAAATTCCGAGATGGTCTCCGCTACTACCTCCGCAAACACAGCTACAAAAATACAGAAACAGTTCACCTCTGGCAGGCCTTTGAAAAAGTTTCAAAGAAGCCAGTAGAAAAATTGATGAAAAATTGGACAGGCAAAGAAGGCTACCCTGTGATCCAAGTGGAAAAAAACAAAAACGGAATTCAAATTTCTCAAGAAAGATTTTTTGCTAGCCCTATTTCAAAAGCAAAGGCAAAAGACAAAACAATCTGGCAAGTGCCTGTCACTTACGGGTCAGAGAAAATAAAAGAAAATATTTTACTTACTGGGAAAAAAGCTGTAATTCCTTGGAGTGAAAAAAATGGATGGCTAAAAGTGGACCTTGGAGAAAATGGTGTCTTCCGTACTTCGTATTCACCAGCTTTATTAGAAGAACTACGCGCGCCAGTAGAAAACAAGAAACTCCCCTCTTACGACCGCCTTGGAATAGTGCGAGACCTATTTGCTCTTGCCGAAGCAGGAGAGATTTCAGCAGATCAAGTTCTAAAATTCCTGAACGCTTACAAAAATGAAGACAGCTACAATGTCTGGGTGGAAATCGGAAGAGGCCTAGCCCAGCTCGAGCAAATTCTTTCAAAGACTAAAAATGAGAGGGCGCTGAATGATATGATAATCTCAACTTTTACTCCCGTTCTTTCCCGTCTTGGATGGGATCCAAAAAATGGTGAACCCAACACTGATTCCCTTTTACGCTCTATGGTCATTTACCGTCTCGCACGCTCAGGCCATGAGAAAACGATTCGTCAGGCGCTTTCCCACTGGAGAGCTATCCAAAAAGGAATGCAGATTCATCCTGACATTCGAGGAGCTATATACGGAGCAGTGGCTTCTACAGGAGGGAGAAAAGAATATGAAGCGCTGATTAAAATGTATAAAAAAGAAACTATGCACGAAGAGCAAAACCGCATTGGTGGAGCGCTCGGAGATTTTAAAGATCCGAAAATTTTAGCTGATGTATGCGAGTTTGCTGTTTCGGAGCATGTTCGCACTCAAGACACTCCTTCCATCCTTTCCGGAGTAGGTATGAACCCTCTTGGCCGAGACATCTGGCTTGGTTTCACTCAAAAAAATTGGAAAATGATTGTATCTCGATATGGAGAAGGATTGCATGCTCTAAGCAGAATGATAAAAGCTATTTCTGCAAGCGCTGAAGAGAAGCACCTAATATCAATGAGAAAATTCTTTGGAAGCCATGACGCTCCCGGAGCAGAAAGAGCTGTAGAGCAACTCCTCGAAAGACTAGAAGGAAACGTGGCTTGGCTTAAACGTGATAACAAAATAATTGAAAAGTTTTTCCGGAATTAGCAAGTAGGTGGCTGAGCAAAAATAAAGAGCCTTCGAAATTGAAGGCTCAAATGAAAGACGAAACTAACGACGTCTCCTACACACAAAAAATATGTATCTCGCCATTAGAATTGGTGCAAAAAGTAATTCCACCTGCTTCTTTCCTGTGTGTATTTACTTTCTTTACCGCCCGAAGAAGAGTTTCTTCAGTGATATGTTTAGGTATCACTAAGATTTTATGATCACCTTGTACCAACAGGCGACAGAAGCGATAGAATTGAGAAATGTTTTCAAAAAACATAATTAACTTCCTTTCTTTCAGATTTTTACCAATATAACCTTTCGATGAAATAAGTCAACCAAAGAAAAAGCCCTTGAAAAGCGAAGGCTTTTTCAAAGGCTTAGCATTCGATTTTAAGCGAATGCTTTTGCCAAACAAAATATCCGTTTACCGACACTCCCCCTTGGCGCCTCCTTATATTGTTGACACCCTTTAATATTTCGTTAATCTGATATAGATCGATACTGTGATCGACCTCTAAAGATATTTTTTCCCCTGGCCTTAATAAGGATAAGGCGTCTATCAATTCCTTTTTGCTTATAGTCATCAGGGTCCTCTCGTTTTAATTATTTAAAGAAAAATTTTATATTTATATACTACAATATTATTATTTTACGTCAACTAAATATCCCTCTTTACGCAGAAGATCGATTTTGGAAATCACTCCCCTATTATACCCTCCCGTCTTACCATCGGAGCGAATCACTCGATGACAAGGAATCTCGGGATCATAATTCTTATTCAAAATATTCCCCACTGCTCGCACAGCCAAAGGATTGCCTGCTCTTTCTGCCACCTCTTTGTACGTTAAAACTTTTCCTTTTGGAATTTTTTTAACGACGGAATAAACTTTTTCTGTAAATTCAGAAACTTTTTTAAATTTAGCTTTCGACATAAAAATACTAAGTATA
>DASTLQ010000016.1:0-63832 GCA_035714785.1 Minisyncoccota bacterium
ATTTGTTTTTACCAGGAAATTTTATTATCCCATGAGGCCAATAATGATGACACCTGTTTTAGGTTTCCCCCGAACCCTCTTAAGGATTGCGCTTGCGACCAAAAAATAGTTGGCGTATCGTCATGATATTGACCGACACAATTCTCAGCAATGGGATGATTTTCTTCGGAAACAGGAATTGGCTGGAAATAACTATTCTCGTCTGCTTTAACAACCAACTCTTCTCCTTCTGTAGTCAGAAGATAGAAATAGTTTGGTTGAAGGGTCGGCATAACCCTTCTAAATGTTGCAATTTTTCCATCAGAGTTAAGACTCCATTCAAAATGGCGTAATTTTTCCCGGGAAATAGAGTATTTAAATACCCTATATACCTGATCAGAACATATCGCTAACCACCACCTTCCTTCTTTATTAGGAAAAGGGCCTAGTATTTCAACGATATTAAATCTACTCTCAGGTTCGCAAGGAAAGAAAGGTGTTGGATGTGGGTCTATACCACGAACCCTCTCATCCTGTAGACTATTGCGATCCGTATATTCACCAATCTTGTGTATATACATTTCTTTGCGACCACTACAGAATCCGATACTATTACACGAAAATACAAAATGCTTACTAAAGGCTCCATCGCTAGTATAAAGCTGAGTAATCAAATCAAATATTTCGTTTCCACCGGTAGAAAATAATTCATACTTCCCATATTTGCACCCTTGAGTCAAAACAATAAATTTATCACTTGTTGTTTTTAATATAATCACCTTTCCATCCAAGAAATGCTTATAGCTCACAAACAGTGTCTTTTGATTGTGTGGCATTAATTCTTTGTCATCCAAAAGAACGATAAATGGTTTTGGTAATGGAATAATGATTTTATTATCATTAAAAAAACCCCAAGAATCCTCAAGTGCTATAGTTTTTATAGCTGGAACACGAATTCTTTCTGACATAACCGGTTGTATCAGGAGATTGAATCTTGTTTCCATTTTTTTTTCCTTTTTTTGTGAAATGACTTTTTTATATAATAACATACTTTTGTAATAATGTAAAATTATCGTATTGTTACTGTAAAGCAAATAAATCTTTAATAATGGAGGTTCAGATGCACATAGAAATTGAAAAAGAAACCGATGAAGAATTGAACAATAGGGAAATTTCCGAAGAGAAAATGGAGTTGAGAGAGAGGACGAAAATTGTTAAAAAATTTGTCGAATTTCGTGGAAAAACCCCTACCCCAAGGTAACACTTGGGGCGTTTTAAATTTATACTATCGCTTACTACCTCTTATTAAACGCTTCCTTTGGAGAAAGGCCTGTAGCGCGGTGAGCGGGCCACCAGCCTGAAACAAAGCCAATAATGGCAGAAATGGCTAGGACGAGTCCTACGAACCACCACGGCACCATAAAGAGCTCTATGGCTTTCCCGCCAAATCTTTGTGAAAAGATTGTAAGCACAATATTTAAAATTTTACCTGCCCCGATTCCGAGAGCTACTCCTCCTAAGCCCCCCAAGAGTCCCATGATAGATGCTTCCACTAAAAATAGATTTCGCACATTGTAGTCTGTCGCGCCGAGAGATTTCAAAATTCCAACTTCATATATTCTTTCCAAAAATCCGACTAGCATGGTGTTAAACATTCCGATAGCCGAAACCACCAAGGCCGTCACTCCAAACACTCCCAGAATCATAGTCAAAATGTTTGTAATCTTTCTAGCTTGAGTCACTAGGTCGATACGTGCAGATACTAAAAATCCTTGTTCCAAAAGATTGTCACGCAACTTTTCAATCACTTCAGTATTGTCTGCTTTGACCATCATCTTTGTGTAATACGGACGAGTTTCTGTCAGAGCTTCTGAAAAAATAATAGCGGTAGTGGTGTCATCATTTATGATACCCATTATCGGAATCTGTCCGCGAGAATGTACTTCGTCAAAAGTGCTTGATACTTCGTCTTCAAAAAATACTGTAAATTCTAGTGGGGTCCCAAGTGCGGTTTCATCAGCTTCCATACCAAGAGCAATCAATGTCTGGCTTGAAATCACCAGACCATTTTCCCCTTCAACTGGCGCTTTTCCGATGTCTGGTACCAATCCAGACAATCTAAAATAAGATGGCTCAATAATACGCACATTGATTAGAACGCCAGTACTATCGATCGCTCCCTCATTTACTTCTCCAGGAAATTCGGACACTGGGCTTACTTCTGCCACATCTTCGTATTCTCGGATTTCCGCTAGTGTATGTTCGCGAATTAAAATATTTCTTTCTGATGGATAAAAGACTTCCATGCTGATCAAGGAATCTTCGGTAGTCATCAGTTTACCAATCAAAATATATTGCAAACCATATCCCAATGAAACGAGTAAAAGCACGGTGGCAATTCCCACCGACATACCAGCAATAGTCAGGATAGCTCGCTGAGGCTTATTCCTAAATGAACGCAACGATAGAGAAAACAATTCTTTTGCTTTTAGGTTTTCTGACATTTAATATATTATAACTTTTTTAAAGAGTTTTCGCTAGAATCTGTATCCTTTTTTGTCTCTTCTTCAGCCTCAGGCACTTCTTCTCCCAAGAGAATTTCCAATTTTTCAGATATAAGCTTTGCTGCGCGGAAAGAAAGACCCGCGCCAAATTTTTTAACCGAAAGATTAAGCACTTCTGCTACTTTCCCTGAATCGATACTACCCTTTAATCGATCTGCAATCACTTCTTCAATAGCAATCACCTGCATATCCGAAAGTTTTCCAGCATAATCCTCCACAATCCATTTTCTAATATGGTGAATTTCTTCCTTGATAGGTAGCTCGGGAGATTTTTCAATAATATTGTGAACATGATGAATATCTTCTCTCCGTTCTATTACGCTCTCTATGTACTCAGTCACTCTCTCGCTTTTCTTTTTCCAAAGTCCCACTCCACCATCTTTAAATGGTCTGTTGATTTTTACTTTAAATTCAGCCTTTGTGATTTTGTTTTCAAATCTTTCACCAACTAAAATTTCAAAACGATTGATCTCATCCATAGAGTATCCGCGAAGCAAGAAGTTTGCCAAAAGGCGGGCTGACATCTTTTCTTCTGTAGCATGATCGGATCCACCAGAGAGCTGTTTGTAAAGATTTTTTGAAAGTGACTCTGCCACATTTTTGTTCTCTACTCGCTCCTCATCTGTGATCACTCCGTCTTTCATATGAAAGATTGTTTTCACATCGCGCAAGCTCCACGCTTCGTGGGTGACCATGATGATGGTTCGTCCGTCTTTTTCGTTGAGTTCTCTCAAAAATTTAAGTACGTTTTGAGCGTTGGCAGAGTCGAGGTTTCCGAGTGGCTCGTCGGCGATGATTATCGGAGGGTCGTTTGCCAGTGCGCGTGCAATACCTACTCGCTGTTGCTGTCCTCCAGAGAGCTCATTTGGGTAGCGATCAGCATATTCAGCTATGTTTAAACGCACTAGGAGCTTCATGGCCTCGATTTCAGCCTTTTCAGAGGTAATCCCAACAAAGAGCATTGGCAACGCCACATTCTTCAAAATATTAAGCGAAGGCACCAAGTTGAATTGTTGGAAGACGATCCCGATTCCTGTCTGACGAAACATCGCCAACTCTTGGTTTGTTAGCGTTGAAATATCGTGCCCATTGATGGCGATACTTCCTTCCTGGAAACGATCGATCCCAGAGATGGCGTAGAGCATCGTAGTCTTTCCACATCCGGACGGCCCGAAAAAGGCGACATAGTCTCCTCGAGTAATTTCAATATTGACGTTATTTAAAGCATGAACTTCTGTGGACTTTCCTTTCTCATACCATAAATTAACATTCTCTATTTTAATGATTGAGTCCATTCAGATTGTCTGTAAACGAAATAATTTCCTTTGGCATTAATTCCCCTTTGACCAAGTATCCATCTATCCCGAGTTCATGAAATTCGTACTCGATCAGTTTTTCTTTTTGGCCAGAGAAAATAATAATCTTTGTGTGATGAAGACTTTTGTTGTGCTTAATTTTTTTTACAAACTCGAGACTGCGCTTTATGCGCTCATCTGGGCTGTTTTTCCCAGTCTTTAGGGAAACCATCACATCCATGTAAATCACATCAGGATGGGCTCCTTCTTCGATCATCTTCTCCGCCTCATCAAACGATGAGGCGATGACGATATCATATGCATCACTCCTACCGTGCACCCAAAAGATATCCCTAAAATATATTTTCATCATTTCATCGTCGTCGATGAAAAGTATTTTTGTTTTTTTAGCTAATTTTATTGGTCGCTCTCGTGTGAATGTATGCATATTATCTTACGTTGTTGATGAAGTTAAAGGTATCATCAAAGTTTTTAAAGATGATGTCGACGATTGATTCAGATTTTCTTGGAGTAATAAAGGTGCGGACTGGTGGCTTAACGGTATTGTTTGCATCATCCGTAGAAGACACTGCAAACCTATATACTGTTGCTGGCTTCATTGCCGAAAGTATTACCAAGTGATTCTTGGTCAATTCAGGATTTACTATTTTTCCTGAAAGCTCTTTGGTCGAAGATCCTGAACCTTCTTCGAAGTATACTATAGAATCTGAAGGTTCGTCAGTCTGCCATGAAATGATGGTCTGTACCCTATCAGTCCTACCTGTCACTAGGTTGCTTTCAACTTTTAGGTTTGAAATGACTGGTGGAGTGCTATCAGTCTGAGTGCGGACCGTAATCGGTGACCCACCTTCGATTAGATTTCCTCGAGAATTCAATCCTGAAACAGTCACTTCATAAGAAGTGCCTGGTCGTAGGTTTTGAACGTGTACTGAGTGTGAAGCGGTTCTAGTTTCGTCAGAGATTCTTGATGTAACTCCGGTCGTCATATTTTTGTACTGGACAATCGAAGTAGAAGGTTCATCGGTATTCCATAGAATCACAAATGAATCTTTTTTAATATCGATTACTGATGCGCGAATCTTAGGAGCCGCGGTAATAAAGGTGTAGTTCGCAGATTTTCCTATCACTTGTGGAAGTGAAAATGCTTTAGCCATAAAGTTATATCTGGTATCAGGTTTTAAGCCGATCAACTGCATTTCATGCTCAAGATTTTTTGCGCTGGTGTCAGAGATTTCTCCAGCATAAGGGTTATCCAGATTCCTTGATGCTTCATAGTGTGCTTCGTCTGCAAAGCTAATCAATGGAAAGGCCTTTATATTTGTTTTAAATTTAATCACTGCACTATTTTCTGTGATACTTGAAATCTCTGGCCGATCTAGGAATGGAGGCACCAAGGATGGCAAGATGGATTCGATCGCAGCTTCGATTTCTTTTTGGAACTGTTCTATGTTTTCAATATTCTGAAGTTCATCCATCGTTTCGCTCAAGAATTTTGTCTTAAACACTTGCTCAACTGGAGTGCTAATGTTTCCATATTTATCCATGGCACTCACTCGAATACTATAATCAGTTCCAAGTGTCAGACCATGAAGTTTGATCGAATGTTTTCTCTCAAAGTTTCTATTTGCTACCGTGAAGTCGTATATTGTAGTTTTACCGTACTCTACAAATCCCATCGCATCTTTATCAATATCAAAGCTTATGATAGCGCTAAATGGTGTGATCCCTGTAACTTCAAGATTAGAAATATTTGGCACTACTTTATCCTGCTCTCCAGCTCTAGCCTTCATTAAATTATATTCTGCCAAAAGAGCATCATATACAGATTGCATCACCCCGGTAATTCCTCCGCCACTACTAATGATGGTCACCTCTATTTCCGGAGTAGTGAAACTCTGCTCTTCGCTTGTGGCCTTATTTCCTTCAGCATCGGTAGATTCAATAATGTAGTAGTACGTGGTCTCTGGGGTAAGTTCGGTGAGAGTAATCAAGTGAGTAACCACTAGATTTGCATTTAGATTTGAACTAGAGCCATGGACTCCAGATGTAGTTCCATACCATACCTGACCATCTGCTACTTCATTTGTGGTCCATACAATAGCTACAGAGTCAGATGTGACGATAGGAGTAGAAATGTTAGAAATTACAGGAGGGGAAACATCCTCGACATTTACTGTTCTGGTTGCAGTAGCTATTCCGCCATCTGATCCAGTCACGCGATACGTAATGATATTTCCACTGGATCCGACGGTAGTATCAATGCTGTTAAGAACTGCTCCGTTTGATGCGGTCATAAATACACTGATTTTTTCAGGGTCAGTAATCGCAGTTACGCCATCTGCTTCCGTGGCAGTTATTCCTGGATCTACAAATACATTTCCAGTATCAAGATTCATTGGATTGTCTCCGAGGATAGTGATGATAGGAGGAACGATGCTGGAGTTCACGAATGTCACGCTAATAGTATGCGTTTCGGTGACATTGGTGAATGTGTAGCTCTGTGCAGGTGCAAGACTTATACCATCTACTACTAGAGTAGCTACTTCATAATTTTCTTCCGGAGTAATCGTGTATGCCTGGCTGGTAGTAGAAGCCACGGCAGTGACTCCATCTGGCGTAATAGTTCCACCTGCTCCCGCTGTAGCCGTAATATTGTATGTATCTGCCAAAACCACATTTACTGTTCGTACAGCAGTAGCTACATTTCCTGCCGCATCCTCTACTCTATAAGTAATGGCGTAGCTTCCTATTGCTGTAGTGTTTACCGTTCCCGTTTTTGTAATCGCGCTTGTTAGATCTCCGTCCACAACATCACTAGCTGTTGCACCAGGATCTACAAATGCTTCTCCACGTACTACTGACATCGGATTGTTTCCGAGGATAGTGATAGAAGGTGGAGTAGTGTCTAATTCTTCTACAAGTATAAATGTAACGCTAATGGTATGAGTATTTATCACATTAGTAAATGTATAAGTAGTTCCAGAAACAAGATTTGCTGTAGGATTTAGACTTACTCCGTCTACTACCAAGGTAGCGACAGCGTAGCCTTCAGCTGGCGTCACCACGTAAGCTTGGTTCGCCGTAGTCGTGACTGCCGTCACTCCTAGAGGAGTGATGGATCCGTTTGCTCCTGCGCTCGAAGTAATATCGTATGTAGGAGCGAGGGTGACATTTACTGTACGATCCAAAGTGGCTACATTGTCTGAAGTATCTGTAGAAGTATAGGTGAGAGTATAAGTTCCGATGGTGGCACTGTCCACACTTCCCGTCACTACAATTCCTTCTGTCAGATCACCGTCAACTGCATCGAGAGAGGTAGCACCTGGATCTACAAAGATAGCATCTCGGTATATGTTCATTGGATTATCGCCGAGCAAAGTAATGACTGGTGCTGTGCCATCCTCATCACTATTTACAATAGTGAGGGTGTGAGTAGTATTCGCACCTAGGGTGGCATTTACAGGACCGGAAAGTGAAATGATGACTGTCTCATCCGGTTCGATTAATCCGTCACTCACCAACGAAGCTGAAATATTTCCTGAGACACTTCCGGAAGGAATGACCAATGTTCCGCTTGCCAAAACAAAGTCATCGCCGGCAGTTGCCGTACCACCAGTCACTGCGTAAGCCACACTTACCTCTTCTCTATAAGAAAATGAAAGGTTTACGGGAATGTTTACAGTTCCTGCACTTTCCGCCGATGAAGATGTGCCCTCTGCAAAAGAAACTGTGGGCGCACCATCATTGTCTAGGATTGTATAAGTGAATACAGTATTTCCTCCGAGAGTTGTGTTTACTGGATTTGAAATTGTGATTATTACAGTCTCATCCGATTCACTAGCTACGTCATCTATTACGTTTAAACTAATATTCCCCGTAGTTTCTCCTGCTAGTAATGTAAACACTCCGTTCGCGAGAGTATAATCTACTGCGCTAGTTGCTGTACCTGTCACAGCGTAGTTTACAGAAATATCTAGAGGATATGCTCGAGCGACTGAAAGGGGAATCAAAACACTAGCCACCGCCTCGTCACCTGATGCACTAGTAGAATCAAATGCAATCGAAGGAGCTGTCAGATCAAAGTTGTTTAGAATTCCGATTTCAGAATAGTCATTGTGTGTTGAGAGTGGTCCAGCAGAAGGGCTTTGATTGTCATGGACCAACACTCTGATACCTGTGTTTGCATAAGCACTTCCAGCTAGAGCGGTCTCATTAAATGTGTTCCAAGATATCGAGCCATTTTGTCCAGCAGGGATAGTGGTGTTAGTAATGGCAATCGGAGTTGTCGAATTGGCGAGAATCCAAACTGGGGTTCCTGCAAACAAGGTTGGATTAGTCCTAGTAGTCCTACCAGAGGTATTTAAATCTGGCCATGTACCACGAGTCAAACCACCTAATACGTTTCCTGTTTTTGTAGTATATTTTATAACTTCATTGTTGATTTGAATGTATCCTGATGATGGAAGTTTTGAAGCATTAGACACAGTTAGATTTCCTCCTGACAATGCATTTGCCGGTAACGTGATTCCGATGTTGTAGAAAATATATGCTTCGTATGAAGGATTGGTTTTCTGTGCATTTGAAGCATCAGTCAATCTATATGTGATGGTGACAGTTTTGTCTGCTTCTTGTATTGGTTCAACATTTTCTACGGCAGAGGCACTTGCGACGATTCCTCCTCCCCCTTCGTCGTAGTTTTGCACGCCGTCAGGTTTTGCTGTAGTAAATGCTCCTGCGCGGATGGAAACGTTGTCGTTGGTGCCTACTACTCCTAATCGATATCTGTAATAAAGATTTGGATTCAAATTTCTATGAACGAAGTAATTTGTAGTTGGATTACTATTCCATGATTCTGCCACAGAAGTGAACGATCCATAGGTGATATTGTCCGCTGATGTAGAGAACTCAAGATTGTATGAACTAAATCCGCTAGCTCCTGCTGATTCCCAACCTACATAAATGTCGTATGAAGGAATTGCTAAGTTTGAAGCATCTTGCACAAAGAATGATGATGCTGCGATTGGGGCTTGGGTGGAAGTCGAAACTTCTGCGCTGGTATTTCCAAGCGCATCTCTAAATTGATATTTGATTGTCTTTACCTCTATATCACTATCAAATGTCCACGGGATAGTAGTGCTTTCAGTAATTGCCGTCCAGCCAGTGTTGGTAGGATTTGAGTGCGTTGCAGAATCATCACTGATTAAATATTCTACAGCAGAAAGATCTGTCGGCATCGGAATAGTGATAGTGGCAGAGTCTGTAAGTCCTGCTACACCTGCATCAAAAGTTACAGGAGTCACTACTGGTGCTTTCACGTCGAGGGTAAAGTTTGCTGTAGTCGAAACAGCTGTGCTGTTTGCTGCTTCACCGTCGCTCACCGTCACTCGCACGCGAGCATTATTGATAGAAGTTTCAGGAATAGTTAGGGCAGCATTCCATGTAGCAGTATGTACTGTGTATGCTGCTTCTTCTACACTTTTTAGAGAAACGTCGCTTGCCCCCAAGTGATCAGATGGAATTGCATTCCATGTACTTCCTCCGTTTACACTATATTCAAATGATGGAAGAACCTGACCAGGAGTAGCGGTTCCTAAAGTTGCATCTACGTCGCGAACGCTATATGAAATTGCAACTTTAGCAAAATCAGCACTTCCGGAATCCGTCACCTGACTTGCGGTAGAACCTGATCCTGCTTCTGCAGGATACGAAGTGTTGAAGTTTGGCGCCACGTTTATCACATACTTGAAACTGATAGATGTCACTACAGGGCTTACTCCTCCACCTGAGGCAAGGAATACTTTGTATTGTAAGTATCGGTCGTTGTCTCCACCCATCAGAGGATGTCCCGCTTGAAGCGACACGTCGTTGTGCGCTTGTTCAAAATAAGTAGAACCCGAACAGTCAGCATAGCCACACCATGAAGTCCAGGTAGAATTATTTGGGGAAGATCTGACTTGAAACTTCACAGTTTCAGTTCCCGATGTATTTGTAGCTGACCATAAAATTTTTCCAAATAAGCTAGTGGCATCTGCCGTATCAAACACAGAAGAAGTAAGGTCTCCGGAAGTATATGTAGTGTAATTGAAAGTAATAGAATCAAACGAAGGAGTTACTGTAATATTACTTGTCGATAAATTTGCTCGGAACTGTACGTATCGTGCAGGAGCAATTGATGAGATATCTGCACCACTTGCAAGATTTGTCTGCCAGCTAGACCAAGTGCCATCTGGGCTTGGTGTATTTCCGGCTCTCACATCGACAGTAATAGTCTGTCCGTATAATACTCTACTATAGTCAACTGTGCTCAAGGACACACTGCTTCCCATATCCACAACCGGAGAGGTATAAGTACCGCTAGAGTAATAAGAAAGATTTCCTCCCACTGTACTGAAATTAATCAGTGTACCGTCGATCACATTTACTGGAGTGCTTCTGTTTGTAGTAGTGGTGTCTCCGAGTTGGCCTTGATTATTTTGTCCCCATGCCCAGACTGTACCGTCAGATTTTATAGCCATTGAGTGGTATGCTCCTCCTTGTACCGCAGTAATATCGGTAAGAAAATCAGCGCCATCAGGACTTTTTACCTGTACCGGAGTATTTCTATTAGTAGTTGAATTATCACCTACTTGACCGGCGTTGTTGTATCCCCATGCCCATACAGTACCGTCGGATTTTAGTGCCCGACCACCGAACATTGAACTTTCAATTTGTGTTATGCCTGTTAGAAATCCTGTTCCTCCCGGGCCTACCGCTTGTACAGGTGTATTTTTTGCTGTGTTTGTACCATCTGCAAGTTGGCCATAACCATTTGCCCCCCATGACCACACTGTACCGTCTGATTTCAAAACATGTCCAGCACCCCCATTAAAAGGCTCTCCATCAGCTACAACCTGAATCGCGTCGGTTAAAAATCCTGAACCACCCAGACCTACCACTTGTACAGGTGTTCTTCTTTCTGTAGTGGTACCGTCACCGAGTCTACCACTTCCATTATTTCCCCATGCCCATACTGTTCCGTCGGATTTCACTGCATACCCGCTATGACTCGATGCTGCAATATCTACCACATCAGTCAAAAATCCCACTGCTCCAGGACCAAGTACTTGCGCTGGAACACTTCGGCTAGTAGTCGTATTGTCTCCAAGTTGTCCGCTACCATTGTCTCCCCAAGCCCACACTGTACCATCGGATTTTAATGCATATGATGCACCGCTAAAATATGCGTATGAAGGTTTGGTTACTTTTATTACATCAGTCAAAAATCCAACACCACCAGGACCCACTACCTGCACTGGAGCATTTCTCTGTGTAGTTGAATTGTCTCCCACTTGCCCATACGAATTGTACCCCCATGACCACACTGTGCCGTCGGATTTTACAGCCATCGCTCCAAAGTTTCCAGCAGCGATCTCTACTACATCTGTCAAAAATCCAACACCGCCAGGACCTTTCACTTGCACAGGATTATCTCTCTTTGTAGTCGTATTATCACCTAGCTGTCCCAAGTTATTTTGTCCCCAAGCCCACACTGTGCCATCGGATTTTAATGCGTAAGAGCTACTATCTCCTGCAACTATTTTTGCAATTTCGACATCACCAAGCGCAAGCGCAGTATATGCCAATACTTGGATAGGTGAGTTCCTTTGAGTATTTGTATTATCACCAAGCTGGTTTGAACTGTTCAGTCCCCATGCTCGCGCCGTACCATCAGAATGAAGTGCATAACCGCTAGCACTTCCTCCGGCAATATTTACTATGTCAGTCAAAAATCCTGAAGCACCTATTCCCACCACCTGCACAGGAGCATTTCTCTGAGTTGTAGTGTTGTCTCCAAGTCTGCCTGATCCGTTTGATCCCCATGACCATACTGTGCCGTCGGATTTCAAGGCATATGCGTTTGCGTCTCCTGCCATCACTTTAGATACACCAGTCAGAAATCCCGTGCCACCTGTTCCAAGTACTTGCACTGGAGTATTTCTTTGAGTGACAGTGTTGTCTCCAAGTCTGCCTGATCCGTTTGATCCCCATGACCACGCTGTTCCATCAGATTTCACAGCGTATCCTGATGCATCTCCTCCAGCAATTTGCACCACATCAGTCAGGAATCCAACTCCTCCCACGCCCTGTACTTGCACTGGAGTAGTCCTCTGAGTTGTAGAATTGTCGCCGAGTCTTCCTGATCCGTTTGATCCCCATGACCATACTGTGCCATCGGATTTCAAAGCATATCCGTTTGCGCTTCCGCCTGCTACTTTTATTACTCCTGTTAAGAATCCCACTGCTCCAGTTCCGAGTACTTGCACTGGAGAGTTTCGCTGAGAGGTAGAATTGTCGCCTAATTGTCCGGAACTATTTTGTCCCCATGCCCAAACTGTTCCGTCGGACTTCACCGCGTATCCAGAATAATCTGCTGCACCGATAGAAACTACGTCAGTTAAAAATCCGACTGCTCCAGGGCCAACAACTTGCACAGGAGTAGTCCTCTGGGTTGTAGAATTGTCGCCAAGATTTCCGTGAGCATTGTATCCCCAAGCCCACACCGTTCCGTCTGACTTAAGAGCATAGGCACTATTTTCTCCGGCCGCAATTTCAATTATTCCAGAGAGTACGCCCGTTCCTCCTGGACCGAGCACCTGAACCGGCAAGGACCGACCCGTAGTAGTACCGTCACCAATTTGCCCATAACCATTGTAACCCCATGACCACACTGTACCGTCTGCTTTTAGATAGTGAACAGTATTGCTGTTGGAAGCAATCATGGCAGTAGTCGAGCTACTGAGATCCACGCTCAATTCCACTGAACCTCCATCTGTAACGCGAGTTTGAGAATTTGTTCCACCACTAAAATCTGCTTGGGAAGTTTTTGTATTAGAGAGTTGTGTCGGAGTGATTGAAATCGTGGAGCCCGCTTCCGTTCCGCTCTTTGACGAATACTGTGTCCAGTCTGTCTGATTCATTCCGTGCACTGCTCCGTTTCCAGTTGCCCCACCGCTCCAACTTGATTGCGTGTAATCATATGTTACAGCGCTGGCAACCTCGGGACTAATTAATTGTCCCAAGATCATTACGATCGCAAGAACGGTTGAAAAAAATATTTTCCAGTTAACTCTCTTAATAAATGTACTCATGGTTATGTTTGTGTGACTAATAATTATTATAATAATTTAATTATAAAATTTATGAATATATGACACAAGCAAATTTCACCAATTCTTAATGGCAATAATTGAGAGCAAATATGAGGAAAATTTTTGAGCAAAATTTTTAGTGAAAATGGATAATAAGCGAAAATTTTTTTACCTTTGGGGTCGAAAAATTTTGTTATTTCGGAGAGGAAAATCATCCAGACAGAGTGGTCTTCACTGACAATATATAGTAGAAGAATCCTCCTTAATCCAACCCCCCTGGACTTTTTTGTATTTTTTCTAATTTGGTGACTATTTTGAGAATTCTGTAACAAACCTTTATAAAAATTCTAAACCTTACTAAAGTAAGGGTCGGAATTACGAAAAATTTTAGTTGTTTAGTAAGGTTTAGTAATATATAATATACGCATGGAGAAAAAATACCTTACTATCAAAGAAGCCGCCAAGAAGCTTGGTGTATCATCTCTCACTCTTCGCAACTGGGACAACGCCGGCAAACTCACCGCTTACAGGCATCCTATAAACAACTATCGTGTGTATCTAGCCATGGAAATTGACGAAATAATTTCCAAAATTGAGAACGGCGAGAAGCCACTAAAGCACTCTCGTGAACCAAAAAAATCCGTCAAAAAATCACATACCAAAAACTCCGATTCCGGAGTTATCCACATCCATTCTGTGAAATGTGAATGTGAAGAGCACCACCACTAATTGTAAGGCCACCACCCTTACACGACTTGCTTGACAAAAGATTTCGTTGTGCTATAATATATGTAAATAATTTGGAGTACAAATGAGTTTCACTGATTTTATAGATATATTAAATTTTCAAATTCTTGGTGGACCCCGAGTGATTCATCTGATTTTGATTTTAGTAATATTATTTTTAGTGGGAGGGTTAGTCTCATTTAAAAAATAAAAAATTAGGCGCAGAGAAATCTGCGCTTTTTTATTTCGCTTTTTTTATTTCTTCTCCAACCACTCTTTATCTTGGCGAACTAAAAGTTCAGATTTATTTTTTTGATCTAAGAGGATAGCTTCCACTGCCCTCTCCATTCGCATACCTTGTGAACCTTTCAACAAAACTAGATCTCCGGCACCAACATTCTGTTTCAAAAATTCTCCGGCTTCTACTGAGTTTGAAAATTGAAAAATCTTTTCGATAGGCATTCCTGCTTCGATTGCTCCTTCGCGGATTTTTTCTGCGCGAGGTCCGACTACCACGAGCATGTCAGAATTTTCTGCAGACAATTTTCCAACAGTCTTGTGCGCTTCTTCAGTGTGCTTTCCTAGCTCCAGCATATCTCCAAGCACTGCTATCTTTCTCATTGCCTTCACTCCCCCTAAAGTTTTGATTGCAGCTTCACTAGCAAACGGTGACGAGTTGTATGTATCGTCTATGATGAGTGATCCATTTATTCCATCAAGCAATCTCATTCTACCCGGGGGCACGTCGTGATTTTTTAGAGCCTGCGCTGCTTCGAGCATTTTCCATTTCATACCGGAGGCTAGAGCAAGAGTGGCAAGTGATGCATAGATGTGATTTCTTCCAAATACTCCTTCGATGATTACGGGAATACTCATCCCTCCTTCGTCTACTCGAAAGATCACTCCTTTTGGTTTTCCTGCTTCGTCATAGAAAACATTTTCTCCAGAAGCCTGCACTTGTACGTCATCGCTAAATCCATAAGTCACGATTCTGTTCTTGGTTTTTTCTTTCATTCCCAAGATGGCTTCATCGTCGGCATTAAGCACCAAGAGTCCGCCAAAACGCAAAGTATCGATCAGTCCGCTTTTTTCTTCGATTAAATCTTTTCTAGAATTATAAAATTCAATATGAACAGGAGTGTCGCCGATGGCAGTCATGATCACAGCATCGGTCTGTAGCCACGAAGCGGTAGTTTTCATGTCTCCGGGCTTTCCTACCCCTACTTCTAGTACAAGCCATTCTGGATACTTATGAGGCCACAGAAAGAGCCACAGCCCTTTCAGGATATTCTTTGCCCAGATTGTAGGGCTATTCCATCCATTTGGAAGACCTAGGATAGTGAGCGGAAGGCCGAGCTCGCTGTTGTAGCTCTTTTCGCTTTTTCTAACGTATGCGATTTCTTTTAGAGCCGAATACACTGCATCCTTGGTAGATGTCTTTCCCACAGAGCCGGTAATAGCGATTATCTTTGGACGATATTTCCAAAGTACGAGCTCAGACTCAGCTCTTAGAATCATTGCTAAAGATTTTTTTACATTTTTTCTCATATATATTTTTTAAAGCGCGGTGCTCCGCAGATTTCTATCTATCAGGAGGCACTTCATAGTAATTTATCAAAAATTTTGACAGGCTTAGAAACGGATCTACCCATGTCTGTGAAGCATACTGTGTTCCTTTTGGATTTGTTGCGTACAGGAGCACGATAAACCTCGGTTCGTAAGCTGGGAAATACCCGAAGAAAGAGTGGGTATTCCTGTCGGCATAGTAACCTCCTTTTACGGGATCTGCAACCTGAGCAGTTCCTGTTTTTACTGCCATACTGTATCGATCCATTTTCGCTTTTCCGCTCTGAATTCCATCATCCATGATGTTTACGAGCATTCTAGTGATTTCCTCTGATGTTTCCGCGCTGATTTTAGACTGAGAAGTGGGGTACTCTATAATTTCTTCCTTTCCATTTTCGTATTTAATTTTCTTTACCAAGTGAGGAGTGACCAATTTTCCACCGTTTCCAAGTGCTGCCAATGCTCGAATCATTTCTACGGGAGTGAGAGCAATACCCTGTCCAAAGGAAGCGTTTGCATACTCTAGATCTCTAGGGGAATTTAGATTTGTGACCAAGCCACCAGTTTCGTTTGGTAAATCGATACCAGTTTTTTCTTTTATTCCATATGAAAGAAGATACTCACGTAGATTTTCTTTACCAAGCTTTCTATAAGTGAATACCATTCCTGTGTTGAGTGACTGACTCAATGCTTCTTGAATGGTCACCACTCCTCGAGCTTTTCTATCGAAATTGAAAATCTCTTTTTTTTCTACTTGAACAGATCCCCGATCATCATATGTAGTATTTGCCGTAATCACCCCACGATCAAGCCCTGCTGCGATTACAAGCGGTTTTACGATCGAACCGAACTCAAGCACATTTTCCACTAATGGATTAGAAAAAATACTATTCGAGCTAGCTTTAGAAAAATTGTTTGGATCAAATGACGGCAAGGATGCCATAGCATATATAGAGCCATCTATTGGATCCATGATGATACCTCCCATAGTATCTACTCGATATTTTTCTTTTACTTCAGAGAGCGTTTTTTCAAGAAATCCTTGCACTATTGGCTCTATAGTAATCACTATGTCGCCTTTTTTTGTTTTTGTTTCAAAAAGTGATTCGCTGATGTTTGAAAAAACTTCTGCAAAGAAATTTACATATGGTTCATCTTTGTCGCGCGAGAGAAGCTCATCGTACTGTCTTTCAAGGCCATAGCGCCCGCCCAATTCTTCACCCCTATATCCCACAAATCCTAAGGTCTGAGCAGCCATTTCGTTCCCAGGATAGAATCTCCATTTTTCCCGATATATCATCACCCCTGACATGCTTTGAGAAGAAATTGTATCAGCCTGTTCCTTTGTGAGTCTATTTGATATTTCTTCGTAAGGATCATCTTTCTTGCTTGCTTTATCTAAAAATGATTTTTGATCAAGAGTCGGAATGACTTCTTTTAAGGCATTAAAAACTTTTTCATCATTGGAAAGTTTACCCGGGATGATGGCCAGTTTAAATCCAGTAGACTGGGTGGCCGCCGAAACTAGCTCACCGTTTTTCTGTTCAAAAAAAATAGTGCCACGCTCAAAAAGTAGCGAGGCGTTGGTGGCATACTGTCGATCAGCTCTGTTCGAATATGATTCCGAGTTTACAACTTGTACTAAAAAGAGTTTGGTGATTAAAACACCCGCACCGAAAATTATTACAAAAATAAGAATTCTATCTCGGGAGAAAAAACTCTTAAATTTCATTTTTTAGAGTAACTAAGCTTCCGAGAGATTTGCGAGTAGCGTATTCTGGATGTGCTTCTTTGTAGCCAAGAGAGAGGGATAAATTTAGGTCTATACTATCAGAAACCGAAAGATATTTTACCTCAAGAGCACTTACTTCGTTTGCAAGACTTCTTGCTTCGCTCTCTAGCGCTTTTCTATCTACGATATCAAAAACAAGTCTACCTAAAAAGAGTACATACATGAAGGCCAGAGCTCCAAGGGTGAAGAGTAAGGCATGGAGAATCCTCCTATTGAGCTCTCCACCATTCACCACTCCCGCATTCGCTATTCCTCTTTTTATTGTTAGACTTGCTGTTTTCATTATTATTTAAATTATTTTTTCTAATATCCTAAGCTTTGCACTTCGACTTCTTGGATTCTCTTTTGCCTCCTCGATAGTTGCAGTGATGGGCTTTTTATTTATACGCTTTGCCTTACCTTCTTCTTCCAGCTGTCTAAAAAATCTTTTCGCTATCCTGTCTTCGAGGCTATGAAAGGAAATGATTGATATCCTTCCCCCTTTCTTAAGACTCTCGAAAGCTTTTGGAAGAGCTTCCTCAATCGCACCTAGCTCGTCGTTCACTGCTATTCTGATTGCTTGAAACGTACGGGTGGCACAATGAATTCTTCCTGTCCTATATTTCCCCGGCACTGATTTTTCAATTACTCCGACGAGATCATGGGTGGTTTTTAATTCTCCTTTTTCTCGTCCTTCTACTATTCCTCTTGCGATTCTACGAGCAAACTTTTCCTCGCCGTAGCCTTCGATTATTTTTCTTAGGCTATCTTCGCTCCAAGTATTAACTACATCCATTGCAGTCAAATCTTCCGAAGAGGGATTTTCCTTCATGGTCATAAGCAGAGGCTCATTTCTCATAAAAGAAAATCCCCGTCCAGACATTCCCTCTCTCGGTGTCAGCTGATCAGAAGATAGTCCGAGGTCAAAAATTATTCCATCCACTTTTTCCGCGCCTAGTACCTTATCAAGATTGCGGAAGTTTTCATTATGAAATGAAATGTTTGGATTTTTTTCTCTGTCTACAGCTTTATCCTGATCAAGGGCAATCACTTTGGCTTTCGGGAATCTTCGAAGCACTTCCCGACTATGTCCTCCACCCCCAAAGGTGGCATCGAGGACCAAAGGTTCTTGTCCTAAATTCAAACCGTCTATTGTTTCATTTAAAAGAACACTCTTGTGAATGCTTCCGTCTATGTCTTTCATTGCTGTCTATTTTCGCTCGCCAGCTTTTCCGCCAACTGGTCTGCTTCTTTCTCTATCCTGTCCTTGTATTCTGCCCACATGTCTACATTCCATATTTCTACTCGGTCCTCTACTCCGATCACTGCCGCTTTTCCTGCAATTCCGGCTCTTTCTTTTAGAAAGTCCGGGATCAGGATACGACCGATGGAATCTACCTCCACTTCTGCAGCCCGACCAAACATAAAGCGGTTGAAGCTTCGTTTGTCTGCCTGTAAAAATGAAAGATCAGACTCTGTATTGGATAGTCTCTTTGAGACCTTTGCCCATTCTTTTGCGGTAAATACGAACAAGCATTTATCCAACCCAGGCGTGACGATAACCGACTTCCCCATTTCCTTGCGGAACTTAGAAGGCAGAGAGACTCTGTTCTTCCCGTCCACCGTGTGAATGTATTCGCCGATTAGCATTTGTTTTTCAATGGTTATTTATGGATTTCCCACAATTTCCCACTTGGTTAACATTATATACCACATTTTACGGTACGCAAATCAAAACTGTGGATAACATGTAAGGGGACCCCTTGCATGTTATCCACAGGGTAAGGGGTCCCCTTGCATGTTATCCACAGGTATTTGGCTTGACTTCTTATGGAAATTTAATATTATCTTAATATAATCTTATAATAGTTCTTTGATCTCCTTGTCTCTGGGGGCTTATTAGCGAAAGGTACGATTAGTCCTCGCGCTATCAGCTAATATAGCCCTTGGAGGTTTATGGGGTTTCAAAATTTAAATTGCCTCGATTTCTGATAAATGCAATTAAAGAAATAGTCCACCCACCTTTTGCGCCCATCCCCATCCGGGATCTCGGGCGCAATTTTATTTCCGATATTGAATGATTGACAAGTAATGAATACTTGCTAAGATGTGTATAGAAATAGTTATAGAAAAGGTTTCTGGAGGTTTAGCCTCCTTCAGAAACCAGTTGTACCCTCAATGGCTCAAGCTGACTCCCTAGAAATAGTTAATTCCTCCCTATAAATGTGTGTGACGGTGATAAGGGAGTCAGCAAATTTTATTGGTTAGTTAAAATAGTTCAAAACCGCTCTACTATCTTTAGGGCGGTTTTTTTATTTATCCTCCAATCCCCTAGGTCGCATCAGCGGGAAGAATTGTACTTCCCGAATAGGTTTGTCAGCCAAGAATGCAAAGAGCATTTCTCCAAATCCAAAACCACATGTGGGTGGCATTCCATATTCAAGCATTTCTACGAATTCCCAATCTGGCATCATTGCTTCCTTGTCCCCGGCTTTGATAAGTTCCTGCTGTACTTCAAATCTTTTTGCTTGATCCACCGGATCATTTAATTCAGAAAATCCATTACCCACCTCGGAACCAGCGATGATGATTTGAAATCTTTCAGTAAGCTCACTATTTGATTGCATCGATTTTGAAAGTGGTGAAACTAATTTTGGATGTCCAGTCAAAAATACCGGTCCAGCAATTTTCTTTCGGCAATATTTCCAAAGTGTATCTACTAGTCGCTCCATAGTGTCTCCATCATATACAACCTCTAAAGCATCTAATTTCTTTTCCACTTCTTCATAAGTAGTATCCAGCACATCAATACCAGTTTCTTTTTTTATTGCATCACGATAATCTACGCGCTCCCATTTACCTCCGAGATCAAATTTAAATCCTCTTGTTTCAAAATCTGTTTTTCCAAAAACATCCACCGCAATTTTTTTATAAAGTTCCTCGGTCAAAGCCATTCCATCTTCATAGGAAGCATAGGCCCAGTAAAATTCTAGATTAGTAAATTCTTGTAAATGATTCTGATCTGAACCTTCGTTTCGATACGCTCGGCCGATTTCAAAAGTCTTTGGAAAACCAGCAGCCATAAGACGCTTTTGCCAAAGCTCTCCGATTGAAATACGTAAATATAGAGCTAGCTTGAAATCTTCGTTGTATGTTTTAAACGGAGTAGCTTCTGCTCCTCCGGTTGTAACTTCTAGGGTAGGAGTTTCTACTTCCATGAATCCTCGCTCCTTCATAAAGTTTCTTGCAGTCTCCCAAAATTTTGCCTTTTTTTCTAAAAGATCTCTCTGTTCAGGATCCATCAAAATATCCAAATATCTTTTTCTAAATCGCTCCTCGATATCTTGTAGTCCATGCCATTTTTCTGGCAAAGGCAACAAGCTCTTTGAAAGCATTCGCCACTCTTTTGCTTCAATAGTCTTTTCTCCCCTCTTGGTTACAAAAAATGTACCATTAAGTTCGATGAAGTCTCCGATATCAACGGTCGCGCCAAACATAGAGAAGTTTTTTTCTTCCATCTGATCCTTTTTTAGTAATCCCTGAAAGGAAGCCGTGCCGTCAAACAAAGTGACGAATACAATAGCTCCCTGTCCACGCAAGGACATGATTCTTCCTGAAATCCACTTAGTTTCTTTTTTTTCTTCGAGCTCCGCAAATGAATCGATGGCTTCTTTTAAAGAAAGTTCGCGATATGACTTTGCCGGAAAAGGATCAATACCCTCTTTTTTTAAGAGTTCTAGTTTCCCTATTCGAATATTTCGTATCTCATCAAGTGAAGACATGTTTAAGCAACGCTCAAGATTTTGTAGTCTACTTCCCCTCCAGGTGTAGCCACTTTTATACTCTCACCTTTTTTCTTACCGAAAAAGGCTCGCCCTAAAGGTGACTGGTTGGAAATTTTTCCTAAGGTGATATCTGCTTCCTCGGACCCTACGATTATAAATTCTTTTTCTTCTTTTTCGCCGTTTTTTCGAACAACGATCTTGGAACCAATTTCAATAATATCTCCTCCACCTCCTGACACCACCAATGACGACTGAAGGATCGATTCAATCTGAGCGATTCGAGACTCAAGCTTGCCTTGATCCTCTCTTGCCTGATGATATTCTGCATTCTCGGAAAGATCACCGAGAGATTTTGCATATTGCAATGCTTCTAATATTTCCTTTCTTTTAGGGCCCTTTAGCTCTTCTAGCTCGGCTTCGAGCTCTTTTCTTTTGTCTTTTGAAATGTAATTTGCTGTTCTATCCATGTTTTTCATATTATCCCCTTTCTACTCAAAAGTCTACATATAGTGTGTATAACAGAACCAAGGTGTAAGGGGTCCCCTTGCATGTAGGTTGCTAAAAATCTTTTTTATGATAATGTATAGCTTACATATGGCAAACACAGTAATCGAAGTGAAGAAAAATCCAAACGAGAACAGCTCGAGCATTTTGCGCCGTTTCTCCAGAAAAGTGCAGGAATCCAATATCATCCAAAAAGTTAAAGGAAACCGCTACAACAAGAGAAAAGATTCAAAGCTAAAGGTAAAGCAGAGCGCTCTAAAATATCTCGGCAAGAGAAAGGAGAAAGAAAAACTCCGAAAGCTCGGCAAGATTCGCTAACAAATGGACAAAAAGTTTGAGGCAATGAAAAACGATATCCTTGGAAAAGGTTATTCTCTTTCGCTTGCAAGCGTGGATGCCAAAACTTCTAGAAGGATAAACAGAAAGTACCGAGGCAAGGATAAACCTGCAAATGTACTCTCTTTTCCCTTTTCAAAAACTGAAGGAGAAATAATTCTCTGCCCTGAAACTATCAAAAAACAGACTAAAAAATTCGGGAGAGATTTCGAGAGTCTTTTCGGTTTTATGGTTATCCACGGAATGCTCCATTTGAAAGGAATGCAACATAGTAGTAAGATGGAAGAAGAGGAAAATAAATATGATAAGAAATATCTCCATCGGAATAGAAATAGGGTCAGCCAAAACAAGAGTAGTAGTGGGAGAACTCCAAAAAGGAGAAAAGCATCCTAGTGTTATTGGTATTGGCGAATGGGAAAGCGAAGGGATACGACACGGGTATGTAGTAAATCCTACTCTCGCTTCTGAATCTATTCGCACTGCTGTATCAATGGCAGAAAAAAGTGCAGGAATTAGAATCCGAAAAGCTGCAATAGCTCTCGGAGGTACCACCCTCTCTGGCGAGACTCTTTCTGGAGAAGCGATCATTTCTAAGGCAGATGGCGAAGTCACTCCGCTAGATATAGAAAAAGCACTCGAAGACTGCGAAAGCAAAGTCCAAAGCAACAACAAAAAAATAATTAGAATCGTTCCCCTATCCTACAAACTGGATGGAAAAGAAATTCTCGGTAGACCCGAAGGACTAAAAGGAACAAAGCTAGAAGTAAAAGCCCTGTTTGTCACTTGCCTAAATCAGCACGTAGAAGACCTAATAGAAGCTGTGACTTTAGCTGGAATAGAGCCTACTGATATCGTCCCTTCTATCTTTTCAGCTTCAAATATAGCTCTTTCTGCAAAGCAAAAAGTGGTGGGCGCAGCTCTTGTGAATATCGGATCCGAAACTGTTAGTGTCGGTGTATTTGAAAACGAGTCCATCATATCCTTGCACACTTTTTCTATCGGCTCTTCTGACATCACCAACGACATCGCTCTCGGTATGAAAGTTTCTCTAGAAAAAGCAGAGGACCTAAAATTAGGAAACATCGATCCAGTTTTTCCAAAAAAGAAATTAGATGAAATAGTAGACGCGAGACTTTCAGATATCTTTGAACTAATTGAAAATCATCTTAAAAAAATAAAAAGAAACGGATTGCTCCCTGCAGGAATTGTTTTCATCGGAGGCGGAGCAAACGTAGCTAATCTAGAAGAACTTTCAAAAGAAGCTTTGCGACTTCCGTCAGCCGTAGGTTCTACTGACATGTTTTCAAACAGTGTAAAAACAAAACTAAGAGACCCTTCGTGGTTTGCAGTCTTGGGATTACTAAATCCGAGCAACGACGACTACGAATACTCTAGTAGCTCTTCAAGTGGTCTCTGGAAAAACCTCAAAAATATCGTAAAGTCGAGCATTAAACAACTGCTCCCCTAAGAGAAATGGGTGCTTTTCTTTTTTGTGTTTTCTGGTATGATTGGGTAGTTACAAATTAAACTAACCAACTTATTTTATATGCCAAAAGTAAACCCAGAAATAGAGAGTTTTGCACGAATTGTGGTAGTCGGAATCGGAGGATCAGGAAAAAACGCTGTAAACCACATGATCAATACCAAGGTGAAAGGTGTATCCTTCATCGCTATGAATACGGACACTCAGGACCTTCATCACTCTCTGGCTGAGAAGAAAATTCACATCGGAAAGAATCTAACGAAAGGACTGGGTGCGGGCATGGATCCAGAAGTTGGGAAAAAAGCGGCCGAAGAAACCAAAGCTGAGATTCAAGACGTGATCAAAGGAGCCGATATGCTTTTCATCGCCTGCGGAATGGGAGGAGGAACTGGAACTGGTGCCGCTCCGATAGTGGCTCGCGCAGCAAAAGAACAGGGCATCCTGACAGTGGCTGTGACCACTAAACCATTTTTCTTTGAAGGAAATCACAGAATGAAAATTGCTGAAAAAGGAATCGAGGAACTGGCTCTAGAAGTGGACGCTATCATCACTGTTCCAAATGACAAACTTCTCGAACTTTCCGACATCAATGTAAACTTCAAAGATGCCTTCGCACAATGCGACAACGTGCTTCGACATGCAGTGGAAGGAATTTCAGACCTCATCACTACTCCCGGAGTAATCAACGTAGACTTTGCAGATATTAAAGCAATCATGTCCAACGCCGGAAGCGCCCTCATGGGAATCGGTGTAGCAGGAGGAGAAAAAAGAGCTGAGAAAGCTGCAATGACTGCTATCAATTCCCCTCTTCTAGAAGTTGCAATCAGTGGAGCAAAAGGCGTCCTCTTTGCTATCTCTGGAGGTGACGACATCACCATCCATGAAATAAAAGAAGCAGCAAAAGTGATCACTGAATCCATCGATAAAGATGCAAAGGTAATCTTCGGAACAATCCGAGATGATAAGGCCAAAAAAGGAGAATTGAAAGTGACTGTGATCGCTACAAACTTTGCTGGAGAAATTCCTCGCAAAAATCTTTTCTCAAATGCTCCCGGCGTCCACTCAATTCTCAAGGAAGAAAACGCTCCTCAGGCAAAAAAGGAAATCCACAACACTATTCATCAAGTTCAACACACTCCATCTGATCTTCCAAAAAGACCAGAACGTCTCGAAAGACCTGAAAGAGCAGAAAGAATGGATTCCAAGAAGCCAGCTGAAACTACAGCTGAAGAAATCATAATCGATGACGACACCGAAGAATGGAGCGCTGTACCAGCTTTTTTACGAAGAAATAAGAAATAAAATAATATGATTTACGACCTAATAATCCTAGGTGGCGGACCTGCCGGTACTGCTGCCGCCGTATACGCAGCCCGTAAGCGCCTGAAAACGCTTTTTATCACCGCCGAATGGGGTGGGCAGAGCACTGTATCCGAAGAAATATTCAACTGGATCGGAACTGTCTCCATCTCGGGCGACCAACTCGCTAAAAATTTGAAAAGTCATGTGATGGCAAACGTTGGTGATACCTTGGAAGTAAAAGAAGGATACAAGGTTGGAGATATCTCTAAATCCACAGCTGATGGCAAAGATATTTTTAAAATAAAAACAGACGATGGCATGGAGTTTTCTGCAAAGACGGTACTAATTTCTACTGGAAGCACCCGCCGACCAATAGATGCGAAAAATGCTGACAAGCTCGAACACAAAGGACTCACCTACTGTGCATCTTGTGACGGACCCCTATTCTCAGGAATGGATGTTGCAGTAATCGGAGGAGGAAACGCGGCATTTGAAACTGCGGCCCAGCTTTTGGCTTACTGTAATTCTGTCACCCTATTTGTACGCGGTGAGCATTTTAGAGCAGACGAAATCACAGTAGAAAAAGTGATGCGTAATCCAAAGATGCGAGTAGTAATGAACTCAGAAATTTTGGAAATAAAAGGTGAAAATTTTGTAAGCGGATTGGTGTATCATGACAAAGTTACTGGATCAGAAATCGAACTCAACGTAGCAGGAATCTTTGTTGAAATCGGACAAATCCCAAATACTGCTTTTGCGAAAAATGTTGTGACGCTCGATGAAATTGGAAGAATTAAAATAGACCCACGCACTGGAAAAACAGAAACTCCCGGAATATGGGCAGCTGGTGATTGTACCGACGTACTATACCATCAAAACAATATCGCAGCCGGTGATGCCGTCCGCGCACTCGAAGATATCTATTTGGCTATTCATACAAAATAAAAAGCTCTCTGTATTAAAGAGAGCTAAATGTGTCCATCTTATGATGGGTGATTCCATTCCAATGCAGAATGGACAAACAAAATTTAAAAGAACAAAACGAACAAAAAAAGGATTAATAATCTTTTTTCGGAAATTTATACTATCTCCTTCCCCATCGGTTACTTCGCGAACTTTTCACTGAAAGCAGATATGTAAATGTCTCCGAATTAAGATAGGCCTATTATAATGCATGCAAGGGGTCCCCTTGCATGTTGACCTGTGGATAACGTGTAAGGGGACCCCTTACCCCTTGAAAAAAATCGGAGATGTGTTAGTATGATGGCAAATAATTAACGAGGTTGTATATGAAGAAGCGGATTAGCATACCGTTTTTTATTTTTTACTCTTTAATATTAGCCCTTGTTGCCCTAATGTTCTCCCCAGGTCACAATGGGGAAGCAAGGGTAACAATAATCGTATTTATTATAGGTTTTTTAATAGTAAAATACATTTTAAAAAATCTAAACCAAGGAGGTAAACTTTGGTTAAAATAATAAAAGCGGTTGTGGCAGGGATACCAGGTTTATTATTAAACATGACCCTGATACACCTTGCAGATGTTTTCTTCGAAAAAAATGGTGCGGCAATGCTTCCAGTTGTCGTATTCTCATTCATTGCGAGGGAAACTGTCAGTTTTATTACTCAAAAAAAATGGGTATTTAAAACTGACAAAAAGGAAAGCTCAAGAGAAGTGCAATTATATGCAATAAATTCTCTCGTCATTGTGGTATTCAGTAGCGTATTGTTTATTTACGCCACAGAAAACTGGAAGAACATTGACGTAGCCTTCCTGCCAATAATTATTGGAATTATTACCGTAGTGATAAACATTCCGGTAATGTTTAAAATAATTTTCAAAAAATAAACCCATCGCAACAATAGCGGTGGGTTTTTCTTTTGCATGCAAGGGGACCCCTTGCATGTTATCCACAGGTTGGGGTAAGGGGTCCCCTTACACCTAACGAGTTCCTTTGCGACGGAAGAGATAGGAGGCCAAAGGCATGAAAATCGCCACTAGACCTACGCACCATAGGATTGTGATCCAAACATGATTCCCAGTCGGTAAACCGTTCATGAGGGCCCTCATAGCCTCTATCACATGTGTCACAGGCTGATTTTCAGCAAATAATCGCAAAATCCCTGGCATAGTTTCTGTCGGTACAAAAGCAGCACTCGCAAAGGTAAGAGGGAAAACCAAAATAAACCCAAACCACTGAACGCCTTCTACAGTTTTTGCCATCAATCCCATAACTGCAGAAATCCAAGAGAAAGCTAAAGTAAACAGCACCAACAAAAGCACTATCAAAAGCCAATCAGTAAAAGAAGCCACTGGGCGAAAACCAATCAGAAGCGCAACGACGATGAGGATTGCTGAAGAAATTATATTGCGAACTAAGTCCGCCACCACGTGCCCTGTCATCACTGCCCCACTCACAATGGGCAAAGATTTTAATCTATCAACCAACCCTGTTTTCAAATCACTAGCTACCGAAAGCGAAGTAGTGGTAGCTCCAAAAGCAGACATCTGAATCAAGATTCCAGCTACAAGAAAATTTACATAGCTCGTTCCTCCTGTATCAATCGCCCCTCCAAAAACATATCTGAATAAAAGCATAAACATGATGGGCTGAATTGCTAGCGACAAAAACTGATCTTTGTTTCTAAAAATATGTCGCAAGCTTCTACGAATTAGCACAAAAGAATCCGACGCTCCCCAGTAAAAGGACGAATGCGGTTTAATATTTTCTTCTTTTGGAATGGATAGTAATGTATCTTTCATATTATTGATTATTCTCTTCGGCATGATGGCCTGTTAATCTCATAAATACATCATCGAGGGTAGGCTTCTTTACTGTCATAGATTCTATCTTCACTCCCCCATCTTTCATTTTGTTTAAAATATTTCCGATATCTTCTACACCTCTTCTGACAGGAATTGATAATATATTTTTTTCTTCATCAAATACAGACCCGTCGCCCGCGAGACTAACCGCTTTTTCTTTTTGTGATGTATCAGAAAGCACCAGCTCCAAAGTATCGCTTCCAACTTGAGATTTTAGTTCATCAGCTGTACCAAGCGCAATCACCTTTCCATGATCGATCACTGCAATCTTGTCCGCCAGCTTGTCTGCCTCTTCCAAATATTGAGTCGTAAGTAAAATAGTTGCTCCATCTTTTATAAGTCGCTCAATCACCTCCCACATTGCAAGACGTGAACGAGGATCAAGGCCGGTTGTCGGTTCATCCAAAAACAGAACCGGAGGAGTAGCCACCAAAGAAAGCGCTAGGTCTAGACGTCTTTTCATTCCGCCTGAGTAAGTTTTCACTATTCTTTTTCCCGCTTGTACTAAATCAAATTGCTTCAACAGTTCTGTGGCTCTTTTTGTACTTTCAATTTTACCGAGATGATATAGCTCCCCCATCATAATGAGATTTTCTTCTCCCGTCAGATATTCATCCACTGCAGCATACTGTCCCGTGAGACCCACCATGCTACGCACTTTTTTTGAATTCTTTACCACATCAAAACCTTCGACTGTTACTTCTCCGTCATCGGGATGAAGCAAGGTAGAAAGAATCCTCACCGTAGTAGTCTTTCCCGCCCCATTTGGACCGAGCAGGGCAAGCATCGTCCCCTTTGGCACCGACAGATCAATGCCATCTAGCACTTTTAGGTCACCGAAGGATTTTTTCAATCCTTTGATATGTATAGAAATATCCTCATTTGTCATAGAGTATATTTATACCATAGGGGTAAGGGGTCCCCTTGCATGTTATCCACAGGTTGGGGTAAGGGGTCCCCTTGTGGATAAAGTGTAAGGGGTCCCCTTGCATGTTGGGTCCCTGTCTATTATCCAAATCTCGCCAGAATAAAAATCGATATCACTCCAAGTGAAATACCGATGATCTCATAAACACTTAGCTCTTCTTTAAAAAAGAAAACTCCGACAAAAACAAGCAGAATGAGAGTGGTGACAGAATAGAATACTCCGAGGGTACTGAGCTTTACGTGCTTCATCACATAAAACCATCCGAACGAAGTCAAAGCGTATAGAAACATACCCAACAGAAAGGGTCGGTACTCCATATACTTTACGCCATTTCCTGAGATCTTAATAAAATAATCTGCTAGTACTCCCACTACGGAGAGCAAAAGTATTATCAAAATCGGAATCAAGTTAGCCATAAAAATATTATATAATTTAAAAGTTAATTTCCTTTTTAATTTTAGTGCCGATTTTTTTTCTTATATCATTCGGTGGCAATATGACAATATCTATCAACATATCTAAATTATACCAAAATTCTAGCCCAAGGGTGAGGATGGGTTATGAAAAAAACTGTTTGCGGAGGCGGTGAGATTTGAACTCACGATCAGGTTTCCCCGATGCCGGTTTTCGAAACCGGTGCCTTCAACCACTCAGCCACGCCTCCCAAAGCACTTTCCATTATAACCCATTTATTTCAATTTCATGCCTCGCACCAAGGCGCCCAAAATTACTTTTAGTGAAATAGTGGCTCCCCCGACTACCTTATCCGCCCCACCGTAGTAGATAAACAACTGATCCCCTTTCAAGACCATTCCACAAGGGAAAACCACATTATTCACAATTCCCACTTTTTCATATTCTTCTTCTGGCTCAAAAATCGTATCCGTGCTCCGAGCAAGGACAATCGCAGGATCTTTTAGATCAAGCAAAAGAGCTCCAAGTCGATAAGTGTTGTGATTTTTTGATACTCCATGATAAAGCAAAAGCCAGCCGTGTTTTGTTTTCATCGGCGGTGCAGCAATTCCTACTTTAGAGCTATCCCATTTATTTAGTCTTGGTCCAATAATTCTAATGCACTTATTCAAAACCTCCTTCTTGCTAAAATCTAAAGTTGAAAGATAATCCCCGCAAATTTCTCCTTCGATTCGATGCAAAACAAAATACCCTTCTTTTAATTTCTCCGGCAAGAAGCAAGCATCCTTGTCGTCGAGCCCTTCAGGAGTGATCAAATGAGGCTTTGTCCAATTCCACTTTCGAGCTAAGAAATCTTTTTCTGAAATAACGGAGACCGCTACTCTTGGTGGACCAATACCGTCAAAAGCTGTGTAGCAAACTAAAATCTGTTTACCAATTTTGGTCAAACGCGGATCTTCACAACCAGAATTCGCATTTTCTATTTTCTTTATTTCAAAATCTTCTCGAGGAGAATATATCGGCGTCAAAGAACGTTCTTTCAAGAGAAATCCGTCTTCCGTCATTGCGTAACCAAAAGTAGAAGTATTGTCTTCCGAAAGCGCCCTATAAAGTATATGAATTTTACCTCCAACTAAAAGAGCAGCTGGATTAAAAACCGCTTTTGATTCCCACGAATTATATTTTTCTGGAGAAAGAATTGGGTTATCAGGAAATCTTTTGAAATGCCAGTCGGAAGCTAAATCTTCATGCATTGAAGAAACAAGATCCTTTAGACTTACCTTTGCTAGACAAGCCGTCGTATCGGCCGCTCCATAGTAAATAGTCAAAATATCCTTTGAAACCATAGCTCCGCTGGGAAACACTACGTCATTTACATAACCAGAAAGTTCGTAATGCTCTTCTGGCACTAAAATCGGTCCGCGTGTTCGGCCAATTATTTTTCTTGGATCTTTTAAATCAAGCAACAGCCCTTCGATACCAAAGATTCTATTTTCATTTCCAGTCGGATTAAAATAGTTTTGAATGTGGGAATAAATCAAAAGCCAACCGTATTTTGTTTTAATCGGAGGTGCGCCAACTTCTACATGATCTTTTTCTCCCCGTCTTGGATTGATAATCCATTGATCAAAATTTTCTTCCCACTTTTTCCAAAAACTTGGATTCCATAAATCTTCTATCTCGGAAAGATAAGCAACCACCATTTCTGCAGGCGGTTCATCAGTATGAATAGAAAAAATCACAGCAATCTTTCCGTTGATTCTCTCGGGGAAAAGGGTCATGGCCTTAGCATTAAAAGGAGTGACCAAATGTCGTTCTTCAATCTTTTTCATGTCTTTTGAAATCGCCACCCCTACTTTTATACTTTTTGAATCAGGAGGAAAAGCAGAAATTCCAGTATAGAAAATATAATATTTCCCTTCAAAAAAAGTAACTCTCGGATCCTCGCAACCAAACATATCCCAGTCTTTTGCAGGTATTATAAATTGTCTTCTGTTTTCAAAACGTGCCCCGTCCTTGCTCTCTGCTATCCCAATAGTAGAAATTTGGGTCGGCTTCTGCATGGAATCAGGCACTGAAAGCGCTCGATAAAGTCCATAAATTTTTTTTCCTCGGGCAACAGGACAAAGATTAAAAGTAGCAAACCCCTCCCAGTAGTGGTTTTTATCCGGCACCATTATTGGATTATGTTCTGATCTTTTTGTAACAAACATTTTATTTTTTCTTTATTAATTTTACTTTCTCTTTTCCGCCGGAGAGAAGATCGGCTAATAAATCTTTCAAAGGGACGGAGGCCACGGCCACTACTTTATCTGCTCCACCATAATACACAAAAAGATTTTTATCCTTTACTACTGCTCCACAACAATAAATCACTCCCCACTTATGTCCTTCATTTTCATAATCTTTTTCCGGTTCTAAAATAGGTTCTTTGGATCGATACAAAACTTTTGTTGGGTCCTTTAAATCAAGCAAAAGAGCTCCGAGGCGATATCGATCAGGATTATGGTGCTCCATAGCATGATAAAGGATTAACCAACCCTCCTTGGTTTTAATCGGAGTGGGCCCAACACCTCTAAACCAACTATCCCAAGTGCGACTTAAATCCACCGGTCGAGTGTTGTTGCTTTTGATAAATTTCTTTCCATTTAATTCGTCCAAGCTATCAAAATAAGCCACGAGAATTTTAGGATAAAAACTATGCATGATTGCATACTTTCCTTTTATTTTCTCTGGAAAAAGAACCCAATTTTTATGAATTTCCCCTGGAGGAGAAATCAAAACAGGACTTTTCCAATTCCATCTTTTTTTCTTTAAATCTGAAAGTGAGATTGAAGTCAAAGCCAAACGAAGTGAACCCCAACCATCAAAAGCAGTGAAAATCATATAAGCTCTATCATCAATCAAAGTAAGTCGAGGATCTTCACACCCCCCATTCCAACCATCACCTGAAGAATAATTCAAAATAGGAGTTTCGCTTTTTTGCTCCAAGGAAGAGTGTCTTTTGAAAATACTATAAGGCAGACGTTCATCAATTTGGAAACCATCACTACTAAGTGCATAACCAAGCACTGAAGAATCATTTTCACCCACTGCTCGGTAAATTAAATATATTTTTTCATCTACCGTAATTGCCGCCGGATTGAAAGTAGCTTTTGATTCCCAAGGATAAACTCCTGGCTCAATAATGGGATTACGAGGAGATCTTTTAAGCTCCACAACTTTCTTCTTGAGACGTAGCGCCTTCTTTTTCTTCAGAAGAATTTTCTTCTTTGTAGGAACTTTCTTTTTTACAATTGCTTTTGCTTTTTTAAGTACGGCCATATTTATCGTGGTAACGAATAATATCTTCTTCATCAAAATCTCCAGTAGAAATTTCCAAAACTTTTATTCCATTCTCGCCAGCAAAAATTCGATGCTTTGTCCCAGGGCTAATTATTGTTTCATCCCCTTCTATTATTTTAGATTTTACCTCACCAATTTCCATTTCACCGCTTCCAGAAATAACTCGCCAAAATTCTGTTCGATTTTTATGACTCTGTAAAGAAAAAGCTTCTCCGCTATTTACCGTTAATATTTTTACGGTCGAAGAAAGATTATGAGTAAATTGCTCAAATTTCCCCCAAGGTTTTTCTACAATTAAAGTTTTCATAATAGATTTAATATTTTTTGCATTAATAAATCCGCTGGTAAAAACTTACCACGGAGCGGAACATAGAACTTCCCTTTTACCCTTGTTTTATCAGCTGAAATTGGAATTCCAGTAGCTTCGAGCATCTCTTTATCATTATAATTATCCCCTATCGCCATTACTTGGGATTTTTTTAAATTAAAAATTTTCATTACCTGCCTCACGCCCAAAGCTTTCGTCTGTTTATTTTTTATTCCAATATCATAGGCTTCCCCATTCCAGACGGTGTATAGATTCTTATCTTGGGCCACAATTTTTTCTATAGCCGGCACTTTCTTCTCGCAATGAATGGTGATGATGAATTCTTTGGGCTCAAAACCTTTTATATTTTTATCCTTCACCGCTTTCAATTTCGGAAATATTTTTTGTAAATAGATATAACTATTAAAATGCTGATAGATTTTTCCTCGATACCAAGTAGCACTTCCGTTTTCGTAAGTTAAGCTGACGAAAGATAAAACATCCCGAAACATTTCTTGCAACATGTATAATCCTCTGCCAGAACTTATATTTATCAGGAATCCTTTTTCAGACAACTGCCTTATCTGCTCTATCTGATCTTTGCCGATTACTTTGGTCTCAAGTGTTGTTGTATTCCCTACTTGTTTAATCTTCGTCCCCCGAGGAACCAGCACTCCATCCACATCAAAGACAATCATCTTTAAATTCTTCAAATCCTGCTTTGACATTTTTTCGATAGGTTTCATTTTTTTATTTTTTTCTTGTGCTTTTCGGCATAGGATTTTAGAAGCTCTGAAGAGCTTTGCACTTTCCCTCCTTTTCCAATATTAAATACCATCTCTATACCAAGATCATTGCAAAGTTTAAATTCTGGAATATTGTCGGCAAATCTATCACCTCCATTGGCAAAGACATGCGGTCGTATTTTCTTGATCTCCTCGCAGACACTGATATCCTGTGTCCCGTCCGAATGACAGGTCACAACGACTTCATCGACGACAGATAAAGCTTCTAGTATTTCTTTCCTTTCTATCTCCGGCATGAAGACCTCATGCTTTCCCTTCAATCTAAACCAGTGATCGTTGTTTAAAACAACAATAAGTTTGTCGCCAAGTTTCTTAGCTTCTTCGAATAATCGGATATGACCCACGTGCACCGGATCAAAGCCCCCGCTAACCATCACTACTTTCGGAGTCTTTTCTGATGGTCTCGATTCCTTCATAATTATTTAATTATATCTCCATAATGCTTGGCAATCAAGCAAGTGCTGTGATTATCACGCGCCCTGTCGCTCAAAGGCCATGCGACGGGCATCTCTTTACACAATGAAGAAAATATGTTATTTTAAATAAAATTTTGTTCAATCAAATAAAAGGAAAATGAGATGAGAACTATAATTCTAGGCATTGGAGTTCTGGTTGCATTGTTTGTAGTTATATACGTTGTGGTGGTAGCTAAATCTGCAAATAACGACTGGTATATAGTAGTTTCCCCAGATAAAAAAAATTTCTGGGTTATCACTACTGAACCCCACCATGTAGTCAAAACAAGAATTTCATCTTTTGATAAAGTTTACTCTCAATATATAAAGGTGGGCAACCCCGAACACGTTAAGCTCCAGATTGTTTCAGGGGTTTATGCCTATTCTAATAAAAAAGGCGGAATGGTAGAAAGCCCCTATCAGCCCCCCAAATAAGTTTTACCCCGTCAGGAAACTGCGCGGGGTTTATTTTTGCAATTTCAATAAAGAATGCTATATTTATGATGTCTTTTTGATATCAAACAGACGGCCCTATCGTCTAACGGTTAGGACATCGGCTTTTCAAGCCGGTAATCCGGGTTCGATTCCCGGTAGGGTCACAGATTTGACAGAATTCTTAATCACTAGTATAATTTTATTGCTGGTGAAATGTAGTAACTAGCTGCTCTTTTTGAGCAAATTGTTCATCAAAATCGGAGGTCGTATGGCACTCAGTGAGGAATTAAAAGGAAAAATTGCAATGAGTTCATTGCAAAATCATCTGGAAAAAGGGGGGCATCTAAAGCTCATACCGGGCAATATAAAACGAGAAATAAAAAATGTCGCTAGCAAGAATGGCATTACAGTGGGAGAAGCGGCAGAATTTTATAAAATCGTTTTCGGAGAAGCTTGGAAAAAAATCGACCGGGAGTTCGATGAACTAATAGAACAGTAGGTACAAAAAACAACTGTTCCCCTGTCTTAGAAGGTTGAGAAATTCATTTTCTCCTAAAAGGGTAACTCCGATTTGTTAGTAACCGACCCGCTTCGGCTGGTCTGTATAAGACAAATCTATGAGAACAAGAACCTAACCTTCCTAAAAGGGACTTCGTATAACGAAGTCCCTTTATTCAATTTAAATAAATGATTCAAATTCGCACCACGATAAATACACAAATAAAAAAGCCCGAGATAACTCGGGCTTTTATTTTTTAGTTATTGTTATTTAGGCAACAGATACTTTACAGCATCTGCCGCGGTGTAGGAACTGTTCTCGTCATTCATGAGATGATGTAAGAAACTCAGGTCGTCTCCCATTGTAAAAATAGGAATCTCCCGCGGATCGCCAATTCCGGCGGCCGAGAAGAGCCCATTACAAATACAACGGGACCCCCTTGTGTCTTCGATCCTTCCACCCTTCCTAATATAATCGTCAATCGGCTCAGCCGAACAACGAAGGACGATTTTACCGTCCGACTTTTCTGCCGGGAACTGTAGAGCCTTTCGACTGCAGTTCCGTTGTCTTAAAGCGTAGATTTCCGGATCAGAAATTGTCCCAACTATTTGAGGTACCTTGAACGGAAATCCCGTAGGTGAAGCCGACGGATCAGTCCTAACAACAAGGTCCTTATTATAACCAAGGCGCCGCATTTCTGCCCGATACCACGGATCCATCCCGGAGTCTTCGCTAAGCGCAAAAATAGAACCGGCCTGAATACCGACAGCACCAAGTTCTTGTGCTTTTGCAAGACCAAACGGGGAAGCGAGTCCCCCACCAACCCAGAACGGAATCCCAAGGTCAAGTAATTTAGAAAAATTGACCTCATCCTTGGGCCCATAGACCGGTTGACCGGTCTCATCGAACTCCCCCTTATTTCTTGGAGGAGCATTATGACCACCAGCAACCGGTAGCTCCACCACAAACCCCTGGATGCTCCCAGAAGGGAGCTTTGTAACCATAAGTTTGGCCAATACGTCCGTAGAGACGATTGGCAAGAATCCAGGACGTTTAAGCTCTCTTGGAAATTTCTCTCCAAGAAACCCACGTGGATTAAAACTAATAGTTTTAGATCCAGTCTTACTTCCTTCTACGTATACACGATAGGAAGGATTATTTCCGGATGCGATCGCATCTAATACGCCGGGGATTTGTAATGTTATCCCAGCACCCATCGTGACAAAATCAACGCCCGCAAGCATCGCCCCTGTCAGATGGTATATGTGCCCTATCTGGATTTTCTCCAGATAGTTCACTGAGACGGGATGATTATGTCCTTCCTTGCTTAGCCATACAAAAGCGAAGCTCGCCGCGATGGCTAGTTCAATCAAATCAGAACGAGGCTGTAGACTAAACAATGGCACCTCTTTAAATTTCTGATCTGGAGATTTTCCCCCTTCGATAAAGTACTTCGAAAGTATCCGCTCCGAGATTTCCGGAAACGGAAAATGAGCAAGCGCACGTCGATAGTGACCGTCGACGTCTCCCAGCTGTAGTAAATGTACTAAAATCCGCTCCGCCGCAGTGCAAGACACTGTGCCTAATGCGCCAGCTTTTGAGCAAACATTGGCAAGATTGGGGTTCGATATATAGATCCCCATTCCGCCTTGTATAATTTGAGGAATATACATCTTAACCTCCTTCTTTTTTATTTATTTGATTATTGTTTTTCAAAGATCGAATTGTTTAAAGTTGTATGTACAATATAGGCCCTTGATTACTGTGTCAAGCTAATTCGAGTTGACTTTATTTAAAATTAGAATACAATAAGTATACATTTTGCTTCCGAAAGGAAGTTCCGAGAAAGCCGCCAAGAGGCGGCTTTCGTTTTTACATAAGGCCAGTAAATACATCTTTCACTTTCTTGAAATCACTTGGAGAAAATTCACCTATCTTTCTTATTAGCCTCTTGGTGCTGAGTACTCGCACTTGAGACAGATTTACTATATTTTCTTCTCTATTAATATTTACAAATTTTATACAATATTGATCATTTCTAATAGAACTTGAGATGGGTGCAACCAAAACACACCAACGATTGAAAACTTTTAGAACTAGCACGGGTCGTTCAAAATTATTATTCTTTCCATTGATTTCTACACCAATATTTTGCCCTAAAGATACCCACCATACTTCTCTGGATTTTGGATATATCTCTTTTTGGGAAAAATGAATTTTTATCTTGAGTTGGGTCCAAGATTTAAATATTGTAATTATGTTTTGTGCCTCTTTGTCCATAAATATATAGACTCGAGGCCCTGATACGGAAATTATACTATCGCTCAATATAATTTACAAATTTCCACCCTCTTCCACGATCTCCACCTCCCCCAGCAATTCTTTTTGAAAGGGTCCGTACTTTGCTTTTACTGTGATTTTCTTTCCCGCTAATATTAAAGGAAGGAATTCTCTGTCCGCGGGCATCATCTCACCTAAGGGCAATTTATCTTTATGAAAAAAAGTAGGCGCTATCATCTCGTCTGTTTCCACTGGTTCCCCTTCCCAATCTTTCACAAGAAAAAAATGTACTCGACAAATAAAAGTTTCGCCATCGCTTTTTGTATTATGAAAATCTACTACCGCCATTTCTTCACAGTAATCTCTATGCGCTACGATTCCTGACTCTTCTTCTAATTCTCTGATTGCTCCTTCAAGTGGGGTCTCTCCTTCCTCGATTCCACCGCCATATCCATTCCAACATCCCGCTCCAATTTTTCTCGTTTTCTTAGCCAAAAGAACGTGATCGTCTTTTACGAGGAGACATACACTGGCCTTTGCTAGCACTTTTTCTTCCATTTCCATATTCTACCTCTCTTGATATATAATATCCATATGATCCTGATAGATGTGCGAACAAAAGAAGAGTACGGACGAGACCACATAGAAGGCGCTATCCTGCATGATATTATGGACATGATGCAGGGAAAATTCCCGGAAATAGAGAAGAGCGAAGAAATAAAATTGTATTGCGAGTCTGGTAACCGATCGATGATGGCAAAAAGCCTGATGGAAAAGGCGGGCTTTACCAATGTCACAAATGCCGGAGGGATTGACGATTTGCGGTAATGGCACACTCCAATGAATAAAAAAATCAAACTTCAAAATCTTCACCAAAAGTGGAACGAAGAATGCATATGCGAATTGAAAGCCACCGCCACTCAGGCGGTGTATGGCTATGGAAATCCTGACGCAGAGATTGTCTTCATCGGAGAGGCTCCAGGAAAATCAGAAGACAAAGTTGGCAAGCCTTTCGTAGGTAGGGCAGGAAAATTTCTAGATGAGATGCTTGAAGAAATCAAACTAAAACGTGAGGACATATATATTACAAATATTGTGAAGTATCGTCCTCCCGAAAATCGCGATCCCCTGCCTACGGAAAAGTCTGCTTGCAGGGAATGGCTCCTCGGAGAACTTGCCATAGTCTCCCCGAAACTGATAGTATTCTTGGGCCGACATGCCATGCACAACTTTTTCCCAGAGGAAGAGATATCGAAATCCCATGGCAGGTTGATCGTCAGGAGGTTTGCTGGAATAGAGACAAGCCACTTCTATCCCCTATACCACCCAGCCGCAGCACTATACAACGGCTCGATGAGAGAAACATTAATGGAAGATTTTAAAAGAATTCCAAAAATTCTAAAGACAATAAAAAATGAAGAAAATAAATAACAAAGTTAAAATCATAGTTTTAGCAGCAGGAAAAGGCACCCGAATGAAAAGCCACTTGCCAAAAGTTTTGATGCCTCTAGTAGGCAATCATTTGATAGGTCACTTGACTGACACAATTTCCACTCTCGGATATGCTACACCCGTGGCAGTAGTGGGACACAAAGCACATCTCGTGAAGAAAGAACTAGGTCAAACATACAAGTATGCAATTCAAAACAAACAATTAGGCACTGCTCACGCTGTCATGACCGCCAAGGAAAAATGTAAAGGAGCAGATTATATAGTAGTGCTCCTCGGAGACCAGCCATTTGTAAAAGCCTCTACGATTGCAAAAACTTTAGAAGTTCATAAACAAGCTAAAGCTAAAATCACTCTCACCACCACGGTTGCAAAAGATTTCAAAAGCTGGAGAAGCTATTTCAAAACCCACGGAAGAATTCTTCGCACTAAAGGAGAAATCACAGGAATTCGTGAATTCAAAGATGCCAGCAATTTAGAAAAGAAAATAAAAGAAGTAAATGTGGGATCTCCATATATTTTTGATGCAAAATGGCTATGGAAAAATTTAAATAAAATTGGAAATAATAATTCAAAAAAGGAATACTATTTGACCGACCTTATCGAGATAGCAAAATCTCAAGGTGAACGAATTGAAAACGTAAAAATGCAAAACCAAGAAGCTCTAGGTGCAAATTCTAAAGAAGAACTTGCGGCTCTCAGGAAGTTTGCAGTATAATTCTCCCACTATGCAAAATCCATACCAAAATGCTATGGCCCAGCTTGAAAAAGCAGCTCAGGCAAAAAGTTTTAAAGAAGAAACACTGCTCCGTCTACGCCATCCCGATCGAGATGTGAGAATATCTATTCCCGTAAAAATGGATGACGGATCTCTACAGATTTTTGAAGGATACAGAGTAGAATACAACAACGTACTCGGACCATACAAAGGTGGAATTCGATATCATCACGATACAAATATCGACGAGGTAAAAGCACTATCATTTTGGATGGCTCTAAAATGTGCTGTGGCAGGCATACCAATGGGTGGAGGTAAGGGCGGTATCACGGTTGACCCAAAGAAACTTTCAAAAGATGAACTCGAAAGACTCTCTCGAGGATGGATGCGCGGACTCTCAGATATTTTAGGACCGCACAAAGATGTCCCTGCTCCAGACGTAAATACTACTCCCGAAATAATGTCATGGATGGTAGATGAATACGCAAAAATTACCGGAGACAAGACCGGCGCAGTAATCACCGGAAAGCCTATCGCAAATGGTGGCTCAGAAGGAAGAACAGCAGCTACAGGGCTTGGAGGATTTTATGTATTCGAAGCTCTGCAAAAAGAATTTGGTTTACCAGAAAAATGCAAAGTAGTAATTCAAGGATTTGGAAATGTTGGACTCCATGCAGCAAAAATATTTACAGAACATGGACACAGTGTCATCGCTATCTCTGATTCAAAAGGAGGAGTGATGGATGAAAATGGACTCGATATAGAAAAACTAGAAGAGTATAAAAAGAATACCAAATCGCTGTCTGGCTTTCCTGGCACCAAAAATATTTCCAATGAGGAACTTTTAGAAACTAAATGCGACGTACTGGTACCTGCAGCTTTAGAAAATTCAATCACACATGAGAACGCCGAAAAAATTAGTGCCACATTGATTCTTGAGCTAGCCAACGGTCCTCTCTCTCCTGAAGCAGACGATATTCTTTTCAAAAAAAATATTCCTGTTATTCCAGATATTCTGGCAAACTCCGGCGGTGTAACTGTGTCATATTTTGAATGGGATCAGAATCTAAAAGGAGAACATTGGAGCGAAGAAGATGTATACACCAAACTCCGATCCTACATGAACAACTCTGCAAGTGAAGTACTAAAAAGAGCAACGGAAGCAAACACTTCCCTCCGCATTGGCGCCTTTATCTTTGCCCTTGAAAGAATTGAGGAAAAACTATAATATCATAGGGAGCGCGGTTAGCTCATTTGGTAGAGCGTTCGATTGACGTTCGAAAGGCAACAAGTTCGATTCTTGTACCGCGCACCCTTATTTATAATATTCAAAACTATGAAAATACTTTCCATCGAAACTTCCTGCGACGATACAGGAATCACAATTTTTGAAGCAAAAGGCGGCACCACCAAAGCCTCTTTTAAAATACTTTCAAATATTGTTTCCTCTCAAGATATCCATGCCGAATTTGGAGGGGTTTTTCCTATGATGGCAAAACGAGAGCATATAAAAAACTTGCCAATTGTCCTAGATATTTCTCTCAAAAAAGCAAAGCTTACTAAAAGCAAAAAACCAGTGGATGCCATCGCAGTCACTTATGGCCCAGGACTGGAGCCATGTCTCTGGAGCGGAATCGTTTTTGCAAAAGAATTGGCCGAAAAATGGGATGTACCTATTATCCCCGTAAACCATATGGAAGGACATATTCTTTCAGTTTTTGCTAAACCAAAAGGAACCTTTAATATTTCACTCACCAAAAAACAATTTCCCATGCTGACACTGTTGGTATCTGGCGGTCACACGGAACTCGTACTCGTAAAGGACTTAGGAAAATACGAAATCATCGGTAAAACTTTGGACGACGCAGCCGGAGAAGCTTACGACAAAGTAGCTCGCATGCTCGGACTTCCATATCCCGGCGGACCCGCTCTTTCAAGATTGGCAGAAGAGAAGCGAAAAGAGCTAGGGGATTTATTTGAACATGAGAATGAGAATCGGAAAGGTTTCCAAAGTATGTCCGAGCGACGCCTTGCGAGCGCGACGGCGCGAGCACGAGGAATTTTTCAGCAGAAAAATATCCGTGCGGAGCAAGGGCATACTTTGGAAATCTTTCCGCTTCCCCGCCCCATGTTGAAATCCCCCAACTTCCACTTCTCCTTCGCCGGCCTCAAAACTGCCGTCCTATACGGTCTGAAAAAAATAGAACCCCTCAATGATGCAAAGAAAAAAATGGTTGCTATGGAATTTGAAAATGCAGTAATTGATACCCTTTTATATAAAACAATGAAAGCCAGCGATAAATATGGCATCAAATCTGTAATCATAGCGGGCGGAGTAGCAGCAAACAAACACTTGCAAAAACAGTTTCGCCAAGCATTTGGTAAAAAAAATGTCCTTCTCCCTGACAATGCTCTCACCGGCGACAACGCGCTCATGATTGGAATAGCTGGCTACCTCCGATATATGCAGGGTAAAAAGAAAGTTCCAAAACCTGCGTCCATCAAGGCCAATGGCAATTTAGAATTGTAAACCAAGCCTTTTTCTGATATTATCCAATCAATGAGCGACATATCAGAAAAACTTTTAAAGCCCTACAATCCCAAAGAAACTGAGGACAATATTTACAAACTTTGGGAAGAGAGTGACTTTTTTAATCCAGACACTTGCATTGCAAAAGGAGTGACTGCTCCTGACGCAGAAACTTTTTCAATGGTCCTCCCTCCTCCAAATGTGACAGGAAATCTGCACACCGGCCATGCACTGATGCTCGTAATAGAAGACATCATGGCTCGCTATGCTCGCATGCAGGGCAAGCGCACTCTTTGGCTTCCTGGTACCGACCATGCCGCTATTGCTACTCAATCCAAAGTTGAAAAAATGCTAGAAAAAGACAAAATCCGAAAGGCTGATCTCGGACGGGAAGAATTTCTAAAAAAAGTTGAGGCGTATGCAACGGAATCCCACGACACCATCGTGACCCAATGTAAAAAAATGGGAGTCAGCCTCGATTGGAGCCGTGAAGCTTTTACTCTTGATGAAAAGCGTACTTTTGCTGTTCGCACTGCGTTCAAAAAAATGTACGATGAAGATTTGATCTATCGAGGACATCGCATAGTAAATTGGGATCCAAAAGGACAGACTGTGATTTCCGACGACGAGATTGTTTATGAAGAACGTAAAAGTACTTTTTATACTTTTAGATACGGTCCTTTTGAAATAGGTACTGCGAGACCTGAAACAAAATTTGGCGACAAGTATGTAGTGATGCATCCAGAAGATCCTCGATATTTAGAATGGAACCATGGAGATAAAATCACAGTAGAATGGATCAATGGTCCCATCGAAGCCACTATTTTGAAAGACGAAGTGATTGATATGCAATTTGGAACTGGAGTAATGACCATCACTCCGTGGCACTCACATGAAGACTTTGCTTTAGCAGAAAAATATAAACTGGATAAAGAGCAGATCATCGACAAGCATACCAAGCTCCTCCCTATCGCTGGTGAGTTTGCTGGCATGAAAATAAATGATGCAAGAGAAAAGATTGTACAAAAACTTAAGGACAAAGGATTACTTGTTTCTGTTGATGAAAAATATATAAATCGAGTAGCTACTGCTGAGCGTACTGGTGGCGTAGTGGAACCACAAATCATGGAGCAATGGTTCATCGATGTTAATAAAAAAATCCCCTCTCGTGAAAACAAAAGTCTAAAGGAACTTATGCTTGAAGCTGTAGGAAGCAAAAGCGTAAAGATCATTCCAGAGAGATTTGAAAAGGAATATTTTCATTGGATAAACAATCTACGTGACTGGTGCATCTCTCGCCAGATTTGGTACGGCCATCGCATTCCGGTCTGGTATAAAGGAAATGAAATGTATTGCGATGTTAATCCCCCAAAAGAAGCAGGCTGGGAACAAGATCCAGATACCCTTGATACATGGTTTTCTTCAGGACTGTGGACTTTCAGTACACTTGGTTGGCCAGAAGAAACAGAGGATTTTAAAACATATCACCCCACCACTATACTCGAGACCGGTCACGATATTATTTTCTTCTGGGTAGCTAGAATGATTCTTATGTCTAAATATTTACTCGGAGACATTCCTTTTAAAACTGTATATATGCACGGAATGGTTCGCACCGCCGACGGAAAAAAGATGTCTAAATCACTTGGCGATAAAGCCATAGATCCACTTGATATTATAGAAAAATACGGAAATGATGCCCTTCGTCTAGCTATGATCGTCGGAAATACTCCGGGCAACGACCTGAAATTAAATGAAAACGACATCCGTGGTTACGCAAAGTTTGCCAACAAGATCTGGAACGCATCCCGTTTCGTTTTTGAAAATATTAAAGGTTTAGACTTTGACAATCTTCCAGCATTCGACAAAGAAGATGCATCCTCAGACGAAGATCTCAAAGAATTTATAAAAGAGATTACAAAAGAGATGAATGAATTTCGCTACTCTTTAGTTTCAGAAAAAATCTACCATTACTTTTGGCACACTTTTGCCGACATCTTGATTGAAAGATCAAAGAAAAAAATTCAAGAAGGACAAAATGCTGATTCCGCAAAAGCTCTGCTATACACCCACCTCGTCACTCTTTTAAAAATCCTGCACCCATTCATGCCATTCATCACCGAAGAAATCTGGTCCATGATGCCAAAGAAAAAAAATCTGTTAATGGTAGAAAGATGGCCCGTTTTAAAATAGCCAATGATAAATGATCCAAAAATCTTAAGCATGGCACTAGTCGGAGGACTTATACCCTCTATCCTGTGGCTTTGGTTTTGGCTCAAAGAAGACAAGGAAAATCCTGAACCAAAAGGACTTCTCGCAGGTGTATTCATCTTGGGCATGCTCGCCGTAGCATTGGTAATACCTTTTCAAAAATTTATTCAAACATACTTTTCAAGTTATGAATTTCAAATAATCCTCTGGGCAGCAGGAGAAGAAATCGTAAAGTATCTAGCAGTAATCATCCTTCTGACCAAAACGTCATATATAGACGAACCAATAGACTGGCCCATCTATCTGATGACAGCCGCCCTAGGGTTCGCCGCTCTTGAAAATGCAATGTTTTTGATAAAACCACTTTCCTTAGACCAAGCCACGGTAGGACTTCTCACTGGACACTTGCGATTCCTCGGCTCCACATTACTACACACCGTAGCAAGCGGAGCTCTCGGAGTTTCACTTGGACTCGCCCTTGGAGCCAAAAAATCAGTGAAGAAAATTCACCTCGTTGTGGGATTATTGTTTGCTATTGCCTTGCACAGCACATTTAATTTTCTTATAATAGAAGAGGTAGGGAGCGATGTTGTAAAAGCTCTCGGATTCCTCTGGGTAGCTGCCATAGTGGTAATGCTACTTTTCGAAAAACTAAGAAGAATGGGTGGACATTAAGTTCTAATTTATAAATCATTTTTAAATACTATGCCATTAAAAAAAAGAAGTTTTTTTGAAAGACTAACTGGTTCAGCTGATATTGAAGAAGATTACGAGGAACCACGTCATATCGCCGTCAAAGAAGAAAGAAAAGGCACCGCCGAATGGATCGAGGAAGAAGCCGAAGAAGCAGAACTAGCTGTGGATGTATATCAGACTGCAAATGAAATCGTAATTCAGACTATGGTAGCCGGAGTAAAGCCCGAAGACTTGGAGCTTTCTATTGGACGCGACATCATCACTATCCGCGGAAAACGCGAAGAGAGCCGAGTGATCGACGACGAAGATTATTTCACAAAAGAACTTTACTGGGGAAATTTCTCCCGCACTATTTCCCTTCCCCAAGAAGTAGAACCTGAGGAAGCTGAAGCAACCGAAAAGCACGGCCTCCTCACTATTCGACTAGAAAAGATTGATCGCGAAAAGAAAGCTCACTTAAAGGTGAAGTCTTTGTAAATTTGAACCCAAATTCTGTGCCGAGACCCAGGTTCGAACTGGGGACCCTTCCCTCTTCAGGGGAATGCTCTACCAACTGAGCTATCTCGGCGTTTTCTTATAATACTAAATTATCAACTTTTTGCAAAGTCTACTGTGGTCATTTATATTTTAGTATTCTAGTTTCCTCCCCCTCCAAAATTCCGAAGAATAGAGTTTAGATTACTTATGTCATTTTGAGCACCAGAGTAGGTATCTTTCACTCCTTCCACATATGGTTGGGCAAAATAATACGCACTTACTGCAATTCCAATAATAATCAGCCAATACACCCCCCTGATAACCTGCCCAATTCTAATCGTGCGTCTTAGCGTTTTTATTATCTTATTATTTTCTTCAGTCATCTGAAGAACTTCTTCCATCTTTGATTTTAATTCTGGATCCATTAGTATATTTTACCATTAATGGAGAAAAAATTCATGTGCCCTCGGCGGGAATCGAACCTACATCTACTCCTTAGGACGGAGCTGTTCTATCCATTGAACTACGAGGGCAATACTTTAATATAGACGTTTAAAACTGATTTCGCAAATTATTCTATTCCACACAATGCCTGCAGTGCATCAAGGTCCGACTGAGTAAGCTTCTCGTTTATTCCATTGTTTAGACGATACATTATCGCCTTAGCATCCTCTAGATGCTCCAAACCAAGCGCATGACCAAACTCATGAGCCAAGACTCTTATCAATTTATTTCTATTATCAAACTGATATATTTCTATCTTCTGCCCTTCTGGCCCACTTTGATATGTTCCTTCTTCAAATTCTCCGAGTGTTTGCCCGATGGCGTTTAATCTGTCGACTTGAATATTTAAAGATGATACCAAGCGATTGATGACTATCACCATGGCATTTATATCTCCTGCTGTCTGATTCAATGCCGACTGTTTCTTTTTGATTTCAACAACTTCATTTTCTAAATACTTTCTTTCATTATTGAGACGAGCATAATCTGCTTCCTCGGCTCCCCCTTTTTCATTCCAGCTAGCTACTTCGTCTTCATAAGCATCCTGTCTTATTTCAAACTTTTCAATTCTTTCCTCGAGCGTGTTTCTTTCTGCTTCATATTTTTTTTGAAGTGCACTGTACTTTGACTTCAGATTTTCATAAGAAGCCTTGTCGTCTCCTACAGCGATTCCTAGCTTTTGGAGTTTGGTCGTAGCTTCCTGCCGATCATCATAAATGAGATTTATCCTTAGGGCGCCATCGGGATCATAGGCAAACAAGTCCTTTCCGGCAGGACCTTCCCAGATATCCTCTGCGGTTTTTACGGCTCGTAGAAATTCCTGTTTAGATATTCCAAACTGCTCATCAAAAATCCCAAGTGAATACTTGATAGGTGCTCGGCATGGAAGATATTTATTATTTAGTCCACGCCAAATATTATTAATCGGTTGCTGAAACGCGAAAACAAAAACGCCGAGCAGGGCGACGGACAAAATTGTTTTTAAGAATTTTGACATTAACTTAAGAAAACGAACTTAAGAAATACCAAGCAAGGTCGAAAGGCGAGGCTTGTCAAAGCCCACAATGATTTCATCGTCTATTATTATCACTGGCACACCCATCTGGCCAGTCTTCTCCATCATTTCTTTTCTTTTTTCTAAATCAGTAGCCACATCATAATCAGTGTAGACAATACTGTTAGCGGTAAAAAAATCTTTAGCCATGTGGCAAAAGTGACAAGTCGGCGTTGAATATATGGTTACGTTTTTCATTTAATATTTTTTCTTACTTTTAATTACTTCAATTATATCATATTGGTCAAGGAGCTGAAGCTTTTAATAAATTAATGATCCCCTATTGACATAATTCAAATTTGTTATATAGTACTCCCAAACACGTTCTAAAACAAAAAAATAGGAGTTCTCTTATGAAAACTTTGGTAGTTCTATTCGCTCTATTGTTCTCGTCCCTATTATGGGGACAGAGTTTATCCTTAAGCCTTACGGCAAGTCCCTTAAATGTAACATATGGCGGTCCAGTGGTCCTTACATGGACAACCACGGGCGCTTCATATTGTTATGCAACACAGGGGGCGGAAGGATGGACCGGAGTTAATTACCTACACGGTTCATATTATGTAGGAGCTTTGTACTCCCCCACAACATTTTGCTTAACTGCCGTCGATAATTTTGGAAATTCGGTTACGGAATGCGTGACCGTAAATGTCGACAACCGCAAGTATGTTTATCTGCCACATCGCGTCGCAGGAGCTGGGACAAATATTTCTGTGCCCCTAACCTCAGGCGCATCAAGCGCTTTCCAAGGGTTTGAGATGAGAATCCAAAGTAATGGAAGTCTGAAGCCTAATTATTTTGAACTAGGGTGGAAATTCTATCCAAACTGGATGTATGCCTCTAATACTTACAATAGCTACTTTCGTGTAGCAGCAGTAGGTAATACTGTAAATATTCTTGGCAGGGATCTTATTGGTACTTTATACTTTAAAGTTTCTGAGAGCGCCCAAGGCCAAAGTAATTATCCTTGGATGGAATTTTTTGACAGTGCGACATTCTGGAGTATCACCAGCGGAGGGTTACAAATAATTAATATTCCGCCTCATTTGTACGGAGACATGAACAGCGATCTCACTTTCAACATCTCAGATGGAATTGCCCATAAAAATCTACTTGGGACATGGATGTCTGACGAGTTAAGAGTACGCGCAGATTTAAATGGAAATGGAGAAGTAAATACATTCGACACTTATCTTGTTCTATCAAAGATAGTGAACCCAGAAATGATTTTTCCAATTTTCGACTACAATTATTTTCCTAATCTCACTCCAATTCTAATGACATGGGAGAAACTCCCAGATGGACAGTGGGGATTGTTTTCAGATGAAAAGATTACCAATTTCGATTTAATTGGGAGTGATTTTTCTTCACTTAATGCTGATGGATGGACAAAAATAGTTGATAACCAACTGTTTTTTGTAAATCAGCTGGGGATAGAGAACCGCCCGATCTTAATCTCTCCTTCCCCCGTTCCAATTAATGGGACAGCAAACGAAGGAAGAAAAATCATAATCTCCACCCCAACTGGAGTGGAAGAAGGGATAGAGATAAATACTTATTCTTTATCTCAAAACTATCCTAATCCTTTCAATCCATCAACCACAATTAGCTTTACGCTAGCCCAAGCAGCAAGTGTAGAACTGAAAGTGTACGACGTCCTCGGCAACGAAGTTGCCACCTTAGTTAATGAGGAAAAACCGGCAGGTAAGCACGAAGTAAAATTCGATGCTACTAGCCTGTCTTCCGGCTTATATATTTATAAAATAGTTGCCGGAAACTTCATTGAAACTAAAAAAATGGTTTTAATGAAGTAAATCAATTACCGCCCGAAGAAGCCGCACGCTTCTCGGGCGGTTTCTTTTTGCATGTAAGGGGACCCCTTACCCTGTGGATAACATGTAAGGGGTCCCCTTGCATGTTAAAGGGTCCACCTTCGCCTCTGGCGAAGGCGGACCCTTGGAGGGGTCCCCTTACACCTAATGTGTGCGGCCGGCGAGAATCGGACTCGCGCCCGATGCTTGGGAAGCACCAGTTCTACCACTAAACTACGGCCGCATATTTTTCCACCGCATTTCCCTACTCTTTCTTCCCCTTACCTGTAAATTTATTAACCATGTGTTTAACATTTAGGTATGCCTTTCGTATTTCTCGAGTAGCATTCTCTGCTTCCTTCATGACCTTGAATAACTTAAAAAGCACCAAGGCAATCAGAGCGCCGATCACGATGATCACCACTGATGTTGTTCCGTAAAATATTGTTTGTGTTACTTCTAGAGCGTCCATATGAGTATTATACTAAATTATTTGAATATATTCCTTATAAATTTCCAGAAACTTCCCTTTTCCTCCTCTATCGACTGAGTGGAAAAATTTTCATCCTCTACTATTACTATCACTTTTTCTCCCTCTTTCACAAATCCAAATTTTTCACGAATATTGTCTTCCACTCCTCGATCCGTTTCTAGATATTCAATGTCTCGAGTGAGCTTTTCTTTTTTTTCTGAAAGCTCAGCCACTTTTTCTTCAGCAGTTTCTCTCTTGGCCTCTGTCTCTCTCATTTTTTCAAAAAATCCAAACACACTCCAACTGAATAGCACCACTATAGCAAAGAGAAGTACCAAAAAAGGAGGTGATTCAACTATCCTGCGTAGCCTGTTTTTCTTGGGTTGGAAATTTCTCATAATATGCTAGTATTATTACATGCTTTTTCATAAAAAACATCAGAAGAAAGTGCAGGTGATTTGGGTCATTCTTTGCGTCCTCATCATTGCCAGCATGATTCTTTTATACTCCCCTATTTTCGCTACCAGATAAGCGGCTATCCTACCTGTCGGCTATTCGCCTGATCGCATCATCTTCAGAAACACATCCTGAGGAATATTTACTTTTCCTTTATCCCTCATGCGAGCCTTTCCTTTTTTCTGCTTTTCAAGAAGCTTCTTTTTTCGGCTGACATCTCCTCCACCCACTACCTTGCTTCCATGCATGAGCACATCTTTTCGAAAGGCTGAAACTCCTTCTGAGGCTATTATTCTTCCCAACGCCTTTGCTTGAACCTTGAAGGCAAACTGCTGGCGTGGAATGACGCTCTTTAGGCGCTCTACCTGACTCCGGGCTTCTTCTTCTAATCTGCGTCTAGAAACCACTCTACAAAACGCAGCGACAGGCTCATCGGCCACGAGGATATCCATTCGCACCACATCCGCTTTCTTGTATCCTCCAAGCTCGTATGATATAGAGCCGTAGCCGGAGGTAATACTTTTCAGATCATCAAAGAAATTTCTCATAAGCTCTCGTAGTGGCATTTCAAGATCGATGGATGAACGATTGTCTCCGAAATTTTCAGTGGTATGCACTACCCCCTCGTGATCAAACAAAAATGGCATAAGTACGCTGGTATAGTGAACAGGTGTGATTATCTTCACTCGCACCCAAGGTTCATGAATTTCCGCAATCAAGCTATCGTCTGGAAAGAAATGTGGTGAGTAAATAATTTTTTCTTGCTTGTTTCGTAGCACCACTTTGTAGGTGATAGACGGCATGGTGATCACGAGCTCAAGGTTAAATTCTCTTTTCAATCTTTCGGTAATTATTTCCAAATGTAGCATTCCTAAAAATCCACATCTAAAACCTTTCCCGAGAGTTCCTGAAGCTTCTTCTTCATATGAAAAAGCGGAATCCGACAGACGAAGTCGGCTGAGTGCAAGCTTTAGCTCAGGAAAATAATCTGCGTCCTCAGGATATACAGAAGCCCAGACCACTGGATTTGGATTAAAGTATCCGGGAAGCATAGGGGCTGGCTTTTTTGCAATGGTTACCGTATCTCCCACCGAAGCAACTCCGGGTTTTTTAATTCCTGTCACAATGTATCCTATTTCTCCGGCTCCAAGTGAAGCACGAGGATTTTCTTCAGGAGCAAATATTCCGACTTCACCGGCGATAAATTTTTCTTCGGCGGCGGAGAATAAAAGTGCGTCTCCTTTTTTTAGAGCACCGTCAAATACTCGAACATATACGATGATTCCGCGATGATTGTCATATTTAAAATCAAAAACTAAAGCACGAGTTCCATCTTCGCTTTCGCTTAATTCTTTTTCTGGGTGCGGTACTTTTTCAACAATTTTTGAAAGTAATTCGTTCACTCCTTGCCCTGTCTTTCCAGACACTTCCATGATCTCGTCGGGGTTCATATCGAGAAGTAGTGCCACCTCCATCTTTACTTCATCTACTCGAGCTAGTGGAGAATCCACCTTGGAAACAGCTGGGATTATCACTAGCCCACTTTCTCTAGCCATTTGGAGGGTAGTGAGAGTTTGAGCTTGTACCCCTTGGGTAGAATCTACCAGTAGAATAGAGCCCTCAACCGCTTTTAAAGCCCTAGAAACCTCGTAGGAGAAGTCTATATGCCCAGGGGTGTCTATTAGGTTCAAAATGTAATTTTCGCCTCCTTGCTCAAATTCCATGCGTACAGGCTGCATCTTTATGGTGATCCCTCTTTCCCGCTCAAGCTCCATAGAATCAAGCACCTGGGCTCTCATTTTTCGCTCTGGAATAGTATTGGTGATTTCAAGCATGCGATCAGCCAGAGTACTCTTTCCGTGGTCTATGTGGGCGATAATGCTGAAATTTCTGATATTTCTTAAGTGCATGGGTTCATATTAGCAGAAAATACCTTATTTTCCAAAATAAATACGCGTATTTGTATTAAAGTTCTTCCTGTGGAGGAACGATCACTTTTGATTTCCAGAATTTTGTTTTGAAAGCTGCTACTAGATCCGCCAATTCCCTGTTTCTTAGTAAGTGCAACACTATCACCCCGGCAGCGATTCCAAATATTCCCGAGAAGAATCCTTGCAAGAAGACTCCCCAAAATGTAGTCGTTCCAAATATTGGTGAAAGAATATTTAGGAAGAAGTAGGTGACGGCGCCTATCAAAAATGACGCTCCAAGTGAATGGAAGAATGTTCGGCTGACAAATTCTTCCTTTGGAAGATATTCCTTTTTTAAGAAAATCCCCAGCAGGGCCAAGTTTATGATAGTTCCAAAAGAATATGCCAGAGGCAGTATCAACACTTCAGTTCCAGGAATGTCTGAGACTTTTAGAAGTGATTCTATAAAATATTGAAAAATTGGATAATGAGAAAAGGCGTAATTGAATATTATTGCAAAAAATACAATCCACGAGGCAGAAATCAAATTTATTAGAAGTGGTTTCCTTGTATTTCCCGCTGCATAGTAAGCTCGAGCAAATAATGCGACCAAACCTTGAGCGGTGACGGAAATGGCAAATACCGCGAGAGCTGCAGCCACTAATCTAGTATTTTCCCAAGAAAAATTTGAAGATCCAAGTACCACTCGGACGATTTGCGCACGAAGAACGATAAACAAAAAAGTAGCGGGCAGTGACCAGAATATAATTTGCCGGGCAGCTGATTTCAGCTGTTCTTTAAATTCACTCATCATTCCTTTTGAAAAATATTTGGTGAGAGTTGGGAAAGCGGCTACTGCATACGAAAGTCCCACTATTCCCAGTGGAACTGACTGAAGACTAAGCGAAAGGTTAAAAATGGAAATAGAACCTGGGGTTAGATATGAAGCAATCATCACCAAGATAGTAAGTGCAATGTTGTTAAACGACAATCCCAAAGTACGAGGCATAGAAACTAAGATCATTTCCCATACTCCACGGTAATCAATATTTAGAGAAAACCTCGGCATAAAACCGGAGGTAGCAGAAGCAAATACTTGAATCAAAAAGTGAAGCAAGGATCCGAGTACTACCCCTAGACCCAAACCTTGAATCCCAAATAGTGGATACAAGAGCACGACACCGATGATTATTCCAACGTTGTAAAAAATCGGGCTGAGGGAGTAAAGGAAAAATCTACGGAAAAGCTGAGTGACTGAGCCAAACAAATTTGAAAGACCTAGTAGAATCGGAGAGAGCAACATGATTCGAGAAAGCAGAGTTACTTTCTCCTGATAAAAAGAAGTGAATCCGGGTGCAATATATGGAGAAATTTCCGGCATGAAAATAAAAAATATTGCTGATACTAACACCATGCCTGCCAAGAATACTGTGAAGACATCATTCAAAAACTTTTGCGCTTCAATGGTGATTTTTTCCCCCGACATACGTCGAAGAATAAACGGAATGAGGACCGTGATTGATGCCAGAGATGCGATGGAAATAAATATAAGATCAGGAATTCTAAAAGCAGCATAATAGGAGTCCAGCATTGGCGACGGCCCGATAAAGTGAGCCAATGCTCGATCCCTAAAAAGTCCTAGAATCTGCGAGAGGAAAGCAAAAAACCCTAGTAGGATTGCAGCCTGATTTAAATTCTCGTATTCTTTGCTGAAAATTTTTAGAATTTTCTCCATTTAATCAGGCCGCCCTAAGAGGGTTTTATGTCTCGAGCGATATTAATTTTTATTCTTCGATAGTTTCCGCGTCAGGCTGAGTAGGCACTACTGGTACTGTTGCAGCAGGGGCGCCACGCTTCAATGAATTTACGTAATCAGTCAATTCTTGATTGCCAGGGACCAATGAAAGTGCGGTCTCAGCGTACGATACTGCTTTTGCATTGTTTCCAGAATTTTGTTCAATTTGAGAAAGTACAAGCAAGGCATCTACATAGTTTGGTTTCAAGGCAAGAGCTTCTTCTCCCAATATTCTAGCATCATCAACTCTGTTGTTTGCGAATGATACTCTAGCCATGGCAAGCTTTATTCCTGGGTTAAGTGGATTCAATGTAGCAGCGGTAGTATATGCATCAAATGCTTGACCATAAGCTCCTTCTACTCCTAAAGCTCCAACAGTATTGTATACGGAGCCTAAAGATGCGAAGTTTAGATAATTTGTCTTGTCATAAGCTGTAGCAAGCTGGGCACTTCCTATTGCTTCTTCGATGCTTGCTTGCAATACTGCCTGTTCTTCTTCGGTTAATGCTGAACCTTTTGCTGCTAGTTCCCCTATCTTTGTCATATAAACCTGTGAGTAGGTTCGGAGGTATAGATCATTTGAGTGAAGTGATACTGCTCGCAACATTGAAGTTTCTGCTGCACTGATTTCAGTAGCAGAAAGAGTTTTCTGGAAGAATGGGATCGAAGCAAATCTTTCTACATACTTAAAGCCAGCAGCTGCTGACACGAGCATGAGAAGTACTAATCCCAAGATAGAAAAGAAACTCTTTCGTGGATCATCAAGGAATGAAAATTCGAAATCTCCATTTTGTCTGTAAGTAGAAGCTAGTCCTGCAAATGCTCCCGTAAAGGCAAAAGCCAAGAGGAAGATGACTGGACCAGTAACATAGAAGAATGCTGAAACGAAAAGATAGAAAGCCAACACAAAGAACACGGCCATTTCTTTTCCTGCGCTAGACTGGATACTTGCAAACAATGATTTTACTCCAGCAGAGATAAATAGGTAGAAGAATACAAGAAGAGCCAAGATACCGAGGGCTCCTGTGGTCACTGCCAATGTAGGAATTAAACCAGAACCGGCGCCAAAGGAAGTATCCCAGAAGATTGTTGAGTTAATAGAACCAGACTTGTACATATTCCAAGCTTCTCCAAATCTATTTGGACCAGTACCGAAAAGTGGGCTATCTGCTAAAGCCTGTTTTGCCACCTCCAAGGTAGCTCCAAACGAAGGACCAACTTCCATAGTAGAAAGACCTAGGGTCTCAGGCAGGTATCCTCCGATAAATTGTCCTGACATAAAGAACAAGAGTGACACTAATACTAGTCCGAAAGAAAATAGAGGGAAATGGCCTTTCTTGCCTTCTTCTCCTTCTTTATTTCGTAGACTGTAAGAGAAAGAAAGTTTGTAGATGAACACAAGTAAAGCAAACACTCCCAAGAGCACCCAGACAAGCAATAGATTTACGGCAGCGGAGACAAACAATGAAAGTACCACCAAGAATCCGAGGATTCCTTTTGCTACTTTTGGTAATGAAAAGAATTCGATCACAAACAATGAAAGTACAGTAGAGAATCCAGCAAAGATACCGAAGGCATTCCATGAGCCTAGTAGTGTATCAGTCTTTGCTCCCAAAATTCCGAGAGAAAGCATTTCAGGAATAAACATTCGAAGTACTTGGAAAATCAAAAGTGCTAGAGAAGAAGCGATTACGCCCCAGAAAACCATTCGAGCGTTTTTGATGTCTCTTAAAATAATTGATGATAGGAAAAGCAACAGGAATGCTGAGAGCATAAAGAAGAATGTTCCTGTGTCTAGCATTGTTCCAAACAATGAAACTTTCATTGCTGGAGAAAAGAGTGCAGAAAGCAAGAATGCTAGGACCACGCCTAAGCCTGCAATAATAATAGGAGAGCGTGGGATGGAAAGCTTTCCATCAGAAAACCTAGCTGCCGTCCAGAATATCAACGACACCACAAGTCCTACTATTAATAATAGGCCTTTGCTTGTTTCTGCCGGTACAGTTACGAAAGGCAAAAAGAAAACTGGTAAGAGCACGATAGTTGCGAAAAGCGACCAGAAAGAAATTCTATCCAAGATGTTTGGTAACATTATTTTATATTTATATGATTAATTAATATTAGGTTTATTATACTAAGCACAACCCCCAAAAGCAATCAAATTACTATGTTAATAAGTTTTTTTGGCACATAAATCACCTTTCGGATTGGGCTCCCTCCAATGTGTTTTTTTGCACCCTCGTTTTCAGTCGCTTTTTTCTTTATTTCGTCTTCAGATTCGTCGGCTCCAATCATTATCTCCCCTCTCACTTTTCCGTTTACTTGAATTACTATCTTTACTTCATCATCTACTAGGATCTTGTCGTTCCAGGTGGGCCAATCTGAAATATGAATAGATTTCTTTTCACCGAGTATGTTCCATAATTCTTCTGTAATATGAGGAGCAAATGGTGAAAGGATTTTCAAAAACATTTTAAAATCTTTAGCGGAAATTTCTCCAGCTTTTTCTATTTCATTCGCCAAAATCATCATGGCAGAAATGGCGGTATTAAATCGCATGCTCTCTATGTCTTCGGAAACTTTTTTGATAGTTTTGTGTAAATTTTTCTCGACAGATTCGGGGGATCTGGGAGTGCTTATTTTGCTTTTTGTCCCTGCGCTGATTTTCACCTTTTCCCCTATTCTCCAAACCTTTTCGACAAATCTACGAGAACCTACGATACTTTCGGTGCTCCAAGCGGCTGATTCCTCAAAAGGACCAATGAACATCTCATATATTCGCAAGGTATCTGCGCCGTATATCTTGATTATCTCATCAGGGTTGATTACGTTTCCGATAGATTTGGACATCTTTACTCCTCCTTCACCCAATATCATGCCGTGAGAAGTTCGCTTTTTATATGGTTCCGTAGTTGGCACTAATTTCAAATCGTAAAGAAACTTATGCCAAAAACGAGAATACAATAAGTGGAGAGTGGTGTGCTCCATTCCCCCGTTGTACCAATCTACTGGCGTCCAATATTTTAGTTTATTTTTATCTGCAAAAGCTTTTTTATTTTTTGGATCTGTGTAGCGCAGATAATACCAAGAAGACCCTGCCCAGTTTGGCATAGTATCAGTTTCTCTCTCTGCTTCTCCTTTACAGGTCGGACATTTTGTTTTTACCCACTTGGAAATTCCTGCCAATGGAGATTCGCCTGTATCGGTGGGCTGATAATTTTTTACTTTTGGCAAAAGTAGCGGAAGATCTTTTTCTGGCAATGGAACCAACCCGCATTTTTGACAATTTACAATAGGTATCGGCTCGCCCCAGTATCTTTGTCTAGAAAAGATCCAATCTCGAAGCTTAAATCGAGTGACCATCCTTCCTCCTACTTTTTTTGTGATTTCTTTTGAGTCTACTAAGGGCCGATCTACTATTGGTAGATTAAATTTTACGGCAAAATCTCTATCTCTTTCGTCGTGCTCGGGCACTGCCATGATGGCACCCGTACCATACTGAGGTAGGACATAGTCAGCTATCCAGACCGAGATTTCCTCTTGGTTTGCAGGATTAGTGGCCTTAATTCCTTTTAACTCTACTCCTGTTTTTTCTTTTCCTTCCGCTGTTCTTTCGATTTCTGTTTTCTTTTTTATTGATTTTAAATATTTTTCTACATCTCCTAGATTTTGTATTTTTTCTTTTAGTACTTCGAGCAGTCCATGCTCTGGAGCCAATACTAAATATGTAGCGCCAAAGATTGTATCAGGCCGAGTAGTGAATACTTTTATTTTATGTTCAGAATTTTTTAATTTAAATTCAATTTCTGCTCCTTCGCTTCGGCCTATCCAATTGCGCTGAGAAAGTTTTACACGTTCTGGAAAATCCACTAGGTCGAGATCTTTATCTAGCCTGTCTGCGTATTTAGTGATGGCGAGCATCCATTGTTCTTTATTTCTTTTTTCTACTACTGTTCCGCAACGTTCACATTTTCCATCTACTACTTCCTCGTTGGCTAGTCCAATCTTGTCTTTGGGACACCAATTGATTTCAGCTTTTGATTTATACGCCAATCCTTTTTTAAAAAACTGTAGGAAAATCCACTGAGTCCATTTATAGTATTCCGGATCAGTAGTGTTTATTTCTCGGGACCAGTCAAAAGAAGGTCCAAACATTTTGACCTGTTTGCGAAAATTGTCTGTATTCTTTTTTGTGACGATTGCAGGTTGAATACCTGTCTTGATGGCAAAATTCTCAGTGGGCAATCCAAAGGCGTCCCATCCTATCGGGAAAAGCACATTGTATCCTTCCATCCGACGCTTTCTGGAAACCACATCCATAGCAATATATGGCCTAGGATGACCAACATGAAGACCGTCCCCCGAAGGATACGGGAACTCAATCAAAGCATAGAATTTTTTCTTTTTAGGTTTATCAGAAGCGGAATAAATCTTCTTTTTTTCCCATTCCTTCTGCCATTTTGATTCAATTTTCTTAGGATCGTAGCTTTTCATTATTTTTCAAACGGTGGATATATATCAGGATCGATGGTTCTTTCAAAGCAAGTACGTCCAGCCTCGTGATCCCAAGATTCATTCATACCACCTCCAGGATATGGATATGCCATATCCATTACAGCTTGCTTTCCAAAATATGGCATTGGTCGCATGCCTCCACCATACTCTCTCCATCCTTGTGGCATCGGCATAGAAAAATCAGCACAGAGCTCAAATGTAAGTGGACCTTTTAGAGAATACTCGTATGCTTTTCCTTTTTCAAATTCTGGCTCTACGGGAATAGAGTATCCAGTCAGTGGGCTCACTAGAGCTCCTAGATTTTCTGGAAGAACTTCTTTCTGTTGCCAAAAATTAATTACTTGATATTGAATGTTCTGCAAATCATTTACTCGTCGATCATCAAGTCGGTACTTTCTCTGCTCGCTAGGGCTACCCATGACGGAGAAACTGCATACAATAGTTGCGATGACTAGGATCGAGCTCACGGAAGCAAAGATAACTCCGCTCTTTGGAATATTCCATCCAAATACCTGATTGTTTTTCAAATCAAAAATATAATATTTACCAACCAAGATTGCGGTAAACAAAGTGACCAGTACTTTCCAAATAAATCGAGTAGTGATTTCACCTGAAATGAAATATCGAATGAGGGCTACCAAGTCTATCGCCAACACTAAAGCTGATAGAAACAGAACTATATAAATCACCCATTTTCGGATAGTATTATCGAGCACTCCCATTTCTCCTCGGCTGTACTTTTTCCAATAGTAGGTAATGATCAGAAAGGCTGGGAAAAAGATGATGAGGGTAGCGAGCGACATTCGGATGCTCTCATAATCATAAGTTGAATAGCCATACTGATAGCTAGAATTCAAAACGTCCGGAAACCGTTTATTTAAAGTCTCAAAAACCAAGTTTAAAAACGACGTGACCGAAGTAATAAGAGTAATAAGGACCCCGAGGTTCAAGAAAAAGAACCCCACATTTAGCTTTGGCTTTGTATTATTTTCCATAGTTTTGATTATATCACAAGGGTCCGCCTTCGCCAGAGGCGGGTGTAAGGGGTCCCCTTGCATGTTATCCACAGGTAAGGGTGGTAGGTGTGGATAAAGTGTAAGGGGTCCCCTTGCATGTTATCCACAGTGTGAAAGGGTCCGCCTTCGCCTCTGGCGAAGGCGGACCCTTGGAGGGGACCCCTTAGACCTAGCGGGACCAGATGGCAGTATTGGAAAGAGGGATTAGGCGTCCGTTGGATTTTTCCAAAAGACAAAGCTCTCCTGATTCAGTTTTACCTCCAAGGTCTTTCATGGCCTCTGACAGTGCATATCCAAGAGAAAGCGAAGAAGAGTCTATCGCGTAAGAATTCAATATCACAAAAAGCGGATCATCACTCAAGATTTTTCTAGCCTGATCTAAAAGTTGGGCCAGATTTTCTTCTATCTTCCATACCTCCCCTTTTGGACCTCGTCCAAATTTTGGCGGATCCATGATGATGCAGTCGTATTTATTTCCTCGTTTCTCTTCCCTCTCCATAAATTTCAAAACATCATCAAGTATTACTCGCATTGGTAAATCTTCTAATCCTGAAAGTTTTTGATTTTCTTTTGCCCAATCTATGCTTTGCTTGGAAGCATCCACATGAGTAACCTCTGCCCCTGCTCGTAATGCAAACAAACTCGCCACACCTGTATAACCAAACAGATTTAGAAACTTAACGGGACGTGTAAGGGGACCCCTTACACCTGAAATTTTTTCTTCAATAAAATCCCAATGCGCTGATTGCTCTGGGAAAAATCCTAAATGCCTAAAAGGAGTGGGGCTGGCAATAAACTTTATTCCTTTGTATTCCATTGGCCATCTTTCTGCAAAAGTCCTATTCATTCTCCATCCGCTTTTACCACCATCCTTGGAAGACACAAATCTTCCGTCCGCCTTTTTCCATTCTGCTGTCAGAGTCCTTTTCCAGACTGCATCTTCATATGGGCGAGCTAAAATATGATCGCCAAATCTTTCCAGCTTTTCGCTTTCTCCCGTATCCAGCAATTCGTATTCTTCCCAATCTTTTGAATATAAAATGTTTATCATGACTAAAATTTTTCTACCCTGCGCTTTCGTATAGCGGAATCTTTTCTTCTTCAGTGACACGCTCAGTGGTCAGAGTTTCCCCCCATATATCGTAGATGAATTCCTTGTGCCGGATAATCCAGACAGGTGGCTTAAACATGTCGTAGCATCCTCCGGTATAAATAGCGGTAAATCCCATCTTTGCATCGGATATCCATCGAACGTCTTCAATAGAGCTTGAAGTCAACTCTTTATCAGAAGGCTCAAGCGTCACAGAGTCACCCATCTCTAGGTCAATTATTTTTACGGCGCCAACAGGGTCGCATATCCCTCCGGTACTAGAATGAATAGCCAAAAAACGCATACTAGGAGAAATTAAAAGTTCAATGGGGTTAACGATTTCGTTATTTATTATATTAAGCTCTTTATTGGTAGGATTGTATTTATATAAAGTATGAGCACATATCCCCCTACCGCAATACGATGATTCAGTCACCAAAAAATAAAGCGCTCCTTTGTTATCTACAACCACAGGTTTGTTTGAAAACAGAATGCCATTTTCTTTTTCCTCGTCGCTTAGATACACATTTGTCTTATCTGCATAAAAATCTTTTGAAGTAAGGTAAAGAATTTCTTTACATTCTTCATCATAAAGCGCTAACCCATTTTCTTTTTCCACGAGAGGAAAGTCACAGGAAAGGTCTTCCCCGATATAGTCTAACAAAGGAACCGATGCTATAACAGGACCTCCAAAGAGAATGACCATTGCAATGATTCCCAAAGTCTTCATAATTTTCTCTCCGAGTCGCTTTTTTAGTACATTTTCAACTAGGTTTTGTGTTTCTTTGGGATAATCTCTCAAATTAAAGTCACCAGTCACGAGGACACGTGATGGGCCATAATTCCATGCTGTAATAGTTCTTTCTAGGGAATTTTTTGAACCAACATATCTTTCAAGCAGATATTTGAGGTATCTCAAACCCCCGTCAATATTTTGAAAAGGATCGTAGGGATTCAATATGTTGCCACCCTGCCTTTGATTTATTTCCTGTATAGTAACGGGCGTCAGCTGATAGATACCTTTATCGTCCGCTTCTAAGCGATGCGCGTATGGTAGCCAATGCGATTCATAATATGCAAGGTTCACCGCCAATTTTTCATCTATCCCCAACTCCTTGGCTTTACTCTTAATCGCCTCTATGATTTTTTTTCTATCTTGCCCCTCTATCTCTATCAAAGATGAGTGAGTGAAACCCCTTTGTCCGTTGTAGGCTATCTCGTGCCATAAATCCGAAAAGTATCCATCTGCGTAGTTACCCTCTTTCCCTATTTGAAAAATTTCTACTTGGGAATGATTTAGAATCTGGGCCAATATCTCGCTTTTGTCATTTGGCTCTTTTCTCATTTTAGCATCCGTTATATAAGAACCAATGTCGGGATACAAAGCAATTTTACCCGTTGCTTCACTTGCAACCTCGGCAAACAATTCAATGGCAAATACCGCCTTTTTCGCTTTCTTCTTCCAGAATTTGGAGCGGTTTTCAAACACATCCACATCAAAATGGAATAACTGCGGCCACCCTTGTCCCGGATCAATATTAATCTTTACGTTCTTTCTTCCAATATCGTTAAACAAAAAGTCTTTTTCTGTAACAGTTATTGAAACATCGGCTGAGAGTGACCCCCTAGGAATATCCACTCTGGCCACTTCCCGATTTATTTCTTTTGTTTCTTCGACTTTGATTTTTTCTTCTATATTCAATTTCTGGCCAAGAGCTTCGATGTCAACGCGAATCTCCCGTCCTATAGGGCTACCGTGATAAGTTATTTTCGAAAGTGTTAATTTTAAGATATTGGACATAATATAACTGCATTAACTTTTTTCTATTCCTATTTTCCAAACATTCCTTTCAAGAAAAGCGGGGTGCGTAATCAGACAAAGTTATTATAGTCTTACCCTCGAGGTATGCAAGGCGCTTATGATAGCTATTCGCAATTGCTCGTGACATTATTTCTTCCATGATAGTTGTTTTTCCATTCTTATCGAATTCATTGAAAGCTTCATAATATCTCTTTCGATCAATGAACTTTATATTGATGGGCACATATCCCTCCCGAATCAAAAGGTAATTGTTGTTCACGTTTTTGTCAACAAAACCGTGAATATGCGTGTAAAAATCCCTATTTTCACGTTTTTGAAATGAAAAAGCTAACATTTATACCCTAAATTCAATTACATCGCCGTCTTTGACGATATATTCTTTTCCTTCCACTCGAAGCAAACCCTTTTCTCGAGCCTTAGCAAAAGAACCTGCTTCTAGAAGTTTGTCGCACTCTATTACTTCCGCGCGAATAAATTTGTCTTTAAAATCAGTATGAATTGCGGCTCCCGCTTCTGGCGCAGTAGAACCAATATTAATAGTCCATGCCCGAGTCTCGTCTTCGCCCGTAGTAAAATATGTCTCTAAGCCAAGAAGACTATAGCTACCTTTGATTAAGTCATCAAATCCCTTTTCAAAAACGGAATCAATTTTTACCATCATTCCCGGGACATTTACTTCTACATTTTCATTTGCTTCAGAAGTATTCAAAACGTACATCATCGGTTTCAAGGTAAGCAGGTTTAGAGATTTAATTTTAAATTTTTCGTCTGCACTGAGATGAGCCTCCGAAGCTGTATTCCCTGCTTCTAAAATCTTCTCAACCTTTTTTAAAATGGCTTCTTCGGCGATGGCTTCTTTTTCTCCACGCTTCACATCACGCACTAAATTCCCCAGTCTCTTTGACACCGTTTCCATATCAGCCAAAATCAATTCCATATTTATGACCGTAATATCATCTGTTGGTTCTATTTTATTTGAAACATGAATCACGGAAGGGTCTTGAAAAACTCTCACCACATGAGCGATGGCATCTACTTCCCGAATATTAGTAAGAAATTTATTTCCCAATCCTTCCCCCTTTGAAGCTCCCGCCACAAGCCCTGCGATATCCACGAATTCAATGACAGCAGGAATTGTTTTTTTAGAATTAGAAAGTTGTGATAGTTTCCCCAGACGTTCATCCGGAACAGGCACAATACCCACGGACGGATCGATAGTACAAAAAGGATAATTTTCAGCAGGCACGCTTTTCTTAGTCAGCGCATTAAAAAGCGTCGATTTGCCGACGTTTGGAAGACCCACGATTCCGATGGATAAAGATGACATTGGTATAGTTTATTATTACCTAAAAGATACTAATCAATTTCATGTAGAGAATCAAGAGTATGGATGTCCAAAAGCAAGAGCGACGATACTAAAAAATGTTAACAAAATTATGTTAGCGGTGTGACGTGTCTTGGCAAAGGGTTTTTGAAGAGGTTCAGGCTCTGGCGAAAGTGTTGTAACCGGAGGAGTTGCAACCGGCATGGCGGCGGCAAGAGCTACTTCTACTACAGTCTCCTTGGCAGGGGTTTTTGTTTGAGCTACTGGCTTGGTTTGCGCTACTGGTTTAGTTTGAGCTACGGGCTTGGGCTTAGCGGACGTTGCTGGCTTAGGCTTAGCGGGCGCTGTTTGCGCCCCTTGCACTACTTGCTCGACCTGAATTACTTTTGGAGCTTGCACTACTTGCTTCACTTGTACTACCTGCTCAGCCTGAACTATCTGCGCTACAGGCGCCACTTGCACTACTTGTGCTACCTGCACGACGGGCGCCACTTGCACCACTTGCCCAGCACCCGCCATCGGACTCGCATATACCTGTGCCACAAAAATTGTTTCTTGTCCTTGATATGTGCCTGTCGCCACGCCAGTGCCGATTTCAGTATAATTCCCTTTCACGATATTATCCCGATGAGTCGGGCTGTTCATCCAAGCATCTACTACATCTCTTGAATTATTAAAATAAATCGCTAAATTCTCTCCCGCGTAATGATATTTATACCCAGCCTGTGCGAGCCAATGCCAAGGAGTCTTACCCGTAGGACTGGTATGTGCAAAATAGCTGTTGGTAGCCATGTCTTGCGCTTTCATTTCTGCTGCTCTATTTAATGCTAGATTTACCGTAAGCGGGCTCAGATTTTGCCTTTGACGCTCTATATTTACTAGCTCAGCCAGCATGGAGGGTGATATTGTTGCCCCATTTGTAGTATTTGCAGAAGCTAAAGCAGGGAAAGCAAAAGCAGTTATCACCGAGATAGTGATGACTGGGACAACAAAAGGTTTGGTAAAATACTTTCTCATTCAATTAAACCAAAATAACATGAGCACATCATATCACATACACTCTAAATGTCTTTATACGCCATACATTACAACACACTTCGCTTGTAATCCTATGTGTTCGTCCACGGCAATTTAGGTAATGGGGTTTGGTCGATTCTTTCTAGATTATTTAATACACACCACTCTAACCCCCATCTGTGTATTACTACAATAGAGGTATCTACTCC
>DASTLQ010000017.1:0-23393 GCA_035714785.1 Minisyncoccota bacterium
AATAGACATGTCTATTATAGGTGTACGAAATCAAAAGATAGAAAATGCATGAATCCTGCTATAAACGAAGATGATCTATTAAAAGAATTTCAGAAAATGGCAGGAACTTTGGAACTTAATGAGGTACAACTTAATGAGAAATTAAATCTTGAAATTAAGAAATTCAAAAAACTTCAAGCGATGTTTTTAGGAAAGGACAATTCGGCAGATATACACAAAGTTGATCTCAGAAATTACATGAAATTTGTTTTGAAAGACGGAACTATTTTAGAAAAACGATCGGTTTTTGATTGTATAAAAAGTGATCTGATTTTGAAAAATAAGACCATAACAGTTAAAGAGTAAAACTAACTTTTCAAACAAAAATACTTAACGATGATTTCGTTAGGTATTTTTGCTATTCTTTATAGCAAGGGTATTTAGTGACCCTTGTCGAGTGCTCGAAATAGCACTCGACTCTGTGACCCTACAGAGAATCGAACTCTGATTTTATCCTTGAGAAGGATACGTCCTAACCGTTAGACGATAGGGCCAATCTTATAAATTTGAAATTATAATAACATTTTATAAATAAAAATACAGCGTACTTATTAAGCACGCTGTATTATTAATTTTATGCAGCAACTTCCTCCTCTTCTGCCATTGGCTGGAAGAGCCATTTGGTTTCAGAGGGAAGATAAATATTTTTAACTTCAATTAACTTTACTTCCCCATTTTCTGTTGTCCTAAATATATCTCCTTCTCTTTTGAGCATTAAAGCTCTTCCGAGATCGGATGAAGAAAGTATAATTAAATATTCTGGAGGTAAACAGTGTCTAGTAATCTCTAGGCTCCCGTCTAGCACTCCTATACAAAATACTCCGTTTATCTTTAGGTCAACTCCATTCCCTGGGAAAATTAAATTTTTTTGCTCCACGGGTGAATAGATGCTACACCCTTTTAAAATATCTTCAATTTCTTTCTTTCGTTTCGGCAAAGTTGTTGGGTCCCTCAATTCCTTATCAAGGCATTTTTTGCCATTAGTTAGAATGAACTTTTCTCCTTCTTTTAGAAAGTTTAGAATTTCTTGCTGAGTAACCTTTTTTTGCTGAGTAACCATTAGGACCTCCGATATTTTTGTTGGAAAATGCTTTATTTGATTTTATAACTTATTTCAAATATGTCAATGAGGGAAAATTAAACGGCACGCCTTGGAAGACGTGCCGAGATTCTATCTGAACTCTTTTGAAAGTTTTCTCAAGATTTTACGATGTAAAATATTGCTCGAGGACCCCTTTTTACTGCTTTCGATTCTTTTGGGTAAGTTTTTCGGCTGTCTTTTTCGCGAAACCGTGCCAGGGAACTTAGTACTCATTTTTGCACTCCTGAAATTTGTGAAAAAAATTAGCCAGCCCTGGGAGAGCTGGCTATTAGTGGTAAATTAATCCCCGTTTAAAAAATCAAAACGATTTTGACTTCCCACCTCCTTATTATGGGAATAATTAAATTTAAAAATAAATAACGACATGGTTATCTTGTTCACATTTTTTCTTCTCCTTCCAGAGGTGGGCAAGACCCTCGGGAGCCCTTTTATGTAATGAACAAAATAACTTATTAATAATAGTACATACCACAAAACATAATGTCAACATTTTTGACCACCTCCTGTGGAAAACTTATTCCTCCTCTCTAGGCTTATCAAGGACGAGATTTGATAGCTCAGGCGACACTCCAGCGATGCGGAGAATATCTTTGTCTATCTTCTTGAGTTCTTTTCCAGAAGCGTTGTAGTGGTTTACTACCGTGCCAAGTGCATTTCCGAGCTTGCCATGGTATTCGTCGTACACTTTTAAATGTCGGCCGAGGTCTTCTACTTTTTTTATGATCTCCTTGGCGGATTCTTCGATGTGGAGGGCTTTCAAACCTTGAAGCACAGTTTGCAAGTATGCGAGAAATGAAGTAGGTGAAGTGATGATCACTTTGTGCTTGCCGGCTGAGCGCTCAATCAGACTCTCGGCGGATTCTTCCATGCTTCCGATTTTGTTTATCAATAGATCATAGTAGATCGCCTCATGAGGGATGAACATAAAAGCGAAATCGGTGGTGCCATTGGTGGGCTGGATATATTTACTGGTCTCCGTGATACGATTCTTTAGATCATTTATAAATACTGTTTCGAGTCTGCGTTTTTCAGCAGGATCTTTTTCTTCAACCATGCGGTTGTAGTTTTCTAGGGAAAATTTGGAGTCGATAGGTATGATTTTGTCTTTTACAAAAACTACGGCATCCACGATGGTGCCGTCCGGAAAGGCGTACTGCATTTCGTAGCTTCCTACTGGTAGAACATTTTTCAAAACTGTCTCTAAATAGTATTCGCCGAGAATCCCTCGTTGCTTTGGATTCTTGAGAATATCTTGTAGGCTTTGGAGTTGGTCGGCAAAGGAAACCACCTGCTTGTTGGTCTCGTCGAGGCGGGTGAGTCTCTCGGTGATGTCTCGGATGATTTTGTTTGACTCCGTAGAATGAAACTTGATACTATCACTCATTTCTTTCTGAGTAGTACCGATCTTTTGATCCATAGTATGTGAGAGATCGTTTAATTGTTGAAGGATTAAAGAAAGGCCAGTGCTGTCTTCCTTTTTTCTTGCAGAAAGAAAGTATGCTAAAACGCCGCCCGCTAATATCCCTATGCCTATCCAAATGATATTTTCCATATTATTTTTGGAGATAATGTCTTAAGGTATAAATCCAGTCTTCGTCGATTCCACCTGCATCGCATTTTTCCTTTTCACTCAAAAGCCATTCGAGCCATCCGCGATCGATACGCAGGACTTCTTCAATCTTCATTCCTTTATATTTACCAAAATTTAATTTTTTGAAAATAGAAGGGTGAGAAGATATTTCTATCATTTTATTTATCGCTTCATCTTCGCTTAGATTTTCTTCTTCAGTTATTTTCTTTAGAAGTCTGGCGAATAGTTGCTCGAGTACCATGACGTCACCGAGGGCATCATGGGCGCTGGCTTCGATTTCGATTTCTAGAAAGTATCGGAGATATTGCAGATTGTATTTATCAATCTTGCCCTCAGCGTCGAGGTGTCGGGCCACTCGCAATGTACAAATGAAATTTTTTGGAAAGATATCCTCCTTTCGCATCATGGCTAAATCAAAGAGGGTATTGTGCGCCACCAGTACAGAGTTTTCATCTTCAAAAAGTGCTTTGATTGTTCCGTATTCTTCAGCATCCTTAAACCGTGGTTTTCCTTCAACCATTTTGTTTGATATATGATGCACTGCAGAGGCTTCGGGTGGAATCCGACATCCAGGATTGTATAGAGCTGAAAAGCTGTCCTTGCCTGTCTTGTAGGCGAGCTGGCACAGGATGTCTTTTTCGGTATTACCGGTGGTTTCAGTGTCGAAAAAGATAACTTTTTTTGGTTGGGTCATTTTGATATTTTAGCATATTTTTGTATAATAAAAGTAATGTTGCAGGAAGAAATCAAAAATGGAGTAAAAGAGGCAATGATGGCTCGGGATACTGTACGTCTCTCTACGTTGCGGATGGTTTCGGCTGCTCTCACCAATGAGCTAGTAGCTAAAGGGAAAATACCTACTGAAAGTCTGGATGATGCAGAAGTCCTGGCTGTGATCACACGGCTGGCAAAACAGCGCAAGGATTCTATTGAACAATTTAAAAAAGGAAATCGTGACGATTTAGTAAAAGAAGAAGAAGCCCAGCTAGTGGTACTTGAAAAATATCTTCCAAAGATGATGGAAAAGGCTGAGATCGAAGCAATAGCAAAATCAAAGAAAGCAGAGCTTGGTATTGACGATGCTTCTAAAAAAGGAATTTTGATGCAGACCTTGATGAAGGAATTAAAGGGAAAGGCAGATGGAGGGGCAGTAAAAGAAGTGGTGGATTCCCTTTTTTAGGTTCTAAATTTTTTGAAATTTTTTCATGGATTCGGTACATATATTAAATCAACTTGTAGAAAATCATCAGATCTGGGCTTACTTGGTGATTTTTATCGGATTGATTTTAGAAGGGGAAGTGGTGGTCATCACGGCAGGGGTACTTTCGTATCTTGGAGCACTTGATTTTACTACTGCGCTTATATTTATTTTGGCTGGGGGAGTTGCCAAGAGTTTTGGTTGTTACTATCTCGGGACCTTGTTGTATAAAAAATATCAGGAACATCGGGCGTTTAAATATTTAGAAAGGAGGGTACTATATTTTATGCCCAATTTTAAAGACCGACCTTTCTGGTCTATTTTTATTTCTAAATTTATCGCTGGGGCAAACTACGTAGTTTGTATCTTTTCTGGATATCAGAAGATATGCTTTCGGACATATATTAAGGCGGAGCTTCTTTCTACCATTATTTGGGCTCCGCTTCTCCTATCACTCGGATATTTCTTTAGTCAGACAGCACTTTCATTGAGTGATGAGATAGGGAAGTTTTCCTTGGTGGTTGTAGGATTTATGATAGTCTTTATCTTGTTTGATAAATTGATAGCAACCATGTTTAGAATCTTTCAATATGCTAAACATGTAACAGATGGAATTCACAATGGATACAAAAAATAAAACAATCATCGCGGTGACTCACGACGGATCATTTCACTCCGACGATATTTTTGCTACCGCTACCCTCTCGCTTTTGTTTGAAATGCGGGGAGAAAATTTTGAATTAACCCGCACAAGAGACGAGGTACTAATCAATGGAGCAGATTATGTGTATGACGTGGGAGGAGTATATGATGAAGAAAAGAATCATTTCGATCATCATCAAAAAGGTGGCGCAGGAAAAAGGGAAAATGGAATCGAGTACGCATCTTTTGGATTAGTTTGGAAGAAATTTGGAGCGGAGGTGGCGGGCTCTCAACTAATAGCAGACATCATCGATGAGCGACTGGCCTCCCCGATAGACGCACACGACAACGGACAGGATCTAGTGGAAAGCAAGTTTGATGTGTCGCCATATATCGTCCAGAATATTTTTGGAGCAATGATGCCCACATGGAAAGAAGAAGATAAAACATATGATGAAATGTTTACAAAATGCATTCCATTAGCAAAAGAAATACTTCGCCGAGAGATTACCATTGCAAAGGATGCACTGGACGCAGAGGAGATCGTGAAAAATATTTACAAAAATACCAAGGACAAGCGAATCATAGAGCTTGATAAAAGATACCCTTATGAATATGTATTAAAGGACCTTTCGGAACCACTGTTTGTAATATATCCACGCACCGACGGTCTATTTGGAGTAAAGGCGATTAGAGAAAGCTCAACGTCATTTAAAAATCGAAAAGATTTTCCATCGGCCTGGGCGGGAAAAAGGGATGCAGAGCTTGCAGATATTACCGGAGTTCCTGATGCAGTGTTTTGCCACCGAGCTTTGTTTTTGGCAGTAGCAGGTTCAGCGGTTGGGGCACGACGATTAGCAGAACTGGCATTAAAGTAGTATCTTAAAATCATGGCATTAATTGATGAAATAAAAATAAAGGCAGAAGCAGGCCGTGGCGGAGACGGAGTGGTACGTTGGCGCCAAGAAAAATTTGTCCCAAAGGGTGGACCTGCCGGAGGTGACGGAGGTCGTGGTGGAGATTTTTATGTCAAAGCAGTGAGAGACATAAATATTTTGTACAAATACAAAGCAAAGAAAGAGTTTGGCGCAGAACGGGGCGGAGACGGTGAAGGAAAAAGCCTGCATGGAAAGCGAGGAGAAGATTTTTATCTTGAGCTTCCGATAGGTTCTGTTATCACCAATACAGATACGGGTGAAAAATGGCAACTCTTGAGCGAAGGTGAATCCATCATGCTTTTGAAAGGTGGATATGGCGGATATGGTAATGAGCATTTTAAAAGTTCGGTAAACACCACTCCTCGTGAATGGAATCCAGGTGAAGAAGGTGAGAAAGGAAACTTTTTGATTGAGCTTGAGCTTTTTGCAGATATTGGGCTGATTGGTCTTCCAAATGCGGGAAAGTCTTCACTTTTAAACGCTCTCACAAACGCTGAGGCCCGTATTGGTGATTATCCTTTTACTACACTCGACCCAAACCTTGGGAGTTTTTATGGAAAAATAATTGCAGACATTCCTGGGTTAATAGAAGGTGCGTCAGAGGGGAAAGGCTTGGGAGTAAAATTTTTAAAGCACGTCAAAAGGACTCGCATGCTTGCGCATCTAGTGTCTTATGAAAATGAAGACATGATGAAGACTTACAAAGAGGTGAGGACAGAGCTTGAGAAATTTGGCCAAGAATTGCCTGAAAAAAGCGAGATTATAATTCTCACCAAGACTGATATAATCACTGATCCTAAAAAAATTGCTAAAACTGAAAAGGAATTTTCCAAGCTTGGCCGAGAAGTATTCTCTGTTTCTATGTTTGATGATACTCAAATAAAGAAGGTGAGAGACGGTCTAGTCAAGCTCCTTGAAGACAAAGAAAAATAAGTGTATACTAGGAGCCAATATGAACAAATCGTCAAGCTTTCTTAAAAGCAAAAAGTATTATATTCTCGCCGTCTTAGTTATCGCTACGGCGCTTTATTTCGTGTTTGCTGGGGGAAACAATAAAATCGAGTCATATACTGTAAACGTGGCTGACCTCGAGCAGTCTGTGGTGCTTTCGGGTGATGTCCGCACCAGCGACAGAGCAGACCTCGGTTTTGCTTCAGGTGGCAGAATTTCTAAAATTTCTGTAAAAAATAATCAGATAGTAAGGCAAGGCCAAGTATTGGCCCAACTTGAAATCGGAGGACTATTGGCTGATCTGCGGATTAAGCAGATCAATATGAATACATCGGGAGTGGATTTATTGGGAGCAAAAGATAATGTGGAAAGAGTAACAGCTCAGGAAAATTTAAAAGTGAACAATGCATACAAGAATCTTTTATCAACAGATCTTGAACTTACTCCAGAATATTATGATTACAACGTCACTCCTCCTGTAATCAAAGGAGCGTATGTTGGTAATGAAGGAACATACAAAATTTATATAGACAACACCAGTACTTCTAATTATTTTCTTCAAACTTTTAACTTAGAAAAGCTAAAAACGGATATAAGCAGAGAAGGTCCTACTCCACTTGGGACCAAGGGATTGTTTATCACTTTCCCTGATAAGCTAGAACGTTATTATAACACCACGTGGTATTTGGATATTCCAAACAAAACAAGTTCTTCATATCTTGCTAGTCTTAATGCTTGGAATGAAGCAAAAGAAAATAGAGATAGAGCTATCCGTCAGGCTGAGCTTGAATATCAAAAACTACTTACTGAAAAAAATGGAAATGAATTCGCAGTCATTCAAGCGGAAATTGATAAAATAAATGCAGAGATTCGTCGAAACACAATCTACGCTCCTTTTTCAGGGAAAGTCACAAATCTTGAAAAGAAAACTGGAGAAAATGCTTCTAATGGAGAAGTAATAATTTCAATTCTCGGAGAAGAACAGCTAGAAATCGTGCTTCAAGTTTCTGAGCTAGATGTTTCGAAACTTGTGCCGGGGTCTTCGATAAATATCACCTTGGATGCTTTGCCAGGTGAGACATTTGTCGGAACACTTCGAACAATAAACTCAAAAGAAACAAAAGTAGAAGGAGTGCCGGTGTACGAAGCCTTTGTAGAGCTTTCTCCAGACGAGAGAATCAAAACTGGAATGAGTGCAAAGGGTACCCTCGTCCTCGCCTCAAGGCAAAATGTAGTATCTGTGCCAGCATATTTTGTTAAAACGACAGATCAAGTAAATACTGTAAAAATCGTGGGAGCAGATGGAAAGACCGAAGAGAGAGAAGTAGTCTTGGGATTAGTTGGTAGCGACAATATGGTTGAAGTAGTGAGTGGTTTAACGGCGGGTGAAAAAATTGCAGCAGAAGCTGTGAAATAAAAAATGAAAGATACCTCTTCTGGTAAATGGACAAATACTTGGAGAGTGGGGTGGTTTTTAGCAAAAAAGCAGATTAAAGGATCAAACAAATCTACTACCCTTCTCATTATATTTATCATGATGTTGACCTTCCTCAACATGGTGGTGGTTTCTGGTATCTTGGTGGGGCTAATCGAAGGAGGAAATAGAGCAAACAAAGAACAATACACAGGAGACGTGATCATCACTACTATCGCAGGAGAGCCAGCCATCAAGCGTTCCTATGAAATGGAAAATACTTTGCGGAGTATGGAAGGCGTAGAGTCTCTGAGCGTCAGATACATCGAGGGTGGACGTATTGAAGCAAATTATCAGACTAGGAGAGACTTTAGTATTTTGGCTGATACTGTCAGTACCCAGATCACAGGAATAAATACTAAAGAAGAAAACGAGCTTTCTGGTCTTTCAAAATATGTAGTGGAGGGAGAATATTTGAATGATAATGAGAGCGGAAAAGTGTTGATTGGGGCAAATCTATTAAGACGGTACTCTGCAGATTTCGGAGATTATTTTGCTTCGCTAGAGGGGGTATATCCTGGGGACGAAGTAAAAATCACGGTGGGAGGAAATACTAAAACATATATCGTAAAAGGAATCATTGATTCGAAAGTAGGTGAGGTATCCATGCGAGCATTTCTTACCAAAGAAGATTTTTGGAGACTAGTAAATCGTCCTGGTCTAAACGCAAATGAAATTTCTGTGGACTTAAAAGGAGGATCAGTGGCTACTCCGGATAGAGTGAAAGCAAATTTAGTCGCCTCTGGTTTTGAAAATGATGGAAAGATTCAGACCGCCCTCGAGGCCATTCCTGATTTCTTGGATCAGATCAGTATCGCTTTTGCCTTGCTCGGAAATGTGATTGGTCTCATCGGAATCGCAGTCGCCTCCATCACTATATTTATCGTCATTTTCATTAATGCCGTCACACGCCGAAAATATATCGGAATCATGAAGGGGATTGGGATCTCAGAAAAATCTATTGAGATATCCTATATTTTCCAATCTATTTTCTATGCCATTCTTGGTGGAGGATTAGGACTCATCGTAGTGTATCTCATTCTTATCCCAATCTTCCTCGCTCACCCGATAGACTTTCCGTTTTCTGATGGAATCCTAGTAGCACCTGTCGGAGAAACAGCAGTGAGATTTTCATTGTTGCTATTAGTCACGATGATAGCGGGTTACATTCCGGCAAGAAGAATCGTGAAGCAAAATACTTTGGACAGCATATTGGGACGGTAATTTTCAAAATAATTTCAGAAATAAATTTAAACAAATGATAAAAGTAAAAAAATTAACAAAATCATACAAGACCAAGGACGTGGAAACTCCAGTGTTGCAAGGAATAGATTTAGAAGTGCGTGAAGGAGAATTTTTAGGAATCATGGGAAAGTCTGGAGCTGGTAAATCTACCTTGATGTATCAAATTGGACTTCTGGATCACCCTACATCCGGGGAAATAATTTTGAATGGAAAAAGTACTGAAAACATGTCTCCTGAAGAACGCACCAAACTTCGCTTGTCCACTCTCGGATATGTCTTTCAAGATTATGCGCTCATTCCAGAGCTTACTGCTTGCGAAAATGTGATGATTCCACTTTTGATGCAAGGAAAGAGCTTTGAGGAAGCTAGATCGGTGAGTGAAAAAATGCTTGGTAGCGTAGGACTTTCTGCTCGAACAGGAAACAAACCAAGCCAGCTTTCAGGAGGTGAGCAACAGAGGGTTTCTATCGCTCGTGCTACTGCCCATGATCCAAAGATTCTATTTGCTGACGAGCCTACTGCAAACCTAGATAGCGTGTCAGGACAAGCTGTAATTGAGCTTTTTAAAAAAATACATGCAAAAGGACAGACCATAGTGATGGTTACCCACGAAGAAGAGTATGCAAAATATTGCGACCGTATTGTATACTTGGAAGATGGGAAGATAGTGAGGGAAATTAAACAATGAAGAAATATTATCCAACAATAGGACTAGAGATACACGCAGAACTTTCTACCGCTACAAAAATGTTTTGCGATTGCAAAAACGATCCTGACGAAAAATCTCCGAATGTAAATATTTGCCCTGTGTGTATGGCGCATCCGGGTACTTTGCCGGTGGTCAACAAGCGCGCAGTAGAGAGCGTAGTAAAAGTAGGACTGGCGCTCAATGGAAATATTGCAAACTTCACAGAGTTTGATCGAAAAAACTATTTCTATCCCGATATTCCAAAAGGTTATCAAATCTCCCAGTATAAATATCCAATAGTCTCAGGAGGACACTTGGCGGGTTTTGATGTCACCCGTGTACATCTAGAAGAAGATACTGCGAACAATAAACATGACAGAGGAGATTATTCTTTGGTTGATTTTAATCGGGCTGGTGTACCGCTCATGGAGCTAGTGACCGAGCCTCATACATTTCAAAGTGATGAAGAAACTGCCGAGTCGGCTTCCGCTTTTGCTCGAGAACTTCAAATGCTTCTATGGTACTTGGGAGTATCAGAGGCAAATATGGAAAAGGGAGAAATGAGAGTGGAAGCAAATATTTCGGTTTCGCCTGATAAGGATAAATTTGGCACAAAGGTGGAAGTAAAAAACCTGAACTCTTTTAGAAGCGTAGAGAGAGCCGTAAAATTTGAAGTAGATCGAATGATTTCGCTTTACGAGGAAGGAAAGCAAGATGAAATAGTACAAGAAACCAGAGGCTGGGACGAAAACAAACAGCAAACTTTTTCACAAAGAAAAAAGGAATCCAGTCAGGATTACAGATATTTCCCTGACCCAGATATTCCTAAATTTAAACTTCACGAGATCTTTGATTTAGATGAAATAAAAAAGAATCTTCCAGAATTGCCAGCTCAAAAACGTGAAAGATATCAAAATGACTTTGGTATAAAGGATGAGGATATAGAGGTTTACATAAATGACCGAGACTTAAGTGCGGGGTTCGAGCAGACTGCTCTCATTTTGAAAGATAAAGAAAAGATTCGGGTAGCTTCAAATTATATTACTTCTGACTTTATTGGAATTAAAAAAAATAATTCAAGTGCAAAAATTCCTGGAGCGCAAAATTTTGCAGAACTTATCAACATGGTGAGCCGAGGTGAGATTTCTTCGAGAGCAGCCAAAGATATTTTAGGAGTGATTGCCCTGGAAGACAGATCTCCACGTTTGTATGCTGAGGAAAACAATCTTCTTCAAAAAAATGATCCGAGCGAGCTTCGGGCTGTGGCTGAAAAAGTGATAGCAGGGAATCCTCAGGCAGTAGAATCCTACATGGGTGGAAAAGAAAATGCTTTGATGTCACTGGTGGGTCAAATCATGAAAGAAACAAAAGGGTCTGCTAATCCACAATCCGCTAGGGAAATACTGCTTGATTTGTTAAAATAAGGGTATGAAAACATTGCGAGAATGGATCCAGGAGGCTGAAGAAAAGCAAACAGCCATCGGTCACTTTAATATTTCCAACTTAGAAGCATTTCATGCTATCTATGGAGCTGCTAAAAAATTGAGCGAAGAGACTGGAGAAAAAATTCCGGTCATTATTGGCGTTTCAGAAGGAGAAGAAGAATTTGTAGGGAGACATGAAGCTGTCGCATTAGTAAAGGCTGTGCGAGAAAATGAAGACTACCCTATTTTTCTAAATGCTGATCATCACTATGGTTTTGAATCTGTAAAAAAGTGTATTGATGCTGGATTTGATATGGTCATCATTGATCAAGTAAAACTTCCACTTGAGGAGAATATTGCTATTACAAAAAAATGTATCGAATATGCTCGTGAAGTTTCTCAAAAAGAAAATCGAGAAATTTTAGTGGAGGCAGAGCTTGGCTTTATCGGCCAATCTTCAAAATTGATTGATCGAGTTCCAGAGGGAGTCAGTGAGGAGACCATGACCAAGCCTGCTGAGGCAAAGCATTTTGTGGACGCTACGGGAATAGATTTGATTGCTCCATCTGTTGGAAATGTGCACGGCATGGTAAAAGGTGGAAATCCAAAAATTCATCCAGAAAGAATAAAGGAGATTCGACAAACAGGAGGAGTACCATTGGTGCTTCATGGAGGGTCAGGTATAGCGGATGAGGGCTTCGTAGAGGCAATCAAAGCAGGTATCAGCATCGTACACATCAATACTGAGATTCGAGTGGCATATAGAGATGCGCTCAAAAAATCATTAGACGAAAATCCAGATGAAGTCGCTCCATACAAATTCCTTTCTCCGGCAGTGGAGGCAATGGAAGCCGTGGTCTATGAGCGACTGAAGCTTTTTAATGGAATAAAATAATTGCTAATAATATTTGCGAAAAAATTTGCCAAAAATAATGCAGGAAGAAATAAAAAAGTTTTTTAAGGGAGAAATAGAAAATAGCGAAGAAGTGCTCAGTCAGTATTCAAAGGATGCAAGTATTTTTTTGCTTCGCCCAGAGCTGGTGGTTTTTCCAAAAGACAGTGAGGATGTTCAAAATCTTGTAAAGTGGGTGAATGAAAATACTGGCAAGTATCCTAATCTAGCTATTACGCCTAGATGCGCTGGGACAGATATGTCTGGAGGATCTATTGGAGAGTCTATTGTGATGGATTTTACCAGGCACATGAACCAGATTTTAGGCTGGAGTGAAGAAAATGGTGTTCACACTGTGACTGTGCAACCGGGTATGTTTTATCGAGATTTTGAAAAAGCTACGCTTGAAAAGGGGATCATTCTTCCCTGTTATACAGCTTCAAAAAGTTTGAATGCAGTCGGAGGAATGTATGGAAATAATTCTGCGGGAGAGAGAACTTTAAAATATGGAAAAACCGAAGACTACGTCCTCGAGGCTAAGGTAGTTTTTGAGGACGGGAAAGAGTATATAGTTAAGCCACTTTCTGGGACTGAGCTACAGCAAAAAATTTCTCAAAATGATTTCGAAGGAGAGATTTATAAAAGAATGTCCAATCTTTTGAATGAGAATAAAGATACCATCACTTCCGCCAAACCCATGGTGCATAAAAATTCTGCCGGATACTATCTGTGGAATATTTCTAGAGATGGATTGTTTGATTTAAACAGACTTTTGGTGGGATCCCAAGGGACGCTTGGAATCGCGACAGAAATCACTTTCAAATTGGTGCCGGATTATCGCTATACAAAGCTCGTAGCGATATTTATGAACGATCTTGAGCCATTGGGTAGACTAGTGGATAAGATTTTAGAATTTGGCCCAGAAACGTTAGAGACTTATGACGACAAAACTTTAAAATTGGCGGTTAGATTTTTCCCAGATTTTTTGAAAAATAAAGGACTGTGGGGGATGTCTAAACTTTCGTATAGTTTTTTGCCTGAATTTTTTATGATGATTCGAGGCGGATTTCCTAAGCTCGTATTGCTTGCAGAGTTTGAAGGAGAAAGCGAGGAGGAAGCGAACAGAAAATGTCAGGAACTGAAAGAAGCAATAAAAGATTTTAAACTCGAAGTGCATGTCACAAAAAATGCTGTGGAGGCTGAAAAATATTGGGATGTGAGGCGAGAGAGTTTTGCTTTGTTACGCAAGCACGTGAAGGGTTTGCGTACTGCGCCTTTTATCGATGACATCATCGTGCGCCCTGAGTTTCTTCCAAAGTTTTTGCCTGAGTTAAAAGAAATTTTGAATAAATATGATTTGGTGTATACAATTGCAGGTCACGCTGGTGATGGAAATTTTCATATTATTCCTTTGATGGATTTTACGAAGAGCGAGACCACGGATATTATTTTGGAACTCTCTGATACTGTTTATGATTTAGTACTCAAGTATGAAGGCTCCATCACCGCTGAGCACAACGACGGCATCATTCGTACACCGTATTTAGCAAAGATGTATGGCGAAAAAGTGGTGGCGCTCTTTGCCGAGACAAAACGGATTTTTGATCCCAAGAATATTTTTAACCCCGGCAAGAAAGTGCCGACCCCTGATCGTGGTGGCACCAAGGAATACATGGCCTCCCGCATCTCCCACTAAGTGCAAGGGGACTCCTCCAAAGGTCCACCTTTAAGGGTCCACCTTCGCCAGAGGCGAAGGCGGACCCTTTGGCGAAGGCGGACCCTTTTCACACCCACCACCCTTACCTGTGGATAACATGCAAGGGGACCCCTTACACTTTATCCACACCCACCACCCTTACCTGTGGATAACATGCAAGGGGACCCCTTACACCTTACCCTAATTTGCATTTTGATTATATTCTGCTAGAATGGCACTTATGTTAGCTATAAAAGCAAAAAAGAGAGACGCAAAAGAAAATCTTACTGACTTAAGAAAGGCGGGGGAATTGCCTGCAGTTTTTTATGGATTGAAACAGGACACTACTTCGGTTTCAGTAAACCTAATTGAATTTCAGAAAATCTGGAGAGAAGCAGGAGAATCTTCTGCCGTAAAGATCAAGACTGAAGGTGGAGATATAGATGTATTGATCCAAGAAGTACAAGCAGATCCTATTACTAACTTACCTATCCATGTAGACTTTTTGGCTATCGACATGAAAAAGAAAATTCAGGTTGCCATTCAAATCGAATTCGTCGGAATTTCAGGAGCTGTAAAAAATGGTATTGGTACCTTGGTTAAAGTCTTACATGAAGTAGAAGTAGAAGCTCTACCAAATGAACTCCCACACTCACTTGAAGTTGACATTACAGCACTAGAAAATGTTAAGGATCAAATCTTAGCTGGAGATATCAAACTTCCTGCAAATGTGATTCTAATAACCAATAAAGAAGACGTAGTTGTATTAGTAGCCGAACAAAAAGAAGAAAAAGAAGAGGAAGTACCGGTAGATCTTTCTGCAATCGAAGTTGAAAAGAAAGGAAAACAAGAGGAAGAGGGTGCTGCTCCTGAGGCTCCTGCGACTCCGGAATAAGACCACAAAAATAGAATTATATAAAGTATTTTTACCCCGTTTTTTTGCTATAATGTCTGTATGAGGAATACAGGCATTTTAGTTTTCATTTTTGCGTTAATTTTCAGTGGAACGCTCGCATATAAGGCGGAATCATATATTGATTGTCTAAGAATCAATTCTAACTCTCCAGAAGCGGATAAAAATTACTGTAAAAACGAACTAGCAAAGATTGAAGCCGAGCTTCAGGTGCTTTTGAATAAGCAAAAAGAACAGCAAAAGCAGACTGGAACCATCCAAGGCGATGTAAACTATCTAAATAGTCAGATTAATGCTTTGCAAACAAAAGTTAAAGCACGTTCTTTAGCTATCGCTCAGCTTAAAATTTCTATTAATGAAAAAACAAACAAGATTGGTACCCTCTCTGAAAAGATAAAACGCGAACACGCTTCCTTGGCTGATCTTTTACGTAATACAAATGAGTTTGATAATGACAATATGGTGCATATTCTTTTGTCTGATGGAAGTATCTCAGATTTTTATAGCAATATAGAATCTTATTCATCTGTGCGTAGAGCAGTAAAAAACTCCATCGACATCATAAGAGGAATAAGAAATGAAACTGAGATAGAAAAAAGCGAGCTCCAGAAAAAGCAAGATGCTGAAACTGATGCGAGGGCGGAGCTTGAAGCAAGTAAAAAGAAAGTAGCTCAGACTGAGGCGGAGAAAAAGCAACTACTCGCGGTCAGTAAACAGAAAGAAGGTGAGTATCAAAAACTAGCTGCAGAAAAGCGTGCTCAAGCAGAAAAAATCAGAAGTGCTCTATTTAGCCTTGCCGGAACATCTCAGAAAATTGAATTCGGTACTGCACTGCAATATGCTCTGGAAGCTCAAAAAATCACGGGCGTAGATCCAGCATTTCTATTGGCGGTGATTACTCAAGAAAGTAACCTCGGAGCAAATGTTGGGCAGTGTTATTTAAAAAATAAAGAAACCGGAGCAGGTGTTGGGAAAAATACTGGAACCCCATTTGCAAATACTATGAAACCTATGGGCTTGGCTGGACGAAAAGGAGACGTAGATGATTTCATCGCTATCACGGCAAAGCTTGGCCTTAACTGGGAGACTACAGCGATATCTTGTCCGATTGCTGGGGTAGCTGGATATGGAGGAGCCATGGGGCCTGCTCAGTTTATTCCAACTACGTGGAAGTTGTTTGAAACACGATTGAGAAATACTCTTGGATACGATGCTAACCCTTGGGTAGCTCGGGATGCGTTCCTAGCTTCCGCAATGTACCTCACCGACCTTGGAGCTGTTGGGAATAGTTATTCAGCCCAGATGAAAGCTGCATGTAGATACTATGGTACTGGAGGTACAAGTTGTTCGTATGGAAAAAGCGTGCTAAGTATAAAGGCTAGAATTCAAGGAGATATTGACTATATTAATCAATACGGAGCACCACGCTAGAAACTTTAGCAAACATCAACTAGAGCTTGAATACCTGAGGCGCTTACAATTTGCGCAATACTGCCAAGTGTGCTAATCTAGAGAACATGAAAAAAGAAATCCACCCAAAGCATGATTCAAAAACCAAAGCTGCCTGCGCCTGCGGAGCGGTTTTCGAAGTCGGGTCTACTTTGCCAAAAATTGAGGTTGAAATATGCAGTAAATGTCACCCTTTCTATACTGGAAATGAAAAAGTGATGGACATCGCTGGACGCGTAGAAAGATTCAACAAGCGTCGAGCAGTTGCTCCGAAAGCTAAAAAATAGATCTCAAAGTTGAGAGATTTTACTCTTCGTCGTTCGCGTTGGTTTTCTAAGCGCAAGACAGATAAATATGGATATTGAAGAACTAAAAAAGAATCATAAGACCAGCTACTTAGCTGGGGTTTTGGAGTCTTTGATCCGCAAAGAAGCTGAAGTACGGGAGATGATGGGACAGGATGACGATCTTCATGAGCTAGCTACTCAGGAATTAAAAACTATTGAAGACGAAAGAGGCGGAATAGAAAAACAAATACAAGAAATTTTAGATAAGGATAAGGAGGAGGAAGAATTTCCAAATGAGGTAGTGCTCGAGGTGCGTGCAGGAGCTGGCGGAGACGAAGCTTCTCTTTTTGCATGGGAGCTTGCACATGCATACGAAAGATATTCTGAGATCATGGGATGGCAATGGAAAGTAAACTATGAATCAAAAAGTGACGTTGGGGGATTTAAAGAAGCTAGTTTTGAAATAAAAGGAAAAGATGTTTTCAAAAAACTTAGAAATGAAACTGGAGTGCATCGCGTACAGCGCATTCCAGCAACTGAGAAAAATGGCAGAGTGCATACTTCTACCGCGTCTGTGGCAATTTTGCCAATTAGAAAAAAAGTAAATTTTGAAATTAATCCCGCAGATTTAGAAATGGAATATTCCCGGTCCGGCGGAAAGGGAGGTCAAAACGTAAACAAAGTGGAAACGGCAGTGCGTCTCATTCACAAGCCCACCGGGATAGACGTCCGCTCTACAAACGAAAGAAGCCAGCTTGCTAATCGTGAAAAAGCGATGACGATCTTGGCAGCCAAACTTTTGCAACTCAAAGAAGAGGAAGAGGCAAAAAAATACGCAGGAGAAAGAAAGGACCAAATCGGAAGCGGAGATCGTTCTGAAAAAATACGCACATACAATTTTCCGCAAGATCGCCTGACCGACCATCGTGTAAAAAAATCATGGCATAACCTGCCAAAAATCATGGAAGGGGAGATTGGCGACATTCTCGAAGCTATGGAAGCCGGCACCGTCGGCGATTCGGACGAGGACTAATATGCAAGGGGACGGGGCGGGCGACTGTGGATAACATGCAAGGGGTCCCCTTACCCTGTGGATAACATGCAAGGGGACCCCTTACATGTTATCCACAGGTTTAAAAAACATTGCAATTTTAAGCTTTTTATGCTATACTGTACCGAGTAGTTTCTCGAGACGGCTTTTGTGTAGATTGTGAGTTTGGTTTTTCCGGCAAAACAATTGAGTCAAGGTAGCGGCAAGAGTATCTACACCTGCTTCGATAGCAGGGATTATAATTAGTTTTGCCCGGTTTTTTAAAACGGGAGAAATCAAATATGGCTACAAAGCTATATGTAGGGGGAATTCCTTACACCACACAAGAAGATACTCTACGTGAGTACTTTAGTGCAGCTGGCAACGTGTTGTCAGCAGTTATTATCATGGATAAAATGTCCGGTCGTTCTAAAGGATTCGGTTTCGTAGAAATGGATTCCAAGGAAGATGCTGACAAAGCTATCGAAATGTTTAATGACAAAGAGTTCGAGGGACGCAAGCTTACAGTAAATGAAGCTCGCCCTATGGAACCTCGCCAGCCACGTTCCGGAGGAAGCTTCGGAGGCGGAAATGGTGGATACGGTGGCGGAAGCCGCCGAGAATACTAAGCTCTCGCTTAGATTCACTCATAAAACAGGCAAGGAGAAATCCCTGCCTGTTTTTGTTTTTATATGATGGAGCCGCCCCAGGTGTAAGGGGACCCCTTACCCTGTGGATAACATGCAAGGGGACCCCTTACACCTGGGGTCCCCTTAGTTTGCGGAAGATGCGTAGATTTGTTATATTCTATGTGCTTTTGAACTGTTTCTTTTGAGCGTGTAGTTCAGTGGTAGAACGCTGTCCTGATAAGACAGAGGTCGATGGTCCGATTCCATCCACGCTCACAAAAAAAATCTCCGTGGTCCCAAATTGCTCCCCAGCTTGGCCATGAATTTGCATGATTCTCGTTTTTGCCTTATAATGTGGTCGCAAAGCCTAGATTTGGCTTTGTTTTTTGTGGAAAAGAACAATAATAACAAAATACCAAGCGGTCCATGGTGGAAGGACGGCGCCATGGTTTTCAGTGAGATTTCTACATGGATTGTCGGACCTATCGTTCTAGCTCTTATCCTCGGTAAGTATCTGGACGAAAAATATGGCACAGAACCCTGGATGTTTTTAGGACTGGCAGTGCTAGGATTCGTAATCACTGCATACGGTATCATTAAAAGCGTTCGCAAATATGCAGACAAACAGAAAAAGATTGATCGGCAAGAGGATATTGCAAAGCAGAAAAAATTGGGCAAATAAAAATTCCACAAAAAATTTTGCACAAAGCACAAAGCATAAATAAAAAATGGCGAAACCAGGAAATACAACAGAAGGAGAACCAGAAGGATTAGTACACGCAATCACTCTCTATGCGGAGCCGGTAGCTCATGTCGGTGGTTTTCCAATTACTAATGCGATGGTCACGAGCTGGGTGTCCGTACTTTTTCTTGTTGTAGTTGCATTCGTACTTCGCGCAAAATTAAAAGAAGTTCCTCGAGGAATTCAAAATGTTTTTGAAGTAATTATCGATGGAGCTCTTGGCCTTTGTGATCAGGTCACAAATGATCGCAGACTTTCTATAAAAATATTTCCGGTAGCCATCACCGTATTTTTTTTCATACTAGTAAACAATTGGCTTGGCATCATGCCATTTGGAGGTTTTGGAGTAATTGAAAATGGAGATCATGGTCAACTGTTTATTCCATTTCTACGAGGAGGAACTGCTGATATAAACACCACCATAGCCTTGGCCGTGATGGCGGTAGTTGGAGCGAACATTTTCGGAGTAATATCTATCGGAGTTTGGAAAACGCTAAACAAATATGTTAATATCAAAGCGCTGGGGCAGGTATGGACTAAAATCCGCAAGGATCCTACGGTCATTATCGTAGCTCCTATTACGTTCTTTGTAGGCTTAATTGAAATAGTGGGAGAATTTGCAAAAGTAGCATCACTTGCTTTCCGTCTCTTTGGAAACGTTTTTGCAGGGGAAGTGCTCTTGGTATCTATGGCTGCTTTGGTGGCCTATGCCGTGCCAATTCCATTTATTTTCATGGAGATACTGGTGGGAGTAGTACAAGCGCTCATCTTTGCAATCCTCATGGTAGTTTACTTCACTATTTCTGCCACAGATCACGATCATGATGAAGAGCACGAAGCACACGAAGAACATCAACCAATTCACGAAGAGTCGAAAATTATTATTAGTAACAATTAATATATTAAACCAACATGACTGAATTTTTTGCAAAAGCAATCGTTATGGCAGTAGGAGCAATCGCTCCAGCTATAGCTATCGGTATGATCGGTTCCAAAGCTATGGAATCAATCGGCCGAAATCCAGAATCAGCAGGAAAGATTCTTGTTCCGATGCTTCTAGCATGTGCCTTCGCTGAAGCTATTGCTATTTACGCCTTGGTTATCGCATTTTCGATTTAGTTTTTGGAACTTGGGTTCCAGCTCGCTGGAGCCTAATCTTTAAAAACTAAAAAATTTTTATTATGGATTCAATAATTTCAACATTTCACATAGATTGGAAGACAATCATCGCACAGATGATAAACTTCGGAGTTGTGTTTGTGGTGCTGTATGTTTTCGCATTAAAACCTCTTGCGAAAATCATGAGGGATAGAACAGAAAAGATAGAAAAGGGAATTGAAGATGCAAAAGAAAACGAAAAGCTGATTGAACAGACTCATAAAGAATACGAGGCAGCTCTTTCAAAAGCAAAAGCGGAAGCAAATGTTTTGTATCAAGATATGAAAAAAGATGCAGCCGAGAAAAAAGCATCCATGATGGCTGAAGCTGAAAAAGAAGTTGCTACTATGATTGAAAACGGCCGTAAGACCCTAGAGAGCGAAAAGAATAAAATGGTAGCCGATGCCAAGAAAGAAGTCGCAGCCCTGGCTGTCCAGATTACCGAAAAGCTTATTGGAGAAAAAGTAGATTCTGCCTATGAGGCCAAAGCTGTAAACGAAGTGAGCCGACTATAATATATGAAATCCACCGCCTACAACGACCTAGCGCTAGCCATCTACGAGACTCTTGAAGGAAAAAAGGGAGAAGAGTTTGGCCGTGCGATGAAAGATGTAGTGCGATTTTTGGCAAAGAGGAGACTGCTTCGTGAAGCTCGAAATATCTTGGCCAAAGTTGAAAAGATTGCAAACGAAAAAGAAGGAATATTAAAGGCAAGAATCTCTAGCGCCACCCCACTACCTGAAGAAAGCAAAAGACTTCTTCGCGAAATGCTTAAGAAAAAATATTTAGCAAACGAGGTGGAGCTTCTAGAAAGCCAAAACAAAGATTTACTAGGAGGATTTCGAATAGAGGCAAATGATGAAGTACTAGACAATACGATCAGAGGGAAGATAAAAAAATTAGAAAGACAATTAATAAAATAATCCAAGAAAAATTATGAGCACAATAGTAGAAAATCTAAAAAAGGAAATAGAGAATTTCAAAGCAGAACTTAAGATAGAAAAAGTCGGAAAAGTTTTGGAAGTTTTTGACGGAATCGCGCTAGTGTCTGGACTTTCAGATATTCAGTCTTCGGAAATGGTGACTTTCCCGAATGGTGAAATTGGGGTGGCTCTAAACTTGGATGAAGATACAGTCGGAGTGATTGTGCTTGGTGATTTCTCAAAAATCAGAGAAGGGGATGAAGTCCGCGCAACAGGAAAGATCCTCGAAGTACCAGTGTCTGATGGTGTACTAGGACGCACTTTGAGTCCTCTTGGTGTGCCAGTAGATGGAAGAGGAGCACTCAATGCATCAAAAACATATCCAATCGAACGTGTGGCTCCTGGAGTGATCACAAGACAGAGCGTGGACCAGCCAGTGGCTACAGGTATTAAAGTAATCGACGCCATCATTCCTATCGGTCGCGGACAGCGAGAACTTTTGATTGGTGACCGACAAACAGGAAAGACTGCAATCGCCATCGACACTATTTTGAACCAGAAAGGTCAAAACATGATCTGCGTTTATGTTTCCATTGGTCAAAAAGATTCTAAACTACGAAAGCTTGAAGCTCGCCTCGCAGAAGGAGGAGCGATGGATTATACCGTGATCGTAAAAGCTTCTGCATCTGAAGCTGCCGCCCTCACTTATATCGCTCCATATTCCGGAGTGGCTATCGCAGAATACTTTATGGACCAAGGAAAAGATGTGCTAGTGATATACGATGACCTTTCCAAGCACGCAGTAGCATACCGAGAAATTTCTCTTTTGCTTCGACGCCCACCAGGTCGTGAAGCATATCCTGGAGACGTTTTTTATCTTCACTCTCGATTACTTGAAAGAGCTTGCCGACGAAACAAAGAATACGGCGGAGGATCTATCACTGCTCTCCCTATCATCGAAACCCAAGCAGGTGACGTGTCCGCTTACATTCCTACAAACGTGATCTCTATTACCGACGGACAAATCTTTCTTGAGTCAGACCTTTTCTATAAAGGAATTCGTCCTGCAGTAAACGTGGGATTGTCTGTGTCTCGTGTGGGATCTACTGCTCAAATCAAAGCTATGAAGAAAGTTGCGGGAACTTTGAAACTCGACCTAGCTCAATATCGAGAGCTTGAAGCTTTTGCGCAATTCGGTTCTGATTTAGATGAAGACACCAAGCGTCAGCTCGAACGAGGAAAGCGAGCAATCGAAGTCCTAAAACAACCACAATACGAGCCAATGAAAATTGAGCATCAGGTCACAGTGTTGTATGCACTTTCTAAAGGATACATGGACGATGTAGCTATTGATAGGATTAAAGAATTTGAAAATGGTCTGATCGAATACGCAGAAAATAACGCAAAGACTTTCTTTAAGGAAGTGCGTGAACAAAAAATGTGGACAGAAAAAGGTGAAGAAGAATTGAAGAACGCAATCAGCGAATTTAAGAAAAATTTTTAAACCATGGCCGGAACAAAAGAAATTAAAAGAAGAATACGAAGCGTAAAGAACATCAAAAAAATCACCAAGGCGATGGAGTTGGTGGCGGCTGCCAAGATGAAGCGTGCAGTTGCTAGTACTTTGGCCTCCAGACTTTATGCGCAATATTCATGGGATGTTATCACCTCTATTGGAAAAAATATTGAAAAGGCAGAGCACCCATTTTTTGTAGAAAGAGAAGCAAAAAATGTTCTTTTAGTTTTGATTACTTCTAATCGTGGACTTTGTGGAGCATATAATACTCAAGTGGGAAAGAAAGCTTTAGCATTCCTGCGAGGAGCGAGTTCAGCTTATCCCGATGCAAGTGTAGATGTGGCAACTATCGGTAAAAAAGGTGAAGTAATGATGCGTCGTCTTGGGAAAAATATTATAGCTAGCTTCTCTGATATTCCTGATACAGTAAACCTCCGAGACATCATGCCCGTTTCAAATTTCATTACCGAAGAATATTCCTTGGAAAAATATGATCGCATAATAGTGACTTACACTGACTTCGTTTCTGCTTTGACTCAGAAGCCAAAAGTAAAACAGATCATGCCAGTCTCTCGAAGTGAACTCCGAGAACTGATTGAAACCTTAGGAGAACACAAAGACGGCGTCGATCTTTCAAAACAAGAAAGGAAAACGGAGTACTTGTTTGAAGGAGATCAGAAAAAGATGATTGGAATGCTTGCAGAAAAATTAGTAAACATGCAGATATACCAGATGATTCTAGAATCCAGAGCTTCCGAACAATCTTCTCGAATGATGGCCATGAAAAATGCTTCTGATGCAGCCGGAGAAATGATTGATGACTTTACTCTCTTGTTTAACAAAGCCCGTCAAGCGGGAATCACCAG
>DASTLQ010000018.1:0-7727 GCA_035714785.1 Minisyncoccota bacterium
TTATTAAAGACGATGCTTTTCCAGTAGCAACATCTACACCAAAAATTTTTTTGTTAAATTTAAAATATTTATCAACACCCAACACTTTGTCTGAAAAAGAATTTGGGGTTAATTCAGAAAGTTTCCCGACGGGAATATTAAGTTTAGAAGCCACAAGATCAAGTCTTTTGGGAGATACTGAAGAGATAACTTGAAAGGCTTCTTTCGTAGAAAACACTTCTCCTGGGTTAATATTCTTCAACCCAAGAAAATAGAACGAATCTATAAACTTTTCAAATTCTCCTTCGGCTTCCTCTGATTTGGAATTAACATAGTTAGGTTTTTCAAAATTAAGACTCATAGCACCATTATATCAAAAACACTCTAAAACGAGTAAAGCTCAGACTCAAGTACATGGTTTTCACTAAGCCAGGTGTGCTAGAATACCCTTACAGGGCTTGAAAAACTTATGACTCTACAAAATACTACAAACAAAACAAGCCAAAGCACGTACCGATTTGCGTTTGGTATAGGGCTTTTTGGGCTGATTCTTCTCGGCTGGGCTAGCGGTGCCGTCGGTATAATTGGAAGTGAGAACAATTCTGTAAACTTAATGTATTGGATGGTGCCGATTGTTGGACTTATTGGTTCGCTTATTTCTCGCTTCAGATCACGTGGAATGGCGCGCACCTTGTTTGTGATGGCGCTTGTTCAATTTCTGATTCCGGTGGTTGCCTTAATTAGATCGCCAGAAGTAAGTTGGGGTAATGCGGGCGTTATCGGAGTATTTATTTTTAATTCCGTTTTTGCCTTGATATTTGTCGGTTCTGCATTGCTGTTTCGAAAAGCTAATGAAAAAAACAATCCTCATCAATAAACAAGAAGGGGAAACTCCACTCGAGGCGTTGGAGAAATTTAGGCGGAAAAATCCGGAGTATAAAAACCTGCCTATCACTTACGCTGGACGACTCGATCCGATGGCGAGCGGGCTTTTGCTTTTACTTGCCGGAGAGGAAACAAAGCAAAAAGAAAAATACTTGGGCCTGACTAAAGAATATAAATTCAGCGTTTTGTTTGGTTTTGCCACCGACACTTTTGATATTCTCGGCAAGGTTGTGGATAACATGCAAGGGGACCCCTTAAAGGGTCCACCTTCGCAGAGCGAAGGCGGACCCTTGGGGAAGGGAGCGCCTTACACCTTCCGGCAAACCTACCCGGCGTATTCTTCAAAGACCGTAAAAGGACGACCACTTTTTGATTATGCAAGAAAGGGTGAGGCTGTAGAGGCGCAGACTCGGGAAGTCACCGTCACGGGGCTCAAACAAATCAAATCAAGAAAAATTTCCGCCAACGTTTTGCTAAAAAATATTGAAAGACGTATAAAAAAAGTGAAAGGAGATTTTCGACAGCAGGAAATTTTAAAGATATGGAGAAAACATCTTTCAAGAAATGACAAAAAATACGTAGTAGTAGATTTTCATATAAAGTGCAGCAGTGGAACGTACGTGCGATCTATTGCCGAGGAGATGGGAAAGAAGATAGGGGTCCCGGCTTTGGCTTTTTTCATTGAGCGGACAAGGATAGGAAAATGGTATAAAATGTAGGTACATGGCTACTAGATTTGAGGAAGAATACAAAAAGCTCAACAAGGCGCAAAAGGAGGCCGTAGATACTATTGAGGGCCCCGTGATGGTGGTGGCTGGCCCGGGAACGGGAAAAACCCAGGTATTGGCGCTTCGAATCGGGAATATCCTCAAAAAAACGGACACTGCTCCGGAAAGCATCTTGTGCCTTACTTTCACAAACTCCGGCGTACGGGCGATGCAGGAACGTTTGCAGGGCTACATAGGTCCAGAGGGGAGCAAGGTATCCGTCTCTACTTTCCACAGTTTTGCCTTAAAGCATTTGATTGAAAAACATTACCAGCTCCTTGGCTTTACCATCGAGCCTAAGATTCTTTCCGATGAAGAAGCAGTATTTTTAGTGGATGAAATTTTACATGAACATGACTGGCAACATATTCGTCCGCGAGCCAAGCCGGAGATGTATTTTTCGGAGCTCAAACAGCTCATTTCTGTTTTGAAGCGCGAAAGAATTTCTTCGGAAGAATTTCTGCGAAGTCTCGAAGAAGAAATTATTTATATCCAAAACGATCCCGACAGCATTTCTTCCCGAGGTGAAAGCAAGGGAAAACTAAAAAAAGAAGTGGAGAAAAAGTTGGAATCGCTTGAGCGCACCAAGGAGGTGGTAGAGTTTTTCCGGCTGTATGAAGAAAAGAAAATTTCGCTTTCTTTGCTTGATTACGATGATATTTTGGAAAACGCTGTCCGGCTAGTGGAAGAATTTGAAGATGTCCGCGCCGATGTTTATGAAAATTATCAGTATGTATTGGTGGATGAGCATCAGGACTCGAGCGGAGTGCAGAATAGTTTTTTAAAGGCTGTGTGGAAAGAGGTGGAGAAACCCAACATTTTCGTAGTGGGGGATGATCGCCAGCTTATCTATGGCTTTTCCGGTGCTTCTCTTTCATATTTTGAAGAATTTTCCCGCATATTCCAAGGAACCAAGCTTATCACCCTTACCGAAAGTTATCGCTCCACTGCTCCCATTCTTTCCTTGGCTGAAGACTTGCTTCAAAGCTCCATGTCCGATGGGAAACTCTTAAGCAATATTAAAGGAAAAGGAGAAATACATCTTTCTGAATATGCTTATCCTCGGGACGAGATCATCGGAGCGGGAATGTATTTTAAAAAGAAAATCGAAGAAGGAGCCAAGCCGGAAGAATGTGCTCTCTTGGTGCCTCGAAATCGTCACGTGCGGAGTGCGATTGGAATTTTGGAAGGAATGGGATTGAAAACTTCCTCCGGAAAAGATGTTTCTCTCTTTGATATTCCAGAAGCGAAAAGTTTCTTGAGAATTCTCGGAATAGTTGCCGATCCGGTAAATTCAGTGTTGTTGGCAGAATCCTTGCTTGATAAAACGAGTGGGATCGATCCTCTTTCAGCGCATAAATTTTTGAAAGGAACTAATCCTAAATATCTCAGCATTGAAGAAATAAAGTCTTTCGGCTCTCGAGAGTCACTTTTTGGAGGAGGGAGTATCGCAAAATGGGGAGAATCGCTCGAAAAAATCGTAAAAGATTTTTCAAACGAAAGCGTGGAGCGGACAGTGAGCATGGTAGGGCGCGAGTTCTTGATAGACAAAGCGGAAAATCATGAGGAGCTGGTGAGAAATTCTGAAGTGGTGCGAACATTCATTCACTTAGCGGAACTTTTCCGCCAAAGAAAAAAAGATGCCAGACTTTCGGATTTTTTGGCATATTTGGCCCGACTCGATTCCTATGGCAGTCATATTTCGCTCGCTACTTTTAACGGGGAAGCAGGCATTCAGGTGATGACCCTGCATCGCTCAAAAGGGTTGGAATATAAGGCTGTATGGGTGGCTCATATGAACGAAGAGATTTTGATGTCAGAAAAAAGAACCTCATTTTCTATGCCGGAAAAGATTAAAGAGCATATAAAGGAAAGAGATGTGCTGGCTGCCAAGCGCGAGCTCTATGTCGCCATCACTCGAGCCAAAGAATTTTGCGGAATATCCTATGTCCGTGAAGATTATCAAGGCCGAGAGCTTTCTTTGGCAAAGATAATTAGCGAGCTTCCAGAAAATCATTTTGTGAAAAAAAGCGCGGAGGAAACGGGAAAAGAGTTGCTCTCCTTTGGCCCAGAGGTATATGTGCCGACAGAAGGAGTGCCGGCAGGCGGGAGCACTATTGTAGAGCTTCAGGAATTTGTACGCAAAAATTATAGTGACACCAAAGTGTCTGTCACTCTTTTGAATAATTTCTTCGAGTGTCCCTGGAAATGGTATTTCAGAAATTTTCTCAAGTTGCCGGAAATGAAAAGCAAATCTTTGGCTCTCGGATCTGCGGTGCACGAGGCGATTGAATTTGTGTTGAATAGCAAATCAATAGATGAAAAATCCATAGAGAAAAAAATAGAAGAATGTCTGATTCGAGAAGATGCTTCGGCTTCGCCTGCGGAGCGTAAAAAAATGATAAAGGACGGCGCAAAGGCCGTGGCAAATTTTATAAACGGATTTTATAAAACTATTTCTAAAGAATATTTGTCTGAACGACCGCTTTCTTTCCGGGATTCGCGCTTTCCAAATTTGTTGATGTATGGAAAGATCGACCTTTCCGAAAAACTGGAAGACGGAGGAGTGGCGGTCACAGATTTTAAGACCGGCAGTGTGAAAACTAAAGGAATGATAGAAAAATATGATGATGAGGGACGGCTCTCTGTGTATATGCGACAACTGGCCATGTATTCGTATTTGGTGGCAGGTGCTGAAAAAGGAAAAGAGGTCTCACTTTCGAGACTCCTTTATCTCGAGGCGCCAGCCGGAGACCGAAACGGCGTATATTCTACAAAGGTTTCTATGGAAAATATAGATTTACTGCTCCGAGATATCACCGAGTATGATAAGCTACTTTCAAGCGGAGAATGGGTAAACCGCCCTTGTCACTTTAATTCGTTTGGAAAAAATGAAGAGTGCGAACATTGCAAAATGGCAAAAATATACCGATAATAAAAATATGTCAGATATAATCATTCATCATATCAAGCTTACCTACGATGAGACGGACGAAAGGGTCCGGGATTTTGTAAAACACCTGAAAGCGGATAAAGAAAAAGAAGATATGGAGCAATACTATCTCGAGGCGATGATGCAAAAGGAAGGGAAGCTCAATATTGAAGACATGCATGGCAACGAGTTTACTTTTTATTGCCAGCAAGGGCATATGTGTAGAGTAGGTCTAAGAGGAATGTAAAAAATATTTATGAGCAATCAAAACGAAAACAAAAATAGCGTAGAGAAAGGGGACGGACATTTGGACGGCACCGAACACCCACTTTCATTTTTAGCTAATCAGGCCTTGGGAGTATTTTCACGTTTGGGTTTTGAAATTGCTACCGGTCCCGAAGCAGAAACAGAGTGGTATAACTTTAGCGCCTTGAATGTTCCACAAGATCATCCGGCTCGAGATATGCAGGACACTTTTTGGATAAAAAATCGGGTAGGCGAGTCGGACGGAAACAACGTGATGCGCACGCATACCACTTGTGTGACTGCCCGAGAAATTGAAAAGGCTGGCAAGGAGGGGAGAATTCCTTGTGCTTTTATTTCTGTAGGAAAAGTTTTTCGAAATGAGGCTACTGACGCTACTCATGAGATGCAATTTTTTCAGATAGACGGCGCGATGGTGGGAAAGATTGAAGATGGCGTCTCACTTTCAAATTTAAAAGGAGTACTGACAGAGTTTTATAAAGAAATGCTAGGCGACGAGGTAGAAGTAGAATTTCGTCCAAGCTTCTTTCCATTCACAGAGCCTTCGCTTGAAGTACACGCACGATTTAAAGGAAAATGGCTTGAAATGATGGGGGCAGGAATGCTTCATCCAAACGTATTACGAAATCTAGGGCTTGATCCTGCTGTGTACCAAGGTTTTGCTTTTGGAGGAGGCCTCGACCGTATTGCTATGATCAAGTGGGGAATTCCAGACGTTCGACTTTTTTATCAAGGAGATCTTCGCCTAAATCAGCTTTAATATGAAAATTTCTTACAATTGGCTTAAATGGTACCTGCCTCAGATTCCAGAACCGCAAAAACTCTCGGATGTTTTCACCTATCACCTTGCAGAGGTGGAAAGTCTGGAAAAGAGAGAAAGTCCAGCGGGTGAGGATTGGATTTTTGATGTAAATATTTTACCAAATCGAGCGCATGATCTTCTTTCGCATCAGGGAATAGCGCGAGAAATTTCTCGACTGTTGAAAATAAATTTTGTGGATCCGACTCCAAAATACAAAGTGCCTGAATCTAGGCCGACAAATTTGGAAATAAAAACGGAAACAGAAAAATGTAGACGATACATGGGGAGAATAATTCGAAATGTAAAAGTAGGTCCTTCACCGGATTGGATGAAAGAACATCTGGAAGCCATCGGACAGCGGTCGATCAATAGTGTGGTGGACGCGGCTAATATCGTGATGTACGATTGCGGCCAGCCGACCCATGCTTTTGATTTGAATAAACTGCATAGCGAAAAAATAATAATACGTCTTGCCGAAAACGGAGAAGAGATGACCACTCTTGATAATAAAGAAGTAAAATTCTCAACCGACGACATGGTGATTGCAGATGATGAAAAAGTACTAGCCATTGCTGGAGTAAAAGGTGGAAAGCTGGCGGAAGTAGATGCAAATACTACGGATATCGTGCTGGAAGTAGCAAACTTTGAGCCGACATCTGTCCGAAAAACTGCTCAACGCCAAGGGATTTTCACAGATGCCCGAAAACGTTTTGAAAATGACCTATCGCCCGAGCTTGCTCCTTTTGCTATGCAGGCACTCACCGCTCTTATTCTCGAAGTATGTCCTGAGGCGACAGTAGAAGAAATTGTTGACATATATAAAGACAAACCCAAAGAGAGAGTTCTGCCTTTTTCGTCAGAGAGGATTTCTAAAATTCTTGGACTGGAAGTTTCCGCAGAGGAAGTAGAAGAAATTTTGAAACAACATGATTACGCATACACGCGGGAGGGAGGGGATTTTGAAATAATAGTGCCGGTGATGAGGTTAGATCTCGTGGGTCAAGAAGATATGGCGGAAGAAATTGCCAGAATCGTTGGTTACGACAGAGTGAAGCCGGAAATTCCAAAAATAAATTTTGCACCAAAGGAAAATTCTGTATATTTAAAAATGACATGGGCGAGAAACAAACTTCTCGGAGAGGGATATTCTGAAACCATAACATATTCGTTTACAGAAAAAGGAGAAAGGGAAGTATTAGAAAGTGCTTCGGATAAAAAATTCCTCCGCGCAAATTTGTCGGACGGTTTAAAAGAAAGCGCTAGGTTGAATCAGTTGAATGCGCCTTTCTTTGGCGTCACGACGGTAAAGGTTTTTGAAATAGGGACAGTGTTTTTAAAAGATAGAGAAGAAATGCGGGTGGCATATGGAGACCAAAAGAAAATCACCGAGGTCACCCTGGACGAATTTTGCAACGCCGTGGAGGGCTCCGCCAAGACTCACGTAACCGCACGACCACCCTTACACGTTTTCAAAATGTGGTCACTCTATCCTTTCATCTCGCGCGATATCGCCGTATGGATTCCTGAGAGCCAAGGGCCAGAAAAGCTAGAAACTTTGCTTAGAGAAAATGGAACAGATTTGCTTGTAAAGAATCCGCAAATGTTCGATTCGTTCACTAAAGACGGCAGGACTTCCTATGCTTTTCGCCTCGTCTTTCAGTCCTACGACCGCACTCTGACTGACGCAGAAGTAAATCAGGTAATGGAGGCAATAGTGGCTAAAATAAAGGATAATTCTGAGTGGGAAATACGCTAAAAAAGCTAGCATAAGGGTATTTTTTTTGCTATAATACCCTTACATGGCAAAATCTAAAGAGGCTGAGAAAAAGGGGGAAAAAGGGCATCATTATGATGCCTCTGACATTTCTGTACTTGAGGGACTAGAGCCGGTCCGAAAGCGACCGGGAATGTATATCGGAACCACAGGTCCCGAAGGACTACATCACTTGGTGTGGGAAATTTTTGATAACTCCCGCGACGAAGCCATGGGAGGTTTTTGTGATCGGATTGAAATCACTCTTCTGCCAGGCAACCGTATCCGTGTAGTAGACAATGGACGAGGTATCCCTATCGATGTGCACAAAAAAACAAAAGTATC
>DASTLQ010000019.1:0-48364 GCA_035714785.1 Minisyncoccota bacterium
TGCGGTAGAGAAATCTGCACTAGCGGATTTTCTCTTTTATTTGGTTTTTTAAAAAAGAGATTTATAAATTTTTTCTGATATAATATATTTTTAATAACTTAATCTTCATATGTCAAACCTCTACATAGTCGCGACACCAATTGGGAACATGGGAGATATTACTCTACGTGCAATTGAGACACTGAAATTAGTGGATATTATTTTATGCGAAGATACGCGTGAGACTCAGAAAATTTTAAATAAATATGAAATCAAAACTGCGACCATGAGCTATCATGCGCAAAGTAAACTTTCCAAGACTCAGAAGATTTTTGAACTAATCGAAGAAGGCAAAGATTTGGCATTAGTGTCAGATGCCGGCACGCCAGGGATTTCTGATCCAGGAGCTATGCTAGTGGCTCAAGTGAGAGAAAAGTTTGGAGAAAGTGTAAACGTGATTCCGATTCCTGGAGCTACTGCCTTAGTGACCGCTCTGTCTGCTTGTGGCTTGCCGACGCATGAGTTTACATTTTTGGGATTTTTGCCACACAAAAAAGGTAGAGAAACTTTGTTCAAAGAAATCGCACAAGCAAAGCGGACAGTTGTTTTCTACGAATCACCTCATAGAATTTTGAAAACATTGGAATCTTTGCAGAAGTTTTGTCCGGATAAGAAAGTCTGTATTGCACGGGAGCTTACAAAAATATATGAGGAATTTAAGACTGGCAGAGCAGAGGAGCTTTTGGAATATTTAAATAAAAATCCTGAAAAGCAGAGGGGGGAATTTACTGTGCTTGTGGCATAAAAATAGCGGCTAAAATAATAGCCGCTTAATTTATTTGTACTCCATGTCATGAAGGACATGGAATTCATGAGGTTCCCTGTCTTCTTCTGCTATCATTTCATTTAATTTTTCCTCAAGCATATCCAATTTTTGGATAGCCATCAGGTCTTCCCTTTTAAAAATTTCATCCAAGAATTCTTTAAATTCCTTTAGCATTTTTTGCTCCTTTCTTTTCTTTCAATTTAACCTAAAAATTGCATTTTGTCTACAATAAGTCCTCTGTGTCTAAATTTATCGAATATGAAGGCGCAAAGCTGTGGATAACATGCAAGGGGACCCCTTACCCCAACCTGTGGATAACATGCAAGGGGACCCCTTACCCCAACCTGTGGATAACATGTAAGGGGTCCCCTTACCCCTTACCCCTGGACCCCTTACACCTAGAGGAGGTCTTCGGGATCTACGTTTACGAAGAAGGAGAAGGGTAGGTAGCGGAGGCGGGTGAGGAGATGGGTATTTACGGAAGTGCCGGCGGAAAGTTCTGGCAAGGACCATTTCTCGACGGGAAGCTTGATTAGCGCATTTGTCATATATTTTCCTTTGAACTTTGGAACGAACCCGCTGAATATTTCAGGTTCATATTCTCTGAAAACTTCGGCCAGCGCTTTCTTGGCTTCCATCGTTTCTTCTTTGTTACCTGAGTGAGTGATCTTAATAAATCTCTTGTAAGGTGGATATCCTAAAAATTCACGGTCTTTTAATTCTGCTCGCACAAAGGAAAGGAGGTTATCCTTTTTGAATGCCAGAATTCCGGGATCGTTTTCGTTTCGAGTTTCGATGCACAGAGTATGTTCCGTGATGGATATTACGGATGACAAAAGCTGAACTATCTTTTCACTCATTCTAAAGCTTGGAATTCCCCACAAGGAATCAAATGATGCCATCACAGAAAGACGTACTTTGTTTTCTAAATAGTAAAGTGCAAGCTCTGTGCCGATCAGGATAGCGCCCTTTTCCGCTTCGAATTCACTAATTAATTTTTCTGCGGCCTTAGCAGATGCGACTGTATTTTTGTCCATCAAAAATATTTTCACTTTTTTCTTTTTTTCTGAAAATATTTTTTTGATTTCTTCATGCACTGTTTCAGTACCAACACCGAGTGCGTTTAAATTCCAACTATGACAATTTGCGCAATGAGTTTGTGGATCTTTTTCAGTATGGCAATGATTGCAGGCAAACATTCGTTTGCTACCGTCTTTTGAAAGATACAAGGTCACCGGAGCCATACAGCTTTCGCATAGGAGGGGCTCACCGCAATCTTTACAAATAGTATAGGTGGCAAGACCTTTTCGAAGAGAGAAGATGAATACATTTTTTCCAGCGCTTATGGTTTCTTCGATTTTTTGAACACTTTCGTCTCCAAGAATTTTAAATTTTTTATTCCTTTCACCCTCCTCATATTTTCCGGAAATGATAATATTTCCTCCGAATTCGGTTCGGAAAGAAAGGGGGCGGATAGTGTTCCATAGCAGGGTGTCTTTTTTTGCGAATGTCTCAAAACGAAGCAGGGTATCGGCTAAAATGAGCTTGGCACCAATTTTCTCTGCGAATATTTCTGCAAAAATTCTCATATCAAAAAATGGTCGCACCTGCATTTTGTATGCAGGGCTACTTTCGTGCTCCACAATCACTGTTTTTAGGTCATCTCTCCTGATTGAAAGATACGGAGCAGTTCCGATAATCAAAACTGCATGATCCATGGAGACTGCTTTTTTATACTGCTCAGTTATTTTTTTTGCCGGCATACTTCCATGGAATGAAAAAGAAAAGTTCTCTATCCCTTTTGAAAGAGCTTCTGAAAAAACACGAATATCTCGCTCGGTAGGAAGCACCACAAATACAGATTTCTTTTCAGCAAAAGATCCACGGATCAAAGTTTTGTAATATGAAAGTCGCTCATCAGTTGGCGCTTGGAAAAGAAGTTTCTCTGCTCGAGCTCCAGTAGCTTCGTCTGATTCTTTGGCAAAAGGTACAACCTTTGCGAGCTCGTCATAATTTTCTCTAAAGAAAGAAGGAATCATGGTCACAGCCGATTGGCTTTTGGTAGAAGCAAAGTAGTCTGCCGAGTGAAGTACCGCTTCTAAAAATGGAGCACGCCACAAAGCAGAAGGCTTCGCTCCAGATATTTTCTTCAAATTGAAAGGCATTTCCTTGATATCGCTTTTTTGAGTGCTTGCGTCCTCGGTGGAAATGACCAACCCGAGGGTATCCTTGCCTCGGAGTGAGATTTTTGCAATGTAACCTTTTTTAATTTCTTGGGCTGAAAAATATGTTAAATCTTCTTTCAGGAGTCCTTTCTTTAAAGGAATTACTGTCACAATTTTCATCCTACCATTTTAGCATAAATGTGATATATTTATCCCATGGGAATTTTTTCACGGAAATTAGGAATTGACCTCGGAACTGCCAATACTCTAGTGTTTTTGCCTGGAAAAGGAATAGTGCTAAATGAGCCCTCGGTGGTAGCGGTTTCTGAGCAAGGAAACAAGATTTTAGCTATCGGAGTGGAAGCAAAAAACATGATCGGAAAGACTCCTGAGTCTATCATCACGTATTGTCCTATGAAAGACGGAGTGATCGCGGACTACAGAGTGACCGAAGCCATGCTTCATTATTTTATAAACAAAGCTCTCGGGAAATTTAATTTATGGAAGCCAGATGTGATGGTCTCGGTACCAGCTGGAGTGACTTCGACAGAACGTCGCGCAGTGGTGGAAGCTGCCATCAGAGCTGGAGCAAAAAATGCATACGTAGTGAAAGAACCGATCCTCGCTGCTATCGGAGCCGGAATTCCAATTTATGAATCAAAAGGATACATGATCGTGGACATCGGAGGAGGAACCACAGACGTGGCCGTAATCTCTCTCGGGGGAATCGTAGCATCTACTTCTGTAAAATGTGCGGGAAATAAAATTGATCAGGCTATAGCGGACTACATAAAGAAAACTTTCAACCTCGCTATTGGAGAAAGAACGGCTGAAGAAGTAAAAATTAAAATCGGGGCGGCGGTGCCCCTCGAAGAAGAATTGCGAGCTACTATTAAAGGAAGAGATTTTATCCAAGGCTTGCCTCGATCAGCTCAAGTTGGTACCAACGAAATAGTGAAAGCGATAGACGGGGAGTTGAAACAGATAATAAAAGCTATCAAAGACGTACTAGCAGAGACTCCTCCAGAGCTCGCATCCGATATCATGGACTATGGAATCATCATGACCGGCGGATCTTCCCAGCTTCGAAATTTGCCTGACTTGGTATACAGAAAGACCGGAGTAAAAGCAGCTCTCGCAGAGGATGCACTATACTGCGTAGCCAAAGGAACCGGCATCGCCCTCGACCACTTAGACGTTTACAAAAAAGCTATCATAAGCAAAAAATGATTCGAGATCATTTTTCAAAAGCGAATCTTCATCATGCATACCTTATCGAAGGAAGCAGAGAAGAGATTTTGGTTGAAGTTTCTGAAGCTCTAGAAGAGCTGGGAATTCCCTGTCATGGCAATCCTGATTTTTGTCATATTTCCTTAGATGGATTTAAAATCGAAGATGCATTTAGTTTACGAGAAATGGTCTCTAGAAAAAGTTTTACAGAAGATGTCGGAGAAAATGCAGGAAAAAAGCTTTTTGTAGTTTCTGTAAATAGTATTACCAGAGAAGCGCAAGGAGTACTACTAAAAATATTTGAAGAACCATCAGCTGGCACGCATTTTTTTATGATTACTCCTGACGTATCCGCAATATTACCTACTTTACGCTCCCGATTTTATTACATTTCCGCTACTACAAAATCTGACCTTGGTGATGCTGAAAAGTTTTTGAAAATGAATAAGGCTCTACGCATAGATTTTCTAAAAGAATTTTTAAAAGATGATGAAGAGGATGGTACTGATTCTGCTCGTGCTCGCGCCAAGCAATTAATCAACGACCTAGAGACTATTCTTGCTCAAAAGTTGGACACAAAAGACGTAGAATATTTTAAGCAAATATTTCGGGTGCGTGAATTTTTGCGTCAACCCGGCTCTTCGGTAAAGACCCTAATGGAGTCTTTGGCCTTAGTCATTCCTGTGCTACAATAGCCAATATGCAATACAATTTTTCAAAATTTAAAGAAGGCCTTAAGAAGGCAGAAGATTACCTTGCCAAAGAATACCGCGAGCTCAATATTGGACGAGCTTCACCAGCTGTCTTGGACGGCATTATGATTGAATCCTATGGCGCCCGAATGCCTCTAAAAAACGTAGCATCAGTAACTATAGAGGACCAAAAGACTTTAAGAATCGTGCCTTGGGATAAGGGACATATTAAAGAAATCGAAAAAGCTGTCACTGTATCAAACCTCGGTCTCTCCACAGCGGTGGATGAAGCAGGTATTCGTGTGATCTTTCCTCATCTGACTACAGAAACCCGTGAAAAGCTAGTAAGACTTTTGAAAGAAAGACTTGAAGATGCCAGAATCACTGTCAGAAAAGAAAGAGAATCTGTCTGGGACGATATCCAGTCTCAAGAAAAAGCAGGCCAAATGACCGAAGATGAAAAGTTTAAAGCAAAAGATGCTTTACAGAAATTGGTGGACGAAGCAAATAAGTCGCTCGAAACAAACTTTGATAGTAAACAAAAAGAAGTACTAGGATGAATATATTAATTTTTTTTATAATACTTTTAGTATTAGTGTTGGTTCATGAATTTGGACATTTTTTTGCTGCGAAAAGATTTGGAATCAGAGTAGATGAATTTGGCTTTGGATTTCCACCAAAACTTTTTGGAAAGAAATTCGGAGAAACAGAATATACATTCAATTTGCTTCCTCTTGGAGGATTTGTAAAAATCTTTGGAGAAAATCCAACAGAAGAAAATACTTCGGGACCGGATAGTGAGAGAAGTATGATAAACAAGCCTGCATGGAAACAAGCCATCGTGCTTTTTGCTGGAGTAGCTGCAAACTTTTTGCTCGCATGGTTGCTGTTTTCTTTTAGCTTCATGTCAGGACTTCCAGCATCAGTATCAAATGCCCCAGAAGGGTATGTGATAAGTAATGCTGAGCTTATGATAATTTCTACTTTACCTGAATCTCCTGCGGAAGTAGCGGGACTAAAATCTGGAGACAGAGTGATCTCGGTACAAACTGTTTCTGGCGACCAGTCTCTTACAGAAATTAATCCAGATACTTTGAGAACATTTATTCTAGCTAACGCAAACGAAGAAATTGAGATTGGTTATAAAAGAGGAAAAAGTGAACAAGGAGTGGCAAGCGTAATACCTGTGATTGGAGACAATGGCAGTCCTGCTATCGGTATTTCTATGGATCTCGTAGGTATCGTAAAAGTGCCCTTTTTCAAGGCTTTATGGGAAGGATTGAAGTTTAACTGGGCGGTGACATCTGCTACCGCTGTAGGCCTTTATACGCTCATTACTGAGGGGTTACAGGGGAAAGGTGACATGTCAGCCATCACAGGACCTGTCGGGCTGGTGGGTATCGTAGGCGACGCTTATGAATTTGGCTTTTCGTATCTATTGTCATTTACAGCTCTAATTTCCGTAAATCTAGCTATCATCAACCTAGCTCCATTTCCTGCACTCGACGGAGGACGTTTGCTCTTCTTGTTGATTGAAAAAATTAAAGGATCCCGCCTAAACCCAGCTTTCGCCAACGCAGCAAACATGGTAGGTTTCGCTATCTTAATCATCCTAATGCTCTTCGTGACCTATAACGACATCCTAAACCTTATCTAGGTGTAAGGGGTTTAGGGTAAGGGGACCCCTTACCCCAACCTGTGGATAACATGCAAGGGGTCCCCTTACATGTTATCCACAGGTATGCAAAACGAGACAAGACAATGTGCGAATTGCAAAAGCAACTTTTTGATAGAAGCCGAGGATTTTTCGTTTTATGAGAAGATGTCTACTCCCGATGCAAAAATTCCTGCCCCAACTTTCTGTGCGAAATGCAGATTAATCAGACGGCTTCGCATCAGAAACGAACGAGCACTCTTTAAAGTTAAATGCGGAATGTGTCAGAAAAATACTATTACTATGTACAATCCTGTAGCTGGATATTTGGTGTATTGCAGTTCGTGCTATTTGAGTACCGACTGGGATCCATTGAGCTACGGTAGAGATTATGATTTTTCCCGTCCATTTTTTGAACAACTTGCTGATTTAATGAAAGTGGTTCCTAGAAAAGCTGTGCATAGCGTAGGAGGAGGAATTAATACTGAATTCTCAAATTATCTTGTTAACTCCAAGGAATCATATCTTTCGTATTCAGTAATTGGTTCCGAGCATATTTATTATTCTCGAGTGGTAGATAATTCTAAAGAATGTTTAGATAGCTCAAATATTAAAGATTGTGAGGCGTGTTATGAGACTTTGCATGGAACAAAAAATTATCGCTCGGCATTTTTAATCGAATCAAGCAACTGCCTGAATTCAAATTTTCTATATGACTGCACAAATTGCTCTGATTGTTTTATGTCTGCAAATTTGCGTAACAAGCAATATGTTTTTCGAGGGGTAGAAATGAGTAGAGATGAATATTTTAAAGCACTGTCCGAAATCAATATGAGTTCCTATGAAAACCTCTCTAAACTTAAAATAGAATTCAAAGAGATGTTTAGATTTTCTGCAATTCATCGTTTTGTCAGAATATTTAAATCCGACAATTGTACGGGAGATTATATCGAAAATTCTAAAAACGTAAAAGAATCATTTGAAATTTTTAAAGCTGAAGATTCAAAATATTCGTTAAGACTCACTGACGGACCAGCAGGGTTGTTTGATGTTGTCGGTTCTGGTAAATCCGAAATGGTGTATGAGGCATCTGGGATTTCTTGGGGTACCCAAAATTCTGCTTTTATTTCTGCAGGTCACGCGACTGCAAATTCTCAATATTGTGATTATTGTATGAATGTTGAAAATATTTTTGGCTGTGTAAGTGTTGATCATGTAAAGTATGTAATTTTGAATAAACAATATGATAAGAAGTCTTATGAAGAGCTGAGAGCGAAAATTATCAAGCATATGAATGAAATGCCATATATTGACGAAGCAGGGATAAAGTATGGATATGGAGAATTTTTCCCTCAAATTTGCATTCCTCATGCGTACAACCATTCAACAGCTCAAGAATATTTTCCACTTAGTAAGAATGAAATAGAAAGCAAGGGATATCTCTGGAGAGATCCTGAAGTAAAAAAATATGAACCGAATTATACAAAAGAAGGTTTACCAGACTCAGTGTATGATTTGCCAGATAATTTTGAAAAAGAAGTAATTGAATGTGCTCATAAAGGAAAATGTGCACATGTATGTACGGAGGCTTTTAAACTTCATCCAAATGAGCTTTCATATTTAAAAAAATGGAATATTGCAATTCCTCGATTATGCCCAAATTGTAGACACTATGAAAGAATTGAACTCCGAAGACCGCCCATACTCCATGATCGTCAATGCGTATGCAAAAATGAGAATCACTCTAATCATGTAGGGGATTGCCAAGAGAAATTTAAAACTACTCACTTGCCAGAAGATGCTGAAAAAGTGTATTGTGAACAATGTTATCAACGGGAAGTATATTAATTAAGGTGTAAGGGGACCCCTTACCCAAGGGTCCGCCTTCGCAGGGCGAAGATGGACCCTTATAAAATATGAAAACACAACTAGTACAAGAAATACGAGCGGTAAAAACGAAGAGCGAACTTACGAATATCATTAAGGCGCAAAGAATAAGCGAACGCGTGCTTGCAGAGGCAATAGAGAAACTTAAAACTGGAGTCACTGAAATCGAAATGGCAAATTTCATCCGAAAATCTTTTATCAAACATAGAGCACACGTACTTTCTTTTCATCCAATCGTTGCTTTCGGAAAAAATTCTGCAAATATTCATCATGAGCCAAACAAGACAAAGCTCAAAGTCGGAGATATCATCATGTTTGATTTCGGTACTACGGTAAATCACTATTGCTCGGACATGAGCCGTACTTTTTTCTGGGGTAAGCCTACAAAAAAACAAGAAAATGTTTATAAAGCTGTCCTCGAAGCACAGGAGAGAGCGATTAAAAAAATTGCAAAAGGGGAGAAGAGGGCGAAAATAATTGATCGAGTAGCGCGTGATTTTTTGACCAAGAAATTTGGCCCACGCAATTTTCAACACGGTCTCGGCCATGGAGTAGGTACTGTGATTCACGAATGGCCAAATCTAAAGCCAAATAGCCCCGATGTTTTGCCTGTCGGATCAGTGATGACAATTGAACCCGGTATATATTTAAAAAATTTGGGCGGAGTACGCATAGAAGATATGATCTTAATCACAAAAAATAGTTGCGTAAATCTCACAAATTATCCAAAAAAGCTTGAGAATGCAATATTAAATACTAAATGATATACTCGTAACATGGCTAACAAAAAACTAAAAATCGGGGTACTATTCGGAGGAAAATCTGCTGAGCATGAGGTGTCACTTGCTTCGGCGAAGAATATCATCCGAGCACTCGATCGAAAGAAATACGAAATAGTTTCTGTAAAAATTCCAAAGAACGGAAAATTCGAAATTGAAAAATTAAAAAAGTTCGATGTCGTATTTCCAGTGATGCACGGTCCATACGGAGAAGACGGCAGCATTCAAGGTTTATTAAAAATCCTAGATGTTCCTTTTGTCGGCGCTAGCGTCTTGGGCTCTGCTGTTGGAATGGATAAAGACATAATGAAAAGACTTTTACGCGAAGCAGGTATTCCGATCGGGAAATTTTTGGTGTATAGAGCGATTGATGAAATAAAGTATTCGGAAATTTCTAAGAAACTTGGATTTCCAGTTTATGTAAAACCTGCCAACATGGGTTCTTCTATAGGTATCGCTAAAATAAAAAATGAGAAAGAACTTAAGAAAGCCGTCCTTTCTGCATTCCAGTATGATTTAAAAATTATTATCGAAGAAGAAATAAAAGGTAGGGAAATTGAATGCTCAGTGCTTGGCAACGACGAACCCATAGCATCGCTTCCGGGAGAAATTGTTCCAGACGAAGATTTTTATTCATACAAAGCAAAGTACGTCACTAATAAAACAAAGTTAGTTATTCCTGCGATACTTCCGAATACTACAATCGAAAAAGTTCAAACTACCGCAGTCAAAATATTCCAGACCCTAAACTGCGAAGGCATGGGCAGAGTGGACATGTTTTTAACTAAATCTGGGAAAATATACGTAAACGAAATCAACACCATCCCTGGCTTCACAGATATAAGCATGTACCCAAAACTATGGGAAGCAAGCGGAATAAGCCAATCTGAGCTTCTGGATACTCTGATAGTGCTTGCTATTGAGAGGTTTGAAAAGGAATCCAAGCTTGGAACCCCTAAAAAGGTTGCAATTTAGCCATATTTATACTATTCTATTGCCATGTCACAGGATAGACTTATAAAGCTTGCGTGCGGACCTTGCAAGAGAATCAATTACTGGTCAAGCAAAAACAAGAAGCTTGTTACCAAGAAAATAGAGCTCAACAAGTATTGCAAATGGTGCAAAAAGACCACTAAGCACAAGGAGGTAAAGAAATAATCTGCAAGGCAGGTTGCTTTGCCCCACTGGAGGCTTGGTGATACAATTAAAAGGCAACAAAGGTTTGTTGCGAGTTCTTTGTATTTTTGGAAGCATAATTTTTAATTTTTGCTTCCTTGTAACCGGCCCCGCACTTCCGCCCTTGGCGGATACGGGGACCGGTGCATGGGCCTATAGTTCAATGGTAGAATAGTCGATTGTCCTCGACTATGTGGGTTCGATTCCCACTTGAGCCCTCACTTTATTATATTTCTATGAAAAAAGAACTAAGGGTGGAGGCTATTCGGCTCCGCAAACTTGGCTATTCTGTAAAAGAACTAGCTAGGTTGCTTGGAGTGTCAAAGGGTACGATATCAGTATGGGTTCGAGGAATTGAGTTATCCACTTGTGCCTACAATCGTTTACAAAGAAACTACACCAAAGGGCAGCTAGCATCTCAGCAGTCAATTAGAAAAATCACAGAGGCGAAAAATCGTACTGCTGATGATTTTGCCAAACATATTATTTCAGATATTAAATTATCTAAAAATAACTCCGCACTACTATGCGCTATGTTATATATTTGTGAAGGCAGTAAATCTTTGTCTGAAGGCGTCGCTTTTACTAATTCTAATCCTAAGTTGATGAGGACATACATGAGTTTATTCAGAGCCTCATTTCGTTTAGATGAGAAGAAATTTAGAGTAAGAATGCATTTACATTCATATCATAATGAAACAACGCAAACAAAATTTTGGTCAAAGGTGACTAAAATTCCCAACAAGCAATTTCAAAAAACATATCACAAGCCCAGTAATCGCATATATAAAAAGGAAGGATATCAGGGATGCATTCAAGTTAGATATTATGACACCAAAATAGTGAGAAATCTTTTATCTATTGCAAAAATATTTATGGAAAGGTATAAATAGAACCAAGGGTGATTAGTTAAGTGGTATAATGCTTCTCTCCAAAAGAAGAGTCGGGGGTTCGATTCCCTCATCGCCCGCATAAATTATGAAGAAAAAAACTCTCAATAAAATACTTATTGTAGGGGATGCATGTAGGGGAAAATCAACTCTTGCATCAAAGCTTTCTTCTAAATTAGGAATTCAACACCATTCCACTGATGATTTCCTATATGAAATAAAATTTACAAAATATAGAGATGAACAAGAAGCTTTTGATAGTATTTCAGAAATTTTCAAAAATGAAAAATGGATTGTTGAAGGCACTACCAAAAAATTATACAGATCTGGTTTAGAATCCTCGGATATCATTATTCATCTCACGCACAGGAACATTCCTATCCAATGGTTACATCTAATTAGGAGGTCTCTAACTAGAGAGGATGAAACCATAAAAGGATTATATAAACTCATGAGGCATGTTCTTTATAAAAAGTACAAAATAGGATACAGAAAAGGTAAACCAACACCAATAGAAGTAATTGAACCGTACAAACATAAAGTAATAACCCTCTCTTCATTTAAGGAAATTGATAACTTTATTAATTCTCTTTTGCTATAATCCACATATGGACACACCAAAACCTCGCGTTGGCGTAGGAATAATGATCATGAAGGACGGGAAAGTTCTTTTAGGTAAGCGAAAAGGCTCTCATGGAGCGGGTGAGTATGCGTGGCCAGGAGGACACATGGAATATATGGAGTCATTTGAGTCTTGCGCAAAGAGAGAAATTAAGGAGGAGACTGGAATTGAAATAAAGAATTTTCGATTTCTTTGTGTGACAAATTTAAAAAGTTACGCACCAAAACATTATGCTGACATTGGCTTCATTGCTGATTGGGCAGAAGGAGAGCCAAAGATAATGGAACCAGAAAAGACAGAGGGTTGGGATTGGTACCCGATTGATAATCTTCCCGTACCTCTCTTTGCTACTATTCCAAACTATATTGAAGCATACAAGACTTCAAGGAATTTTTTTGATTCGTAGTAGAAACGTCTATCCAGAAAATTTCCTTATCTTTTTTAAACCATGTCATTTGCCTCATCGAAAAATGATAGATTTCGTTTTTTAGCATCTCTATCATTTCTGTCTCAGTAATCTTTTTCTGCAAAAACAAAGCGAGATATCTGTATTCTAATCCAAGCTCCTCCAATCTTTTCCACGAGACTCCATTTTTATGGAGATCTTTTACTTCTTTTAGCATCCCTTCATCAAGGCGTTTTAAAAGTCTTTTATTGATTTTCATTTTAAGCTGGTTGTTCGGCAAAGTAAGGCCAATCTTCACAAACTGATATATGGGCTTGTTCGCTGTTATCTTTGGAACTTTACCGAGAGCCTTAGCGATCTCTATTGCTCTAATGATTCGTACTTTATTTTTTGGATCAAGCATCTTTGCACGCTTCATATCGAGCTTCATAATCATTTTGTATAAAGTCTCAGTGTCATTCTTAGCAAGTTCTTTTCGAAGCATGTGGTTAGGTGGCACTTCTGGAAAAACTATTCCATCGGTGACTGCGCTAATATAGAATCCAGTACCACCGCAGATGATGGGGACTTTCCCTCGCTTCAGAATTTCCTTAATTTTTATATTAGCGAGTTTTTGATATTCCGCGACTGTAAATTTGCGCTTTGGGCTTGCAACATCTAAAAGATGATGCAGTACACCTTGCATCTCGCTTTTAGTAATTTTTCCACTTCCTATATCGAGTCCTTTGTAGACTTGCCTAGAATCAGCGGAGATTATTTCTCCATTAATTTTTTTGGCAAGCATTACGGCGAGATCACTTTTGCCTGTCGCAGTCTGACCTAGAATCACCACCACTTTCGGTAGATTCATTTTAGCTGGCGGAATTTTTGATACTTTCTTCATTTAGATCCCACGCATCACTTTAATATCCGCACCAATAGTATTTAGGCGTTCTGCAATTCCTTCGTATCCGCGATTAATCATATATACATTTCGAAGGACAGAAGTACCCTCGGCAGCGAGCATACAAATGAGAATAACCATAGAAGGGCGAAGAGCAGGAGGACACACTATCTGCGCACCTTTAAGAGGAGTGCGACCAGTAATATATACTCGATGCGGATCAACTAGAGCAATATTTGCTCCGAGACGGGTTAACTCAGTAAAATAGATTGCGCGGTTTTCATAAAACCAGTCATGAATCAAAGTCGTGCCTTCGGTCTTTACGGCAATTGGGCCAAAGAAGGGAAGATTGTCGATATTAATTCCAGGGTATGGATTAGCATGAATCTTGTCCTCAGGAGCTTTCAATTTCGAAGGCATGATTTCTATGTCGATGAGTTTAGTACGTTCATTTTCGGAAAGATATTTTCTTAGCGTTGTATACTTCAGGCCCATTTTTTTAAGTTTGTAGAGCTCAAGGGTAAGAAAATCTATCGGACATCTTTTAATAGTGAGATGTGATCCGGTAGCGATGGCTGCGGAGATGAACATCATGGATTCGATTGGATCTTCGCTATTCCAGTATTCAGCTTTTTTATTGATATCCTTTACTCCGTGCACCACCAAGGTTCCCGTGCCTATTCCTTCAATCTTTACGCCCAAGCTTTCCAAAAAGAAACATACTTCTTGCACCATGTAATTTCCACTAGCACATTCAATAGTAGTTTTTCCAGGTAAGCGAGCAGCAGCCATCAGAGCATTTTCACAGGCAGTATCTCCCGATTCATACATCACAATATTTCCAGCCTTTAATTTTCCAACGTTGACGTTGTAACTAGTATTCGTAACTTTAATCTTTATGCCAAGTTCTTCGAGTGCATATCTGTGGGCGCTGATTGTGCGCTTGCCGAGTTTACATCCTTCGGCATGGGGGAGATAGAAGGTTTTCAAATTGTGAATTAAGGGACCCATAAACATGATAATGGAGCGAGTCTTGATAGCTGAATCTCGATTGATCTTTCTCATAACGAAATGCTTTGGGGGAGTGATCTCAACCGAATTTCTATCTATCCACTCTACTTTCACCCCAATACTTTCCATGATTTCGATCACTCTGTATACTTCTTCAATTCTTGAAATTCCATGCAGAGTAGTCTTTCCTTTGTTCACCAGAGAAGCACAAAGCAGACCCACGGATCCATTTTTTGAATAACCCGTATCAATACTGCCGGACAACTTTTTGCCCCCGTTTATTTCAAAATCTATAGAGCTTCCGACAGAAACTACTTCCTGTTCAAGTACTTCGCTAATCTTGTGCAATAATTCAGTTGTAAAATTTTGATTTCCACTTTCCATACGAGCCACAGCACTCTGAGAAGTGCCTAAAGCTTTGGCAAAGGCTCCTTGAGTCATATCTTTTCGCTCACGTAGACGCTTGATAAAGCTACCTATTTGTCGCTGGGATACTGTTTTCATATGAAGGGTAATATATCATAGATGATATATCATAGCAAGGACTTTATTTTTGTCTTATTATGTGTTATTATTATAAAAAAGTTTTTTAAATATTTTCAAATAAATGAAAGGAACAGTATTGTGAAAGAGGATAATGAGGATACATTCGTCACTGCTTTGCTTAAGGCTTGTGAAGGAGCAGAAGTTTATAATGTAATTAAATCTTTTGCGAAGGATAACAATCTTATTAGAGGGAATGTACTAAAAGGTTTTAAAGATGTTTTTCTTGCTGCAAAGAAAAATACTTATAAGACAGATAGCATCGCAATTATAGAAGTTATTGCAGAAGGCGTTGGTAGTAAATCTCATCAAACTAGGATGAAGGCGGCAGCGTTCGCCATTCTTTTAGAAATTAAGGAAATAAATCAATACCTGGAATATTTTCTTAATAAAAAATTGACTGAGCTACAAAGATGTAGTAACGAGGGAGATGGTTTTTCATGTCTCTACGAAATTAGTGAACTGGCGTGCTCCCTGGTTTTTTTAGAAGACAATAAATACAAAATCAATCAGTACGAGTTAATTTTGTTATTTGCAAATAACAAGTTGAAAAGTACAAAAGAATACATAAGCTAAATTGACCACAGAAAAGCTAACAGCTGCTCTGTGGTTTTTCTGTTATATGAATGCTTCTCTGTGGGCATGGTGGGACTCGAACCCACATGGATTTCTCCAAACGATTTTGAGTCGTTCGCGTAAACCAATTCCGCCACATGCCCAACAAATCTATATACACACTTTACACAGTTCCACTTTACTAAAGTTTTATGTTAAAATCAATCCATGTCCAATTTGTATTCAAACTCCATTTTCTGGATTGATACTGACAAGATCAAACCCAATCCATATCAACCAAGACGAGAGTTCGATGAAGAACGTCTTCGTGATTTAGCTGACTCTATTAAGCAATACGGTGTGCTTCAACCATTGACGGTTTCTCGAATCGAAAAAGTAAAAGACGACGGTGGACTTGTGACTGAATACGAGCTCATCGCAGGAGAAAGAAGGTTGAGAGCTGCAAAGCTTGCAGGAGTATCTCAGGTGCCTGTAATCATCCGTGTGGGAGACACTTCAATGATGAAGCTTGAGCTAGCGATACTTGAAAACCTACAACGTGAGGACTTAAACGTAGTGGACAGGGCGAGGGCTTTTTTCAGGCTTGCAAATGAATTTAAATTTACCCACAACGAGATCGCAAAGAAAATGGGTAGGAGTAGGGAATACGTTTCAAACTCAATGCGTATTTTGTCATTGCCTGAGGAAATCTTGCAAGCTGTAGCGGAAAAGAAGGTCTCTGAAGGTCATACTCGACCACTTCTCATGTTGGCTGATCATCCCGATGAACAAATGACTCTTTTCAAAGAAATTATTTATAAGCGCATTACCGTGCGTGAGGCTGAAAAGATCTCTAGAAAAGTTGCTACTGATCGTGTTCGTAAAAAGGAATACATGCCCGATCCCGAAATCAGCGAGCTTGAAGAAGAATTTCAGGAGAAACTTGGAACCAGAGTTCACATAGACAGGAAAGAGCTTGGTGGTCAGATTAAGATAGACTTTTTCTCAACTGATGACCTGCGCACTATTCTAGAAATGATTCGTCAATCAGAGAATTTCAAAAAGCCAGGTGAGATGATGGATAATCATATTGCAAAAAGCATGCCAGCACCCGTCGTACCCCCTGCAGCAGCACTCTCCGAGCCAGAGCAGAACTTTACACCAGCCCAAGAAGTAGTTAAGACTGAACCAGAGCCCACAAAAGATGATTCAAAGCTTTACGATATTTCAAACTTTAGTATTTAGTTTGAACCACTACCTCCACTTAGAGATTTTAGTTTAGCCAAAAGACTATTTTTTTCTAGATATGACTTAATATGTTTTTTAGCGATATTGGTCTTTACATGATCAATCCATTTGCTTGATGGATGTGCATCTTTCTTTGTTTGAATGTCTACTATGTCCCCATTTTTTAACTGAGAAAGTATCTGACCCATTTTTCCATTGATCTTTACAGCACTTACATGATTTCCGATATCGGAGTGGATGGCATATGCAAAATCAATAGGGCTTGAGCCTTCGGGCAGATCTACTACGTCACCCTTAGGAGTAAAAAGAAAGATACGATCGCTGAAAAAATCAGTTTTTAAATTCTCTAAGAATTTTTTTGGCTTATCGGGAATGAAATTAAAATCTTTTAGTTCTTCTATCCATTTATATTTAGACTTATCGCTCAAGTGTTGCTTGCTTTTAACACTATTTTCTTTATATGCAAAGTGAGCCGCGATACCGTAAGCAGCTTCTGCATGCATTTCTTGTGTGCGTATTTGAATTTCAGCAATTCCACCTGAGCCCGTAAATATTGTCGTGTGAATAGAACGATATCCGTTTGGTTTAGGTAGAGCGATGTAGTCTTTGATTCGGCCAGGAAGTGGTTTCCAGAGTGAATGAACTATTCCGAGCGTTCTATAACAGTCCTCCACAGAATTAAGTACCACTCGGAGAGCGACGATGTCGTGGATCTTATCTATATCCATATCATACTTTTGTAATTTTTTCCAAAGACTGTATTTATGCTTTACTCTGTAGTTAATTTCTACTACATTCATCTTGTTCTTTATTAGCTCTTTCTCTAGTTCGTCTCGTACTTCTTTAAGATACTTTTGATAAAGTTCCTGTTTGTCTGCAATGATTTCTTCAATTTGCTTGTATTCTTCAGGAAATGCGTAGGGGAAAGCAGCATCCTCTAAGTCGCTCTTTAATTTACCGATACCAAGACGATTGGCAAGTGGTGCGTAAACTTCGATAGACTCCATAGCAATTCGTTTACGTTTGTCCTCCCTTAGATGTTCGAGTGTGCTTAGATTGTGTAGACGGTCGGCGAATTTAATAATCACCACTCGTAGGTCATTGGTCATGGCCATAAAAAACTTTCGTAGACTTTCTACGTGTCTTTCGTGTCCGCGATATTTTAAAGTTCCGAGCTTGGTCACACCATTTAGAAGTGAGACCATTTCTTCACCAAATTCTTTTTTTATTTCTTCTTCAGTGACGCTGGTGTCTTCAAGCACGTCATGTAAAAGTCCAGCGGCGATTGTCTTCGTATCCATCCCAAATCCAGCTATATTTTTTGCAGTTTCAAATACGTGGACGAAATAGGGTTCGCCACTCATGCGCTCTTGACCTTCATGGGCCAGCTTTGCAAAATCGTATGCTTTTTGAATTAAAATCCTATCCTTTTCATTGAGGTCGCCAGCTAAATCATATATTTCATTAACATCGGACATATAGTTTGACTATTATAGCATAAGGCTAAAAGAAGGGAAATAGCACCCTAACATGTAAGGGGACCCCTTGCATGTTATCCACAGTGTAAGGGGACCCCTTACACCTTATTTCTTTTTGTGAGGATTGTGGTTTGGGCAGGTTTTGTTACTGCATCGGTTTGGTATAGTTTTGGTTCCTTCCATCATCAGGGATCCGCATTCTTTGCAAACTTCTCCAGTTCCAGCAGTAGCACCTGGAATGGGTTTTGCTTTCATGGCAAATTTACAATCAGGATAGTTTGAGCAAGAATAGAATATTCCAAAACGTCCACGACGCTCGGTAATGTCTCCTTTTTTACAATCAGGGCAGGTCACCCCAGTTCTTTTTCGAGCTTCTTCAGCTTCATCTTTTTTCACATACTTACATTTTGGATATCTAGAACAAGAAATGAAAGTGCCAGAGCCATCACGTCTTTCCCGAATCACTAGCTTGCCTTCTTTCTTTTCTCCGCACAATGGACACGCTTCTCCCGTTTCTTCTGGACCCTTTATTTCATTTCCTTCTAAGTTGAGCGCGCCTTCACAGTCTGGATATTTGGAGCAAGAATAGAACTTTCCAGCACGAGAGAGTTTGATGATCATGGAGCTTCCACACTTTGGGCATTTGATATTTTCTGGAGCCTCACCGAGATTGGTGGCCTTTTCAAGTTTGTCTTTCGCTTTTATGTCTTTCAAAAATGGCCCGTAGAAGTCTTTTAAAGTTTTTTCGTATTCACGCTCACCACGAGAAATTTCGTCGAGCTTGTCTTCCATCTCAGCGGTAAAGGTATCAGAAATGTACTGAGCAAAATGATTTTCCAAAAAGTCTGAGACAACTTCGCCGGTGTCAGTAGGGAATAGTGTCCGTCCTTCTTTTCTTACATATTCTCGGTCCTCGAGAGTTTTCATAATCGAGGCATAGGTAGAAGGTCGGCCGATTCCGCGGGCTTCGAGCTCTTTCACCAATCCAGCTTCGGTATACCTGCCTGGTGGTTCTGTAAACTTTTCTTCATTATGTAAATCTAGAAGTTTCAATTTCTCACCTGATTTAATCTCTGGAAGCTCTACGTCTTCACCTCGAGCTGCTTGATCTACTGCAAGCCATCCTGGGAACAAAAGTCGTGAACCATTTGCTGAAAATGCAGGCAAATCTTCGTGGCCATCGATATTTGCGGTCACTTTTGTTTTCAAAAGCTTCGCATCAGACATTTGAGAAGAAACAGTACGTTCCCAAATCAGTCTGTACAATTTTCTTTGATCTTCGCGACCAGCTTCAGTGATATTTATATGTGTTGGACGGATAGCCTCATGTGCTTCCTGTGCGTTCTTCGATTTTGTTTTATATGCTCGCACAGTGAGATATGTATCTCCGAAGTCTCTCTTAATAAGAGATGCAATTTGCGCCACTGCTCCACCTGAAAGATTGGTGCTGTCGGTACGCATGTATGTGATGTGTCCCGCTTCATAAAGCTTTTGAGCAATCTGCATAGTGCGTGATGGAGAATATCCTAGTCTCGAGCTAGCTGTCTGCTGAAGAGTAGATGTAGTAAACGGAGCTCGAGGAGATCTTTTCTGTTCTGATTCTTTTACATCTTGCACTGTCCAAGTTCCTTTTTCTCCTTCGGCCATTATTTTCTTGACAAAATTTTCATCCCTTGGTTCTTCCGAGCAGTTTAATACTAGCTTAGCTTTCTTTGCAGTCTCAAAGTCTCCCCATATCTTCCAGTATTTTTCCGGAACGAAAGCACGGATCTCTCTTTCCTTCTCCATGATTATGCGCAAAGCAGGGGATTGAACTCTTCCTGCAGAAAGACCGTAACGGACTTTTTTCCAAATCAGACCAGAGAGGTCATATCCAACTAGCCTATCAAGCACCCTACGTGCCTCTTGAGCTTTGCGAAGGTCTGTATCGATATCACGTGGATTCTCGAGTGCTTCCCGCACAGCTTCTTTAGTGATTTCATTAAACGCCACTCGCTTGATAGGGGCTTTGACTTTTTTTGCTTCAAGCAATGCCTCTATGTGCCATGCGATAGCTTCTCCTTCACGGTCGGGGTCTGTAGCGAGGATGATTTCATCAGCTTTGCTTGCTAGGGTTTGCAGATCATGTACCACTTTTTCTTTTCCTTTAGAGATTTCATAATGAGGAACAAACCCCCCCTCGATGTCTATTGCTTTCTTGTTTGATTTTGGAAGATCACGGATATGTCCTACGGAAGCACGCACAGTAAAAGCGCCCTCGAGATACTTTTCGATCGTCTTTGCTTTGGATGGTGACTCTACTATTAACAATTTCATTACTGTCAAAGTATTACATCAAATGCTATTTTTTAGCAAATTTTGACGCAGATAGTTTGCCATAATCAATGATATATGGTTAAATGATAGAAATAAACGTTGAAATAAAATAATAAATATATAAGGATTAAAATGAGTTCTTCATATTTTGGGATTTCCCATAGCATAGGCATACTGCAAAATATCAAACTACTTTGGCCTAAAGATCTTACTTTAAGATATAATACTTTTTCTTCTCTTGGATTACTTCAAGATAAGAAAAACGAAAAAGAGATTTTGCAGAAAATTTCCGAGAATTACAAAGTGACTCTGTTCGTTATCGATCTAGATTATACGAAATTAGAACAACGTGAATTGTTAATTGGCTTACCTTGGGGGAAAGACTTCCCTCCAGTCGCGTTCATTACTAAAACTTGGGTCCCGATTGAAACGAGAACACATGTTAACGCATTAACCAATAATTATTCCATTCAAGAATTGATCAACAATATTTTGGAAATATAGTATGTCGCAATTTCACAGGCACCCACGGTGCCTGTTTTTTATTTTCCCCAAGACACTAATTGTATCTTTCCCATTTCTTCTTTTATTATTTCCTTAATCTCCATAGCCGAAAGAATAATGTTTACTTCCGTGACATCCATTTCTAGTGACTCGACCAGTTCATCTTTCTCAAGGGGTTCAAGCTCGAGGAGGTCAAAGATTTTTCGCTCTAAGTCGGACAGATTGCTTCGTAAATCATTCAGAAAATTTTCATCATCACCATGCTTTCCGTTATCTTTTTCAAAACCTAGTGCCATAAGCAAATCTTGCGCCGAGATGATAGGCACGGCGCCTTGGTGAATGAGCTTATTCGTACCTTTTGAATTTTGTGAAAAAATTGAACCCGGTACAGCTAAAAGATCTCGGTTGTATTCGAGGGTGAGCCGTGCAGTAATCAGGGTTCCTGATTTTTCTGTAGCCTCTATTACTAGCGTCGCCTGACACATGCCCGCCATCAAGCGATTGCGCATAGGGAAAGTCCAAGGGGTGGCATGAAAGTCTGGTTCAAATTCTGACAAAAAACACCCTCCTGATTTAAGAACTTCATCTTGAAGCATTTGATTCATGCTCGGATACATCACTTCTGGTGAAAGACCTGACCCTGGAAACACAATTGTGCGAAGACCTGCTTCCATGGCGCTCATATGCGCAATTGTGTCTATTCCAACAGCAAAGCCAGAGACAATCACCACAGGATACCCTTTTAACCCATTTATGAGCATCTCGCATACATCTCTACCATACGAGGAACATCGACGGGAGCCTACTACACACAGATATATGAGTCTTTCGTCGACTGGCGGAAGATTGCCTATGATCCAAAGATCTTTCGGCGGGTCAGGAATTTCTAAAAGCATAGGAGGAAAATCACTCCTTTCAAGTTTTCTTATTTCCATATTTAATTTTTAAAATAGTAATGGGCCTCGGGTGCAAAGAGGGCCTCTAGTCAGCATCTAGTGCTTGATGCTTTCATTTTAACAGAAGCGTTGATATAATCAAATATATGTTGGATATAAAATTCATAAGGGAAAACAAGGATATCGTGATCGCTGGGGCCAAGAAGAAACACGTCGATGTTGATATTGAGAAACTCGTTTCTTTAGACGAGGAGAGATTGAAACTCTTGAAAGAAATTGAAGACTTGCGTAGCGAAGTAAATCGCGTATCAAATGATATTGCTCGTGACCAAGATCCTGCTTTGAAAATCCAGCTCATCGAAGAGATGCGACTAGTGAAAGAAGATATCAAAGCAAAAGAAGAAAAAATGAAAGAATTGATGGGTGAGTGGCACAAGCTCATGCTAGAAGTTCCAAACATGCCAGATATTTCTGTGCCAGAAGGAAAGAGTGAAGAAGAAAATCAAGAGATTAAAAGATGGGGAGAACAAACTAGATTTGACTTTGAACCAAAAGACCATCTTGAGCTCATGCTAAATCTGAAAATGGTTGATTTTGATCGTGGAGTAAAAGTACACGGTTTTCGTGGATATTATTTAGTAGGCGATGGAGTAAAATTCAGTTTTGCTCTCTGGAATTATGCATCAGATTTTTTCTCAAAAAAGAATTTTAGTTTAATCATGCCTCCTGCAATCGGAAAGAAAAATATATTTTACGGAACAGGACATCTACCTGCTGGGGTTGATGACTTGTACTGGACACAGGATAATGATGGATTGATAGCTACTGCCGAAATACCCTTGATGGCTTTCCATGGAGGAGAAGTACTTTCAGAAGATGAATTACCAAAAAAATATCTAGGTTTTTCTCCTTGCTATAGACGAGAAGCAGGAGCACATGGCAAGGATGTAAAAGGTCTTATCCGAGTAAATGAATTTTTTAAATTTGAGCAACTCATTCTCTGTGAAGCGAATCATGATACATCCGTAAAATTTCACGAAGAATTAAACAGGAACTTTGAAGAATTTATCGAATCACTTGGCTTACCATATCGAACAGTCAGCGCTTGTGGTGGAGATCTAGGTCGCGGTCATGTAAAAATGTATGACGTCGAAGCTTGGGTTCCAAGAGAAGAAAAGTATCGGGAGCTAGGGTCTGCTTCATATTTTCATGATTTTCAATCACGACGATGCAATATCAGGTATAAAGATAAAGACGGAAAGACGAAATACACTCATTCATTAAATGCCACGGCAGTAGCTACTCCACGAATTCTAGTTTCTATCATCGAAAACTACCAATCAAGCGATGGCAAAATCCGCATTCCAGAAGTCTTGAAACCATATATGGGAGGTAAGGAATTTATTGGTTAATACAATGAGAAATCGGAGCGTCTTAAATTCTCCCCGATTAAGGGAGGTAAAAAAGAAAAGGAGAACAGTATTTTTCCGAAAGGCTGGAATAGTATTTTTGTTTTTCGCTATTATCTTAGTCGCTCTCGCATTCGCTTCTCGTTGGGGGAAGTTAAACATTTCCGAAGTAAAAGTGTCTGGCGTCACATCTGAGGATGCTGAAATGATTGAGAAAATAATACAAGAAAGGATTGATGGCAAATATTTTTTCCTTTTTCCTAAATCAAACGTGCTACTTTTTTCTAGAACAAATATTTCCGAAGAGCTCGCCCGCGACTACAAAAGATTCAAAAATATTAATGTGACGGTACCTAAGACATCTACTTTAGAAGTTTCATTGGCGGAACGAAAAGCAGAATTCCTGTGGTGTGGAAATGAATTTATTTTTAGTAGTGAAATCGGTCAATGCTATTTCATGGATGAGACAGGTTATATCTTTGACGAAGCACCATATTTTTCTGGCGACGTGTATTTTAAATTTTACGGAAAAGCAGACGACGATGACGACCCTCGAGGAGTTTACTTCATCCAACAAAATTTCAGTGAAATTGATTTTTTCCGAGAACTTCTCTCTGACATAGGAGTTCGCCCAGCCTCCCTTTATGCAAAAGATGAATCCGAAATGGAATTCTATCTCCATAGCACTTCAGGAGCAATGCCACCTAAAATTATATTTAAACCTACTGATGACTTTGTAAAACTTTCCGAAAATCTTCAGTCAGCGATGAGCACGGATCCATTAAAGAGTGATTTCAAAAAGAAGTATGATTCTCTAGAATACATTGATTTAAGGTTTGGGAATAGGGTATATTACAGATTCCGATAATGAAAAACTTCTGGGAAAAATTGAATAAACCTTTTTTTGTGCTGGCTCCAATGGCCGATGTGACAGACATCGCATTTCGACAAGTAATAGGGAAGTACGGTAAGCCTGATGTCTTCTGGACGGAATTCGTCTCAGCGGATGGTTTGGCTCATCCAAAAGCTCGGGAAAAGCTCTTGATAGACCTCCGGTACGAGAAAAATGAACATCCAATCGTGGCACAGATATTTGGATCAAATCCTGACAACATACGATATGCTGCTTCGCTGTGCACAGAGCTTGGGTTTGATGGAGTAGATATAAATATGGGATGCCCTGATCGGTCTGTAGAAAAACAAGGCGCTGGTGCGTGCATGATAAAGAATCCTGAGATAGCGAAGGCTGTGATTGAAGCAGCACGTGAAGGGGTGAAGTCGTCTGGAAAAGATATTCCAGTATCTGTAAAAACTCGCATTGGGTACAATAAAAATGAAATAAATACATGGATTAGATTTCTCTTGGAGCTCGACTTACCCGTGCTCACAGTCCATCTTCGAACTCGAAAAGAAATGTCCTTGGTACCTGCACACTGGGAACTAATGAAAGATATCGTAGCTCTACGAGACGAGCTTGGTAAAAAAACTTTGATCATCGGAAACGGAGATGCTGTAGATATTAAAGATGCAAAGAAAAAAGTAAAAGAGTCGGGGTGCGATGGAGTGATGCTCGGTCGCGCGATTTTCGGTAACCCTTGGCTTTTTTCTGGTAAAGAGCCAAAGAACACTAAGGAAAAATTGAAGGTAATGATTGAACACACAAAACTTTTCGAGCAAAAGCTCGGCGAACATAAAAATTTCGCCATCATGAAAAAGCACTACAAAGCATATGTGAACGGATTCGATGGGGCAAAAGAGCTCCGCATGAGATTGATGGAATCAGAGACAGTAGAGGAGATCGAACAGAAGGTTGCTGACTTTCTAAAAAATCACCCTAAGTAATTTGTGTTATTAAAGTTTATATTGTATAACTTTAAACAGATAGATTTTTTAACAAATTAGAGAGGTCTTAAATGGAATATATTTCTATTGCCCTATATTTAATTGTGATGGGGTTATTGTATCGAGGGAATGAAGGGTTTATATTTGCTGTTCTACTGTGGCCAATATTTTTTTTCGATTATATGTTCAATCATGTATTGGGACTAAAAAGGCTAACACGAAAAAACAAATTAAAGGTACTTTTAACGCCAGTAATATCAACAGGCTTGGCATTAAAATTATCTCCTTTTTTGGAAATTTCTCCCGTATTTATGGTGTTGTTCGTTCACTTTATGATCGCGATATGGGTCGCCATAATTATAATTATATTGGGGATAGTATTTTTCTTAAAACAAAGAAAACTGAATGAAATTTGCAAATAATCCCAAATTCTGCCCGGCAATATTGTCGGGCATTTAATATTTCCTCTGACTTTCTAAAAACCTAAAAATCACCCTCGGTGGTTTGTGTTATTAGAGTTTATATTGTATAACTTTAAACAGATAGATTTTTTAACAAATTAGAGAGGTCTAAAATGGAATATATTTCTATTGCCCTATATTTAATTGTGATGGGGTTGATATATAAAAAGGAAAATGGGTTTATCTATGGCCTATTTATGTGGCCATCATATTTTTTCAGTTTTCCGAAAACAGAAAATATAAAAGTAATATTAACACTATTAACATCTGCGACTTTAGGAATTATATTATCACCGTTCTTCGGGATCCATCCACTACTCATGGTGTTATGTATACTAGGGTTCCTAGTTATCTGGCTCACATTTATTACTTGGGTCATGTTGATAGGATTCCATTATGCTCAAATGCTAGGAAGGGAAGTTAAGGAATAACAAAATTTTGCCCGGCAATACTGTCGGGCATTTAATATTTCCTCTGACTTTCTAAAAACCTAATTTGGCTGTATAATCTAGGGATGAAAAAAGGAACACCAAGCGGAAGCCTTGCCCTATACCGAAAATATAGACCAGAGAAGTGGAGCGAAGTAGAAGGACAGGATCATATAGTAAGCGTGCTTGAAAGTTCTATTTCTACTGATAAAGTATCTCATGCCTACCTATTTGTGGGCTCTCGAGGTACTGGAAAGACCTCCATCGCTCGCATTTTTGCTCGAGAAATCGGAGTATCAGAAAATGACTTATATGAAATAGATGCGGCATCAAATCGTGGCATCGAAGACATTCGCCAACTTCGTGATGGAGTCCGGATGCTTCCACTTGAATCAAAATACAAAGTTTACATCATCGATGAAGTGCATATGCTATCAAAAGATGCATGGGGAGCATTATTAAAAACACTCGAAGAGCCACCTGCCCATGTCATTTTTATTTTAGCTACCACAGAGCTTCATAAAGTACCCGATACTATTACTTCACGCTGTCAGGTATTTAATTTCCGCAAACCTTCTGATCTGATTTTAAAAAATACTTTACTAAAAATCGCAAAGAAGGAGGGGTTTGAAATAGATCAAGGTGGAGCAGAGTTGTTGGCAATACTTGGAGATGGTTCATTTAGAGATGCGCTTGGAATATTGCAAAAGGTGATAAACTTCGCGGGCAAAGATGCAAAAGGAGGGAAAATCAAGCGAGAAGAAATTGAAAAAATCACTGGTGCACCAAAGACAGAGCTAGTAAATGATTTTCTCTCTGCAATCGCCACAAAAGAAATCGAAAAAGGGATATCTGCTGTGAAAAAAGCCACTGAGCAGGCGATGGATATGCGACTGTTTAGCAAGCTAATCATTCAGAAATTCCGCCTTGCTGTAGTATTACGTTACGCTCCAAAGCTCGAGTCTGAGATGTCAAAAGATATTTCCGAGGCGGATCTAGTATTCCTAAAGGGATTGGTAAAGGATGATAAGGAAGGAATGCTCCGCTCCAAGGCTTTGGCAGTATTACTGGAGGCATATCAAAACATAGACAAAGCCTTTATCCAAGAACTTCCCTTAGAGCTTGCACTGATTGAGATCTTGGCTAGTGATGAATAACTAAATCAAAAGTAGATAGCCTAGAGCTACATTCTACTTATGATTAAAAAATTTAAAGAAAAAGAAAAAGCAATAACGCTCCGAAAAAAAGGAAAAACATACTCTGAAATTTTATCTGCCGTACCTGTAGCGAAATCCACCCTATCACTTTGGTTAAAGGAAGCGGGAATAGCTAAGGCAGAGAATCAAAAGTATACGGAAGCGAGAAGGCTCGCAGGTAAGCGCGGCGGGGAAGCAAAAAGAAGGCAAAGAATCGAAAAACAGAGCCGTATAATTTCCGAGTCAAAGTCTCAGATTGGCCCTCTTACTCACAATGAAAGGTTTTTGATAGGCGTTGCTTTGTATTGGGCTGAAGGTTCCAAGGAAAAACAATATCATCCCGGATCTCAAATTGGGTTTGCTAATTCAGACCCTAACATGATAAAGTTGTTCTTGAAATGGTTGGAAGAAATAGGTATCCAAAAAAGTGATATATGTCTTGATGTTTTCCTTCATGAAAATAATGAATATAGAAAAGACGAAGTACTTACATATTGGATAAAAATAACGGATTTTCCTTCGCAGGTATTTAGAATATATTATAAGAAGAATATACTAAGTACGAAGCGTAAAAACGTTTATCCTGAAAAGTATTTTGGATTATTAAAAATCAGAGTAATGAGTAGCTCCAGTTTAGTAAGAAAAATAACAGGATGGGTTGAGGGTATCATTGAAAATTTTAATTAACATTGGGGGATCGTCTAATGGTAGGACGTTCGGTTTTGGTCCGAAAAATCGGGGTTCGAGTCCCTGTCCCCCAGCTCGTGAATTTAGCTAGGTTTGATATACTATAATAATGGAGAAACGCACAGCTCTCGTTCCGCATTCAAACGAATGGAAAATCCTGTTCGAGAAAGAGGCTTCTTTAATCAAAGATGTTTTTGGCTCTACTCTTCTAGAGATAGAGCATGTTGGCAGTACATCAATTCCGGATATAATGGCTAAGCCAATAATAGATATAGCAGTACAAATACAGCATCATAAGGATGCTGGTAGTTTTTTAAATGATTTAGAAAAGCTAGGGTATATATATAATCGGGAAAAATCTTCGACTGAGCGCCATTTTTTGCAGAAAGGGGATCCAATTAATTTTCACTTGTCTATAGCATATTTAGATAGAGGTGGATATTTTAAAAGACAAATTCTGTTCCGAGATTATTTAATTAGTCATGAAGATGCGAGAAGGGAATATGAACAAATAAAATTGGAAGGTTTGAACAAGGGAGATTTTGTTCAAAAAATTTTATTATTAGCGGAACCGTGTTAAGGGTTTCGTGGTAATAAGAAGACGCCATATTTTTAATATAATGAATATAACTATGTCCCTAAAAGACTGGAATCAGCAACACCTTAAATATGTGGACAAGGAATGGATAAACAAGCCAAGTCTATTTTCCCAAGAAGCAATTAAATTTTTCCCTTCTGCGGGTAATTTAATTGATATTGGATGTGGTCAAGGTCAGGACTCTAGATTTTTTTCAAAACAAGGGTATCAAGTTACCGGCATTGATTTTTCGGAAGAAGGCATAAACTTTGCCAACAAAAAAAGTGCTGGCATGGATATTGATTTCAGGATACTGGATATCGCAAAGCCACTTCCATTTGAGGATTCATCTTTCGATATCGTATATTCTCATCTTGCTCTACATTATTTTGATAATGCGACGACTGAATTAATTTTTAACGAACTGAAGCGAATCCTAAATCCAGGAGGCATCCTAGCTATTCTTGTAAATTCAATACATGATCCACAATTCAATACTGGAGAAAAAGTTGAGGAAGATTATTTTGTAATCGGAGGCATGCTTAAAAGATATTTTCGAAAAGAAAAATTATTGAATTTTTCGAGTGGATTAGAAACTTTAATCTTGGATGAAAATGGAGAGACTTATGTAGACTGGGCTGTCAGCGTGTCCAATCTGATACGATTTATCGGCAAAAAGTTACTTTCTCCTGCACGCGTGATCTCTGAGCACCGGGAGTTGTATAAAGTTAAAAATCAAAATGGGGAGTTTTCCGCCAAGATTACGGGCAAGCAAATATTTGGAGCCAAGAATAGAGAAGACTATCCTGCTGTTGGAGACTGGGTATTAGTTAATGAGCTAGATAATCAACAAGCAATCATTGAAAAAGTCTTGCCGAGACAATCCATAATTAAAAGAAAATTTGGAGACAAGAATAAGCAAGGAGAAAAGAGCAACATTCAAATCATTGCAACAAATATTGATGTAGGTTTTGTGGTTGAAGCTGTTGATCGAGACTACAGCTTAAATCGCTTCGAAAGATACTTTTCTATTCTTAGTGATGGCGGAGTAAAAGGAGCTATCATTTTGAACAAAATTGATCTCTTGTCCCCAGAAGAAAGAGAAAGTAAGCTAAGCGAACTCAGAAACCGTTTTCCGTCTACTGATATCATTGTCACAAGTACGGTCAATGATAAGGGCCTCGATGTTTTGAAAAACTATATAGAAAAAGACAAGACATATTGCTTTCTTGGATCGTCAGGAGTAGGGAAGTCAACCCTCATCAATAGATTGCTCGGAGAAGACATCATAAAAACAGGCGACATCAGTTCATACTCGGTGCGAGGCAAGCACACAACCACTGGCAGACAGATGTATTTTTTAGATGGTGGTGGAATCGTGATCGATAATCCCGGCATTCGTGAAGTCGGTATGTCTGATATTGGCGAAGGGATCAATAATTTCTTTGAAGAAATCACTTCCCTAGAAGAAGAGTGTAGATTTGTTGACTGCACTCATACCCATGAGCCAGGATGCGTGGTCCTTGATGAAATAGAAAAAGGAAATATTGATAAAGAAAAGTACACAAATTATACAAATCTAAAAAAGGAAGCTGAATACTTTAATATGACGGAGGACGAAAGAAGAAAAAAGAACAAAGACTTTGGAAAGTTTATCAAGAAAGCTAAAAAGGAATTAGGTGATTTCGGAAATGATAATTATCAGTAAACATTTCTGGTTTTAGGCTATTTGACAAATAAAATATAGATTGTAAAGTAAGAAAAAACGGAGGCATTATGACAGAGATACTTTCTGTCTTAGTTTCCATAATTTTCTTCGTAAATAAAATATTAATTCTAATAGAAAGAAAGTCTGGTTGGTTAGTCGGAGCAATCGCTGCTGCGTTAGCGCTCATATACTTTATACTAATAGAATTATTAATTTTTACTGTCCTAGAGTTTGGATTAGTAATACTCATGGCATATGGATTTTTTTTCAATAACAGAAAAAATCTGTACATAGAAAAGCTAATTCACTTAACGATAGTATGTGTCATGACAGTACTAGCATCCCTTGCATTTACTGGGATGATGACGATTTATGAGTTTGTAAGTGCAGTATTAATGTTGTTCGGCACGTATTACCTCACTCATAACAAGGAAGCATTGGGTTGGTTGCTGTATGGGCTTGCCCACTTATTTGCGGCATACGTAACAATAGAAAAAAATCAGCAGTTTTTTGCTGATTTCCAAATTGCTTCTGCTATCGTTTCTGCAATAGGGTTCTGTTTGAAAATTAAGGAAAAATAAAAGAGATTCAGATTATTTTTGATCTCTTTTTGTTTTTCCTTAAATATAGTACTATACCTCACATGACCGAAAAGAACTTCAAGAAGATCCTTATTTGCCTTACCATATATATCAGTTCGCTTTTTGCAGCCAATACCTTGGGGATAAAATTGATGCCTTTTATTTTTGGCACCCATTTATCCGTAGCTATTTTTTCTTTTCCAATTATCTTCATCATGACAGATGTAATCGGCGAAGTGTATGGAAAGAAAATGGCAAAAAACTTTGTCCTGGCTGGAATCATAAGTATCATTTTGTTTATCCTATACTCAGCCATATCTTCAGTGATGCCTTGGTCAGAAAAAGGTACTTGGGTAAAGGAAGGCTATAATCAAATCTTTGGATTGTCAGTGCGTTTTTCCATCGCCTCTTTGATGGCATTTGTCATCGCTGAATACCAAGATGTATTTTCATTCTTTTTCTTTAAGAAGAAATTTGGAGACAGATTTTTTTGGCTGAGATCCAATCTTTCAAATATCTGGTCTCAGTTACTCGATTCCACTATATTCATGCTCATTGCCTACGTAGGCATTTTGCCTCTGAAAACAATCCTACTTATCATCATTCCTTGGTGGTTATACAAAGTATTCATTGGATTCCTTTACACTCCTCTGTCGTATCTGGGCGTCCATTTATTGAAAGAAAAGAATTTAAATGAAAATCCAACCAATTAAAACTAGGGTATTCAAGGAGAACGAAAGCCTACTGGATTTCATCCAAAAGTATGTGAAGAAACTTCCCGAGAAATCTGTCGTGGTCGTCACCTCAAAAATCGTAGCCCTTTCAGAAGGTAGAACTTTGATATACAAAAGCAAAAAAGATAAAGAAAGAATAATCAAACAAGAAAGCAGTTTCGCTATTAAAACCAAGTACACTTGGCTAACGATAAAAGAAGGTACGGTCATGGCTTCTGCAGGTGTTGATGAATCAAATGCAGACGGCAAACTAATATTACTACCAAAGAATAGTTTCCATTCAGCTGATCAAATAAGAAAGGAACTCAAAAAAATATTTAAGGTAAAAGATTTAGGAGTATTAATCACCGACAGCAGACTCTTGCCACTCCGAGCAGGTGCAGTAGGTGTAGCACTTGGTTATGCTGGCTTTAAAGGAATTAGAAGCTATATTGGAAAGAAAGATATTTTTGGTAAAAAATTGAAAGTATCCAGAACCGATGTTGCCGATAGTCTAGCTACTAGTGCGGTCCTTTCTATGGGCGAAGGCAGGGAACAACAACCTTTGGCTTTAGTACTGGATGCTCCTATAGAGTTTTGCGACAAAATAAATAATAAAGAGCTACTTATTGATCCGCGTGAAGATATCTATCAACCACTATTTGAGAAAATTAAAAAGATTCGATTCCGCGCCTAGTCTTGTAATTCTACTAGAAGTTGACAAATTAGTGATGCTTTGATATAATCTCAAAAAATCATTTAACAATAGGAGTTCTTATGAAATCTAGCAATCTTTTATATGCATTTAGAATGTTAGGATTTTGGGCAGTAGTCATTTTTTTATTAATTATGACTAGTCAAGGGAAAAATATTTCCCAGATGCTATTTGGCTCAGAGTCCACACTGGATTATGACGCGTACGGTGACAGTCATATATACAATATAGGATATATGGCTAACATAGTAAATGTCGAGGAATCAGATGATAGCCAGATTGTCTACATCGCGTATACAGTATGGCTAGGTGAAAATGAATCCTTTGACCTACGCTTGCAATCTAGTGACATAAGCAAGCATTGGACATTTAAAGAATTGGACGGTAGAACTGGCACTATCCAGTTTAGCCTTCCTAGGGAAAATACGGGGATCATCTCATTCGAAATAGAGATGTATGGGGATAACCCTCAACAATACTTGGGACTATTTAATATCGGCAGAGAGGGAGAATACGAGGAAAAAGATTCGGAGGAAGTCCCTGAATACCCTGAAGAATGGGTAAAGGGCAAAAAAACATAGCCGCTTTCAACAGAAAATCGTTGGAGGCGGTTTTCTGTAAATAATCATTTTTTGAAAAACTCCATTTTCCTGATATAATTATCATATGCAAAGTATTAACTACCAAAAAATTGCAATCATCGTCGCGATCATCTTGTTGATACCACTATTCGGAAACTTCTTTCTAGAGGGCTTTGATTGGGGAGTAATGGACTTTGCAATCATGGGAATCCTATTATTCATCACGGGTATCGCCATAGACTATGCAATGAAGAAGTTCCAAAATCCTATCTACCGAGTACTGACGGCCACAATCATCATCTTTATCTTTCTAGCCATCTGGGCCGAGCTTTCAGTCGACGCCGTCTCAAAAATGTTTAATTTCATTTTTTAATAAATGCCTACATTTCTAAAACTAATCATCTCAATAATACTGCCCCAGCTAGCTGGTCTCATAGGTGCGTTATTTACTACGCCCGCCATAAAAGACTGGTACGTAGACATCATCAAACCTGAACTAAATCCTCCTTCATTTGTTTTCGGTCCAGTCTGGACTATTCTTTTTATCCTCATGGGTATTTCTTTTTTTATAATCTGGAAAAAAGGACTAGATCGCAAAGATGTAAAGATTGCTCTCGGAGTATTTATTGTACAATTAGTTTTAAATTCATTATGGTCAATTATTTTCTTTGGATTTGAAAATCCGGGTCTCGCATTTATTGAAATTATTTTCTTGTGGATTGCTATTCTCGCGACCATCATCTTGTTTTGGAAAATTTCCAAGCCTGCAGCGTGGCTTTTAGTACCATATATTTTATGGGTAAGCTTCGCTTCGTATCTCAACTACATGATTTATGTCCTCAATTAATCTAGACTTTCTTGGGCTCTTTATTTTTCTTTCCGGATTTATTATAGGCCTGGGAGCGGTGACGGTGATAGACATTCACGGATTTCTAGGTAGGAAATCATCATATTGGACTGAAGCCACTACTCGAACTCATAAAGTGACCAAGCCACTCATCTGGATAGGTATCCTTCTGGCTATCATTGGTGGAAGTATTTTCTATCGAAACACAGAACTATCCCTCATTCCTTTAATTCATTTTTTTATTGCTCTTGCTCTCATCATCAACGGATACTTTTTGTCCTTTCGGGTTAGTCCCTTTTTGCTCAAAAGAGAACAGGAGGGATTGCAATCCGAACTTTTACCTGCTTCGTGGCAAAAGAAGATCACGGTGAGCCTAATAATCTCTGATTTGGGATGGTGGGGTGGACTGGCTTTATTGGTATATCATCTAATATTTCTATGAAAAAGAAACTTGTCATCGTAAACGACAAGATGCAAAAAGGATATCGCTATGAGCTCACAGAGCCCATTGGGAAAAATTTTTCACCTATCTTTAAACCAGAACTCAGTCCAAAAGAAATGCTATCCCTGGGAGTGTTCGGTGGAAAATACATGAACGACTGCCACAAAGAATTTCCTGCGAGTTGGTTCAAAAATGCAAAGCTTTGCCTAGACAAGCACGACAAAGAACTTAATTTTTTTAAAGTGAATGCTTCGCAACCTCTATCTGTTTGGAAAAATAATGGATGGATATCAAAAGATGATCCAAGGGGGTGGTTCCAATGGTACTGCCGATACTACATGGGAAGAAGAATTCCGAAGGAAGACGAAAGACAAATCAAACGATGGAAGGCAATACAACGACATATCACCCAGCTTATGAAGAATTGCTCCAAAAGAGACCTAAAATGCCGTCCTAGGCAACGCCAGGCCCTTCTACATTGGGCATATGACAGCCGAAAAGTATAGTAGTATAATTAGCCTATGAAAAACTTTAAACACACTCAAATAGGGTATTTAATGATTGTGGTGGCGTTTTGTCTCGTGGTTTTCTTTACATGGTTGCTTAATATTATTCCTAGTGAAGAAAATAGCTGGCTAATAAGCATTATCATGATTCTGGTTGTTGGTTTAGTTCTCTCCATGTCTACTCTCGAAACTCTGATCGATGAGGAATATTTGCGCATCAAATTTGGCTACGGGATATTTAAAAAGAAATTTCCGCTCCATGAGATTGCCTCTGTACGTGCTGTAAAAAATCATATCTACAACGGATGGGGGATACGCGTATGGTTTTGGCCATACATGTGGATTTACAACGTCTCTGGATTTAATGCGGTAGAAATAAAAATGAGGGATGGAAGAATATTTCGAATAGGTACTGATATTCCAGAAAGATTAGAAGAAGAAATAAGCAAGCGAATATTTTAGTTCGTGCTATAATAGAAAAACAATTTATTAATCACACCGCATTGCGGTAAATTAAAATGGCAAAAAGAGGAACAACCCTTGGACCAAAACCAAAATCCAGACATTCAAAAAAGACTACCAAGCGTCTGGCGACAAAGAAAGCCTTGCTCAAAAAGATAAAGGCAAAGCCAAGCAGAAGGAAATAAAAAAACGGAAGGCTAGACCTTCCGTTTTTCGTTTGCGAGTAGTTTGCTGTTTTTAAAGAAAGATCTACGGTGCAGTGATGTCAGTCCCATTTTTTTGAGCGCATCCTGATGCATCTTTGTGTTGTATCCCTTGTGCTTAGCGAACCCATAGGAAGGGAATTTAGCATTAAACTCTTTCATGATGTTGTCCCGATGGACTTTAGCAATAATTGAAGCAGCGGAAATTGAAAGCACTTTTTGATCTCCCTTTATTACGCATTTTTGCTTTACTAAATCTGCGCATTCTGACACTTCAAATCTACCATCCACAAAAAGGAAAACTCCCAATTCTGCGCCATTATTCTTTTTGACTCTTTGCTTTGTGTCTTTAATTTTCCCTAGCATCTCATTCACCGCCAATCGCATCGCTTTTCTTCCTGCATGGTGAATATTTATTTGATCAATTTCTTCTTGCCAGACTACACCAATACCGTAGGCGATAGTATTGTCGAGTATCTCTTTTACGAGTGACTCTCTTTCGGTCTCGTTGGTGGTTTTTGAGTCACGCACTCGATAGTACCATTTATTCGGACTTCGATATTTTCCAATAGTAGAAGGGTCTAAAATACACGCGGCCGCTACCACTGGTCCAGCTATAGGTCCCACCCCTACTTCGTCACATCCGGCCACAAAACAATAGCCTTCTTGGAGTGCTTTCTGCTCACTTTTGTAATCAGGAAATTGCATTAACGTCAAAGATTATAGCAACAAGCAAGGGAGATAAACAAGTTGCAATGGTTGATTATCTCCCAAGCGCGTTGCCAAAAACTTTCCAAAAATAGACTTTAGGATTACAATAGTTTCATGAATTCTGAATCAACATTGCTTTCTTTTGGCATACCTCGTGAGAACGAAGAGAGAAGGGACGGGGGTTGTGCTGTGATATATGATCCGAACACAGAAAAATATGCTGTGGGTCAAGATAGGTACGGAAATCAAATCTATCGGCTCTATGGTGGAGGTTTTGAAGAAAACGAAGACGAAATGACTGGAATTTTACGTGAAGTAACAGAGGAAAGCGGTCTCTATGATTTTGATCATATCGAAAAGGTAGACACTGTGGAATGCCATTATAGTAATGCTCATAAAAAGGTGAATCGTTGCGCAGTAGCAACTTGTATTTTAATTATCCTAAAAAGTCGGTCTCTCGTCCCTGTACAGCTGGAGGCTCATGAAGACTTTGATCTTGTCTGGCAATCTCCCGAAGAACTCCTTCGTAAATGGAAAGAAAATAATGAAGAGAAAAATTTTGACCACTGGATTTATTTTTTGAATAAAGCTGTAGCTCGGGTAAGTGAACTCGGTTATAAATAAAAAAGATGCTAAAATATCTCCTATGGCAAAGTACTGGCAAGTAGGTAGATATTTGATTGCAGGAAGCTTGGCGACGGGAACAAATCTCGGCGTCCTTTATTTATGCGTAAACTATCTAGGGATGTGGTATCTCACCTCTGCAATTATCTCTTTTTGCTTTGGAGTGGTAGTGAGCTATTTACTTCAAAAATTTTGGACTTTTCAAAATTATTCAAAAGAGGGTATGCATAAACAGTTTACCCTTTTCTTTTTCTTCGCACTGACTATGCTAGGAGTAAACACATTGTTAATGTATTTTTTTGTAGACATCTTGACCATCTGGTATATGCTGTCTCAGGCACTCGCGGCTATCATCATCGCTTTCATTAATTACACATTTTTTAACAAAGTAGTGTTTAGAAAAACCGCTTCGTAATCTATATGCAAAAGAAAGTAATCGTAATCCTGCCTGCTTACAATGCTGAAAAAACTCTAGCAAAGACAGTGGCAGACATCCCAAAGGGAATAGTCTCCGAAATCATCTTAGTAGATGATGCCAGCACGGATAACACTGTAAAGTTAGCAGAGAAACTTGGGCTCACAGTGGTGCGCCATAATTTTAATAAGGGTTACGGTGCAAACCAAAAGAGCTGTTATGATCTGGCCCTAAAGAATGAAGCAGATATCATAGTGATGATTCATCCTGATTATCAATATGATTCAAATGTAATCAAGTATTTAGTGGGCTTCATCGATGAAGGTTACTGCGACGTAATGCTCGGCACTAGAATTCGTTCACGCAAAGAAGCTCTCGACGGCGGGATGCCAGTTTATAAATATATTTCTAATCGAATTTTGACCCTAATAGAAAACATGCTAAGCGGACAAAATTTATCTGAATGGCACAGTGGAATGCGAGCATACAAGAGGGAAGTGCTAGAAAATATTGATTACAAAAATAATTCTAACGATTTTGTTTTTGATACGCAGGTACTCTTTCAGGTTATTGAAAAAGGATACAAAATCGGCGACGTACCCGTACCAGTGCGATATTTCCCTGAGGCTTCTTCTATTAATTTTTCTAGAAGTATAAAATACGGCACAGAGACCTTAATGGTGGCGATTAAATTCTTTCTAAAAAAACTCATCCGATTAAGCTAAAATGGAAAACAAAATTTTCACAAAAGCGAGCACCCCCTATATCATTTTTGCTGTGCTCGGGTTATTTCTGTACTTTCAATCTTTGTTTTTTGATTTTACATATCTAGACGACAACGTATTGATTTTACGTAATGCATACCTATTAGACAGTTTCGCGAATTTTTTTGAGTTGTTTAAATCTGATGTCTTTAATTCTGCTCAAGGGATGGCAAGCTACTACCGCCCGATCCTGAATGTCTCATTTATGTTCGACTACCAGCTCGGAGGCATTTCTCCCTTCATATATCACTTTTCAAATGTGATTTTACATATTCTGAGTGTCTCCCTAGTTTATATTTTTCTTCAAAAACTCAATGTCCGAAAAGACTTATCCTTTATCTTTTCATTATTTTTTCTAATACATCCTGCACTTTCTCAAGCAGTATCATGGATTCCAGGTAGAAACGACACACTGCTTGCAGTATTTCTTTTATCTACTTTTATTGTTTATTTAAAATACTTAGATTCAAAAAAGTGGAGTCATCTACTGTATGCGCTGATTTTTTTCACTCTTTCCATCTTCACCAAAGAAAGCGCCCTAGTGATTCTTCCTCTCATCTTTATTTATGTATTTTTTGTACGGAGAGATGACTTTAAAAAAATCTCAAATTATTATTTCTTTCTTCCTACGGGAGTACTTTCCGTCATATGGTTTGGCATGAGAGCGTCAGCCCTAAAGAATTCTCCACCCATTATCCTAGGTGATTTGTTCGCATCAGTAATCAACAATTTCCCAGCCCTCATCCAGCTTTTTGGAAAAGTATTTTTGCCGTTTAATCTGAGCGTTCTACCAATCATGCGAGACACTACCTTCATCTACGGCATCATTTCTATTGTACTATTCAGTCTCTTTATGTATTTTGGAAAAGTAACTGACTGGAGAAAAGTGATATTTGGAGCTATATGGTTTGTAGTACTCTTGATACCTACCTTTGTGAGACCAAATCCAAACTTACCAGCAGATTTTATTGAGCATCGATTATATCTACCAATGGTTGGATTATTGATTGTCCTCGCTCAAATTACTTGGATTAGAAAATTTGATTTTAAAAATAGGTACGCAGTCGCGATATTAGCAGTTATTTTAATCACATTTGGTACTATAAATTTTACTCATTCTAAATATTTTGCAGACAAATTAGCATTCTGGAATAACGCAGCTGAAAATTCTCCAAGTTACCCTTTGGCTCGACGCAACTTGGGTGCCATGGAATACCTGGAAGGCAATTTTGAAAAAGCAGAAGATGAGTTTAAAACAGCGCTAGTTCTCAATCCAAATGAGCCGATGGCAAATAACAATCTAGGTCTCATATATTTTCGTCAAGGAAAATTTGAAGATGCACTGGATCAATATATGAAAGAGCTTGAAATAAACCCGCTATACGATGATGCTCATTTTAATCTAGCCCTTTTGTATTATCAGACTGAAAGGTTTGCTGAGGCAGAAGAATACTGGCAAAAAACACTTATGATCAACCCCAATCACGTGGAGGCTCTGTCTTCGCTACTAACCCACCACTATGAGAGGGCCGAGTATCAAAAGGCTATCGTTTATGCCGAAGAATTATTTCGTAGGGGATATCAAATACCCCAAGAAATGATTGAGACCTTTACAGAGGAGCTAAAATTAAATTAGGCTTTTTAGATTTTGATTTTCCTGTTATAATTTCGCCAATGATATACCAAATATTTTTTACTGTCGTTGCCCTAGTTCTTTTGTTTATTTTCTCTATAAATAAGTTTAGCCGACAGATTGAGAGGGTAGCAGGGGACAAACTAAAGGATTTTCTTGGACGCCTTACTAGCAATAGGGTACTGGCTACGCTAACTGGCGCAGGTGTCGCTTCTGTATTTCAATCAAGCACCATCACCACTGTGATGACGGTGGGTCTCGTAAATGCTGGAATCATCACCTTTACTCAAAGCCTCGGAGTGATTTTTGGAGCAAATATTGGTACCGCTATTACTTCACAGCTCATCGCTCTAAACGTGGTGGCCATCGCTCCTTTTATTTTAATCTTTGGATTTTTGTTACTAAAATTTGGAGGAAAGTATAGCACCTATGGAAGATCATTCTTTTACTTTGGATTAGTATTCCTCTGTATTTCTTTGATTACCCAAATCGTCTCTCCGCTTTCAGAAAATCCACAGATTCTTGGACTCCTTTCAAAAATGGATACTCTGTGGCTTTCAATATTGGCTGGTATTATCTTGACCCTGGTCTTTCAAGCCAGCGCCATCACCAGCGGTATCGTATTAGTGTTAGCTGCTTCTGGATTCGTTGATTTCTCTCAAGGAGTAGGATTGATGCTGGGAGCAAATGTTGGTACCACTTCAACCGCACTTCTAGCAGCCCTTCCGATGGGAAATGAAGCAAAGAAAGCTGCTCTCGCTCATTTCTTATTCAATGTCATCGGTTTGATTATTTTTATTCCACTTCTTCCTATCTTTACCAGCATGATAAACGCCATAGGAGGTACAGTCATTCAACAAGTAGCAAACCTACATCTCACATTCAATGTACTCACCACTATCATCTTCCTCCTCACCATCAATCAATTTTCAAGCCTCATCACATGGCTTGCAGGAAGAAGAATCTTTCATATTCATTTGCCACACTGGCATCAGTAAATCTCTAGACGATTTGTCTGCCCTCCGCCCATTCATTTATTATAGGCTCACCTGAGTAAATATTTTCTGCCATATATTCTAGATTTTCTGGCATTCCTTCATACTCACCAGAATCATGTGCTGTTTCGGCGCTTTCAAAGGAATACACCCATGCAGCTCGAGCCCTAGTAACTGGACGTAGGCAACGAAACCGTAACTTTCGCTCATCAAACATTTCGAAAAATTCTCTCCAGCTTACGTGCTGTAAGTCTGGATTTTTCCCATTAAAATTAATTGTTAATACCCCTTCGCTTTCGCCTCGGGTTGTGTTTCTGATAATTGCGGGAGTACCGCCATGTTCCTCGATCCAGGCTCTGATTTCATCATGATCTATTGTTCTTATTCTGGTCATACTAAATGTGACGGTCATTGGATATCACTATGACACAAATAATAGTGGTCTAATTATGTAATAGTGCATTGAAAAAATCGTCGTTGATTGTATATGGCACACAAAGATACAGTTACAATTTCTAACACTATGTACTACGTAAAAGGAATGCCTTTCCCCGCCCTTCGACAACAAGTAATAGAATACGCCCGAGAGAAAGGTGCGAGTGGGGGGATTATAGATTATTTGGAAAGAAATCTTTCAGATCGCGAATTTGGGAGTGATTTACAAGTAAATGAGGACCTAACGTCTAAAATTAAACATGAAAATACCGAGTAGGTTTCCCCAGTTTAAAGGTGAGACGACTATTATAATTGTATCTGGTCAACAGAATGCAGTTTTTTATAAGGTGTTGAACGGCATCATAGAGCGTCTCGATATATTTAAAATCCCACGCCGACATTATTCGGACAACGAAGGGAGATTTAAGGTAAGAGGAAGGGGAAAGACCATCCGTGCTGGTGGAACACTTGAACCAAAAGACGATGCAGTGGTAAATGATTTTATAAGAGAATTTAAAAATAGAATAAAAAACATTCCAGAGTTTGCTAGGCTGTATTTACTTGCTCCTGCTACTACCAAGAATAAAATAAAATCTATCCTACCAAAAAGCTGGCAGAATAAGATCCAGGATGTGATCGAGGGAAACTATTATTATCGCCATCCATTATTTATTGTAGAACTTCTATCCAAAGGAGGAATATGATGTTATAATCTTTAGACATGTTTTCATTTAAATATTTGCTACTTTTTATATTCCTAGCAGTATTCATATGGTCTGCCATCAATCCCGAGCTTTCATATGCTTACTGGTTTTTAGAAAACAGTCTTTTGTTTGTGGTCATGGTGTTGGCAGTAATTTTCTACAGAAAATTAAAACTTTCTGATTTGTCGCTTGGCCTCATTACTTTTTATTTAATTTTTCCTTTAGTTGCTTCTCACTATGGGGTAGCAGGTGTGCCTATCGGAGACACAATAGGGCAATGGTTTGGTAGTGACAATAATCTATACAATCGCTTAGTCCACTTTATTTTTGGCCTAACTGCTTTTTATCCAATATTGGAACTATTGGTTAATAATGGTGTATTTGAAAAAAACAGCTTCAAGGCCCATATTTTTACATTTACAACCATCTTGGCATTGTCTGCTTTATACGAAATTTTTGAGTGGCTCGCAGCTATTAGTGTTAATCCAGCGCTTGCTGAAGCATTTTATGCAGCTCAAGAGGATATATTTGATGGACAAAAAGATATGGCTCTCTCAACCATTGGAGCTTTGGTTTCGGGATCACTTTCATATATATTCTCATTTGCAAAAGAAGCTCGTAAAGCATACGTGTAATGTGTAATCATCTCACATATGTATCGTCAAAATATTGTATAATCAATTAGGTAAATTATTATTAAAAAAATTATAAAAAAATGGCAACAAAAAAATCAAACAATGTAGGAACAGTAGCAGCAATCAGTGCTGGAGTAGCGGCCGTAGCAGCAGCTGGATATTTTCTCTTTGGACCGGACGGAAAGAAGAATAGAAAAAATATAAAAGGATGGAGTCTACGCATGAAGGGTGAGGTTTTAGAAAAAATAGAACAGGCCAAGGAATTAACTGAGCCAATGTACAATACTATCGTGGACAAAGTAGCCTCAAAGTATCTTTCAGATGACAACAAAAGAGAAGTTGAAGCATTAGTATCCGATCTAAAAAAACACTGGAACAACATTTCCAAAGCAGCTCAAAAAACTGCCAAGAAGGCTACGAAGAAAACTTCAAGCAAAAGCGCCAGAGCCAAGAAAGGAGCTAAAAGCTCAAAAAGCTAGTAGAGGAGTATAATAGAGATATGGAGCCCTTGGCATCAAAAATCAGGCCCAAATCTCTGGACGAATTTATCGGACAAAAGCACCTTGTGGGGAATAGCAACCCCAAAGGTCCTTTGCGTGTGGCCATAGAACAAAAACATCTTTTTTCTTTTATTCTATGGGGTCCACCTGGAGTTGGAAAGACTACATTAGCTCGCATTTACGCAAAAGCATTAAACGCCGACTATCACGAACTTTCTGCTGTCTCTGCGGGTAAGGATGATATACGACAAATCGTCGACCAACGAGGAAATCTGTTTGGTCCCAAAATTCTTTTCCTTGACGAGATCCATCGTTTCAATAAAGCGCAACAGGATTTTCTTCTTCCTGCTGTGGAGTCAGGGAAACTAACTTTGATTGGCGCCACCACCGAAAATCCATCTTTTGAAGTAATTCCCGCATTGCTTTCGAGATGTAAAGTTTTCATATTAGAGGAACTTTCAGAAAAAGATATGGGCGATATTCTAGATCGCACCGGACACAAAATGGATGCGGTGGCAAAAGAATGGCTCATCGGAATGGCAAATGGCGACGCACGACAGGCGATCAGTATGATTGAAAATACTGCCCTACTTTATAAAAAAATTACTTTAGAAAATCTTAAACAAACTCTTCAGTCTAAGCATCTGCGCTACGACAAGAAAGGGGAGGAACACTACAATACTATTTCTGCTTTTATAAAAAGTATGCGAGCCAGCCAACCGGATGCTGCACTTTATTATCTAGGGCGAATGATTGAATCTGGCGAAGATCCCAAGTTTATCGCTCGCAGGATGGTGATATTTGCCTCAGAGGATATAGGTATGAAAGATCCTCACGCTCTACCACTTGCCAACGCCGTCTTTCGGGCCGTTGAAACAATCGGATATCCTGAAGCAGGCATAAACCTTTCTCACGGAGTGATCTATCTTTCAAAAGCTTCAAAAACAAAATCTGCATATTACGCCTATCTGAAAGCAATGGCAGACGCCAGAGAATACGGCAACCTGCCGATACCACTTAAGATTCGAAATCCCGTAACGAAGCTAATGAAAGATGTGGGGTATGGAGAAGGATATGAAAAATATGACAAAGACGACCTACTACCAGAAGAATTAAAAGGTAGAAAATACTACGAAGAGTAATTTCTCCTAAGTTGACTTTTTTCTCTATAACTGTAAATTGAGATAGAAATGATTGTTCAAGAATTTTTAATGCCACTAAATGTGGTAAAGGAGTAACGAATGGACACAATTTACTGGGTTCTCTTAATAATAGGGTTCTTTGGTGGAATTTTAGGTTTCTGGGGCATAATGAAAGATAAAAAAGAGGACAACGAATACATCAGAAGGAGAAGGAAATAAATTTTTAAAAGCTGTCACATAGTGGTCAGCTTTTTATTTTCCCAGGTTAATTTTTTACATATTGTTTTAAACTAAAATTCGTTGTAATATACACATTATGCCTAACAAAAAAACTCCTACCCCAAACGATCTCGGCAAAGGCCTGACGTTTGATGATGTGCTTTTAGTGCCAAACTATAGTGAAGTCCTGCCAAAAGAAGTAAACACCCAAACTCGCTTAACCAAAAATATATCATTACATATTCCGCTTCTTTCAGCTGCGATGGATACAGTGACAGAATCATCTATGGCAATAGCTATGGCTCAACTCGGAGGAATCGGAATTATTCATAAAAATCTTACAATAGAAGAACAGGCAGGTGAGGTATCTCGGGTGAAAAGATACGAGTCCGGAAAAATCACCGACCCAATTACACTTTCTATTAATGGCACCGTAGGAGATGCACTTGCTATCCAGCAAAAATATAATATCGGTGGTGTACCAATCGTAGACGACAAAGGCGTACTGCGAGGAATCGTTACGCATCGAGATCTTCGTTTTGAAAAAAAGGAAACTACTCCCATCAAAGAAGTGATGACCTCTCGCCTCATTACTGGTGACGCAAACACTTCAATCGAGGAAGCCAACAACCTTTTCAAAAAACATGGGATAGAAAAATTGCCCTTGGTAGATAAAAATGGAAAACTTGTGGGACTCATTACCTACCGAGACATGGCAAAAAGTAAGGAATATCCAAATGCTACCAAAGACAAACTCGGAAGACTACTCGTAGGTGCAGCTGTCGGCACAGCACCAGACACGATGGATAGAGTAAAAGCATTAGTGGATGCTGGGGTGGATGTCGTATGTGTAGACACAGCCCATGGTCATTCAAAAAGTGTGCTAGATGTAGTCAAAAGTGTTCATAAAAAATATCCTAAGCTCGACATCGTGGGAGGAAATATCGCCACAGGCAAAGCTGCTATTGCCTTGATAAAAGCGGGAGCAAATGCTGTGAAAGTAGGGATCGGTCCCGGCTCTATATGCACCACTCGTATAATCTCAGGCGTAGGAGCGCCCCAGCTTTCCGCAGTGCGTGATGTTTACAAAGCTTGCGCACCTCTTGGAATTCCAGTCATCGCCGACGGGGGAATAAAGCATAGCGGAGATGTAGTGAAAGCATTGGTATTCGGAGCGGATACTGTGATGGCAGGAAGTCTTTTTGCTGGCACAGATGAATCACCTGGGGACACTATCGTTTCCAACAATCAGAAATTCAAAAAATATCGTGGTATGGGCTCGATAGATGCCATGCAAAAAGGATCTAAGGACCGATATTTTCAAGGAGACCAATATGACAGCAACAAACTAGTACCAGAAGGAGTATCAGGACATGTGCCCTACAAAGGATCAATCTCGGGAGTAGTACATCAGTATCTTGGGGGACTACGCTCAGGTATGGGATACCTAGGAGCCAAGAATATCCAGAATCTTAGAGATGCATCATTTTATACAATTACAAACGCTGGATTAAAAGAAAGCCATGTACACGATCTATACATGGTAGCTCCAGCACCTAATTACAAAAAAGACTAATGAGCCAAATCACACCAATCATCGGTTTGCAGTGGGGAGACGAAGGAAAAGGGAAAGGGGTAGCTCAAATTGCTTCCGGTCTGACTGAAAACGATTTGATAGTGAGATTCCAAGGAGGGAATAACGCGGGCCACACTATTTGGCGCGACGGAAAAAGTTTTGTTTTTCATTTGATTCCTTCTGGCGTTTTTGGTAAACCAAAAATTCATCTTGGTGGGGGAATGGTGATCAATCCTTTTGCTCTACTTGAAGAATACAAAACCTTACCCGACGGTCCCGCCGTAAAGCGACGCATTTCCGTTTCTCCTCATGCTGTACTTATTCTTCCTACTCATATCATCCTAGACTCTGTTTCAGAAAAATCAGCTGGAGATAAAAAAATTGGCTCAACAGGAAAAGGAATTGGCCCCTCATACACAGACCTAGTTTGGAGAAAAGCACTTCGAGTAGGAGATATCTTTGAACTAGATTTTGATGAAAGATACCAGAAACTACGCGAGGATCATATGAATTCTTTGTATAAAATTTTTGAATATGAAATTCCAAAAGATCTTTTGAAACAACTTGAGGATGATTTTTATGAAGGATTAAAATTTATAAAAACCTTGGATATAGTTTATTCTTCTACAATCGTAGAGGAAACCATCGCAAGTGGTGCCACTGTGATAGCCGAAGGAGCTCAAGGTAGCTTGCTCGATGTCCGCTATGGAAACTATCCTTTCGTAACTTCTTCCCATACTATTGCTTCCGGCATAGGACCAGCTCTTGGTATTGCTCCATCATTAATCGGAGGTGCCATCGGAATCATGAAAGCATACACTACCAAGGTAGGCGAGGGGCCATTTCCAACAGAACTTGGCGGTGAAAAGTCTGCGATCTGGTGCCGGGATAATAAGTTTGATTATGAAAAAGAACTATACCCAACCCCAAATCCAAACAGTACTGACAATTTTGAACAAGGAATTGCTTTGAGAAGAATGGGAAATGAACTCGGAGCGACTACAGGGCGACTACGAAGGACAGGTTGGCTCGATCTTCCACTTATAAAGTATGCAATAAAAATGAATGGAGTGACAGAGCTGATCTTAACAAAGCTAGACGTATTGAGTGGCTTCGATGAAATAAAAGTTTGTACTTCGTACATAGTGCGAGGCAAAAAAACGTCAGACATACCATTTGATCTTTCAAGAGAAAAAATAGAACTAGAATACAAATCTTTTCCAACCTGGAAAGGAAAACTTTCTGATTTTGAAAATACTGAAACCCGACTTCCGCCCGAAGCTCTCGCTTATGTAAAATATCTTGAAGAAGTACTCGGCGTGCCAATCTCCTTCATCGGCACCGGCCCCGAAGAACATCAAGTCATCAAACGCTTCTGGTAACTGTGGATAACATGTAAGGGGACCCCTTGCATGTTTGCGTGTAAGGGGTCCCCTTACACGTTGACGGTGAGTCCTAAATATGGTATCGTAGAGAAAATTTCTTTTAAATCCACAAATTGTTGCACGTAATATGGAGGTGCTGTATGTTTTATTTTGCATTTTTTTCAGTTAGTATTTTTTTTGTACTTTATAATTACAGAAAAGAGATCGCAAATTTTTACTGGGAAGTTAGACTTCTCAGGAGAGCTGGAATCTCGTTTTCTGACCGTTACAAGTTGAGGATGCGAATTTTCCCTGCAACCTCTCCAATTGAAAATTTTCAAGCCAAGATTAATGGTGTGCTGGAGATAGAGGCCCGAAAGAATGTTTCCGCGGATATTTATGACAGAAGAAGGGATGATAACTTTACTCAATTTCGGTCAGCTGCGATACGGCTGAACCTGGAAGTAAAAGATCAACCAAGTGATTACTTGCTTGATCAACTTGGTCAAAAAATAGTATCAATTACTACCCTGAAATACAAACATCATTTTGCTAAATAAATTTCACCCCGTTCACGAAAGTGACGGGGTATTAATTTGCCAGGAGGTAGAAGAAACGCATGAAATACTTCCTTGACATTTATTATGTATATGTTATAATCCTTAAAAATAACTGAGCTTTAGCTCAACATTCTTCAAATCAAAATAAGAGGTACTAAAATGATACGTCTTGGTTTAATCGTCAGTGTAATGGTTTTTTGCTTGATCATACTCGGGTATAACGTTGTAGGGATAATATTTCCCGATGCCCCTGAGATTAAAGCTCAACCAGAAGTAGAAATTGTAAGAGGTCCCGTGGATGAGTACAATTATTTTCGAGACTCCTCAATCTTTCATGATTTCAAAAATCATGAATTCATTTACAACAAAAGCGGAGCGAGAATTTATCACGTTCTAAACTGGAACACACCAGATATGTACAGCGTGGGAGAAGAAAGTGCATACTGGACAGGGGTCTCTTGGGATGGAAACACTTTCTTAGGATACCCAAAGGGAGATTATGTGTACTACGTTGAAGAGTACACTGGGAGCACAAGGGAATTTAAGGACTCTGTCATTACAATAGAGAGGAAATTTCCAAAGAAAGGCGTCACGAGAGACGTGAGACTCACTGCCTGGTGGCAAATGACGGTAGGGGAATTCTATAGTAGAGATAACTTTACTATAGACGAATTTCTTATTGAAGGTTTGGTATTGCGAAATAAAGGTAAAAAATTTCCAAAATACCAAGAAGCAATAAAGGAAAAAATTATGAATACAGAGGGAACTGATCTGAAGGAAAAAATAATTGCCTTCACCTCAGAAACACTTGGGGATTCAAAAAACTGGGATCCTTGGCGCTGGCCAGGATACTACAGCAATTAAGCCCGTTTGAGATTAGCTCGCTGCTATCTCCAGCGGGCTTTTCTTTTTGCTTGCATGATAGAAGCAACATGTAAGGGGTCCCCTTACACCTAAACCTGTGGATAACATGTAAGGGGACCCCTTAC
>DASTLQ010000020.1:0-34537 GCA_035714785.1 Minisyncoccota bacterium
GAAAAAACGGAAGCAATTAAACTTAGAAAGAATGGTGATAGTTATAGTTCCATTCTTAAAAAAATAAAGGTTTCAAAATCCACCTTGAGTATATGGCTACGTGAAATCGAATTAACTGAGGAACAAAAAAATAATCTCGTGAATCACATGGATAAAGTAAGATACGAGGTGGCAAAAAGAAAAGTAGCAGAGAGAATAGAAAGAACAAATCAAATAATCGAAAAATCTGCAAAGGAGGTTGCTAAATTAAAAAACAATTCGTTCTTTTTGGTTGGTATTTCACTATATTGGGCAGAAGGAGCAAAAAATCCAAACGAGTCTGTAAAATTTGCAAATTCGGATGAGAAGATGATCCTGTTTATGATGAAATGGTTTCGAAAAATCTGCAAAGTACCTGAACACAAATTTAAAATCCATATCCATATGCATACCTTGCATTGTCGAAAAGATATTATTGATTATTGGTCTAAAATAACAGGTGTGCCATTAAAACAAATCTATCGACCCTATATAAAGCCAACCTCACTTGGGCAAAGAAGAAATTTGTTGTATAATGGCACTTGCTCTATTATCATCCATGATAAAACGTTATTTAGAAGGATAATGGGCTGGAAATTTGGCTTGCAAAGACACTTTGATCTCTCCCTGTAGTTCAACGGATAGAACGAAAGGTTTCTAACCTTTAAATGGGGGTTCGATTCCCTCCGGGGAGACAAATTATACTCTGTGCGCGGTGAGGGACTTGAACCCCCGACCTTTCCGGTGTAAACGGATTGCTCTACCAACTGAGCTAACCGCGCATTTCTTCAACCTTTCCTATCTTCAGTCTCTAATCTATCACAAAAACGGCCAAAAACAAGTTTTTATTTAAAGCCCTTCAATGCCGCACCGAGCGCACCAGCGAAAGAAAGAGATTCTTTATATGTTAGCTCTGGAATCTTTTTACTAGGCTCTAAAATATTCATCCAGACATTTGCAAATTCTGTATTAGTCTTTAGAGTCACAGTAAAATACTCATCCAAACCTTTCAGATACGAAGCATCTCCGCAAAGGATCACCTTGTTTATCATTGGCCTTTCTGGATCGGTTGCATCCCGACGGGTATGCCAACGCACAAAATATTTATTCACTTCTTCTCTTAAAATCTGCACCCCCGTCATTACTGCGGATGAAATCATGGAAGTCACAACCTCGCGATCCAGGCCACGCTCATGAGTGGTTTTTTCTTCTGTAATTTTCATAATAGTATCGCCTCCGATATTAATATTTGTTTCGAAAGCGACCTTTCGATCAGCTACTATATATATGCCTGTCGTAGAGTTTCTGATATTTACGATCATGTACTCGTCATAACTTTCCACCGGAACCACTGATCGGAAGATTGCCTCGCCCTCTGTTTCTATTTCTTTAATTGTGATGCCCGCAAGATTAAAAGCTTCTTCAAAGTTTTCTATTAATCCTTCATCGTCCGTTGGAACTGCCACAAAAGCACTACGAATATTTTGCTCTGCGCGCAAAGCTCTAAGCACTTTTACAAGCTCTTCCTTGTCCTTTATTTTTCCATTCTCAAAAAGTCCTGATGGAAGCTCTTTTTGTCCATAGCCTGCAAGCTCAAAACCGCTAAAGGTTTTTTTAAGCTTAGTAAAATATATCATTCCATCGGAGAAAGAAATGCCCGTATGAGAATTATTAAACATATATATATTGTATCACTTTTTAAACCGCTCTGGCACCTGGAGGAATGTCGTCGCGAGTTTCAAGCAAAGAAAACTTACCATCCTCAGTCGAAACCGCAAAAAGCATTCCGTTGCTTTCATGGCCTCGGATCACTCTCGGCTCTAGGTTGGTGACAAACATGCACTTCTTTCCAACCAAAACAGAAGCATCAGGGAAATACATAGAAATGCCTGAAACAATCTGACGAGGAGTTTCTTCAGCAAAATCCACTGAGAGTTTCAAAAGTTTATCCGTGTCAGGAATTTTTTCGGCAGACAAAATCTTGCCCACAGAAATTTCCACTTTTTTAAAATCATCGTAGTTTATCATTTGTTTATTCTATCCAAATATCTCTGCAGAATCAAAGCGGCTGCACCCGCATCGGCCTTGGCGCTCCCCTCTTGGTATCTACGCGCCTCGACAGAAGTCAAAAATTCTTTCTGCATGCGCACCGGCAAAGAAAATTCTTTTTGTAAACTTTCTACAAACTGGCGAATCTCAATCATCACCGCGTTTGGCTCTCCCTTATAATCAAAAGAATCCCCCACCACCATCTCTTCTACCTTTTCTTCATTTATTATTTCTCCAATACGTGTGAAAACATTTTGGCGCAACTTTTCGCTGTTTTCTAATATTTCTTTAGGAAAAGCAAGCTGACCCGCCTCATCGGAAATAGCCAGTCCTATCCTTTTTTTACCATAATCGATTCCCAAATATCTCATACGGAAATGCTAGCACGAAAAGGCTTTTTCTGATATCATGTCGGCATGGAATCAATAAATCCGCTGATTTTAAATGAATGGTCACTCTTCGAATCGTAAGTTCAGCCAAAAAAGAATAGTTAACGCACGGAGGCGTCGCATAGAGGTTTAGTGCACCTGTCTTGAAAACAGGAGTGCCGAAAGGCACCGTGAGTTCGAATCTCACCGCCTCCGCAAACTGATACAGAGAAATTTAAGTAGCGTCCAAAACACCCAAGCACCAACTACACCTAGTTTGTGCTACAATATTTGCCATGTTGATATTTTGGATTTTCGTATTCGTCGTATCACTAGTCGTACTCGTAAAAGGCGCCGACTGGCTGATCGCGAGTGCTGAAAAAATTGGACTCTCTTTGGGTTTGTCGCCTTTTATCGTTGGAGTCACTATCGTCGGCATAGGTACTTCTTTCCCCGAACTTATTTCTTCATTCTTTGCAGTAATAGAGGGCGCCACGGATGTTCCAGTCGCCAATGCAGTCGGTTCAAATATAGCAAACATTTTTCTAATCGTCGGTATTTCTGCGGTAATAGGTAAGAAATTGGTGGTCACTAAAAATCTGATCGACCTAGATATTCCCCTTCTGGCAGCCAGCACTGCGCTATTTCTAGGAACCGCTTATGATGGAGTGATCACTAGAGGAGAATCCGTCCTCCTCCTCGCAGCTTTTGCTGGATATTTTATTTATACCTTGCTTGATAAAGAAGAGTTTGCTGGTTCTGAATCTTTACTCGAACCCGAAGTACGCAAAAAAGTAGTTCTGAAAGATTTCATTTTGTTAATAGTAGGAATTGTAGCGTTGATCTTTGGAGCGAAGTATCTCGTTGAGTCGCTCGTAAACCTTTCTATTATTTTAAATATCGCTACTGGAGTAATCGCTATCACTGCCGTGGCCATCGGTACTTCCCTCCCCGAGCTTTTAGTTTCACTTAAAGCACTACTACAGAAAAAATCCGAAGTAGCTCTCGGAAATATTTTTGGCTCCAACGTGTTTAATATTTTAGTGGTGGTGGGTATCCCGGGACTCTTTCAAACTCTCACTATAGATCCTCAATCTTTCTCAATCGGTCTCCCTGCGCTCATTGTTGCGACTCTTCTTTTCACCATTTCGGGAATCTCCAAAAAAATTCATCTATGGGAAGGATTATTTTTCCTTTTCCTTTATGTCCTCTTTATCGGAAAACTTTTCGCCTGGTTTTAGGCGTAAGGGCTAGGTGTAAGGGGACCCCTTACCCTGTGGATAACATGTAAGGGGTCCCCTTACATGTTGCTGTGATATAATTAAAGAGTGAATAAACTAGAGTGGGTGGCATTGGAATACGAAGAAAAAGACAGGAGTCCTGATTGGTTCTGGGCTCTCGGGGTCATAGTAGTGGCGGGCGCAATCGCTTCCATTATATTTAAAAATTATTTCTTTGCTATTTTTCTTTTAGTAAGTGGAGGCTTAATGATTCTCTTTGCTCTAAAGAAACCTGATCTAGTGACTTATGAATTGAACCGCAAAGGCCTGAAAATCCGAAATCGTCTTTATCCCTTCGAAAACATTCGCTCCTTTTGGGTACAAAGAAATCCTACTGCCGAGGAGAGAGATTTACACGGAAATCTTCCAGAAGAAGAGCTGGAACCAACCCTCTTCATTCGTACCGACCGTGCCTTTATCCCCATCATCTCGGTCCCCATTCAGGAAAGCCATGCAGACAGCATTCGGAACGTAATGAAAAATCATGAAATAAAAGAGGAGCTTATGAAAGATCATCCTGCTGATAAAATCATGGACTTTATCGGTTTCTAGTGTTAACTTAGATTAATTGTCCCCGTCGTTCAACGGATAGGATGCAACTTTGCGGAAGTTGTGATGCAGGTTCGATTCCTGCCGGGGACACATCATACGTACAACATGCAAGGGGTCCCCTTGCATGCTTGCGTGTAAGGGGACCCCTTACCCTGTGGATAACATGTAAGGGGACCCCTTACACCTAGAGCTTGTGTAACAAACGTCCTTGCACCTCGTCAAAAATTACATTAAAGGAATAGAAAGACAAGGACATGAAAAAAGGAAAATCAAAATTAAGAAATGTATTGGAAAGATTTGCGGGGGCTACGTTTTTTATCACGCTCATATATTTGATACTGATAATAAAGCTCACCTCTGGATATCATCAAATGCCTGGGTATGGATGGATCCTCACCTTTTACAGCATAGCAATCGGAATATATATCCTTTCGAGATTTCTTTTAGCATATTTTCATAAACCAGTATCATTTGATCCTTACTATGAACCGACTGTGAGTGTAGTAGTTCCTGCTAAAAACGAAGGAGAGAACATTGCCGAGACTATCCGATGCTTCTTTAATTCAAATTATCCAAAAGAAAAAATGGAAATCATCGCTATCAACGACGGCTCCGACGACAATACTTATGCTGAAATGTTGCGAGCACAGAAAGAAGGGCAAGCCCAAGGAATAAATGTAGAAGTCATAAATTGGAAAGTAAATAAAGGAAAGAGAGAAGGGATGGCCGAAGGAGTGAAGCGAGCAAAAAATAAAATAATAGTCTTTGTGGACTCCGATAGTTTCGTAGAAAAAGATTGTATTCGACATCTAGTGAAGTATTTTTCCAACCCAAAGATTGGAACAGTTTCTGGACACACTAATGTATACAATAAGAATACAAACATCCTGACCAAGATGCAGAGTCTCCGTTATTATGTATCATTCAAAATTTATAAAGCAGCTGAATCTATCTTTGGAGTAGTCACCTATTGTCCTGGTTGTTGTAGCGCATATCGAAAAGCATATCTAGATCCTGTGTTAGAAGAATGGCGTACGCAAAAATTCCTAGGGTCAGTCTGTACTTTGGGATATGATCGCAGTTTGACCAATTTTATTATTAAAAAATATGACGCAATCAATACTGCTGAAGCGAAAGCGGAAACCGTAGTACCTGACAATTTTCAAACATACATGCGACAACAACAGCGTTGGAAAAAATCTTGGGTCCGCGAGACATTTATCGCCGCAAAGTTTATGTGGAAAAAGAACCCCATAGCTGCTATATCTTTTTACACATATCTCTTTCTAGCTTTTGCCGCACCGTTCGTATTTTTTCACGCTGTAATATACTACCCACTCGCGATTTCAGGCCAAACTCCCCTTCCATACCTATTTGGTCTCTTCATTATGTTAGTACTTCACGGAGTATATTACCGTAATCAGACTAAGCGAACGGACTGGCTTACATCTTCTATCGCTTTTTGGGTTTATACCGTCCTTTTAATTTGGCAACTGCCTTGGGCGCTACTTACCATGAAGGATTCCCGCCTAAGAACGAGATAAAATTGTGTAGGGACTATTCGGTAAAGACCTTTAAAATAAGGCTTAAATAGGAATATAGGGCGCAAAAAAGCATTTCTTGACATAAGAAGAGAGATTTTTTGTAATGCAGAACGACGACAATCGGCAACCATAGCAGATGGCAAATTTTGCCAAAAAAGGTACTTTGTCAATAGACACTTGACATTATTTTGAAAAGTGCTATTATTGCAAAAGATTAAGAAATAGTTAAACAATAGTCCTTTTAAATTTGGAGGTAGTATGAAGTTTTTGTTATTAATTCTCGCAGGACTAACCCTGTTGGGAGCACCATCGTTGGCACAAGGGAAAATCATCCACACATCATACGGTAGTCTAAAGGACACGTATGATAGAGGTGAGCGACCCTTTTACTCATCCACCGTAAGGTGGAAGGGGTCACCGGTAGCAGTAGACGAGTACGATCGTCTGCCCGTGGACGCGATTGTAAACATGCCAGTGTTTACAAACGGCACAACCATTGACGGGTGGGTCCTGCTACCTGCTGGGACCATGATGGGGAAAAAAAATGGTAGGTGGGCAACTTTAGAAAGTTGCACCAATCCAACAAGAGAAGTAATTCTCTTAGTGGATGAAAACCTGCCAAATAAAAATCTGATGGACCTACAAACGACCATTAAGGGGGAGCTAAAGGTTACTCATTCAGGGGAAATCAGAGTGATTCACTCCTGGGAAGAAACCACCCCAGCTCCAAAGCAAACTTTCCAAGTTTGCGAGGACGAGGGGAGCTGGACTGCGGGTAAAACCGTAGGAGTAGCCCTAGGAGCAGTCGCTGGTGGGCTAGGTGCCGGATTTGGTTTCCCAAAAAGGGAAACTCATACTGGATATAATATATATCCTGGGGACGCCCTTCAAACGGCGAACGGTACAAAAATTTTTGGGCCCCCCAATGTGGTTCCATACCACTGGGAGGAAAAAAAATTTAACCCCCTTGCCGCCGCGACCGGGGCATTAGTAGGAGGAGGATTAACCTATTTCCTCTTACGTTAAGTTAGACAATTCAGTGGAAGCTCTATTTTTTAAAAATATCTTCCACAATCTTCAAAGCTATGGAGGAAACCCTCAATATCTTTGAAGAGTTGTGAAACTCTAAAATTAGGAAGTTAAAATTATTAAAAGTTTTATTAATAAAAAAATATGAATAAATTAAAATTATCAATTCTTGGAATCGTAGCTATCGTAACGCTTTTTTCCAATGCAAATACGGGTTTAGCAGCACCTGAACCAGTAGTTAGCTGTAATTCCGCGACTGTATACGGAGATGTATGGCCTAGTGGACATACTACTATTACAGCGTGGTTTGAATGGGGAACCAGTCAAAGCACCGTAATGAATGGTGGTGGTCAAAGAACCCCCACACAATCAGTGCCAAACAATCCTCATGTTGTAGTGAGTGCAAATCTTTTTCCTTTAAATGAAAAAACTACTTACTATTATAGATTTGCTATGACAAGTAACGGTACGTACGTTCCTGCTACCACAGAAACTTTCAGTACTCCTCCTTGCCAAGGATCCGCTGGTCCGGAAATTCTATATCTTAGAGCAAACCCTAACCAGACAAACTATGGAGGCGCAAGCACCATCACTTGGGATACCGAAGGGGCTACTTATTGTATGGGATATGGAGGTAGTTCAGGCTGGAGCGGTAACAAAAATCTTTCTGGTAGCTTCTACGCCCAATCACTTACGAGCAACACCACTTTTACTCTGACCTGTCACAACAGCAACAACCAATCAGTCACAAAATCAGTCACTGTCACCGTTGCATCCAACCCAACCCCTAACGGAAATATCACCGCTTCAAACTGTACTATTCCCGCAGGACAATCAAAATGTAACTCATTCTTAAATTGGAGTGTAACAAATCTTATTCCAGGATTGCAGACTACCATCACTCGTGAAGGTCCTTATGCAGTTGTGACTTCTGGACACAGTGGAACCAATTTTAGCAACACCTATACTTCCATCGGTAGCGGGACAACTATGTTTTCTCTACGACATGGAACTCAAGTATTAGACACTGCAAATGCAACAGCGACTTGTGACTCCCAGAGCACTTGGAATGGATCTGTATGTGCTCCTTCTAATTCACCTATAAACCTCACCCTCACTGCAAACCCAAACTCAGTACCATCCGGGGGTACTTCCATAATCGCTTGGAATGCTACAAACGCTACCACATGTGTAGCAAACGGTGGAGTATCAGGATGGAGCGGAACACGTAACAAACAAGGAGACTTTACTGCCGTCATAAATCAAACAACAACCTTCCATATTTCTTGTAGTAATCAATACGGACAGTCAGCTACTAGATCAGTAGTTGTGAGTGTACAAACCCCTACTTCAGTTTCTGGAAATCTAAGTATCTCCCCTACTTTCTGTACTATCCCTCTCGGAGCAAGCACTTGTACATCAAGAGCAACATGGTCTACGCATAATGCCAGTTCTCCTAGATTAGTAGACAGAAACACTGCGGCTACCCTTTACTCAACACAAAATGGTACAAATCAGTTGGTATGGGTATCATATCCACAGACAGTTTTTGACCTAAAAGATGGCAATCAGATTTTAGACACTAAGACTGCAACCGCAAGCTGTGCTTCTGGTACATGGGACGGAACAAAATGTGCATCTACAGTTAATCCAATTGTTACCGTAAACATAAGTGCAAACCCACTCTCAGTCCAATCAGGAGGAAGTTCCACCATTAGCTGGACCTCCTCCCAAAACGCTACTTATTGTATAGCCAATGGTGGAGTAGCGGGCTGGAATGGAACTCTTCCAACTTCAGGAAGCTTTCCTGCAAACAATCTTACCCGAACAACTACATTTACCATTCAGTGTATGAACGCTACTGGCCAACAGGCATCTGCTTCAGTGATGGTGACCGTAGGAAACGCAACCAACCTTCCGACAGCTAGTATCTCGGCCTACCCAACTACTGTAAACTACAACGGCACCTCTATCATCTCATGGAGTTCCCAACATGCTACCTACTGTGTAGGTACAGGTGGCACTAGTGGATGGGCATCTGGAAACAAAGCTCCTTCAGGAACATTTCCTACTGGACCTATTACTTCAAATACCACTTTCACTATTGTTTGTTACAACAGTACAGGACAATCCGCTACTCAGTCTGTCACTGTCTATGTAACTCAGATAGTACACACTGATCCTAGTGTAGAAACAAAACCTGCTACAAATATTAAGAACAACTCAGCTCGATTAAATGGTTTCGTTGATTCAAACAACGGAAATGATACCCAGGCATGGTTTGAATGGGGACGAAATACAAGCATGACAAATACCACTCCGACGGTTAGTTACGGAAATACTTCTGGAACTGATTATAACTACACCATCAGTGGTCTATCTTCAAACACTACATATTACTTTAGAGCAGTAGCTCGAAACGCATATGGAGACGCTGTTTATGGAGCTCGCCGAACATTTACCACTAATAGTGGAGGAGAATGTGAAAATTATTATTGTGAAGATTTATCGGTAAGCACTTATCCAGCAACTACTTCCGAAGGATCTGCTACTCTTCGAGGTTATGTAGATATTGAAACCTCTTCTAATGCTACTGTGTGGTTTGAATGGGGTCCTTCTGGAAACTATCTAACCAACACTACTAATAGCAGATACCGAAGTTCTTCTGGAAACTTCCAAGAAACAATTAGCAACTTATCACCAAACACTATTTACTACTTCCGTGCAGCAGCTAGAGCTTCTGGACAAGGAACAGTATATGGAAACACCTTAAGCTTTACAGCTAGTGGATTTCACGGAGGAGGAGGATGCGGAAGCTATGGCACATGTGCTCCTACTGCTATTACCACCCTTGCAACCAACATCAGTCAGAATAGTGCTCGTCTAAATGGATTAGCATTTTCTGGAGGAAATTCAAACACTACAGGATACTTTGAGTACGGCCGAAACCTTTCCCTAGGAAGTATTACTCCTATGAAAAATTTGGGAATGCCACAGTCTACTCCATTCTTTGAAAGTGTCTTTGGTCTATCCCCTAACACTCTGTATTATTACAGAGCAGTGGTTACAAACCAATACGGCACCTCACAAGGAGAAATCGCCACCTTCCGCACAGGAGGAACTATCGTAGTCGGTGGAGGTTCTAGTTCTGGTTCTATAAACTACGTCTACAACAATACTTCAGTAGTAAGCAGTACTACCGAAATCGGTGGCACAGCCCGCCCTTCCCTAGTGCTTCTTAGCGTAAGCCGAAATGGTGAAAGCGTGGGAATGGGAAGCATCGTTGAATTCATCGTTCACTACAAAAACGTTTCCTCAAAACCTCTTCGTGATGTTTTGATCCGAACTTCTATTCCAAAAGAATTTCAGTTTATGGAAACAAGTTGGGGATTCTTCTCTGAAGAAAACAGCCTCGTGATCACTCCAGTTGGAGATCTATACCCAGGACAAGAAGGTAGCGTGCGAATCCTAGTCCGAGTGAAAGAGGACGCAGTGATGGGTAAAATGGTAGTAGTAACTGCAAACCTTGCATACACTATCGTAGAATCCGGAATTCAGGAAGAAACCTTTGCTTACTCTCGCAATACTATTGCAGGAGGAATGATAGGACTTGGAGCAGCTTCAATCTTTGGAATGGGCTTTCTACCAAACAGCCTACTCGGATGGCTTCTACTTATCCTTATAATCCTTCTATTGGTGGCAGCAATCAGATGGCTCTTTACAAGACCTGCAGGGACTACCGTAGTGCATCACACTACACCGCCTCCTCCAGGAAGTACGACATACTAATCTAATAGCAAAACAGGTAAGGGGTCCCCTTACCTGTTTTTGTTTATTTGTGGCCCATTGCCCAATCTTTCAGTTCTTTGTAGTTTGCTTCACCGCAAATCCATTTATCCGTTTTAGTGTTATAGAAAAAAGGAACTCCTCCGCAAAGGTCTCGATCAATCTCGAGTAGGCGTTTTTCATTTTCGGGGTTGTGCCAGACTTCGAGGCTCTCCACTTTTACCCCTTCTTCCTTTTCTAATTTTTCCACGAGCTCATGCATCCGCTCACAGTGGGGGCATTCGGTTCCGTAAAATTCTAATAGGTGAGACATTATTTTACTAGTCTTGTAAGACGAGATTTTTTTCTAGCCGCAGTATTCTTTTTTATAACTCCGTTTTTAGCTGCTTTATCGATGGCTGCGTAAGCTGAAGAAAGAGATTTAGCTGCTGCGGACTTGTCTGTCTTGGCAGTCTTTTCTACGCTTTTCATAGCTTCTTTCATTGCTCGCTTATTGCGGTCGTTAACGGCCCTTTTTCGAAGGGATCCACGAATAGCTTTTTTGGCTGATTTAGTTATTGGCATGGATATAATCTACCAGAAAAGAGCTATGTTTGCAAACAAATAAAAACCTCCTTTGTTTTAGTATACCTTATTATTGACGTAGGCTACGTCCTGCCCTTACATAGCAGAAAGGGTGTTTTTTTGGTAAAATACAGGGATGATAGGAAGTATTAAAGGGATAATCACCCAAAAAAGCGATAAATATGTACTAGTGGAAACCAGTGGGGTTGGCTACAAAATCACGGTCTCTGCTGAGACCCTTTCCAAAATCGGGAAAGTGGGCGATGAGGCTTTTTTTTGGATTCATACACACGTACGCGAAGATGCGCTAGATCTTTTTGGATTTATAGAAAATGAAGATCTGTCTTTTTTTGAAATGCTGTTAAACGTGCCCGGTATCGGACCCCGCTCAGCTTTGGCTATTTTGGGAATCGCTTCCCCTGATACCTTGCGCAAAGCAATAGGATCAGGTGATACAAACTACCTGACCAAGGTCTCTGGTATCGGCCGAAAGACTGCCGAAAAAATTGTACTTGAACTTCGCGACAAAATAGGGAGCGCAGGCGAAAATCCTTCCCTACAAGGAGAACTTGATGTCCTTGAAGCATTAAAATCCCTCGGCTACAGGGAAAACGAAGCCAGAGAAGCTCTCAAAAAAGTTTCTCCCGACGGTGATACCAACAAGAAAATAAAAGAGGCTTTGAAAATCCTAAACTAGTTTAGGGGTAAGGGGACCCCTTACACCTAAACATGCAAGGGGACCCCTTACACTTTACACGCAAATTTATGCCTGAATTACCTGAAGTCGAAACAACCAAAAGAGGTCTTGTAAAACATGTAGTGGGTCTCACTATCCGCGATGTGTGGACTGATCTTGATACTCCTGACAAACGAAAGGCTGACACCATAGCCAGCACAAAGCACTTCCCTATTTTCGTAAAATCGGTGCGAGGCCGAAAAATTCTTTCAGCCCAGAGGCGAGCAAAAAATATTTTAATAAATCTCTCGGGTGGAAAAACTATTTTAGTTCATTTAAAAATGACCGGGCATCTACTGTACGGAAAATATAAATATAAAAAAAATATTAACCGCTTTACGCCCGCTGAAGAAGGGCCGTTGTCGGATCCATTCAATAGATTTATTCATGTGGTCTTTACTCTATCTAACGGAAATCATTTAGCATTTTCTGATATGAGAAAATTTGGGAAGATCGTACTCCTCGATACGAAGGAAGCTCACACCGGAAAACACCTCGTCGGATTAGGACCAGAACCTCTCGATAAAAAATTTACTCTAAAATCTTTCAAAGAAAGACTTCTAAAAAAACCAAGCGGGAAAATCAAAACTGTTCTCATGGATCAGAGTGTATTAGTTGGAATCGGAAATATTTATTCTGACGAAATACTTTGGCGAGCTAGCGTTCATCCAGAGCGAACCGTCCGTACTCTTACTAAAACTGAAACCGAAAAAATATTTAAGGACACAATAGAAACCCTAAAGAAAGGAATCTCTTTTGGTGGTGACTCGATGTCGGATTATAGAAATATTTATGGTAAGCCTGGAAAATTTCAGCTACATCATGAAGCTTACAGACGTACTGGTTCAAAGTGTCGAAAAAAAGGGTGCCGTGGAGTGATTGAAAGAAAAGTAGTAAACGGCAGGAGCGCGCATTTCTGCAAGGTCCATCAGAAATAACTCTCAGCCTTACGGGCAAAAGTTAAACAGCACTACCCCAAGGGCCACAGACACATTTAGGGATTCTTTCTTTCCCTGCATAGGTATTTCTATGATCACGTCGCATTTATCCAGCACATTTTTCGGAATGCCAGTCACTTCCGCGCCCATGATAAAAGCACTCTTGCTACTCTTTTTTAATTTCAATTTTTTATAATCTATTGATCGGCTATCCTGCTCAACTCCAATCACTTGATAGTCATCTTTTTTAAGACGAGCGATGAGGGCAGAAATACTTTTAGCCGATTCCCATGGCACAAATTCCTCGGCTCCGAGCGAGGCCTTGGAGAGGCGAGAATTTTTTCGGCCAAACCGATCGAGCGGAGCTGGCGTGTATCCGACCAAATATATCTTCCCTATCCCCGCGGCATCAGCCGTACGGAACATCGCCCCAACATTTTCTGTACTTCTGATATTGTATAAAATGACTGCTTTCATTATTTTTTATTTAAAAAATTTCTTCCTCGCAAATTTTTATGATACGCAGTCCCAAATCTGTGTGCCTCGCTATTAGCAAGCAAGATTTCTTTTTTTCTTTTTGAAATAGTGTCCGGGTTTCCTATGAAGTCTCGGGCTTTGTGGGTCTCATCCTTTACTACTGAAACCACTTCTATATTTAAGCCCTTTTCCTTTAGCACTGCAACTGCAGTATTGTATTGAGCCCTGCCACCATCTATAGCGATGAGGTCTGGCATGGGCCACTCAGAGTGCTCCAACCTACGAGCCAAAACCTCGCGAAGGTTTCCTGTATCATCTACTTTTACTCCACCTGCCCCTCGGACGCGAAACTTTCGGTAATGATTTTTAGCCACCTGGCTTCCACCATTTGCAGATTCTACTACCACCATCGCCCCCACTGTACTTTTTCCTCCTAGATGTGCAATATCGTATGCTTCAATTCGAAAAATCTTTTCACCTAAAATTGGATAATCATTTTTCAAAAGCGCTACATCATTAATGTGCTTCAATGAAAACCATTGCCTTTTTATTTCTCCTGCCTTTTCAAACTCTTGTGCTTTGGCTGCAATCTTCATTTGTTTTTCTAGCTCACGCAGGATTGTTTTCTTTTTCCCCTCAAAGAGGAGCTTAATATTTTTTATATTTGAAAGATACGCCTGTTTTCCTTCTGAGGATAAAATATCTGGAGCAAGACCTACCTGTTTGTAAAACATATAATTGGCCCGCTTACTGGCGCTCGCATCAAGATATGGAAAAATGCGACGAATTATCTTCATCGCCTCTCGTAGCTGTCCGCCGTTTGTAAATGGGCCATAGCATCCCGAAAGCTTCTTGTCACCCTGGGGATAACGTGTAAGGGGACCCCTTACATGTTTAGGGGTAAGGGGTCCCCTTACACCTAGGCTGAGCTGTCTTTCGCGCACCAAAATAATTTGCGGAATTTCTTCCTTGGTCAGGCAAACATAATTCCAGCTTTTGTCGGACTTTCCGTCGGTGTTGTATTTTGGTTGGAATTTTTTTATGAGCGTAGCCTCTAAAATTAACGCTTCCAGCACACTATCCGTCTCCTGCCAATCTATCTTTGTTGCCCTCGTCAGCATTTCTACCAGCAACGGTCCGCGGGTAGCTCGTAAGTCTCTACTAAAATAGCTCTTCACTCTGCTTCTCAAAGATGTCGCCTTTCCTATATAGAGTGTTTCCTTTCCTCGGCGAAAAAAGTATACGCCAGGCTTGTCGGGAATTTTATAAGTTTTAAAAACTTTTATTTCCATGGCTATTTTTCAAAACCTTTTTTAAATATTTTCCTGTGTAGCTTTTTGGATTATTTGCTATCTCCTCGGGAGTTCCTTTGGCTACCAAATTTCCGCCACCCACTCCCCCTTCTGGCCCAATGTCTAAAACGTAATCTGAGTTTTTTATAATATCTAAATTGTGCTCGATCAACACTACCGTATTTCCTTTTGAAAGCAACTTGTTCAAAACTTCCAACAATTTTACAACGTCATCATAATGAAGTCCGACTGTCGGCTCATCGAGCAGGTATATCGTCTTTTCTAAATGCGGACGATACAGCTCAGAAGAAATTTTTACCCTCTGCGCTTCTCCTCCGGAGAGAGTTGTAGCAGGCTGTCCAAGTGCGAGGTATCCGAGACCTACGCCAGAGAGTGTCTCCAGACGATCAGAAATCGCAGGAATATCTTTAAAAAATTCCAATCCTTCCTCTACGGTCATTTTCAAAACTTCATAAATATTTTTTTTCTTGTACTTCACTATTAGAGTTTCTTTGTCAAAACGTTTTCCTCCACAGACATCGCAAGTGACATACACTGTTGGCAGGAAGTGCATTTCTACGGCAATTTCTCCATTTCCCTGACAAGCTTCACAACGTCCGCCTTTTACGTTGAAAGAAAATCTATTTGCCTTCCATCCACGCAAACGAGCTTCATCAGTAGAAGCAAACAGGTCGCGAATATGAGTGAAAGCTCCTGTATATGTAGCCAAGTTTGATCTAGGGGTTCTGCCGATTGGAGACTGGTCAATCAAGATTGCTCGAGAAAGATATTCTGTTCCGGTAAATGATGCACAGTTATAAATTTTTGCAGTGCGATATTTTCTTTCCAGTCTTCCTTGAAGATTTTTGTATAAAATTTCATACATGAAAGAGCTTTTTCCGGAGCCAGACACGCCAGTGATAGAAGTCATCACCCCGAGAGGCACTTCAGCGTTCATGTTTTTTATATTGAAAACTTTTCCACCAACAATTCGCAAGGTTCCCTTTCCTTGTCTCCTCTTTTCTGGTATTGGAATTTTTTCTTCTTGGCGAAGATATGCGAGGGTGCGAGAATTGCTAGTATTCTTTTTTGCTGTCAGTAAATCTTCCAAATATCCAGACACCACCACTTCCCCTCCATGCACTCCTGCTTTGGGGCCGATGTCTACTATATAATCCGAAGCATAGATAGTGTCCTCGTCGTGCTCTACTACTAAAATAGTATTTCCTAAATCACGCAGATTTAACAAGGTTTTTATTAGTCTGTCGTTATCTCTCTGGTGCAGTCCGATAGTAGGCTCGTCGAGCACATACAGTGCTCCCACTAATCTTGAGCCCAACTGGCTAGCCAAACGAATTCGCTGGGCTTCTCCCCCCGATAGAGTATTTGCTTTTCGTGAAAGCTGGAGATAGTCGAGGCCGACGTCGAGCATAAACTCTAACCGGTCTTCAATTTCTCTCACCACTGGTAAAGAAATTTCTTTTTCCTTTTCTGATAGCTTTAATTTTTTAAAAAACTCTGCCGCCTCGGCGATAGAAAAAGAAGAAAGCTCTAATATATTTTTTCGGGTAGTCCCCGCATACAAAAATACATGCAACGCTTCAGTACGAAGACGTGCCCCATGACAATCCTCACACGGTTCATCACCGCCAAAATATTTACTGCCGAGACCATTACATGTAGGACATGCTCCATATGGAGAATTAAATGAAAAGAGTCTGGGCTCTACTTCAGGAAAAGAAAAGCCATCATTCTTGCAGGCAAACTTTGAAGACATGATAAATTCTGGCTCAGCTCCATCTGACACGTTTCCGATTTTTATGCTCACTAATCCGTCAGACTCCAAGAGAGCTCTTTCGATTGCTTCTGAAAGGCGCATCCTGCTCCCTTCTTTATCGCTCCCAAATTCTAAAAGAGCAAAACGGTCTACCAAAATATCAATGTTGTGAGCTTTATTTTTAGAAAGAATAATCTGCTCTCTTAATTTTTTCTTTGTACCATCGAGCCTAATTTCCGAAAAACCTTTTCCGAGAAGATCATATAGTAGCTGGTAATATTCCCCTTTCCTTCCACGCACTACTGGTGAAAAAATACTTAGCTCAGTCTCATCCCATTTCACGCCCATCACTGATTTTTTATTTTTAGTACCTTTAGAAAAAGTATTTATTTTTTCCATCACAAAATTAAAAATTTCTTCGTTAGAAAGTTTTTTTATTTCTTCTCCACACAAAGGACAATGGGGGTGCCCGATACGCGCATACATCACACGTAGGTAGTCATAAATTTCTGTGATAGTAGCCACGGTCGAGCGAGGATTGTTTGAGCGAGATTTTTGGTCGATCGAAATCGCGGGCGACAATCCAGTGATCTCATCTACATCTGGCTTTGGCATTTGGTTTAAAAATTGGCGCGCATAAGAAGAGAGGGACTCTACGTACCTCCTTTGCCCTTCGGCAAAAATAGTATCAAAGGCAAGAGACGATTTTCCCGAACCTGAAACACCGGAAATCACTATCATCTTGTTTCTTGGCATCTCTACATCCACGTCTTTTAGGTTGTGGGTGCGGGCTCCTCTCACTACGATTTTCCCTATTTCTTTATTATCTTTTTGGCCTTTTTTGCTTGTCATATATGGTTTTTTTGAATAAACGCAAATCTGACCCCGCATTCTTCTATGGGGGTGTATATCAATATTTGATTACCTCTATCCTATCACAAAAGGCCCTTTTCCCAAAAATTAAAGCGCAGTATAAATTACTGCGCTTTTTTTTAATTATTTTTCTTTGAACACTATTTCTCTATAGCCTCCTTCTGGGCACTCTTCTGCCCCATAACAAGCCCTTATCACTTTTTGGTCGGGGTCGGTGTAAAATGCCACCGGCCGGGTTGTACCATTAAATGGAGCAGTGCTATCTGTGACGGTCCATTTTTCGTGGTCCATAAACCGTCCCGTGACAAATTTCTGAAATCCAGTTGCAAGTAAATACTCAACTGGATTAATAACAAATCCTCCATTTCTTTTCTCAAGCTCTGGCTCAAATGATCCTGAATGAGAGAAGACGTATAAATTTTTTGGTCTGTTATCGACCATAATTAAATCCGTGCTAAAGCACTGCTCGAATTTAACGTCGAAAAACTTCTCAATTTTTGCAGCCACATCTGGAAATTCCAGGTGGGGATGAACAGCCATGAAAAAGTTCATATTGGTGTTTGGAAAAATTTCAAAATCTAAATTGATTTTTTTTCCAAACACGCTTCTGTAATAGGCAGAGATGTCTGCAATATTACGGAAAATTACTTCTTCTCTCTCGAGAACAACGTCCGGCACCATACTAGCTCCTTTTTTAAGGTTACAATTTACTGGACTATCCAGCTTGGTTTAAAAATAACTTTACGCTACTTTATGTATTCTGTCAAACTATTCCACCTTCTCTCGCAGGACTGCTATCTCGTCGCGTAAAATCGCTGCGGTTTCAAAGTCGAGCTCCTTTACGGCCTTATTCATTTCTTTTTCCTTAAGCTTTATTATTTTATGGTACACGAGATTGTCTCTCTCTTCGTCTGATAAAAGAGCGGCACGAATAGCTTCGCTCTCGGTTTTTAATTTTGATTTTTTAGAAGTGCCAAGCTCTTTCTCGTATACTTTTTTAAATAGCTCAACATCAAGAGAAAGCTCGGCGGTGACTGCCTTGTCGTGCTTACTCTCTAATTCTTCGGTGATATCTTTGATATTTTTCAAAATAGTTTTCGGGGTGATGCCATGTTTTTTGTTGTACTCAAGCTGAATATTTCTTCGACGAGTTGTTTCTCTAATAGCACTCTCGAGTGAGCCAGTCATAACATCGGCATACAAAACCACTTTCCCTTCGGCGTTGCGGGCAGCTCGTCCGATAGTTTGGATGAGAGATGTTTCCGAGCGCAAAAATCCTTCTTTGTCTGCATCCAAAATTCCAATCAAGGCTACTTCTGGTAAATCCAAACCTTCTCTCAAAAGGTTTACTCCCACTAAAATATCAAAGTCCCCTTTTCGAAATTTAGTCAGAATCTGAATTCGTTCAATAGTTTTTATTTCGCTATGCAAATATTCCGCCTTGATCTTTTTTTCTTTCAAATATGTCGACAGGTCTTCTGCCATTTTTTTTGTAAGCGTAGTCGCCAGTACTCGAAAACCTTTTTTAATAGTTTTCTCCGCTTCTATGATAAAGTCTTGAATTTGCCCAGGGTAACCAGAAGAAACATTGCCTGACTCACTGTCATTAATCCCTTTACCTTCGCGGACAGGACGAACCACGATCTCTGGGTCGACAAGCCCCGTGGGACGAATGATCTGCTCCACTATCTGATCACTTTCCATCTTTTCTATTTCGCTCGGAGTAGCAGAAGTATATATCACAGGGCCAATTCTCTCTTTAAATTCTTCATACTTTAGTGGTCGATTATCTTTGGCAGAAGGTAGCCGAAAGCCATACTCCACAAGGGTGTTTTTGCGAGACGCGTCTCCTGCGTGCATCCCTTTGAGCTGGGGCAAAGTGACATGCGATTCGTCTATTATGGTAAGAAAATCGGGTTCGGAAGAGATGGTGGACTGCTTTTGTGCATAATGTTTCTGGTTTTTTTGACGTGGAAAATATGAAAGCAGTGTCTCAGGCGGCTCCCCTGCTTGCTTCCCCGAAAGATGTCTCGAATAGTTTTCTATTCCATTGCAATATCCAATTTCTTTTATCATCGCCAAATCGTAATTTGTTCGACGCTTCAATCTATCAGCTTCTAAAATTTTTCCTTCCTTCTCAAATTTTTTAAGTTGTTCTTTTAGTTCACGAGTAATAGAAGTAATCGCATTTTTCTTTTTAGACTCTTCGGTTATAAAATGCTTAGCTGGAAAAATAAAAATATTATTTTCTTCCGCTAAAACATGCGAAGAAACAGGGTCTACTTTTAGTATTCGAGAAATTTTTCCTTCTTCCATTTCTATTTGATACGTAAAATTCTCGGAGACAGGCATAAACTCTACACGGGACCCGATAGAGCGAAATGTTCCAGGCAAAAGATCTGCATTGGTACGACTGAAATGAATTTCTATTAATCTCTTCATGAGACTAGTGCGATCCATCTTCATGCCAGTTTCCAATTTCAAATTTACTTTCTGATATTCTTCTGGACTTCCCAAACCATAAATACAAGACACTGAAGCGACGATGATCACGTCGCGCCTAGTAAGCAAGGCCTGAGTACTAGCATGTCGGAGTCGATCAATTTCTTTATTTATCTGTGCATCTTTTTCTATATAAGTATCCGAAGCAGGCATATACGCTTCCGGCTGATAGTAATCGTAATATGAAACAAAATAATGTACCGCAGCATCAGGAAAAAATTCGCGGAACTCTTGAGCAAGCTGGGCTGCCAGAGTCTTGTTGTGCGCTATCACCAAAGCTGGCTTTCCATGGGCGGCAATAACATTTGCAACGGTAAAAGTTTTTCCAGTACCAGTCGCCCCGAGAAGGGTCTGCTTTTTCATTCCTTTATCTAGTCCCGCCAACAACGAGGAAATAGCTTTCGGCTGGTCTCCGGAAGGCGAAAAAACACTATTTAGCTTAAAGGGGTTACTAGACATATCTTAAGTTAGCTCGAGTGGTACCCAATGTCAAAGACGGTGTCGTAGGCTTTAATTACGATATTATAAGCCACAAGCGAAGTAACAAGGGTAAAAACTAAAAGATAGAGCAGGGATTTGTTGATATGTAATGAAATCATGATGTTATAATCATACCACAATAGCGGTTTTGTGCGAATGTTTATCTATCCGAGAAATTTTGTTATAATTCTATAGCTATGGAAAACATCAAATCAGCTTTTTTTGTTATTATTTTTCTGGGAATAATATTAGTAGCAGGATATTGGGCATTTTTTACTCTTGAACCAGGTAGTATTCATGCAGAAAGACAAAGGCAGGAAAGACTTGAGGATGAAAATAAAGCGCTCAGGGAGGAAATCGAAGGTCTAAAAAAAGAAATCCGTCAGCTGGGATACGAGATGACTCCTTCTGAAAACACCAGCGAACCGGTCGCTCCCGAGCCTACTACCCCTAAACCTACTCAAACCCCTACTCCTCCACCTACGGGCACCACCTACAAACATCAGACATTAATTAACGAGCTCGAAAAACTCATCACCGACAAAATTGTCATGCGAGAAGGTTCTCGTGGTACTCGAGTTGGGACCGTACAGAAATTTTTAAATATTTACCATAAAACTTCTAAAAAAGTAGACAATGCTTTCGGGGCTGGCACCAAAACTGATGTTATCAACTTTCAAAAGGCAGAGGGTATGACTGCCGATGGTGAACCTGGACCAGCGACTTATCGAAAAATGATCGACTGGCTCAAGAAACAAGGATAACATGCAAGGGGACATGCAAGGGGTCCCCTTGCATGTTATCCACAGGTAAGGGTGGTATGTGTGGATAAAGTGTAAGGGGACCCCTTACACTTTATGTTTTTTCCCTTGATTTTATGCCCATTTTCCTATATATTTGGCTAGTTACTTAAGATATCCGCCCGTAGCTCAGTCGGTAGAGCAGCTCCCTTTTAAGGAGATGGTCGTAGGTTCGATTCCTACCGGGCGGACAGATTTGCATGTAAGGGGACCCCTTGCATGTTATCCACAGGTTTAGGTGTAAGGGGTCCCCTTACACCTTTTGCACTGCTTCTTGCGCCTCCTTTTCCTTACACTTCGAGGAGGAATTGCTCGAAGGCGGATTCGGCGTCACGGCCTTGACGTCTGGACTCTGGTAGTAAATATGAAATTTTCTCCGCAAAGTGTTGGAGTTCTGCCTCTGTATATTTTCCAAACTGCTTTTTTAAAAGCATGTCTTTCACTTTCCAAAACAAAATACCCGCCAACGGCTCGAGCTCCATCCCCGCTTCCATTGCCTGCCTAAATCCTATCCAAAGAGAAAGTCTGTCTCGCACGCCAAAAGCATTCGCTAGGGCAAAGCTATTAAATTTTGCATTTTCCTTTTTTTTCTCAACTTCAAACACGCTTACCTTGGCACCTGCTTTTTTAAAAATATCCAGTGTAACCTTTGGATGCTTTCCTTCTAAAAATATAAAAATGTTTTCAGAGTCTGCGATTTCTTTGAGATTTTTTGTCAGAAAGCTTGATGGCTCCTCCCGCTCCATCACGCCATCTAGCACGACCGCACATCGGGAAAAGAAAAGTCCCGCTCCTCTATACAAACTTTCCGCCTGCACCCGATCAAACTCGTTGCTTCTTATAAAAAACATCTCTGTTCCTTTGGGCAGAGACTTTATTAGCTTGTCATATTCAGCTCTTTTTTTTACTGCATCGTCGCCGCAAAGAAAATGTATCATATTAGAATTTAACCGTCTTTTTGTATTCCTTAAAATGTTCTCCGTATTTTGCTTCCAAAATTCTATCTTGGTCCCGTAGGAAAAAGAAATGATCTATAAAAAAATAAACCAGAGTAAATGCAACCAAGTACAAAGCATTTATGGCTATTCCAAAACCAAGCATGGCAAAAAATAATCCGAAGTGGGTAGGGTTGCTCAGATGTTTGTACGGTCCTTTAGTAAAATTATGCTTGCTTAGATTTTCAATAGTAAAATTCCGAGTTGATTTTTGAGCCCAAAAAATAAGCATAGTGGCGAGAAACATAATTACTATCCCAACTGGAACCATTATCGAATCATGAAAAACTTTCAAAGGATAAAAAAGATCCAATACAATACCTGCTATAAAAAAAATGAAGTATGTAAAATACGAGTGCGCAAGGATTTTGTGCACCTTGTTTCTGTGCGGGTTCTGGTCGGGTATGCAAATTTTTCCTTTGTTATCCATCATCATATTATATCACTATTTAATCTCTCCAAAATTATCACCGGCTCCAAAATGCACTGCTAGCGGAACGTCTGTCTTGTAGTGCAAAAAGGAACGGTCCAGCACTGTTTCCATGGCATTTTTTATCACTTTTTCAGCTTTTTCAAGAACATCCTCTTTTATTTCATATACCAATTCATCGTGAATCTGAAGCACTAATCTGACCTTATCAAGAATTCCCTCTTTTTCCAAATCCTCGCGAGCGTGCCTAATAGCGAGCTTAATAATATCGGCAGTAGCCGTCCCTTGAACTGGTGCATTTGTGGCAGTTCGCAAAGCCATGGCTTTTAAAAATGGAATTCTGGAATTTATATCTGGAAACATTCGGCGTCGCCCAAAGAGGGTGAGAGTATACCCGTGTTGTTCGGCAAATTTTTTTATACTATCTAAATAGTCACGCAATCCTTCAAACTGCACGAAATAATTATCATAAAACTTTTGCGCTTCTTCTCTAGTGCCTCCAAGATTTTTTTTCAAAGCTGAAACTCCCATGCCATAAATAATCCCGAAATTTATTACTTTTGCCTGACGACGCATTTCAGCTGTCACTTCATCTTGGGGTACTCCAAAAACAAAAGAAGCTACTCCAGCATGTACATCCTTTCTGTCTTTAAAAATCTGAACCATTTTTTTGTCGCCAGAAAGTATAGCCGCAGCTCGAAGTTCTATCTGGCTATAATCAAAAGCAGCCAGCTTCCATCCTTTTTCTGCTACAAATGCCGAGCGGATTCTTTTTCCTAATTCACTTTTTATTGGCAGGTTTTGAAGATTCGGATTTTGAGAAGAAAATCGTCCGGTGCTTGCTCCGTTTTGAGTAAACTCTGCATGCAATCGTCCATCCTCCCCTACCATCCCTGGAATGACATCAATATATGTGGAAAGCAATTTTGAAAGCTCTCGGTGTTCCATTATTTTTTTAATGATCGGATGTTTATCTTCGAGTTCCTCTAAAACAGAAATACTTGTAGAAAATGAACCGCTCGCAGATTTCTTTTTTGATTTTAAACCAAGCACGCCAAACAAAATCTCTCCTAGCTGTTTTGGAGAATTTAAATTAAACTCCTTTCCGGCCATTTTGTATGCTATAGCAGTAATCTTGTCGAGCTCTTTATGATATTCTAAGGAAAGCTTTTTAAAATACTCTTTATCTATTTTTATCCCAACCTCTTGCATTTCTTTAATTGTCGGGATGATTGGTTTTTCTATTTCTTCGTATACTTGGCGCAAGTTGTCCTTTTCTAGCCTTTTAAATATGAGTTCCTCGGCTTTATCAAATGAATCTGTATTAGTAAAGTTTAAAATTTCGGACAATCCCGGATTGGCAATCTCAGAATTAATAAGCCAGAGAGCGATAGAGGTTTCCCTTAATTTTTCAGGGTCAATTTTTTCATCTGAAATTCTTTCCGCCTCTTTTACCTCGCTCGATTTTATAACATTTTTCTTTTGGATTACGTCTCCACTATTCTCAAAAAAACTTTTCAACCGAGAAATGAGACTACGAAATTCAAACTGCTGAAAAACTTTTTCCATATTTTTGTGGTCCACAGTCTCCCAAAAAGTTTTTTCTGGAAGTTTGAAATCAATCGGAGCATCGCTTCGTATTTTAGCTAAGGTTTTTGAAAAAAGGGCTTCTTCTTCTCCTTCGCGAATGAGTGTGGTTATTCTTTCAGAAAGGCCAATGTCTCCTTTTTTTAGATTTTTGTAAATTTCTTCTATGGTGCCAAATTTTTGAATCAATTCAGTAGCAGTCTTTTCTCCTATTCCTTTTATGCCGATGATGTTGTCCGATGGATCTCCTCTTAGGCCCTTGTAATCAGGAAGAAATTTTGGGGCAAAGCCAAATCGCTCGATTACTTTTTCTTCATCATATAAAATAGTGTCATTGATTCCTTTTTTAAGTGTATAGACCTGCACTTTTTTGCCGTTTACCAACTGCATAGTATCCATGTCTCCAGATGCGATCACAATATTCACCGGGCTTAGGTGTAAGGGGTCCCCTTGCATGTTTGGGGGTAAGGGGTCCCCTTGCCCCTTCGGCATCTTGGGCTTTTTCTGTCCACCGTCTGTGTGAAATTTTTCTACAATTGTTCCCAAAATATCATCCGCTTCAAATCCGGGAGAGTCATACATAGGTATGCCAAAACATTCGAATATTTTTCTAGAATTTATAAGCTGGGAAACCAATGCCTCGTCGGCTTTCTTTCGCCCGGCCTTGTATGCCCCATATGCCTCATGACGAAAAGTCTTTTCAGGTAGATCGTAACAGGCCACGATATAATCTGGCCTAAGCTCGGCAATGATCTTCATTAGCATACTAGAAAGGCCGTAAAGTGCCCCTGTAGGCTCCCCCTTGCTCGACAAAAACTCTGGTAGAGCATGATATGCTCGATGGATTATTGCGTGAGCGTCGAGCAGCACCAGTGTCTTTGTTGACGTCTTTGTTTTTTTGGAATTTTTAGGGGCCATTAGCTCGATTATACCATTCTTCCCTCTCGTGTTTAGGTGTAAGGGGTCCCCTTGCATGTTATCCACATGTGGATAAAGTGTAAGGGGTCCCCTTGCATGTTGGGTGTGGAAAGGGTCCCCTTGCATGCAAAAAAAGACCTCCAAATATGAAGGTCTTTAAAATTTTAAAACATTACTCCGTCTCCTACTTCCCACTCTATAGTGGGCTTTATCTTTTTTAGAAAAATTCGCATTTCTCCATTTGATTCATGGATCAGGGCCAAATAGGCTGGAGAATTTTCAAATTTTTCTTCCAGATGAATAGTCACCCCTAATCCGCGGTCTTTCAATTCCCCCGCATCTATTAGTTTTCCTGCTAATTGGCAAGCATCAAAGATATCGTACTTTTTGTATATTGCAAATTTCTTTGCATAAGTGGCGATTTCTTTATTGGTGAGGATTCTTTTTAAACGAAAAAGTGAAGCACTCTCGGCGTCATTTTTTTCTTTTATCGCAACTCCCCTCGAAAGCTTTTCAATATTCGCGTCCCTAAAATCTATCTTTCCACCTTCTTTTTTTGTGAGAATATATTTCAAGAGATCTTCTGCTTTAAAATCTTCCTTACGAGGATCAAGAACAAATGTAACACTTTGTTCAAAAAAATTCTTTAGAGACTCTACCCAACACTCCTTGCGTTCGAGAAATTTTTCCAACTCTTCAAGCCAAAGCTCTCCGTCCTCGCCAGCTAATCTTCGCTCAAGCTCATTTCTCCTCCTCTGAACTTTATCCAAGGAAAGATTCCCTATTCTCATTATATTTTTCTGGGAAGGGTTTTCGATTTTACCCATAATTTCTCCATTATTTATTTTTTAAATAGCATGTCCATATATGTTGACGGTTATTTCCCTAATTAGCTACAGGAGCATAAGCTCTTTTGCTGTGAAGCCTAGAATGTTGTATTATTAAAGGACAAATGAGCACTGATTTTAACGAAGAAAAACAAAATAAGGAACTAGAGGAATTGCGTAAACAGGAAGAAGAAGAACTGGTGTCTATGCTCGCAGAATCCAAGTATGGACTTCCATATATTGATCTCGCTCGTCTTGGGATAGACAACGAAGCTCTTCGAGCTATTTCAGAGAAAGATGCTCGTGCTCAAAATATCGCCCCTTTTAAACTTTCTGGAAAAAATATTCATATCGCTCTGCGCTCCCCCCAACCTGACTTAATGGAAAAACTTAAAGAGGACATGGAGAGAAAAGGATTCGTAGCTTCTTTTTTTATGGTATCTGAAGGGAGCCTAGAGAAAGTCTGGGACAGATATACAGAGCTTTCTATGGCTGAGAGTGAGCACGCTGGAACCCTCGATATTTCTGGAGAAATTCTTCGCCAAACAGCGGAAAAAATTGAAAAGCTACAGGACATCGAAGTGATGACCAAGGACCTAGCTGAAAAAAACCAAATTCATCGCGTTTCAAGAATGCTTGAAATAATCATCGCGGGCGCTATTGCTATCAAAGCTTCCGATATTCATATCGAACCTGAAAAGGAACGCGGTCGCGTGCGCCTACGACTAGACGGAGTACTCCAAGACGTAATGTTTTTTGATCTAGCCCTATACAGACTTCTGAATTCAAGAATTAAACTTCTGTCAGGATTGAAACTCACCAGTAGGACTGCCCAGGACGGGCGTTTTTCTATCATGGAAGGTGACGAAGAATTAAACATTCGTACTTCTCTAATCCCAGGAGCCTACGGCGAATCTATCGTGATGCGTATTTTGGATCCAAAATCTATCAGAGTAAAACTTGAAGAAATTGGTATCGAACCAAAACTCTTTTCAATTATAGAAGCAGAGATTGCTAAACCAAATGGCCTCATCCTCGTCACGGGACCAACCGGAAGCGGAAAGACCACCACCCTCTATGCCTTTCTTCAGCGCATCTATTCTCCTGAAATTAAAATCATAACCATCGAAGACCCTATCGAATACCACCTTCCTGGTATTACTCAAACTCAGGTGGATAGTAAAAAATACACCTTCCTAGAAGGCCTCCGATCTGCACTCCGACAAGATCCAGACGTGGTGATGGTAGGGGAAATTCGCGACAATGAAACTGCAAAGATTGCAGTGGAGTCTGCCCTCACTGGTCACATGGTTTTCTCCACACTTCACACCAACAACGCTGCTGGAGTGATCCCCCGCCTCATCGATCTAGAGGTAAATCCAAAGATCATGGTATCTGCTCTTTCTCTTTCTTTGGCTCAACGATTGGTTCGAAAACTTTGTTCTGTTTGTAAAAAAGAAAAAATTCCTGATGAAAAAGAAACAAACATGCTAACGGTAGTATTGCAGAGCATTAAGGACGAGGGAAAAGATCTTTTTAAATACAATATTGATCCAGCGGCTCCAATTAAAGCATATGCGCCGACTGGTTGCGAAAAGTGCAACATGACCGGATACAAAGGACGTATTGGAATATTTGAAGCTATCGTCACCGATGAAAATATTGAAAAAATAATCCCAGAAAATCCAAGTGAACGAGAAATCAAAAAAACCGCTCGCACTCAGGGCATCCTCACCATGCGTCAAGACGGTCTAGTAAAAATATTAAACGGAATCACTTCTATCGAAGAAGTGCAAAGTGTGGTGGATCTATTAGAAGAATAGTTTCTACTGATTGAGTCTGAAATTTGGTTCTCATAATATTGAGAGCCTTGTGAGCGCGACGGCGCGAACACGAGGACATTTTTCACCAGAAAAATGTTCGTGCTCTCAGGATTATGAGAACTAAATTTCAAAAACAACCAGAAATAAAAAAACACTAATCTCTAAACAATCCTTTCAGGACTGTGCCCTGAAAGTAACAAATGCCTCCAGGATAGTTCCAGAAACCGGTGAGGGTACCAAAACGTCCTTTTGTAATTTGTAGAACCAGGGGCTGATTGCTTAGAGATCAGTGTCTTCTTTAAATGTACATCGCACCAAACTTTGTCTGTATACATTATATAGCAGTGCAAAAGAGCGAAAGTGCTATAATAGGATAACAGTGTGCATAGCTTGTTGATAAGTTGGGCATAACCCCTACTTACTACTAATATAGCATAATGTATTTAATATGTCAAGCCCTAATCTAGAAAATAAAGGAGAAGAATCGTTTTTGGACCAAGCACTCAGACCTGTAGTGTGGGAAGAATATATTGGGCAAAAACATATAAAAGACAATGTAAAAATCCTCTTAGAGGCTGCAAAGGGGCGCGGACACATACCAGAGCATGTTCTTTTTTATGGTCCACCGGGGCTTGGCAAGACTACTCTCGCTCATCTGATTGCTCGCGAAACTGGGCGTCAAATGAAGGTGACTTCAGGTCCTGCCATAGAAAAAGTGGGTGATTTGGCCTCTATTTTGACCAACCTTTCTCCGGGCGATATTCTTTTTATTGACGAAATTCACCGTCTTAACAAGATGGTAGAAGAAATACTATATCCAGCTATGGAGTCAGGTGTGCTTGATATCATCATTGGAAAAGGCCCCTCTGCTCGCACCATCCAACTCGACCTTCCGCCATTTACTTTAATCGCAGCTACTACTAGGGTTGCCTTGTTATCCTCCCCTCTTCGCTCTAGATTTTCTGGTGGAGTATTTAGAATGGAATTTTATACTGACGCTGAGATTGCAGAAATCGTGAAAAGATCGAGCAAGCTTTTGGAAACCACTCTGGAGGAAGGAGCTTTGCATGAAATTGCGCGCCGGAGTCGCTTTACTCCACGTACAGCAAACTATTTTCTCAAACGTTGCAGGGACTTTGCTCAGGTTCATAAAAAAAATCTAGACAAAGAAACTGTGCGCTCAGCACTCGAAATGCTTTCTATAGACGACATTGGTCTCAACTCTTCGGATAGAAAATTTTTAGATATCTTAATAGGAAAGTTTAGTGGTGGGCCTGTGGGTTTGAAAACCATAGCGGCTGCCATGTCAGAAGAAGAAGCAACCGTAGAAGAAGTGATTGAACCATATCTTTTACAAATGGGTTTAATAGAACGCACTGCTCGAGGAAGAATCGCCACAAAAAAAGCATATGAACACCTAGGAATAAACGACGACAGAGAAAAAGACGACACTAAACAAAATAAACTAATCTAACCATGGCTGGACACAATAAATGGACGCAAATAAAAAGACAAAAAGGCGCAACCGACGCCAAGAAAAGTAAGATTTTTTCTAAACTCTCGCGCAATATTTCCATGGAAGCAAAACTCTCACATGGCGCGGATTCACCTGCGCTAAAAGCAGCCATCGAAAAAGCACGGAAAATGAATATGCCGAAAGACGTAATAGAGAGAGCTATCAAAAAAGGTGGCGAACCATCCGCCGATATGGAAAATATTATGTACGAAGCATACGGTCCCGGTGGAGTTGGCATCTTGGTAGAAACTCTCACCGACAATCGCAACCGCACTGCTCAAGAAATTAAACACATCTTTACTAAAAACGAATTTTCTCTCGGCGGGATTGGTTCGGTGGTATGGGGTTTTGAAAAAGAAAGCACTGGTGAAGGCATGATTTGGAAACCGACCATCACTATTCCCCTATCTGAAGAAGACCTCGCTCTTTTAGAAAAATTAGTGGACGACCTCGAAGAATGCGACGACGTCCAGGAAGTTTTTACTAATGCAGAATAATATATGATTGTACTCGGAATAGATCCTGGATTTGAAAGACTCGGGATAGCTGTAGTAGAAAAAAATAAAATTGGAAAAGAAGTGGTACTTTTTTCAGAATGTTTCAAAACCAAGGCCGAGCTTCCCTTTTCAGAAAGACTTCTTTTAATCGGAAACGAAGTGGCAAAAATAATCACAGAGTATAAACCCGACGTACTATCCATAGAATCCCTATTCCTGACGACCAACAAAAAAACTGCTATGCGGGTGGCGGAAGCCAGAGGAGTGGTCCTTTACGAAGCCTCAAAAAAGGGACTTACTGTGTTTGAAGCCTCACCTCCAGCCATAAAGATTGCTATCGCAGGCGACGGCCGAGCAGACAAGAAGCAGGTGATAAAAATGGTGAAAATGCTGGTTAAAATAGACAATTCTAAAAAATCCGACGACGAACTCGACGCTATCGCTATCGCCCTGACGGCTTGTGCCCATCTCAAACAGTAGGTTTATCCACAATCTCTATTGCCAAGAAAATTTTCTTTTGCTACAAATGCTGGGAGTAATAGATTGGTTATTATTAAAGGTCGATAAATTCAAAAATTTTTATATATGAATTACGAAGAAGAGGAAGAACTTGATGGTTTTGAAATAATAGAAAAGGACGAAGACCTTGATGTCGATATTCCTGTCGATTTAGATGCCGACGACTTGGATTTTGGAAGTGACCCGGATGACCGTTTTCACTAAGAAGATATCTTTATAAATCTTTTTTTACCGATTCTAAAAGAATCTCCTTTTTTGACAGAAAGATTTGGGTCGATAACTTTTTCACCAGTATTTAGATTAGTTACGGCGCCTTCTTCAATAAGTCTGCGCCAATCAGTCTTGGAAGAAACTACCCCTTCTCTCACTAGAGCATCGGGTAGTTTTTCGTTTTCATTAATTTTTACTTCGGTCATTTCTTCGGGCACTTCTCCTTTTTGAAAAGTACTCACAAACAATTCTTCTGCTTTTTCAGCTTTTTCTTTTCCGTGATAAATTTCCACTATCTGACGAGCAAGGTTCATCTTTACATCTTTAGGATGGAAAGAACCGTCTTTTATTCCCTTTCCAATATTTTTTACTTCCTCAAGTGGAGTAAAGGTACAAAGTTCAAAATATTTTTCAATAAGTGTATCTGGAATAGACATCACTTTTCCATACATATCTCCTGGTTCATCTGTGACGCCAATATAATTGTCTAGACTTTTGGACATTTTTTCTTTTCCATCAAGTCCTTCGAGGAGTTCAAAACTAATCACCGCTTGTGGAGCAATGCCATTAATTTTCATAATATCTCGTCCCATCAACATATTGAAATGCTGATCTGTGCCCCCTACCTCTAGGTCGCATGATCCAAAGATTCTCGCAATCACATATGAATCTATACCTTGCAACACAGGATACATCATTTCATGCATGTATAGCTCGTCTCCATTTTCAATTCTTTTTTGGAACATATCTCGAGCAATCAAGCGCGAGTGAGTGATATGTCTTAAAGTAGAAAGAAAAGTACGTATTGTAATATTTGCCACTGATTTATTGAAAAGTTTTTGTCTTTGCATTAAATCATACTCTGCCGCCTTGCCGACAAATGTATTTGAAGATACGGTGATAACTTTTCCTTTAGCTTCTTCAATGTTAATTTTTTTATTCTCATCAAAAACTAAATCGGTAATGCTTATAAACCACTCGAGGTTGTTTATCCAAGCAAAGACTTTGTCTTCTTGACGCAAAATCAGTTTGACCTGCTCAAGATACGTCTTCATGTTGTTTTTAATTTCTGTGTATGCGACTTCGGGTCTGATTTTACTCTTTCCTGTAGGATCCCCTATTTGAGCGGTAAAATCTCCAATCAAAAAAATCACCTTACATCCGAGGTCTTGAAACTGACGAAGTTTGCGAAGGATCACTGCGTGCCCAAGGTGAATATCGGGCCTATTGGGATCCACCCCTAGCTTAATCACCACCTTTTCTGGCTCTGTTTCAAGCTTTTTTCTAAATAACCCATCCGGGTCCACCAACTCTCCTACCCCTCTCGATAAAATTTCATCTATTAGCTTTGTTTTTTCGTTTTCTTTCATAAATTTGCTTATTAATATTCTCATTATATCACATATGTGTAAAGGTCTATTTTTATCATTTTGTGATATTATTAAAATAACATGAAAAAGAGAGCAATTGGATTTTTTAAAAAAATCACCAACAAATCCTGGCAAAAGAAACATTTAAAAAACCTTATTATGGCCTTCGCGGGCTTTATTATTTTGATTGCTGGAACAGGTATGATGTGGGTTTCATCCTTTAGAATTCCAGATTTTCATGCTTTTGATGAAAGGAAGGTCATTAATTCAACCAAACTTTATGATCGCACGGGTGAAATTTTGCTTTACGATATCCACGAGGATGTGCGTAGGACAGATATCCTTTTTGAAGAAATGGGTTGGAATATCAAAAATGCAACAGTGGCTATTGAGGACGCTGAATTTTACAACCATAAAGGGATTAGGATCACCTCTATTATAAGAGCCCTGCTTTCAAATTTCTTTAATACAGGAAGAACCACTCAAGGGGGGTCTACCATCACCCAGCAGTTAGTAAAAAACTCTCTTTTAACACAGAAAAAAACGTACACTCGAAAAGTGAAAGAGTGGATTCTGGCGATTCAGGTGGACCGATCTCTTACTAAAGAAAAAATTCTTGAGCATTATTTAAATGAAGCCCCTTATGGAGGAAACGTTTATGGTATTGAGGAAGCAAGTAAAACCTATTTCCAAAAGAAAGCTGTAGACCTCACTTTGTCAGAGGCTGCATATTTAGCTGCTATTCCTCAGTCCCCTACTACTCTTTCCCCTTTTGGAAAAAACCGCAATCTACTCGATGCTCGAAAAAATTTAGTATTGAAACGAATGTTAGATGTTGGATTTATTGATCAGACTACTTATGAAACAGCCAGAGCTGAAGAGGTGGTATTCCTTGGTCAAGGCAAAATTGGTATCAAGGCTCCACACTTTGTCTTCTTTATAAAACAACATCTAGAGGAAAAATACGGAAAACAAACAATGGAAGCGGGTTTGAAAGTAATCACTACCTTAGACTACAAGCTTCAAGAACAGGGTGAGCAGATAGTGAAAGATGGCGCACTGCAAAATGAAAAAGATTGGAACGGTAAGAACGCTGCCCTCGTAGCTATTGATCCTAAAACCGGCCACATCCTAAGTATGATAGGTTCAAGAGATTATTTTGATAAAAATATTGATGGTAACTTCAATGTGACGACTGCTAGCCGTCAGCCAGGATCTTCTTTTAAACCTTTTATTTACGCCACTGCATTTAATAAAGGCTTTACTCCCTACACTGTGTTATTTGATTTATTTACTGAATTTTCAGGAACATGTAACGCTTATGGTCAACCTCTTGCAGGTAGAAGCGCTAGTACTTGTTACAGTCCTGACAACTATGATGGCAAATTTCGAGGTCCAATATCTCTAAAGGATGCTCTTGCTCAATCAATCAACATTCCAGCGGTAAAGCTTTTTTATCTAGCAGGAATGAGAGACTCTCTAAAAACTGCTGAAGAAATGGGAATTAGTACCCTCACAGATATTAGTAGATATGGATTGACACTGGTTATAGGAGGCGGTGAGACAACTCTACTCGACATGACCTCTGCTTATGGAGTATTTGCTAATGATGGAGTAAGAAATCCGTACACGGGCGTTTTGAAGGTTGAGACAGCTAATGGAACCATCCTTGAAGAATACGAACCACGATCAAGAGAAGTGTTTCCTAAAAAGACTGCTCTAACTATTTCAGACATAATGTCTGACAATCAAGCTCGTACCCCTACATTCGGAGCAAATTCTTCACTAGTAGTACCTGGGAGAGAGGTCGCTGTAAAAACAGGAACTACCAACAACAACAAAGACGCATGGACTATCGGATATACACCCTCGCTCGTAGTAGGGGTATGGGCAGGAAACAATGACAACACCTCAATGAGAAAAGGAGGTGTTTCTATGGCAGGACCTATATGGAATAAATTTATGGTGTCTGCTTTGAAAGATATGCCTAATGAGAGTTTTGAGGAACCTGTTTGGGATCTCGATCCTGCTACTGTAAAACCCGTACTGCGTGGAAAGTGGCAAGGTAACGAAAGCTTTTTGATTGATAAAATGTCTGGAGGGCTAGCAACAGAATACACCCCTTGGGAAACCCGCGAAGAGAGAGTAATAACTAATGTTCACACCATCCTTCACTGGATAGACCGAAATGATATTACAGGACCTGCACCATCTAACCCAGCTTCAGATCCTCAATATCAAAGATGGGAAACATCTGTTCAAAATTGGTGGAGTAGAAATAGTGGTAGATACCCTGGAACATATTCATCTCAAATACCAACTTCGTACGACAATGTACATAACGGTAGCTCGGGTGCTCAAATATCTATCGTTGAACCAAGTGGAAACAGAACATACTCTATGGATGAGCGAGTAAATATAAGAATCACAAACTTAAACCCATATCCACTTCAAAAAATTGATATATTTATAAATGATGTTTATCTTGGGAGTGCTCAATCTCCATTCACCTACTCATTTATTCCAAGAGAATTAGATAATTTAAGAAATACTAACACTATAAAAATTATATCTTATGATTCGGCCTACAATAGGGGAGAAAGTTATGGGACTTTTAGAGTAAATATTGAATAATAATAAAAACCACTCATCTCGAGTGGTTTTTTGATACAGTAGGAGGAAGCTATGGAAAACCTACACGACATCGAAGTCAACAGCAACATTGTCAAAGATACTGAATCTCTTCTAGAGCAGATTCTTACCCAAATTATTTCGAGTGG
>DASTLQ010000021.1:0-3066 GCA_035714785.1 Minisyncoccota bacterium
TACTGATGGAGGTTCCTCATGGTTAAAAAATTCCATTCCCCATGCCTTATATAATGATATTTACTTTAAAGATCATTATAATGGTTTATTGATTACAAATAAAACTATCTACAAAACCTCGGACGGAGGAATAACCTGGTCAATTCATTTCACAGATACTTTAACTAGATTTACTACTGTTTCAGTTAAGAATGATGTATTGGCTTCTGCATGGGGAAATATATACATCTCTCGTGATTTCGGGTTAACTTGGGAGACTCAAAATATACCAGACATGGAAATAAGAGGAGTGGGAATTATTGATAGTTCTAATATTTTTGCTACTTCCTATTGCGGAAATGAAATAGAGAATTATACTGCTTGAACCGTACCCTTATTTGTATACATCAAGTTAAGCAACTATATTACAAATAAAAGTATAGGAGTTATATATGTCAGAAATCAGAACCAGAAAGAATTATGATCAGGAGTTCAAGGAGTCAGCTGTAAAATTGGTTATGACCACAGGGAGATCTGTAGAGCAAGTTGCCTCTGACTTAGGAATAAGTAGCAACACACTATTCATCTGGAAAAAGAAATATTTAGATGAAGGGAAGGATGCATTTCCGGGGAAAGGGAATATGAAACCTGAAGATGCAGAGAGGAGGATGCTAGAGAAAGAGCTGGCAAGGACAAAACGTGAATTAGAGATTTTAAAAAAAGCCCTGGCATTCTTTGCAAGAGCAGAGCCGTGAAATATGAATTTATAAGAGAGCAAAGTAGTACTTATATGGTATCAGAGCTTTGTAAAATACTGGAAATAAAGAGAGCCGCATATTACCAATGGCAGAAAAGAAGAGCTTCTAGTAGAAGCATCGAAGAAGCAAAGGTTTATAGTAGCATTATGTATTATTACACGCAAAGTAAAGGAAGATATGGGCTACTTAACTTAACGGCAGCTATAAGAAAAGACGGGCAGAAGGTGAATAAGAAAAGAATTTATAGGATCATGAAAAAATATAATATTCGATCAGTTACTAAGAGAAAATTTAGGATAACCACAAAGCATGATGGGAAAGGCAGATATAGCGAGAACTTGATTAAGGGAAATTTCCAAACAGTCAGATCAAATCAGTTGTGGAGTTCTGATATAACCTATATCAGGACATCAGAAGGGTGGTTGTATCTAGCTGTGGTTCTTGATGTTTACCGCAGAAAAATAGTCGGGTGGTCATTATCCTCAAGAATCAATGCTGAGATAGTCAGAGAAGCTATTAACATGGCTCTACGGCACGAAAGACCTCCGGTTGGGGTTATCTTTCACTCAGACCGTGGCAGTCAGTATACGAGCAATATGGTGAGAAAATTATTGGCCGAGAATGGTTTTAAGCAATCGATGAGCAGTACAGCAAATTGTTATGATAACGCAATAACCGAAACATTCTTTGCTACATTAAAAAAAGAGTTGGTATATCAAAAAAAATTTACTACACGAGAAGAAGCAAAAAATGAAATCTTTGAGTATATAGAGATTTACTATAACAGAAAAAGACAACACTCGTCTTTAAATTATCTAAGTCCTTTAGAGTTTGAGAATATGATAGGAAATAAAAAAGAAGAAGTGGATATTAATAATATAAAAGAAGAAAACGTATTTAATAATAAACTAGGAGTTGATTATCTTTGTGTCTAATTTTATGGGTACATACCATTTTCCCCTGTTTTGACAAAACCACCTATACGTGAATTTAATTTCATATTTGCTTTTTGCCATAAACCACCCCCATTCGTCGAATAGTAAATTATTCCCCTATCACCTATGCCTGCAAATAATGTATCATTAAACGCCTGTAAACTTAATATCCATCCCCCCATCGGTCCGTTTAATTTTTCCCACCGGTTTGTGTTATTATTATTTATATAAAACCGGGGCATTTCTCTTGTTTCAGTAATAACTTCATCTTCTACCGCGAATGGATAAATAGATAACTCCTGCGGGTAAGTGATACCTGAACAAACCAATAATAGAATTAAAAATTTTGCCATTTACTGCTCTAAATTTATATTTAAATATAAAGACAGCCCCTTTAAGAGGCTGTCTTCCAAATTACATCACTTTAATACTTGCAGCTTCTTAATTGAATTAAAATTACCCGCACTTAGCACAACCAACGGTTGTGCCCCTTAATTATTTTATTTCAAAACCTGCATTTTCTTTATATCCGAAAATTTTCCGGCAGTTATTCTATAAATATATAATCCTGAGGCGATTCAGGATGCGTTGAAGGATACATTATGTTTACCCTGTTCAAATTTCTGATTTACCAGAGAGGTAATTAACCGTCCCTAGCATATTATGAATGATGGAAAGCCATTAGATAATGGTGAAGCTAAAATGCCTTCAATTGATTATTACGGCAATTGTGTGGCTTTAGTTTATCAGGAAAAAGTTAATAATATTTTTGAGCTTCCTATATTTTTGCATTTGAGGAGCCGATCTGGAGAGAAAATGGTTTAAATTTCAATTATTCAGCTTCCCCCATTATCGGATGGCGTGCGAGGAAGAATGCAATAGATGAAGATGTTAGGGAGAGGGGAAAAAAATGTGCGACCGCCTTCGGGGTCGGGGTTTCTTGGGGTGGTGGTGTGCTAAAAACATGTCATCCCCACTTCGACGAAGCTCAGTGACCATCGGGATGAAGAGATGTGTAGAGATGGCTATTAATAGAAAGAAAGGGAATATAGGTTATGGAGGGAGGCAGAGTTTCCTGTAGTATGATGGAGTAGATATAACATTGTTTGTATTGTCTGTAGTTGGTGGCAATAGCTTTGTTAGGTTGATTATAATAAATACTACACTTTTTCCGGTGAGGGAGAAGTTTCCGGCGGAGGTTGTTTTTTTTCCTGTTTCTGTAATGGTTGTTATGTAAATAGTGAAATTTTTGTATGTGAGTGATAGTTCTTTTATCTGCTTGGTTACAGGGATGGTGAAGTTACCTTGGTTTACAGGGAGTGATACTGATATGATCTTAAATTCTTCTGCTGATTTTGAGTAAGGTTTTGAGAAGGAGATTATTGCAATAAGGG